>NZ_JCANWX010000005.1:0-460953 GCF_059553375.1 Williamsia sp. z71
CCCCGATGATGTGCCCTCAGTGTGACTCTTGTGTTGCCGCCTGAGCGGTGGTTGGGTCCTGGTCACCTGGTGTTTGGCTCTTGATGTGCCTGCCGGCATCGCATTGATGCGCATGTCTGGTCTTGCAAAAGTTATGCCAACACCAGGTGGGAAGGACCGGCCGATGTGGCTTGATAGGAGCGTGGCAACGCCCCCAACTGAGGATTGCCCACCGACCGGCCCAACCGTCCCTGGTCCCTGTTTCTGAAATCAGGAGGCAACCACCATGGTTGTAGTTGGAGTCGATGTACACAAGAGCTCACACACATTTGTTGCCGTCGATCCCGTCGGCAAAAAGCTAGGCCAACTCACCGCCCCGGCCACCACCGCCGGCCATCATGCCGCGATGCGATGGGCCCACACCCAGTTCGGTACCGACCTGCTCTGGGGCATCGAAGACTGCCGACAGATGTCGACCCGCCTCGAACGCGACCTACTCACCGCCGGCCAGACCGCCGTGCGGGTACCCACCAAAATGATGGCCCACACCCGTGCCTCGGCACGTACCCGCGGCAAATCAGATCCCATCGACGCTCTGGCCGTCGCGCGGGCAGTGCTGCGCGAACCGAACCTGCCCGCCGCCGGCGCCGACCCCCGATCCCGCGAGATACGTCTACTAGTCGATCGACGCGAAGTGTTTGTCGCACAACGCACCTCAACAATCAACCGACTGCTGTGGCGAGTCCATGAAATCAACCCCGCCTACGCCCCCAAACCACGCTCGCTGAGCATGCACAAACACCAACAGATCCTCGCCGCACAGCTGGCCACCGAGACCGGACTGCTGGCCGACATCGCCCGCGAAGAACTCGACGAGATCATCTCCCTGACCACCCGGATCAACACCACGGCCACCGAGATCGGCAAACGAGTCCGCGAACTGGTTCCCTCGCTACTACAGCTACCCGGCTGCGGGGAACTCACCGCAGCCAAAATCGTCGGCGAAACCGCCGGCATCGCCCGCTTCCACTCGGCCGACGCCTACGCCAACTACGCCGGCACCGCCCCCATCCCGGTCTGGTCCGGCAACACCGCCGGCCGCGTCCGGCTACCGCGCTGCGGCAACCGACAACTCACCACCGCCCTGCACCGCATCGCCCTGACCCAAACCCGACTCGAAGACAGCGACGGCTACACCTACTACCGCAAACGCCGCGCCGCCGGCGACTCCACCACCGCAGCCCTCCGAGCACTCCGACGCCGCCTGGTCCGCACCGTCTATCAACGCCTGATCACCGACACTGCGCCCCAACCACGAGCCATTCAGACCGCCGCCGCTTGACATAGGAGCAACTTTTGGCGGGGCCGACCTGGGGAAATGCTCGCCAAAAGGCCACATCATCGGGGTGTGGGAGCGGGGGGTCAGGCGAGTTCGATGATCTCCTGGTATTCGGCCGACCAGTGGTCCTCGGTGCCATCGGGCAGCAGGATCACCCGTTGCGGATCAAGGGCCGCTGCCGCACCCGGGTCGTGGGTCACCAGGACCACCGCACCCTTGTAACTGCGCAGCGCATCGAGCACCTGCTCACGCGAGATCGGGTCGAGGTTGTTGGTGGGCTCATCGAGCAGCAGCACGTTCGCCGCCGACGACACCAGTCCGGCCAGGGCCAGACGGGTCTTCTCACCACCGGACAGTGTCCCGGCCGGCTGATCGAGCTGCGGGCCGGTGAACATGAACGCACCGAGCAACCCGCGCAGGTCCTGCTCCCCCGCGTCGGGGGCGGCGTGACGGATGTTGTCCCAGACGCTCGCGTTGTCGTCGAGCGTGTCGTGTTCCTGTGCGAAGTAACCGATCTTCAATCCGTGGCCGGGTACCAACGTGCCGCGTTCGGCCTTCTCGGTTCCGGCCAGCAGACGCAGCAGTGTGGTCTTGCCCGCACCGTTGAGTCCGAGCACCACCACGCGACTGCCGCGGTCGATGGCCAGGTCGACGCCGGCGAAGATCTCCAATGACCCGTACATCTTGGTCAGACCCGATGCCATCAGCGGGGTCTTGCCACAGGCGGCAGGCTCCGGGAACCGGATCTTCGCGGTCCGGTCGGACACCCGCTCTTCGTCGAGATTGTCGAGCATGCGTTCGGCACGCTTGAGCATGTTTTGTGCGGCAACGGCTTTGGTCGCCTTGGCACCCATCTTTGCGGCCTGGACCCGCAAGGCGCCGGCCTTCTTCTCGGCGTTGGCGCGTTCCCGCTTGCGGCGCTGCTCGTCGGTGGCGCGGGCGTCGAGATACTTCTTCCAGCCCATGTTGTAGATGTCGGGCTCGCCGCGAACCGCGTCGAGGAACCAGACCCGGTTGACGACGTCCTCGAGCAACTCGACGTCGTGACTGATCACGATCAGTCCGCCCTCGTGGTTCTGCAGGAATCCACGGAGCCAACCGATCGAGTCCGCGTCGAGATGGTTGGTCGGCTCGTCCAGCAGAAGCGTGGTACCCGACTTGCCGCCGCTGCCATCGGAGGCCGCAAACAGGATGCGCGCGAGTTCGATTCGGCGGCGCTGACCACCGGAGAGGGTACTCAGCGGCTGGGCCAGTACGCGGTCGGGCAGGCCGAGGCTGTTACAGATGCGGGCGGCCTCCGATTCGGCGACATACCCACCGAGGGTCGAGAAGCGATCTTCGAGCTGTCCGTACCGTTGGACGGCCTTGTCGAGGTCCTTCTCGTCGACGGCTTCTGCCATCAACGCCTGCTGCTTCTCCAGATCGCGCAGCAAGGTGTCCAGGCCGCGGGCCGAGAGCACCCGATCCTTTGCGATGACCGCCAAGTCGCCCTCGCGGGGGTCCTGGGGCAGGTAGCCGAGCTCACCGCTGTTGACCACCGAACCCGCGTAGGGCTCGCCTTCACCGGCGAGAATGCGCATCGTGGTGGTCTTGCCGGCACCGTTACGGCCCACCAACCCGATCCGATCGCCGGGTTGCACCCGTAGCGCCGGACCAGGGGCGCTCAATAGGGTGCGTACGCCCGCGCGTACCTCGAGGTCAGTTGCCGTAATCACGACTTACCAGTCTACGGCAAGGCGTTACGGTGCTTGTATGACAAGTCGTATCGCGGACCTGGCAGTGGTCGGAGCCGGGCCGGCAGGACGTGCGCTGGCGCACCGTGCGGCGTGGGCCGGACTGCGCGTTATCGTCGTCGATCCGCAGGTCGAGAGTCTTTGGCAGGCAACATATGCGGCGTGGGCCGACGATCTCCCGAGTTGGCTCGACGACTCGGTGATCGCGGCCAGGTGTGACGGTGTGGCAGTGTTCACGCCCGCGCACCGCCGCCTGCAGCGGCGATACGTGACATTGGACACCGCAGCACTGCAGCGTTCGCTGACACTCGACGGAGGCGTCGCGATCCATGCACAACGGACCTCGGAGGTGCACTCCCGCTCGGTGCGTC
Source organism: Williamsia sp. z71 (assembly GCF_059553375.1). NCBI lineage: Bacteria > Bacillati > Actinomycetota > Actinomycetes > Mycobacteriales > Nocardiaceae > Williamsia > Williamsia sp. z71. Next base: position 3,423 of record NZ_JCANWX010000005.1, read on the forward strand.
TGAACGACGGAACGGTGATCGAGGCCCGGGCGGTGGTCGATGCGCGGGGACTCCGGGACCCCCAGGCGCCGGCGCAGAGCGCCTATGGCATCGTCGTGGATCGCGCTCACGCGGCACCGATCCTGGACGCCGACGACGCGATACTGATGGATTGGCGCGGCGCGAGCGCCCATCGAACCCCAACGTTTCTCTACGCGATCCCGTTGGACGACAGTCGGGTTCTGCTCGAAGAGACATGTCTGGCCGCCTCACCGGCCATGCCCATCGCCGCGCTCCGCGAACGGCTCGGCAAGCGGCTGGCAGGGTTCGACATCGATCCGGGATCCCTCGAGCCGTCACGGACGGAGACCGTACGTTTCGCGTTGTCGGACAGTTCTGGGTTGCCCTGGGCATCTGCGGGTCCGCTGCGGTTCGGGGCCGCCGGTGGAATGGTCCATCCGGCAACCGGTTACAGCGTGGCCGAGTCACTGTCGTCGGTCGATCAACTCGTCAGCGCCTACGCGCGTGGGCGCAATCCGGTCAAGGCGCTGTGGCCGCGGCAGGCCCGGGCGGTGTACCGGCTCCGGCTACGCGGACTCGGGGTGCTGCTCAGCCTGTCCTCGGCCGACCTGACCGCCTTCTTCGAGGCATTCTTCGCAGCGCCGGCGAGACTGCAGAACGCGTACCTCAGCGATCGTCTCCATCTCGGCGGCACAGTCGGGGCCATGGTCGGCACCATCTCTCACGCCGATATGCGGCTGTCCGGCGCCATCGTCCGTTCGGCGATCAGCGCCGGCGGCCCCGGTCACTGATTGGGTGCCCGGTGCAGCAGCACCTGGACCGAGACATCGGCCCCGGCGAACGAACGTTGCAGTTGGTGACGGACCGCGCGCAGTAGCTCGACCAGGTCCCGGCCTTCGGCAGCGGGATCGGCGGTCACCGTCAATTCGAGCGTCGGCGTTGTGCCGTCCACGAAGGACCGCGTCTGTGTCGAGGTGATTCGGGGGTGCCGCTCCAGCGATTTCGCGGCCGCTTTCCCGACGTCGGACATCGACACCGCGCGCTGCCCACCCACCACGCCTGCCGCTGATCCCACCACCACGGATCGAAATCGGTTGGGACGCAGGTTTGCCAGCACCAACCACAATCCTGCCACCGCCAGGACGACGGTGGCCACCAGCATGGCCCACGGCCACCACGACTCATCCGGTGCGGTGTAGATCTCGTAGTCATTGATCTGCTCGATCTCGTCGACGACCACCGACACCCCTTGCCACCACAGCAAGGCGACCACACCCCCGCCGAGAAGGATGAGGCCGACCAGACCGACCACGAGCCGGTCAGTGATGTTCAGGGTGCGCCTCATCCCTGCTCCCCCTCATCTGCGGAGGCCTTCGCCGGATCGGTCGCGGGTGCCGCCCGGTAGTCGAGCACCACGCGCGGCGCCGTTTCCAACCGGGCCAACGCGACATCCAGACGCTCACGGAGCGGGGCACTGTCACTGCCTTCGCGGCCCTGCACCTCAATCTTGGCGCGGCCCCTGGCAACAGTGGTGGTCGCCGACACGGTGTTCTCGTCATCGAGTGCGATGGCGCTGATCCGTCGGGCGATGTCGACGTCGCGGGTCCACAGACCCGGCACCGCCAGAGCTCGGTGGGTGCGCTTGCGGGGCCTGATGGCCAGGTACAACAGCCACAAGCCCACCACGACAGCGGCGATGGCGACCGCGACCATCCAGGTCTGCCAGGCGGTGCTCGCGATCGTCTGTGTCGCTTCGCCGATCCAGGCATCGGCGTCGTAATAGCCCTGTGCGACGGCGAACTCGCGGCCGGCGAGTATCGCTGCGACGACCAACAACACGCCGATCAGTGGCGCGACCCGCCCGGCGCCCGGGTATGCCCGCGGGGGCCGTCCTCCACGTTTGTCGACCTCGTCGCCTGAATGCTGTTGCACTGCGACGATATTCGCAATCTCTTCGGACAGGAGCAGCCCTTCCGACGGGGCCACCGACACCACATCGACGTCGACCCGCGACGGACGCCGCCCGGTGAACCGGATCAAGGCATCGGCGACATGCTCCTGCACCTGCGCGGAGATCTCCGCGGCCGACGCGGGCCAGCTCACGGCGATCTCGATGGTTATCGCCGGATGCCGGGTGCTCGAATCCGACAGCGCACGAGGGAGATTGCGGCCCGTCAACGAACCCAGTGTCACCGAGTACGGCACCACACCGGGCACTTCCACAGCCGCCTGCCGCGCGATCTTCACGTTGACCTTCGGCTCGATGTGCAATGTGCCACGGACTGCCGGCCGAACCGGGCCGCTCAGCTGCAGATCAGGCACCTGGGGCGGCTGCGCGACGGTCGCCTCAGCCACGGCCCTTGCTCCGCAACAGCACGCTGAGATCGATTCGTCCGTCCCGATGGGCTCCGACGGCGAGCCCGACAGCGGCAAACACCAGCGCGATCATCAGGCCCGTGAACCCGCCGGTGGTGATCGCCAGGGCAAGCAGCAGACCGACGAACAAGCCCACGACTGTATTGCTCATGATTCTCTCGATTCTGGTGCATTCACTTCACGTCCCCCGACCACCGCCGAGCCGACGGCGTCTCCCGCCGCAGGGTCGACTGTGTCTCCGGCCGCAGGGTCGACGGCATCTCCGGCGGCAGGAGCGAGCACATCTTCGACCACCACCGTGCACGGCAGCGGACGTTCCAGCTGCGCCACCGCCGCGGCCCGCACCGCGTGGGCCACTTTTTGGATATCGGCGTCGAGGTAGACGACGATGTGAACCTCGACACCGGCTTTGCCGGTCCGGACACCGGATATGCGGCGCCCCGGCAGATAGGTGGCCACGTCACCGAATGTCCCGGCGTGGAGTCCGGCCACACCCTCGACCGCCAGGACCGCGTCGCGCACCCGCTCGGCGACCGCCGCGGACGACCCGATCACTGGACTCGTGGGGTGGTCTGACCGTCGAGCCCGGTTGGCGGGTCGTCGGTGTCCAGGTGGACGTCATAGACCGAGACATTGACCTCGGTGACCTCGAGACCGGTCATCTTCTCGATCGCGTCGATCACATTGGCCCGGACCGATTCCGCCAGTTCATGAATCGCGACGCCGTAGTTCGCGACCATTCCGACATCGACTGCCGCCTGACGTTCGCCGACTTCGACCGATACGCCCTGGGTGATGTCCGGCGACGCCCCCGGGATGTTCTCGCGCAGTTTGCCGACGGCGCGCGCGGCGCCCCCACCGAGGTCGTAGACCCCGTCGATCTCTCTGGTGGCGATCGCGGCGATCTTGGACACCACCACGTCGGCAATGGTCGTCGTTCCGCCCGACGCCCCGGAATCATCACCGGTCTCCGGGTCTTTACCGATGCCGGCGGGATTTGTTTCTGCGGTCATCTCGGCTCCTCCACTTCGTCATTTCCGGTTCACTGGTTATGACGAGGTGGCGGAGCGTAATTGCACGCACGGTCGTGATCCACGCCATATCCAGAACTGGCATGCTGAACCCGTGGACACGGAAAGCGAAGCATCGTTGATTCGCTACGCAGCGCTGGGTGACCGCTCCGCCTTCGAGGATCTGGTTCGACGTCACCTCAGGCCCCTGCTGCGTTATGCCAATCGGCTGACCGGCTCACCGTCCACAGCAGAGGACATCACCCAGGAAACGTTTCTCGCCGCCTGGCGCGGTTTGCCGGGATTCGGCTTCGAATCCTCTTTCCGGACCTGGCTGTTCACCATCGCCTCACGCAAGACCATCGACCTACGGCGACGACGGACCGCAATCCCGGTCGCCGATGAAATGCTCGAACGTCCCGATCCACACGCATCCGGTCCCGACGATCAGGCGGTGGGCCGGTCGCTGCTCGACGCGCTGCAGTACGAACTGGGCCGGCTGAGCCCACAAGCGAGGGCATGCTGGTGGCTTCGTGAGGTCGAGGGGATGTCACATGAGGACATCGCCACCGCGTTGGCGATCACCCGGGGATCGGTGCGCGGTCATCTCCAGCGGACGCGGGCGCACCTGGCGGTTCGGCTTGCCCCATGGAAGCCGGCGGCCGGGGAGAATCCGGACAGGGTGAACGCCAACAAAGGGCATCAAGACCTACGGAAGGACCTGAGATGACAGAACCGGTCACCGACCCCGATCTGTGGTGGATCAACGACGCGGCCTCGGCGCTCGACGATCAGATCCCCGAGGCCGCCGTCTTCGAGGGCATCCGGGCACGTCTGCACCAGTCGAACCGCCGGGGTGTACCGGTCTCCACCGACAGTCCCGGGATCCTCATCAACACCCGGGCGCTTCGCCTACTACTGGCACGCGCCCTCTGGGAGATCGGTGGCAAAGATGTCGCGGCCGTCGAATTCGACACCGAATCGACAACTCTGACCGCCGTCGACATCGATGTGATCGGCCGATACGGCGATGATCTCGTGGCCGACGGCGACCGAGTTCACGACGCGGTCGCCGAATGCCTACGAAAAATACTCGGACCGGTCACGGCGTCTGCGGTCAGCCGGCGCCTGCACTGGTCCGATCTCGAAGAACTGCCCGCCTCAGAAGAGGTCAGACAGTGAAACCGAGCGCCCGCAACTGCTCGCGGCCGTCATCGGTGATCTTGTCCGGGCCCCAGGGCGGCAGCCAGACCCAGTTCAGCTCCATGTCGGTGCACAATCCGGAGGTGACCAGGGCATTGCGCGCCTGGTCCTCGATCACATCGGTGAGCGGGCAGGCGGCAGACGTCAGCGTCATATCGATCTTCGCAACGGCGTCGTTGTCCACATCCAGGCCGTAGACCAGGCCCAGGTCGACGACGTTGATACCGAGTTCCGGGTCGACCACGTCGCGCATGGCCTCTTCGATGTCGTCGATGGACGGCAACGATGTCTGCACCTCCGCCGGAGTCGCCGCCGGCGTTGCTGCGACCTCGGTCGAGCCCTCAGGTCCTGATGTTGTGGTCATACCGACTCCCTAGCCGAATTCTCTGTGCCGGCAACGGTCTGTGCCAGCGCGTCCTTGAATGCCATCCATCCCAGCAGCGCGCACTTGACGCGAGCCGGATACTTGCTGACCCCGACAAAGGCGACGCCATCGCCGATCACGTCTTCGTCACCTTCGTCGGTGCCGCGTGAGGTCATCATCGTGTTGAACGAACCGACCGTTGTCAGTGCTTCTTTCACGCTCAGACCGACCAATTGCTCGAACATCACCGAGGTCGAGGCCTGCGAGATGGAGCAGCCCTGTCCGTCGTAGGAGACGTCGGCGACGGTCTCGCCGTCCTCGGACAGGCGGACCCGCAAGGTGACCTCGTCGCCGCACGTCGGATTGACGTGATGGACTTCGGCACCGAACGGATCACGCAGCCCGCGTCCCTGGGGGTGTTTGTAGTGATCGAGGATCACTTCCTGGTACATCTGTTCCATACGCATCAGGCGATCACCTCCGAGGCGGCGGTGTCGGCCGGTGCCGTGCGCACACCGAAGAACTCCTGCGCCTTGACGATTGCCCTGGCGAGCGCGTCGACCTCATCGAGTGTGTTGTACGCAGCAAACGATGCCCGCGCGGTGGCGGCAACCCCGAAACGCTTGTGCAGCGGCCAGGCACAATGATGTCCGACGCGGATGGCGACACCCTCGTCGTCGAGGATCTGACCGAGATCGTGGGCGTGGATGCCGTCGACCACAAACGAGATCGCTCCCCCGCGCTGCTGCGAGGTGGCCGGACCGATGATCCGGACACCGTCGATGGCGTGCAGGGCAGACAACGTGGCCTCGACGAGCGAATGCTCATGTGCGGCAATCGCATCCATGCCCAGGTCTTGCAGGTAGCGCACCGCCGCGCCCAGACCGATCACCTGCGAGGTCATCGGTACACCGGCCTCGAAGCGCTGCGGTGCGGGTGCGTAGGTGGAGACCTCCATCGAGACGGTTTCGATCATCGAACCGCCCGAGATGAACGGCGGCAGCGCGGCGAGCAGTTCGCGCTTGCCGTACAGCACACCGACACCGGAGGGGCCGAACATCTTGTGGCCCGAGAACGCCGCGAAATCGACATCGAGTTCGTGGAAATCCACGCTCATGTGCGGCACCGACTGGCAGGCATCGAGTACCACCAGGGCGCCGACCGCACGCGCGCGGCGGACCATCTCCGGCACGTCGGCGATCGCACCGGTCACGTTCGACTGATGCGTGAACGCCACCACCTTGACGGTGTCGTCGAGTTCGAGTGAATCGAGGTCGATCCGGCCCTCGTCGGTCACCCCGTACCACTTCAGCGTCGCGCCCGTCCGACGGCACAGTTCTTGCCACGGAACCAGATTCGCGTGATGCTCGAGCTCGGTGACCACCACGGTGTCGCGGGGTCCGAGGGCATTGCCCCCCAGTACGGCGGCACTGCGGTCGTCGCCGAGGGTGTAGGTCACCAGGTTCAGCGCCTCGGTGGCGTTCTTGGTGAATGCCAACTCGTCGACATCGGCGCCGACGAACCCGGCAACCAATGCCCGCGCGTCCTCGTAGGCATCGGTCGCCTCTTCGGCCAACTGATGCGCACCGCGGTGAACCGCCGCATTACAGGTGACCAAAAAATCGCGTTCGGCATCGAGAACCTGCACCGGACGTTGGCTGGTGGCACCGGAATCGAGGTACACCAGCGGCTTGTTGTCCCGCACCGTACGACCCAGGATCGGGAAATCGGCGCGGACAGCAGTCACGTCCAGCGCATTCGAAGCGATCGTCTCATCGATGCTCGTCATGTCTGGCCTCCTGAAAGATGTTCGGGCGAAAGGTGTATCCGGTCTCTACGCGGTTGCGGTCTGCGTGAACCGGATGTAGCCGTTCTCCTCGAGCTCGTCGGCCAGCTCCGGGCCACCCGACTCGACGATGCGGCCGTCGACGAACACGTGGACGAAGTCCGGCTTGATGTAGCGCAGGATCCGGGTGTAGTGGGTGATCAGGAGAACCCCACCGTTTTCCCGCTCCTTGTAACGGTTGACGCCCTCGGAGACGACGCGCAGGGCGTCGACATCCAGACCCGAGTCGGTTTCGTCGAGGATCGCGATCTTCGGCTTGAGCAGACCGAGCTGCAGGATCTCGTGGCGCTTCTTCTCGCCACCGGAGAATCCCTCGTTCACGCTGCGCTCACCGAACGACGGGTTGATCTCCAGCTCGTTCATCGCTTCTTTGGTCTCTTTGACCCACAGGCGCAGCTTCGGCGCCTCGCCGCGGACCGCGGTGGCCGCGGTGCGCAGGAAGTTCGACATCGACACGCCCGGGACCTCGACGGGGTACTGCATCGCCAGGAAGAGTCCGGCGCGCGCCCGCTCGTCCACCGACATCTCGAGGACGTTCTCGCCGTCGAGGGTGATGGTGCCCTGGGTCACCTCGTACTTGGGGTGCCCGGCGATGGCGTACGACAGTGTCGACTTGCCGGAGCCGTTGGGGCCCATGATCGCGTGGGTCTGACCCGACTCGATGGTCAGGTCGACACCCTTGAGGATGTTGATGGGTTCGGCATCGGCGTCGGTCTGCTTGACGTTGACATGCAGATCACGGATTTCCAAAATAGCCACGGTATTTGAGTTCCTTGCTGATATCTGGGGAAGAGTTTGTGCTTGCCGGCGATCAGGCGCCGGCGGCCTCGAGCTCGGCTTCGATCGCGGCCGACAGACGGTCCCGCAACTCCGGCAGCGCGATCCGGGCGATCACCTCGCCGAAGAATCCGCGGACCACCAGGCGGCGGGCCTCGTCTTCGGAGATGCCACGCGACTGCAGGTAGAACAGATGCTCGTCATCGAAACGGCCGGTGGCGCTGGCATGTCCGGCGCCGACGATCTCGCCGGTCTCGATCTCGAGGTTCGGCACCGAGTCCGCGCGGGCGCCGTCGGTCAGGATCAGGTTGCGGTTGAGTTCGAAGGTGTCGGTGCCCTCGGCCTCGGCGCGGATGAGCACGTCGCCCACCCATACCGTCCTGGCCTCACGGGCACGGTCGCCTTCGACACCCTGCAACGCACCCTTATAGACCACGTTCGACCGGCAATGCGGCTGCGAATGATCCACGAGCAGATGCTGTTCGAGGTGCTGGCCGGCGTCGGCGAAGTACAGACCCCACAGTTCGGCGTCGCCACCGGGTGCGTCGTAGTGCACCACCTGGCTGAGCCGGACCAGCTCGCCACCAAGGCTGATCGCGAAGTGACGCAACACCGCGTCGCGGCCGAGCCGGTTGTGGTGGGCGGGCACGTGGACCATGTCGTCGGCCCAGTCGTGCACGTTGAGGACCGTCAGGTGCGCACTGTCGCCGACGATGAACTCGATGTTCTCGGCGTAGGTGCCACTGCCCTTCTGATCGATCACGACGGTTGCCTTGGCAAACGCCTCGAGCCGGATCTGGAGGTGACCGAACGCCGTCTGCCCGACACCCGGACCCTCGACGGTCACGGTGATCGGTTCGGCGAGTTCGACCTCTTTGCCCACGGTGACCACGGTCGCCGAGGTGAACGACGAATAGGCCTGCGCCGCGATCCGATCGAACGGCACGCCGCCCTGGCCGAGTCGTTTGTCGTCGCGACCGACCGTCTCGACTCTCACGCCCTCAGTAGCGCCGGAGACCTCAACGGTCGCCTCGGCGCTGCGCTCGGCGCCGCCGTCGTGCAGGCCGCGCAGCTTACGGAAGGGCGTGAACTTCCACGCCTCGTCCTTGGAACGGGGTACCTCGAAGGCGTTCACGTCGAACGACGTGAACATCTCACCCTTGTTGACCGCCGGCCGGGAGTTCTCACCCTGCACCGCACCGACAACACCTGTAGCAGAACTCATCCGACGGAGCCTTCCATCTGCAGTTCGATCAGCCGGTTCAATTCCAGCGCGTATTCCATCGGCAATTCCTTGGCGATCGGCTCGACGAATCCACGCACGACCATCGCCATTGCCTCGTCCTCGGACAGACCGCGGCTCATCAGGTAGAAGATCTGGTCGTCGCTGACCTTGGAGACCGTGGCCTCATGGCCCATCGTGACGTCGTCCTCGCGGATGTCGACGTAGGGATACGTGTCGCTGCGACTGATCTGATCGACCAGCAGCGCGTCACATTTCACCGTCGAGCGGCTGCCGTGAGCACCCTTGTTGATCTGGACCAGACCGCGGTACGAGGCCCGCCCGCCGCCACGCGCCACCGACTTGCTGACGATGTTCGACGAGGTGTTGGGGGCCAGATGCACCATCTTCGATCCGGTGTCCTGGTGCTGTCCGGGTCCGGCGAATGCCACCGAGAGAACCTCGCCCTTGGCACCTTCACCGGTCATCCACACAGCCGGGTACTTCATGGTGACCTTGGAACCGATGTTGCCGTCGACCCACTCCATGGTGGCGCCGGCTTCGGCCTTGGCCCGCTTGGTGACCAGGTTGTAGACGTTGTTCGACCAGTTCTGAATCGTGGTGTACCGGCAGCGGCCACCCTTCTTCACGATGATCTCGACCACAGCCGAGTGCAGCGAGTCGGTCTTGTAGATCGGCGCGGTGCAACCCTCGACGTAGTGCACGTAGGCACCCTCGTCGACGATGATCAGGGTGCGCTCGAACTGACCCATGTTCTCGGTGTTGATCCGGAAGTAGGCCTGCAGCGGGATGTCGACGTGGACACCCGGCGGGACGTAGATGAACGATCCACCCGACCAGACCGCGGTGTTCAGTGCGGAGAACTTGTTGTCACCGGCCGGGATGACCGTGCCGAAGTACTGCCGGAACAGTTCGGGCTGCTCCTTCAACGCGGTGTCGGTGTCGAGGAACAGCACACCCTGCGCCTCGAGGTCCTCACGGATCGAGTGGTAGACGACCTCGGACTCGTACTGCGCCGCCACACCGGAGACCAGCCGCTGCTTCTCCGCTTCCGGGATGCCCAGTCGATCGTAGGTGTTCTTGATGTCTTCGGGCAGATCGTCCCAGGTGGCTGCCTGCTTCTCGCTGGAGCGCACGAAGTACTTGATGTTGTCGAAGTCGATGCCGTCGAGGTCGCTGCCCCAGTTCGGCATGGGCTTGCGGTCGAAGATCGACAGCGCCTTGAGGCGCGCCGCGAGCATCCACTCGGGCTCGCTCTTCTTGGACGAGATGTCCGCGACAACCGCTTCGGAGAGGCCGCGCTGGGCACTGGCGCCTGCGACATCGGAATCGGACCAGCCGTATCCGTATGAACCGAAAGAGTCGATCGTCTCTTCCTGCGTCAGAACGCCCGCCGTTGCCGCGGGGGTCGGGTCTGTGACCGTCATATGTGGCTCCTTCCGGAGGCTACCGATGCCGACGCGGACTGAGCGTCGACCTGATTCGCCCCCTGCATTTTTGCAAGTGGCACGTGGGTGGTGCAGGCACAGTCGCCGTTGGCGATCGTCGCCAGACGCTGCACGTGGGTACCGAGTTTCGCGGTGAACACCGCGGTTTCTGCCTCACACAATTCCGGGAACTCGGCGGCCACGTGCGCCACCGGGCAATGGTGCTGGCAGATCTGCACACCATTACCAACGCGACGAGTGGTCGCAGAAAATCCCGCACTGGTCAACGCTTCGGCAATTTGTTCGGCGGTGCTCTCGAGCTCTTCTGCCGAACTGCCCGATACCGGCACGTCAGCGACGATTTCCTGGGCACGTTCCATGGCGAAGTCGGCAACCGCCTCTTCGCCACCGATCTTGCGCAGGCGACGCATCACAGCGCCGGCGAGGTCGTCGTAGGCGTGCTTGAGGCGACCACGACCGCTCGGTGTGAGCTGGAAATGCTTGGCCGGGCGTCCGCGTCCGCGGTGTGCGTATCGCGGCGCTGCTGTCGCGATCACATCACCCGAGGCGATCATCGCGTCGAGATGACGACGTACCGCGGTGGGCGTGATGCCGAGCTCGTCGCTGATGTGTACCGCCGTGACCGGTCCCTGTTCGAGTATCAGGGTGACCACCGCGGCCCGGGTCTGGCCGTCGTGACTGACCGGGACCGGAGAATCAGCGCCCAGATGTGTGCCCGGAGCAGCAGACATCGATGCCCCTTCCGGGGCATGCGAGGTACCAGCAACCGTTTTCACAACACAAGTGTTACCGAAATAGATTCCGATTGCTAGCAAGGGTCACCTTGCTTGATCAATGCCACACTTTCAGACGCTCCCGGCGCATCGGCCCCGCAGGGCCGGCCGGGCGGAAACCGTCGGCCGATTACAGTCTCACCTGTGCCGGATACAGCAGCCCCCGAAGTCGACCCTCCCGTCGACCCCAAGAAGGCTGCCTCGACGCCGGACGACGAGCCGGCGTCTCGGGGCCCGGCCCGCGGACAGTTCCGCAAAGCGCTCGAATACCTCGGCCTACGGCGGGTGGGCGAACCCGAACCGGACAAGGACGCGACCGGCGACTACGGCGTGGCGGTCGCCCGGCTCCACGACGACGAGTCCGAAGCCGGACCGCTCACACCCGCCGAGAACAAGCGTTTGTTGCGCATCCGGGTGTTCGGGACCCTGGGTTCGATCCTCGTCCTCGTCGGGTCGCTGGGAACCGGCGCACTCCCGGTTCTGCAGAATCCGCTTGCCGGCATGCGGGTGTTGTCGCTGCCGTCCCGGATGTGGCCCACTGCGCTGACGTTCTCCCTCACCGGGGTCGTGATCCTGGTCCTGGCGTGGCTGCTACTCGGAAAGTTCGCCGTCGGGCGCCTCGGGGTCGACGTGCTGAAAGATCGGTCACCGCAGAGGCGGATGACCCGCAGCCAGGCCGATCGCACGCTGCTGGTCTGGATCCTGCCGTTTGTGCTGGCCCCACCGATGCTCAGCAAAGACGTCTACTCCTACCTCGCGCAGAGCGAAATCGCCGCGCGCGGCCTCGATCCGTATTCGATCAGCCCGGCGGCGGGCCTCGGCATCGACCACGTCTTCACCCGGTCGGTGCCGAACATCTGGCGCGAGACCCCGGCCCCCTACGGGCCCCTGTTCCTCTGGCTCGGCGACCAGATCACCCATCTGACCGGCGAGAACATCCCGGCGGCCCTGGCCGCGCACCGGGTGCTCGCACTGCTCGGCGTGGCGATGATGGTCTGGGCGCTGCCCCGCCTGGCCCGTCGTTGCGGCGTGTCCCCGGTCGCGGCTCTCTGGCTCGGCGCGATGAATCCGCTGCTCATCCTGCATCTGGTCGGTGGCATCCACAATGAAGCGCTGATGCTCGGCATGATGCTCGCCGGCCTCGAACTGTGCTTCCGCGGCATCGACTCACCCGAGCGGTTACGAAAGCCCGGTTCCTGGCTTCCCACTCCACCGGGATGGGTACTGATCGCCGGCGTGGTGGTCATCGCGGGTTCCTGCATGATCAAGGTCTCGTCGATCCTGGCGCTCGGATTCGTCGGCGTGGCACTGGCCCGCCGCTGGGGCGCCACCCTGCCCGCGCTGCGGCACGCACCGGTCCGCGAATACTGGCAACGCTCCAGACGCAGTGTGTTGGCGCTCCTGGGTGCTGCGGGCCTGCTGACCGTGATCCTGGCGGTGGTGATCGTCGTCATCTGTGTCGGCACCGGACTGGGCTTCGGCTGGACGAAGACGTTGTCGACCGGCGGGGTGGTCCGTTCGTGGATGTCGATGCCGACCTTCATGTCCGTGACCACCGGCCGGGTCGGTGTCCTGCTCGGACTGGGCGATCAGACCCAGGCGATGCTCGACGTCGCCCGCCCGATCGGGCAGGTCATCGCGGGCATCCTGGTGGTCCGCTGGCTGCTCGCCGCCCTGGCCGGCCGAATCCATCCCGTGGGTGCGCTCGGGTTGGCGATGGGCAGCTTCGTGCTGTTCTTCCCCTTCGTCCAGCCCTGGTATCTGCTGTGGTTCATCATCCCGCTGGCAGCCTGGGCCACCGGTCGATGGTTCCGCATCATTGCGATCACCCTCTCGGCGATCATCTCCGTCGTCGTACTGCCCACCGGGGCCGGCACCCGCGGCTTCCAGTTGGCCGAGGCGATCGTCGCGGCGGTTCTGCTTGTGGCGATACTCACAGCGCTGTTCTTCGAAGAGATGCCGTGGCAACGGCGTCGGCGCATGAACGCCGAGGACGCCGACAAGGCAACCGCCCGGAATTGACCACGAACCGGGCACTTCAAGGTCACCCGTGTTCGGTTCCTGAGCGCGGGCCGCTTACTCTTGGACGTTGTGAACAGCCCGTCGTACGCTCCCGGGGTCACCGGTGCCGCGGCGACCGGTCCGGCCCTGTCGGTCAAAGGCCTCGTGAAGAGATTCGGCGAGACAACCGCGGTCGGCGGTCTCGACTTCGAGCTCCAGACCGGCGAGATCCTGGCGATCCTGGGACCCAACGGGGCCGGCAAGACCACCACCGTCGAGATCTGCGAAGGCTTCGCCGCGGCGGATTCCGGTGAGGTCACCCTGCTGGGCCTCGATCCCATCGCCGACAACGAAGCCGTTCGCAGTCGGATCGGTGTGATGCTCCAGGGCGGCGGCGCTTATCCGGGTGCCCGCGCAGGCGAGATGTTGCGGTTGTGTGCCTCGTACTCCGCCGATCCCCTCGACCCGGACTGGTTGCTGCGCAACCTCGGTCTCGTCGACGCCCAGCGCACGCCGTACCGGCGCCTGTCCGGTGGACAACAGCAGCGCCTGGCGCTCGGCTGTGCGCTGGTGGGCCGGCCCGAGGTGGTCTTCCTCGACGAACCCACCGCCGGAATGGACGCGCACGCCCGAATCATGGTGTGGGAGTTGATCGATCGATTGCGGGCCGACGGCGTCTCGGTGTTGCTCACCACCCATCTGATGGACGAGGCCGAAGCGCTCGCGGATCAGGTACTCATCATCGATCGCGGGGTCGAGGTCGCCAAGGGCTCCCCCGCCGAGCTGACCAGCCGAGGAGCCGAGAACGAGTTGCGGTTCCACGCACCCCGCGGACTCGACATGGCCGCACTGGGGTCGGCTCTGCCAGAGGGTTATTCGTGCACCGAGTTCTCGCCCGGCGGATACCTGGTCACCGGCCACGTCACCCCGAAGGTGCTGGCCATGGTGACCGCTTGGTGCGCCCAGATCGATGTATTGGCAACCGACCTGCAGGTCGAGACACGGAGCCTGGAAGACGTCTTCCTGGATCTGACCGGCCGGGGGATGCGCGAATGACCACTGCACGACCGAACAGTGACAACCGTTTCGCCGCGGGCACCTTCACCCCGCGGCCACGCCCGGCACCGATCCGGAAGATGCTCACCGCGCAGTCCCGGATCGAACTGCTCCTGCTGCTGCGCAACGGTGAGCAGCAACTGCTGACCATGTTCATCCCGATCACCATGCTGATCGGGTTGTGCCTGTTGCCCATCGGTGACTTCGACGAGTCCCGCGCCGACATGTTCGTGCCCGCGATCATGACCGTCGCGGTGATGTCGACCGCATTCACCGGTCAGGCGATCGCCGTCGGATTCGATCGCCGGTACGGAGCACTCAAGAGACTCGGTGCCACACCCCTACCGCGGTGGGGTGTGATCGCCGGCAAGTCCATCGCTGTGGCCATCGTGGTCAGCATGCAGGCGGTGATCCTCGGCGCCATCGGACTGATTCTGGGCTGGGAGCCGTCACCGGCCGGACTCCTGCTCGGAATTCTGGTGATCGCCATCGGCACGCTGATGTTCTCGGCGATGGGCCTTCTGCTCGGCGGCACCCTCAAGGCCGAGGTCGTGCTGGCCCTGGCGAACCTGCTCTGGTTCGCATTCCTGGGCATCGCCTCGATCGTCGTGATCGGCGACAGCGTCCCGACCGCGGTCGAGTGGTTCGCCAGGTGCACCCCGTCCGGCGCCCTGAGCGAGGCCCTGCATCAGGCGACGTCGGGTTCGCTGGACCTGGTCGGTATCGCGGTGCTCTCTGCCTGGGGTATCGCTGCAGGCACGGCGGCCGTACGTTACTTCAAGTTCACCTGAGCCGCGACCATCAAACCGGGCAACCTACGATCATTACCGTGTACCGCTTGTTTGTCCGGCTAGTCGACCGGCTCCCGCTCCCCTCCCGCCGCTTCCAGATCCTTTCCGCTCTGGCGGTGGTACTGACGCAGGCGGGCATCGCGGTCACCGGATCAATCGTCCGGGTGACCTCGTCCGGGCTCGGGTGCCCGACCTGGCCCCAGTGCTTCCCCGGCAGCTTCACCCCGGTCAAGCACGAGGAGATCTCCGCGATCCACACCGCGGTCGAGTTCGGCAACCGGCTGCTGACCTTCCTGGTCACCCTCACCGCCGCGATCATCGTGATCGCCGTGACGCGGGCCCGACGCAGGTATGAAGTCCGTCTCTACGCCTGGCTGATGCCTGCCTCGACGATCGTCCAGGCCGTGATGGGTGGCATCACCGTGCTGACCGGTCTGCTGTGGTGGACGGTCGCGATCCACCTGATCCTGTCGATGGGCATGGTGTGGCTGGCGGTCCTCCTGCTGGAGAAGGTGCGCGAACCCGACGACGTCGACGCCGTCGCCGTCGTGCCCGCCCCCATCAGGTGGCTGACGGTGTTGTCGGCAGTCCTGATGACCGGCGTGCTGATCGCCGGGACGATGGTGACCGGCGCCGGACCGCATGCCGGTGACAAGAGCATCGACAAGCCCGTTCCACGGTTGAAGATCGAGATCACCACGCTCGTGCATCTGCACGCCGACCTGTTGATCGCCTACCTGTCGGTATTGGTCGCCATCGGCTTTGCACTGTTTGCCGTGAAAGCACCCCAGCGGCTCAAGCGTCGCCTCTACGTGGTGGTCGGGGTGGTCGCCGCGCAGTCCCTGGTGGGCGTCACCCAGTACCTCACCGACGTCCCGGAAGTCCTCGTGGTGATCCACGTCGCGGGCGCCGGCGCCAGTGTGGCCGCCACGGCCGCGCTGTGGGTCGCCATGCGGCCCAGAATTGCCCCGACCGGCCTCGGGACCCAGCCGTCGTCCCGGCCGGCCGAGGCCGCCACCGCGTCTTAGGTGTTGGCGACCCAGCCCGCCATCTTGCGGTAGTGCGACGGCTTCACCGTCGCCGTGGAGGTCAGTTCCCGGTCCCACTCACCGACCTCGAGGCCCTCGACCTGTTCGACGATCGCCTTGGCGGTCTCCAGATCAGGCACCACCTGGTCGCCCAGGATGCCGCGCTGGCCGCCGACCAGGGTGATCCGTACCCCGGCTGCGCCGATGGGCTGCAAAACCGCTGTTGCCGATCCGCCCTCGCGCGCCACGTATTTGCTGATCGCTGCGATGACCGCCTTGTGTTCGCTCATGCGCCACAGCTTAGTTGGCGCGTACCTGCTCCCGGATGGGACACCCCGTCTGCGTACCCCCCGCGCGGATGGGTACAACTACAGGCATGCACGCAATCCAGGTGAGTCGTCACGGCGGGCCCGAAGTTCTCGAATACGTCGAACTGGAAGACCCCCGGCCGGGTCCGGGCGAGATCCTGGTGCGTACCCACGCCATCGGGGTCAACTTCATCGACACCTATCAGCGCGCCGGGATCTACGCGATGCAGTTGCCGTACATCCCCGGCAGCGAGGGTGCCGGGGTTGTCGCTGCGGTCGGTGACGGTGTGGACTCGCCCTCGGTGGGTCAACGGGTCGCCTGGTGCGACGCCCCGGGCAGCTACGCCGAATTGATCACCATGCCCGCCCGCGTCGCGGTCCCCGTGCCCGACGACGTCGGCGATGAGGTGGCCGCCTCGGCGCTGCTACAGGGCTGTACCGCCCACTACCTGCTGGACGGATCGGCACATCCGAAGGCCGGCGACACCGTGCTGGTCCATGCGGGTGCCGGTGGGGTCGGCCTGGTCCTGACACAGATGGCGAAAGCCAAGGGCATCCGGGTGATCACCACCGTGTCGAACGACGCCAAGGAAGCGTTGTCGCGGGGTGCGGGTGCCGACGAGGTCCTGCGGTACGGCGACGATCTCGCCGAGCGCGTCCGCGCCCTGACCGGCGGCAAGGGTGTGTCGGTCGTCTATGACGGCGTCGGTGCCGACACCATCGATCAGAGCATTGCCGCCACCGCGGTCCGCGGCACCGTCGTCCTGTTCGGCGCCGCCAGCGGACCCGTCCCGCCGTTCGATCTCCAGCGGCTCAACGCGGCCGGTTCGCTGTCCATCACCCGGCCGAAGCTGGGAGATTTCATCGCAGACCCGGCCGAACGCGCGTGGCGGGCCGGCGACGTCATGGGTGGTATCAGCAGTGGGACGGTCAACGTACACGTCGGACACCGCTACGAGTTGCCCGACGCCGCCCGTGCCCACGCCGACCTCCAGGCGCGCGCAACCAGCGGGTCCGTGGTCCTGCTTCCGCGTCAGTTCGGAGTGAACACCGGGTTGTCGGCCGACAGGTCGACGTCCCCGTAGAGATATTGGGTGTCGGTCTCGGTCTTCGTCTCGGCCGGTCGTGATCCCGACGCCTTGGTGCGGAACGTCACCGACCAGATCAGCTCGCCGTCGACCGACACCGCGTGCGGATCGTCGTACCCGAGCCGGGTTTCCAGAGCGTCGATCTCCGGTGCGGTCCAGACCGCCGAACCCGGTTCCGGATCATAGGCGTAGACGTCCTGTTCGCAACCGGGCTTGTCGGCGCTCGCGTCGGGCTCTTTCGACAACGCACAGTTGTCGACGTAGGCCTGCACCGCGGTCCGCACTGCCCTGGTCCCGGTCGCGCTCAGTGCCACCGTCGGTGCGCTCGTCGATCCGTAGCTGCTCCCCGACATCGCGAACTCCGACTTCTTCTCGTCGATGACGGTGAAGTTCTTGTCCGCGGTCCCCCACTCGATCGGACCTGGGAAGACGTAGATCTTCGCCTCGTTGTCGACCGGCACCCCGAACACCGTCAGGCCCGGGATCTGTTTCTTGAAGTACGAGATGTCGATGCCGACGGCTCCGTCGTCGAGACGCCAGTTCCCCCCGGCCTTGCCGAGTCTGAAGGTCTCGTCGGCCTTCCGGTCACCGAACATGTAGGTGACCTGCACCGACGCCGCATCGCCGGACTCAGAGGTGTCGATGATCTTCACATCGGTGATCGGGGCGATCTTCTGCTGTTCGGTCAGGACCTCGTCGGTGAGCAGTAGCTCGGAGGCCTGGGCCTTCATCAGACCGCGTGCTTTGGCGGAATCGCCGTCCGCCAGCGCTTGCAGGTAAGACTTGACCGTCGCGTCGGGTTCGCTCGATGAACCGCCGCCACCGAGAACGACGAACGTCACGACCAGGGCTACGACGACGACCGCCACGACCGCAGCGAGGGCGATGAACAGGGGCTTCTTCGATGGGGCGGGAGGCACCGGGCCACCGCCGCCGGGTGGCCAGGGCCCCGGCTGGGCATACGGCTGATAGGCACCGTAACCGGGATCACCCTCGGGAGCGTGGCCGGGCGGCATCTGGCCGGCCGGGTGCTGTGGTGGGTACTGGCCGAACTGCGGTTGACCAGCCTGGGTCGGTTCCGGATACGGCTGCCAGCCGGCACCTTCCGGACCCGGACCCGGACCATACGGATGTGACACATTCCCCCCGATTCGTGTGACACCGGCCCATCACCCCATCGGCCGATTCGAAGACATTGACTGGATGTGGGCCACACCTCTGCACGAGCAGGCGTCCGGTGACCGGACGGGCGCTGCCCCGATCAGAACAGGCTGGACAGAGTCGGCAAACCGATGACTGAATCGATCGCCAGGCCGCAGAACACCACGGCCAGATACTCGTTGGACTGCAGGAAGACCTTCAGCGGGACAACCTCTTCGCCGCGCAAGGTACCGCGGTAGAGCTTGTGCACGACGTAGATGAACCAACCGCCCGCGATGACCGCGACCACGGTGTAGATCCAGCTCGTCGCCCAGCACAGGATCAGCGTGCTCAGCACGGTCGCCCAGGTGTAGGCGAGCATCTGTCGGGTGACCTGTACCTCGGTGGCGATCACCGGGAGCATCGGGACGCCCGCAGCGCGGTAATCCTCCTTGTAGCGCATGGCCAGCGCCCAGGTGTGCGGCGGAGTCCAGAAGAAGATGACCGCGAACAACACCAGGGGTTCCCAGCTCAGGCTTCCGGTGACGGCGGTCCAGCCGACCAGGACCGGCATGCATCCGGCGGCCCCACCCCAGACCACGTTCTGCCAGGTCCGGCGCTTCAGGACCATCGTGTAGACGAAGACGTAGAACGCGATCGTCGCCATCACCAGCAGCGCGCTGAGGAGGTTGGTTGTTGTGAACAGCACCACGAACGACGCTGCTCCCAGGACCAGGCCGAAGATCAGGGCGTTCCGTGTCGACACCGCGTGGCGAGCCAATGGCCGCCGTTCGGTGCGCTTCATCTTCTGATCGATGTCTGCGTCGACCACCATGTTCAAGGTGTTCGCGCTGGCCGCGCCGAGCCAGCCGCCGAGCAGCGTCCAAGCCATCAAGACCGGGTCCACATGCCCACGATCGGCCATCAACATCACCGGAATCGTCGCCACGAGCAACAATTCGATGACGCGAGGCTTGGTCAACGCGAGATACGCGAGCGCCAATCCCGAAATCCGCCCACGAGCGTTGGTGGTCGGCTCCACGGGAGCAACCTCACCACCATCTGACGCTGGGGAGGAGGCGAAACCGTGTCCGCTCACACGTTCCCCAATCCGCACTAGATCTCCTGACTCATGCTCATCTACTACAGGGAATGGTAGACGGAGGTCCGTCGCAAACAGCAATCGAGGTCCGATCGGTCGCTCAACTGTGGCGTCGGTTACCACGAGCCCTCGACCACCGGTTCGCGTGCCGTGGTCCGCGGCGACGGCTCGAGGCGACTACCCTTGGTGGCGGACTGTGCATCGCCCAGGCCCCAGTGACAAATGTCGAGCCCCGGAATCAGTAGTTGAGCTTGAGGAGTTCAGAAGATCGTGTCAGCACCAGATGAGATTCGCACGTTAACTCAGGCTTCATACCCCGCCGACTGGACCGCGGTGGACACCAAAGCAGTTGACACGGTTCGTGTTCTGGCCGCCGATGCGGTGCAGAAGTGCGGTAGTGGACACCCTGGCACAGCCATGAGCCTGGCACCGCTGGCGTACACACTCTTCCAGCGGATCATGCAACACGACCCGACCGACACCGATTGGATGGGCCGCGACCGGTTCATCCTCTCCTGTGGGCATTCGAGCCTGACGCTGTACATCCAGCTGTATCTGGGTGGCTTCGGTCTCGAACTCGAGGACATCGAGGCGCTGCGCACCTGGGATTCCAAGACCCCGGGCCACCCCGAGTACCGCCACACCCGCGGCGTGGAGATGACCACCGGCCCGCTGGGCCAGGGCCTGGCCTCCGCGGTGGGCATGGCGATGGCCGCCCGCTACGAGCGCGGACTGTTCGACCCGGATGCCCCGGTCGGCGGTAGCGCATTCGACCACTACATCTACGTGATCGCCTCCGACGGCGACATCGAAGAGGGCGTCACGTCCGAGGCGAGCTCCCTGGCGGGCACCCAGCAGCTGGGCAACCTCATCGTCTTCTACGACAAGAACCACATCTCGATCGAGGACGACACCGACATCGCCTTGTCCGAGGACGTGGCCGCGCGTTACGCCGCGTACGGCTGGCACGTGCAGCACGTCGACGGCGGCGAGAACGTCGCCGCGATCGAAGAGGCCGTCGAGAACGCCAAGGCCGTCATCGACAAGCCGTCGATCATCGTGCTGCGGACGATCATCGGTTACCCGGCCCCGAACAAGATGAACACCGGCGGGATCCACGGGTCGGCACTCGGTGCCGACGAGGTGGCCGCCACCAAGAAGGTCCTCGGTTTCGACCCTGACAAGACCTTCGAGGTCTCCGACGAGGTCATCAGCCACACCCGCGCACTGGTCGATCGGGGCGCCGAGCTCCGCAAGGCCTGGGAGAAGTCCTTCGACGAGTGGGCGCAGGCCTATCCCGATCGCAAGGCGCTGCTCGACCGCCTCGTGGTCAACGGCCTGCCCGACGGCTGGACGGATGCGCTACCGAAGTGGGAGGTCGGCGACAAGGACGTCGCAACGCGCTCGGCCTCGGGCAAGGTGCTTTCCGCCCTCGGCCCGATCCTGCCCGAATTGTGGGGTGGCTCAGCCGACCTCGCCGGCAGCAACAACACGACGATCGACGGTGCCGCCTCGTTCGGCCCCACAAACATCAGCACGAAGCAGTGGAGCGCCAACCCGTACGGCCGGACGCTGCACTTCGGTATCCGCGAACACGCGATGGGCGCGATCCTCTCCGGCATCGTGCGACACGGCCCCACCCGGGCCTACGGCGGCACCTTCCTGCAGTTCGCCGACTACATGCGTCCCGCGGTGCGTCTGGCCGCCCTGATGAAGACCGATCCGATCTACGTCTGGACCCACGACTCGATCGGTCTCGGCGAGGACGGACCCACGCACCAGCCGATCGAACACCTCGCATCCCTACGCGCGATCCCCAACCTCGACGTGGTCCGTCCCGGGGATGCCAACGAAACGGCATACGCCTGGCAAGCCATCATGACCCGGCGGCACAATCCGGTCGGACTGGCCCTGACCCGTCAGAACCTGCCGATCCTTGCCGGCACCTCGGCCGACGGCGTGGCCATGGGTGGATACATCCTGTCGGAGCCCGAGAGCGAGCCCCAGGTGATCCTGATCGGAACCGGATCCGAGGTGTACCTGGCCGTCGAGGCGCAAAGCGCATTGAAGGACAAGGGTATTGCCGCCCGCGTGGTGTCGATGCCGTGTGTCGAGTGGTTCGACGAGCAGGATGCGTCGTACCGCAACTCGGTGCTGCCGCCTGCCCTGAAGGCCCGCGTGGTCGTCGAGGCCGGCATTGCGATGCCGTGGTATCGGCTCGTCGGCGACGGCGGCGAGATCGTCTCGATCGAGCACTACGGCGCATCGGCCGACTACAAGGTCCTGTACGAGAAGTTCGGGATCACCGCGGAGGCTGTGGCCGCCGCAGCCGAGCGCGCCATCGCAAAGCAGTCCTGAACTCCCCCACCACCTGTATTGGAGCGCGACATGAGCGAACAGAACGCCAATCTTGCTGCACTGGCCGAGGCCGGCGTCTCGGTCTGGCTCGACGACCTCTCCCGGACCCGGATCGAGTCCGGCAACCTCGCAGAACTCATCGCCACGAAGTCGGTTGTCGGTGTCACCACCAACCCGTCGATCTTCCAGGCCGCCCTGTCGAAGGGCGACGCCTACGACGCACAGGTCAACGAACTCGCCGCCCGCGGTGCCGACGTCGACGCAACCATCCGAACAGTCACCACCGACGACGTCCGCAATGCATGTGACGTGCTGGTTCCGCAGTTCGAAAGCTCCAGGGGCGTTGACGGCCGGGTCTCGATCGAGGTCGATCCGCGGCTCGCGCACGATGCGGACAAGACGGTGGCCCAGGCGATCGAATTGTGGAAGATCGTCGACCGGCCCAACCTGCTGATCAAGATCCCCGCCACGGAGGGCGGGATCCCGGCGATCACCAAGGTGATCGCCGAGGGCATCAGCGTCAACGTGACGCTGATCTTCTCGGTCGAGCGGTACCGGGCCGTCATGTCGGCCTACATCGAGGGTTTGCAGCAGGCGTCGACCGCCGGCCACGATCTGTCGAAGATCCACTCGGTCGCGTCATTTTTCGTCTCGCGCGTCGACACCGAGATCGACAAGCGTCTCGATGCGATCGGCAGCGACGAGGCCAAGGCACTCAAGGGCAAAGCCGCTCTGGCCAACGCCCGTCTCGCCTACGCGGCGTATCAGGAAGTGTTCGAACAGGGTGACGGGTTCACCGCACTGGCCGCCGCCGGCGCCAACGCACAGCGTCCCCTCTGGGCATCGACCGGCGTCAAGGACCCGGCCTACCCCGACACGCTCTACGTCGGTGAACTGGTCGCACCGAACACCGTCAACACCATGCCGGAGAAGACGATGGACGCATTCGCCGATCACGGTGCGGTGAACACCCAATCGGTCGTGGGTCAGGGGCCGGCATCCCAGCAGGTCTTCGATTCGCTCGAAGCCGTCGGTATCGATGTGACCGACGTGTTCCTGGTGCTGGAATCAGAAGGTGTCGAGAAGTTCGAGTCGGCGTGGCAGGAATTGCTCGACGCCACCGCCGAGCAGCTCGCCGCCGGCGCGAAGAGCTGATCGACCTTGCCCAACCGTCCCGCCGACCAGTGGGTCAACCCACTGCGCGATGAACGCGACAAACGGCTCCCCCGGATCGCGGGACCGTGCAGCCTGGTCATCTTCGGTGTCACCGGTGACCTCGCCCGCCGCAAGCTCATGCCCGCGGTGTACGACCTGGCGAACCGGGGGCTGTTGCCACCCGGTTTCGCCCTTGTCGGCTTCGCACGTCGGGACTGGGATCATGAGGACTTCGCACAGGTCGTGCACGACGCCGTGCGCGAACATGCCCGCACCCCCTTCCGGGAAGACGTCTGGGAACGCCTGAGCGAGGGGTTCCGGTTCGTCCGAGGCGCTTTCGATGACGGTGACGCCTTCGATCGCTTGCGGGACACCCTGTCCGAACTCGACGAGAAGCGCGGCACCGGCGGCAATCACGCGTTCTACCTCTCTATCCCGCCGGCCGCGTTCCCCGTTGTCTGCGAACAGCTTTCCCGTTCAGGGCTGGCCGAACAATCGGAGGACACCTGGCGCCGGGTGGTCATCGAGAAGCCCTTCGGACACGACCTCGAGAGCGCCAAAGAGCTCAATGCGGTGGTGAACAACGTCTTTCCGGAGAACTCCGTCTTCCGGATCGACCACTACCTCGGCAAAGAGACGGTCCAGAACATCTTGGCGTTGCGGTTCGCCAATCAGCTGTTCGATCCGGTGTGGAGTTCGCACTACGTCGACCATGTCCAGATCACGATGGCCGAGGACATCGGCCTGGGCGGCCGGGCCGGCTACTACGACGGCATCGGTGCGGCCCGCGACGTCATCCAGAACCACCTGATCCAGTTGATGGCACTGGTGGCGATGGAAGAGCCCATCTCCTTCGAGCCGCACGAACTCCAGACCGAGAAGATCAAGGTCCTCTCGGCCACCAAGAACATCCTGCCCCTCGACGAGAACACCGCGCGTGGACAGTATGAGGCGGGTTGGCAAGGCAGCGAAAAGGTTCCGGGGCTGCTCGACGAGAGCGGCTTCGCCCACGACTCGACCACCGAGACCTTCGCGGCGATCGCCGTGGAGGTCGACAGTCGACGATGGGCCGGCGTGCCGTTCTATCTGCGCACCGGAAAACGGCTGGGCCGCCGCGTCACCGAGATCGCGCTCGTCTTCAAGCGGGCACCCCACCTGCCGTTCGACCAGACGATGACCGAGGAACTGAGCCAGAACGCCCTGGTCATCCGGGTGCAGCCCGATGAGGGCATCACACTGCGCTTCGGCTCCAAGGTTCCGGGTTCGTCGATGGAGGTGCGCGATGTCAACATGGACTTCTCGTACGGTCAGGCCTTCACCGAGTCCTCCCCCGAGGCGTACGAACGCCTGATCCTCGACGTGCTGCTCGGGGTGCCGTCCCTGTTCCCGGTCAACGCCGAGGTCGAGTTGTCCTGGCAGATCCTCGATCCGGTGCTCGAACACTGGGCGGCCAGCGGTAAGCCGGACGGTTACGAGGCCGGGACCTGGGGCCCGCAATCCGCAGAAGACATGATGGCGCGTCACGGCAGGGCCTGGCGCCGTCCCTGACCGCTCTCGCCTCGAAGGAGCGCACCAATGATCGTCGAACTGCCCGATACCAACACAACCGCCATCAGCAAGGAACTCATCAAGATCCGCGACATCGGCGGAGCTTTCACCTCCGGTCGTGTGCTGACGTTGCTCGTCAGCACCAACGAGGGTGAGCCGGCCGAGGCGGCCATCGAGGCGGCCAACGAGGCCAGCCGGGAACATCCATGTCGCGTCATCGTGGTCTCCCGCGCCGACCGGGGTGGTCCACCGAGGCTCGACGCCCAGATCCGGGTCGGCGGAGACGCCGGGGCCTCCGAGGTCGTTGTCCTGAATCTGTTCGGCGACCTGGTCAATCACGGCAAGAGCGTGGTGATCCCGTTCATGTTGGCCGATACCCCGGTGGTGACCTGGTGGCCCGGACACAGTCCGGAGAATCCGGCGGCCGATCCGATCGGTCAGCTCGGCAAGCGGCGGATCACCGACTCCACCAAGGCAACTGATGTCCCGGCAACCCTGGCGCAGCGCCTGGCCACCTACGCCCCTGGCGATTCCGACATCGCGTGGTCGCGGATCACCGTGTGGCGGGCACTGCTCACCTCGGCCCTCGATCAGCCACCGCACAGCCCGGTGACCGCGGTCGAGGTGCAGGGTCCGGCAGACACCGCCGCCGTCGAATTGCTTGCCGGCTGGCTCCATTCGGCACTCGGAGTACCGGTGACCCGGTCGGTGGGCGCCTTCCAGGTGACGGTCACCAGGGAAGCCGGACCACTGGTCCTCTATGTCGGAATGGGCAACCAGGCGATCATCTCCATGGCCGGTAAACCCGACGGCAAGGTGGCGTTACCCGACCGGGAACTTCGCAGCTGCCTGTCCGAGGAACTCCGCCGGCTCGATCCCGACGTGATCTATCACCGGGCCCTGCAAGGGGTTTCGGGATTGATTCGCGCCGAAGACAAGATTCACGCTTGACACACGCACGTCGATCAGGAGGTCCGACTCAACGATGAGTATTCACCCAGAAGTTGTCCGAGCCGACGACAAGGACACCCTTGTCGCCGCGGTCACCGAACGGTTCATCACGACCGTCACCGCGGCGCAGATCGCCCGCGGGTTTGCCTCCGTGGTCCTGACCGGCGGCAGCAACGGCATCGCCCTGCTCGAGGCGCTGGCCAAGGATTCCGGCGACATCGACTGGTCGGCGGTCGACATCTACTTCGGCGACGACCGTTTCGTCCCGGCCGACGACCCGGACCGCAACTCCGGGCAGGCCCGTACCGCCCTTCTCGATCATGTTGCCCTCACGCCCGATCGGGTCTTCGAGATGGCACCGTCGGGTGGTGAGTTCGGTGACGACATCGACGCCGCCGCAGCGGATTACGCGCGCCGGCTCGCAGAGCGTGCCGACGAGGGTCAGAACGTTCCGCATTTCGATCTGCATCTTCTCGGCATGGGTGGTGAGGGACATATCAATTCGCTGTTCCCGCATTCCGAGGCCACCAGCGAGTCTCAGGCGTCGGTGGTCGCGGTGCGGAACTCACCGAAGCCCCCGCCGGGGCGGATCACGTTGACCCTGCCCGCGATCTGCCGGGCACGCCAGGTCTGGTTCCTGGTCTCCGGCGCCGAGAAGGCCGAGGCTGTCGCGGCCGGCATCGGCGGTGCCGACCCGATGGACTGGCCGTGCGCCGGGGCCCATGGGACCGACGAGACGGTCTGGTTCGTCGACCGGTCTGCGGCAGGCAACCTATCCTGAGGTGATCGTCAGAGCAGGCCGAGGCGTTGACCCACAGACACCGCGTCACGGCGATGCCGCACGTCGAACTTCCGGTAAATGCCTCGCAGATGGGTTTTGACCGTGTTCACCGACAGGTGCATCAGCCCGGCGATCTCCTCGGTCGTGCGGTCCGTCGCCAAGAACCGCAGGACGTGGATTTCGGCGCGGGTCAGCGGCGGGTAGTCGGGTACCCCGTGGCTGGAGACGACCGAGAGCACGGCGTCGGCGTAGCCGTTGACCGCGCCGAAACTGCCCCGATACGTCGTGATGATTCCCGCGATGATCGGCCCGCATTCCACGAGTGGCCGCATCACCCCGTGCTCGGCCGCCGCCTCCAGTGCTCGGGTGATCGCCGCGTAGGACTGCGCGGACAGACCCGCCTGCTCGCAGGCATGAGCTTCGAGCGTCCAGGCCGACACCTCCACCTGCGGACCGGACCCGGCGCCTTTGAGCAAGGGTGCCAAAAGCTTGCGCGCCGCTTGCGGCCGGGACTCCCCGACATCGATGGCCACATCGACGAGCGTGGCCTCGTCGGAGTATCCGAATGCGCGGTCCGCCTTGCGGGCCAGGTCCCGAGCCCAGTCGAATCGCTTGACCGCCAGGCACATGTAGGCAACGCGTGGAAGCAGGAACAGGATCGGGAACGGTGAGGCCGCGCTGACGAGCAATGCGGACGTGGCACTGTACGCGGTCGCGGTCAGGATCAGCCGGTTCGGCGAGCTGTCGAACGCCAGGATGTTCAGTGCGATGGGCACATGACGGCCCAGCGCGTCGAACACCTCGCCGGCTTCGGAAACGTCTTGTACCGGTTGGGGTTCGAACTCGCCGATCGGTTTGCCCTGCATGAATCGGGCATACGCCAGCACGGTGTCCAGGCGAGCCACCTGCGGCGACCCGGTCACCATGGGGTCGACGGCCGAGACGTCCCGGATGGACGCCAGTGCGTAGCGGGCACGTTCTTCCATCAGTTCCGGCAGACCCCGCACACCTGCCACCGATGCCCGGTTCGCCATGGCGCGCACGGCCAACCGGTTCAACCCGGCAGACTTTGCCAGCGCGATGGCCCGCACCGACGACTGTTCACCCTCGGTCGGCAGATTCAATCGGGTGTAGGCAGACCCGAGGACGGTGTGGGCGTACGCACCCACCGCCCACCCGCGCTCCCCCACGGTGGACGCGACGGTCTTCGCCAGGTCGACCAGATCGAGATCGTCGCGAACGAGCGCAACGTCGAGGCACAGGGCCCGGTAGAGCAGTCCGCCACCATCGACGGTGAGGTCGTCCTCGGCCAGGCTCACACATTCCAGATACGAGGCCGCATAACGGTCGTCGCCGTGTTCCATCGCGGCCAGCGCACGAAGGAGAACCGCCACCGGGTCCTCTCCCAGCGAGGTGTCATGCCCGTCGAGGACCGGCAGCAGCAGGTCACGCCGACCCTGCAGGATCAGTTCGACACCGCTGTGAAAAATGGTCTCGCGCAACATCTCAGCGTCGCCGAGATGGGCAGCGTGGTCGATCGCCTCCGCGGGCCGCCGATGCGCCGACGCCCATCGGATCGCCCTGGTCTGCAACCTTCGCCCGAGCTCGGGCGCGGACCGTTGCAGCTCGGCGCGCAGGTAGGTCGCGACCAACGGCAGGAATTGATAGCGGATCGCGTCGGGCTCTCCGGCGGGAACAGCCGCCGCGATCCCCAGCCCGATGATCTCGGGGATGTAGGCATCGGCGTCCGCGCCGTCCATCGCCCGGGCCAGGTCGGCATCGAACTCGGCCACCGTCGAGAGCCGGGTGACCAATCTGCGGACCCGTGGTGTCATCGGATCCAGCAATTCGCGTCGCAGGTAGTCGGATATCAGGCGCGGACATGCGGCCAACTCGAGCAACGCCAGTTCGAGATCCTCACGCCCGGCCAGGAATATCGCCGCCATCCGAACGAGGATCACCCACCCGCCGGTCAGCTCCCTGACCCGGGACAACTGGGTGGCCGTCGGCAGCAGGCCGTGCTGACGCAGTGTCCGGTCGACCTCTGCATCGGTGAGCACCAGATCCTCCCGCCCGATCCGGGCTCCGACACCGTCCCCGATCAGGTGTTGCCAGATCAGTGGCGGGTCGTGGCGGGCGGCCACGACGACATTGAGGTGCGGCGGCCGATGGCGCAGGAACCGGTGAAAGGCGTCGAGGACCAGTGGGTCGGTCGCGGTGTGGGCATCGTCCACAACCACTGTCAGTGGACCGGATTCGGCATCGGCGACGAACGTTTGACCCGTTGCCGTTTCACCGAGAACGAGATCGTCACCGTCAAAGGCATCCACCCCGAGCCACACGACACGGCCGACGACATCTGATTCCGTGCGGCGGATCAGCCACTGCTCGAGGAACGTGGTCTTGCCGTACCCACCTGGTGCGCTCACCAGCACGAGAACGCCGCATTGATCGTCGAACAATTCATCGAGAGTGCGTTCAGGGCGCATTCGCGCAAAAGCACGGATCGATTCGGGTCCGGCTCGAGATACCGCCGTCGAGCGCCTCAGAGCTTTCGACATGGCCACCCTTTTCTAGCCTCTCGTTGCTCAGAGGCTAACAACAATTACGACTGACAAAGCCTGATTACGGTTCATCAAGGAAGTCACAGACACATGCGTTTATTGGCCCAACCCGGCGCGCGGTCAAGACATCACCCGAAACAGGTGATGTCTCACCGCTCAGAACACGCCGATCATGGCAAGACCACGTTGGCAATACGTGCTGCCTGATCCGATCGTCGGCCCAGGGGTTCTTGATCGTCCGAACCGAGGAGCATCGTCATGAACAGCCCGACAGACCGTCAACCGGTCCAGCCCGACCGTCACCCAGTCCGGCAAGGCTTTGCCGGCGGAACCGTGTTCGCCGCCGCAATTCTTTTGTTCGTCGTCGGCGCACTCGGCATCCTCCAAGGCATTTCCGCTCTGGTCGAAGACGAGGTTTTTGTCGTCGGGCCGGAATACACCTACGAGCTCGATCTCACCGCATGGGGATGGATCCATCTCATCGTCGGGATCATCGCAGTCCTGATCGCGATCGGCTTGTTCACCGGCGCCACCTGGGCACGGATCGCGGCGGTCATCATCGCGGCCCTGTCGATCATCGCGAACTTCCTGTGGCTGCCGTACTTCCCGCTGTGGGCGATCCTGATCATCGCTGTCGACCTCGTCGTGATCTGGGCCGTGACCACCTGGGACACCAGCGACCGGCTCTAGTGAGGCACTAGCCGCTGTTCCGCAACGCGGTGGCGAGTCCGTTCATGGTGAGCTGGATACCCCGGCGAACCAGGTCGGAATCATCGCCACCGCGGTAGCGGCGCAACAACTCGACCTGCAGATGATTGAGCGGCTCGAGATACGGGAATCGATTGAAGACCGAACGCTTGAGGGCGGCGTTGTCGGCCAGCAGATCGTCCGTCTTGGTTATCTTGAAATACATCTCGGTCGTCCGCGCGTGTTCGGCGGTGATCATTCCGAACACTTTTGTCCGCAGTGCCTCATCGGGCACCAAACGTGAATAGTGTTCGGCCAGTCCCATGTCCGACTTTGCCATCACCTGAGCCATATTCGACATCACGGTCCGGAAGAACGGCCACCTCCGGTAATAGTCCGTCAGGGTTTCCAGACGGCTTTGATCGCCGGCGATCCACTGTTCGAACGCCGCGCCGGTGCCGTACCAGCCGGGCAACATCACTCGCGACTGCGACCACGACAACACCCACGGGATCGCCCGCAGATCGGAGATCTTCTCCGTCTGCTTCCGCGACGCCGGACGGCTCCCGATGTTGAGCGATCCGATCTCCGACAACGGGGTCGAGTTCACGAAGTATTCGACGAACCCCGGTGTTTCGTGGACCAATTCGCTGTACGCCTTACGCGCCAGGGTCGCCAGTTCGTCGAGAACCGCATACGCCGCCTCTGCGTCGGCGCCGAGCCCTTCGTTGTCGAGGAGCGACGATTCGATGGTGGCGGCCAGCAGCGTCTCCAGGTTCCGGCGGGCGATGACCGGTTCTGCGTACTTTGCCGCGATCACCTCACCCTGCTCGGTGATCCGCAGCGAACCCTGCACCGCCCCCGGTGGTTGTGCCAGGATGGCCTCATAGCTCGGACCGCCACCGCGGCCGACGGTGCCACCGCGGCCATGGAAGAGTCGCAACCTGATTCCCGCCTTCCGCGCCGCCTCCACGAGATCGAGTTCGGCGCGGTAGAGCGCCCAGTTGGCGGCGAGGTAACCACCGTCCTTGTTGGAGTCGGAGTAACCCAACATGATCTCGGCCATGCCGTCCTGTTGATCGACCAGCGCGCGGAACAGCGGTACGTCAAGGGCCGCAAGCAGTGTCGCCGCACCCTGCTGGAGATCCTCGATCGTCTCGAACAGCGGGACCACCCGGACCGACGAGCGAGGCGGGGCGTCCGGCGAGCCGGGATCGAAAAGGCCCGCCTCCTTGAGCATCACCAGCGCCTCGAACAGGTCGCTCACCGAGGTGCACATGCTGATGATGTAGTTGGGGACCGCTTCGGGGCCGTATGCGGCCACCGCGGACGCCGCCGCCCGCACGATCCCGAGCTCTTTGCTCGCCAGCTCCGAGAGCTGGGCACCCGGACCCGTCAACGGCCGGCGGTTGCTCAGTTCCGCGGTCAGGATCTCGACCCGTTCCGCCTCGGACAGTGAGAGGTAGTCGTGATGGACCCCGGCCCACGCGAGCAGTTCGGCGATCACCTCCTCGTGGGTGTCGGAGTTCTGCCGCATGTCGAGACCGGACAGATGAAAACCGAACGCCCGCACCGATTCCCGCAGTGTCAGCAGACGGTCGTCGGCCAGTTCGTCGTCGCTGTTGGCACGCAGGGACGCATCGATCACGTCGAGGTCGGCGAGAAGATCTGCGGCGTCGGCATAACTGTCGGCGCCATCGGCCGGGAAGCCGCCGTCGTTGACGGCGACAAAACGTTCGCCGAACAGTCTCGACGCCGTCGCCGCCAGGCGGGCCCGGATGGCCCGCAATGCCGACCGGTAGGGCTCATCGGCGGCGGTGGTTTCCCGCTCCACGCCCCCGAGTTCGAGCACCGCGTCACTGACCGCGGTCAGGCGCGAGGACAGGCTCAGTTCTTGCGCCAACAGTGTCAGTTCCGAAAGGTGATGGGACACAGCGGTTTCTGCCGCACGCCGGGTGGCCATGGAGACGATCTCGCCGGTCACGAAGGGGTTGCCGTCACGGTCCCCGCCGATCCAGGAACCCATCCGCAACAACGGATCGTCGGTGATGCCCGCGGTCGGATAGTGCTTCTGCAACCACGCCCGTAGCTCGGCATTGACCCGCGGGATGACCTCGAAGAACCCGGCGTCGTAGTAACGCAATCCCACCTCGATCTCGTCCTGGATCTGCAACCGTTCCAGGCGGATCAGCGCGGTTTCCCACAGCGTCAGGATCTGCCGGTTCAAGGCGACATGGACCTCGTCCCGCTCGGCCGGGGTCAGCTCGGTCCTCCCGGCAAAGCGCATCAGCTCGGTGATCCGATGCTGAACCTCGAAGACCGTTCGCCTGCGGGTCTCCGTGGGATGCGCGGTGATGACCGGGACGACGGTGGCGTCGGCGAGCGCCTTGCCGACCTGATCATCGGTCAGACCGGCGGCGTCGAGTTTTCGGTAGGTGGCGGCCAGGGACGAATCCTGTGGGGCATCGCCGGCCCGCACGTGGATGGCCCGACGACGTTCGCGGTGGATGTCCTCGGCGAGGTTGGCCAGCAGGGCGAAGTGGCTGAATGCGCGAATGACCGCAATGGCGTCGGCCACGTCGATGTCGCGGAACAGTTCCTCGAGTTCGGTGCGGTCGATCTCGGAGCGTCGTACCCGGAAGGACTCCACTCGGGCCTTCTCGACGAGGTCGAACGTGGCTTCGCCGGCATGCTTGCGCACGATCTGTCCGAGGATTCCACCGAGGAGACGGATGTCCTCGCGCAACGGTTCGGTGAGCTCGCGATCGGTACTACCGGGTTCCGGACGGGGCACAGCGGGGCGCGTATCAGTCACCCGTCCAGTATCTCCGGATCACGGGCGGTTGCGCACGCCGACCGCCCGTAACGACGCAGAGGGTTTACGAGAGCTTGATGTCCAGCCCGATGCCCAGGATGAAGATCGTCCAGATGATTCCGACGAAAACCGTCAACCGGTCGAGGTTGCGCTCCACGACGGACGAACCCGACAGACTCGACTGGACGCCACCACCGAACAGCGACGACAGGCCGCCGCCTTT
The DNA here is from genome assembly GCF_059553375.1 of Williamsia sp. z71. Lineage (NCBI taxonomy): Bacteria > Bacillati > Actinomycetota > Actinomycetes > Mycobacteriales > Nocardiaceae > Williamsia > Williamsia sp. z71. The sequence goes on from NZ_JCANWX010000005.1 coordinate 36,059, forward strand.
TCCACGATGGAGCAAGACCAGAACGATCAGCAGAACGCTGGTGATCACAAGTCCAATGTCCAGGGCAAGCTTCACGTGTTGATTCCAATCAGATCTGAAGTTCGAGCGGCCGATCTACGACTGTACCCGGCCATACCGCACAACCCGGAAATGGGGCGTTCGGGCGGACGCCATCTGCATGCTTGCGGTGCCCGAACGCCCCCATTCACCAGATCAGGGCAGTGGACCACCAGCGGCGATGGCCGACAGGGTGGCGAACTCGTCCGACTTGAGCGACGCTCCGCCGACCAGTGCACCGTCGACGTCGGTCTGTCCGACGATCTCCCCCACGTTCTTGGCGTTCACCGAACCGCCGTACAGGATGCGAACCGAGTCGGCGACCTTCGCATCGGCCAACTCGGCCAGTGTGGCCCGCAGTGCGGCACACACTTCCTGTGCGTCCGCGGCGCTCGCAACCCGTCCGGTCCCGATGGCCCAGACAGGTTCGTACGCGATGACGACCTTCGAGATCTGCGCGGCACTCAGTCCGGCAAGTGAACCCTTTAGCTGCTCGATGTTGTATTCGACGTGCTCACCGGCCTCGCGGATCTCCAGGCCCTCACCGACGCAGACGATCGGGGTCAGGTCGTACTTCAGCGCGGCCTTGGTCTTGGCCAGCACCACCGAATCCGTCTCGCCGTGCATGGTGCGACGCTCGGAGTGTCCGACGATCACAAAGGAGCAACCGAGCTTGGCCAGGAACGACCCGCTGATCTCACCGGTGTAGGCACCGGAATCGTGCGCCGAGAGGTCCTGCGCACCGTAGGTGAGCAGGAGCTTGTCGCCGTCGACCACGGTCTGCACGCTGCGGATGTCGGTGAACGGCGGGATCACCGTCACGTCGACCTTGTCGAAGTACTTGGACGGCAATGCGAAAGCGATCTTCTGAACCAGCGCGATGGCCTCGAGGTGGTTCAGATTCATCTTCCAGTTGCCCGCGATGAGCGGTTTACGCGATGCCATCTCAGTTCTCCAATACGGTCAGGCCGGGCAGTTCTTTGCCCTCGAGGAACTCGAGCGAGGCCCCACCACCGGTCGAGATGTGGGAGAAGCCGTCTTCGGGCAGGCCGAGCAGCCGGACCGCGGCGGCACTGTCGCCACCGCCGACAACGGAGAACGCGCCACCGCTGGTGGCACCGATGATCGCCTCGGCCAGCCCCTTGGTGCCTGCCGAGAACTTCTCGAACTCGAACACACCGGCCGGACCGTTCCAGAACACGGTCTTGGCCTCACCGAGTACCGCGGCGAACCGGTTGACCGACTCGGGTCCGATGTCCAGACCCATCCAGCCGTCCGGGATCTCTTCTGCAGAGACCACCTTCGACTGCGCATCCGCGGCGAACTTGTCGGCGACGACCACGTCGACCGGCAGGTGGATGACGTCGCCGAAACGCTCGAGCAGGGAGCGGCAGACCTCGATCTGGTCTTCCTGCAGCAGTGAGTTGCCCACCGGCAGCCCGCGTGCGGCCAGGAACGTGAACGCCATCCCGCCACCGATCACCAGGGTGTCGACCTTGGGGGCCAACGCCTCGATGACACCGAGCTTGTCGGAGACCTTCGAACCACCGAGCACCACCGCATACGGGCGGGCGGTGTCGGTGGTCAGCTTCACCAGAACCTCGACCTCGGCAGCGACCAGGCCACCGGCATAGTGCGGCAACAGCTTTGCCACGTCATATACCGATGCCTGCTCGCGATGCACGACACCGAAGCCATCCGAGACGAATGCACCGTTGTCACCGGTCAGTTCCACCAACGCCTCGGCGAGCTTGCCCCGCTCGGCGGCATCCTTGGAGGTCTCGCGCGGATCGAACCGCACGTTCTCCAGCATCATCACGTCCCCGTCGGTGAGTCCCTCCGATCGTGCGAGGGCGTCACCGCCGACGACATCGGTGGCGAGCTGGACATTGCGTCCGAGCTCGGCGCCGAGTCGTTCGGCCACCGGAGCCAGCGAAAACGCCGGATCCGGTGCACCTTTCGGGCGACCGAGGTGCGCGGCCACGATGACCTTTGCACCAGCGTCGGACAGGGACTTGATGGTGGGCACCGACGCCAGGATGCGACCTGGATCGGTGATTCTGCCATTGTCGAGCGGAACGTTGAGGTCGGATCGGACCAGGACGGTCCGGCCTTCCACTCCGGTCTCGAGCAGGTCGGCGAGGGTGGGTACCGAGATGGTCATCAGATGCGTTGTCTCTTTGCGATCGGTGATACGGGGTACAGGCGTGATGCGTGGCGGCGGTGAGTCCGCCGAAAACCAAAGGGCGAGAACCCCTTAGAGGGACTTGGCAACCAGTCCGATGAGATCGACGAGGCGGTTGGAGTAGCCCCACTCGTTGTCGTACCAGGACACGATCTTGACCTGCTCGTCGATGACCTTGGTCAGCGGCGCATCGAAGATCGACGAATGCGCGTCGGTGACGATGTCCGACGACACGATCGGGGCGGTGCTGTACTTCAGGATGCCCTTGAGCGGTCCCTCGGCGGCGGCCTGCATCGCAGCATTGATCTCGTCGACGGTGGCCTTCTTCTTGAGGATGGCCGTCAGGTCGGTGACCGAACCGGTCGGGATCGGCACCCGCAGCGCGTAGCCGTCGAGCTTGCCGAGCAGCTGCGGGAGAACCAGACCGATGGCCTTGGCTGCACCGGTACCCGTGGGAACGACGTTGAGCGCGGCGGCGCGGGCACGACGCAGGTCGCTGTGCGGGCCGTCCTGCAGGTTCTGGTCCTGGGTGTATGCGTGGACCGTGGTCATCAGACCCGAGACGATGCCGAACTCGTCGTCGAGGACCTTGGCGACCGGGCCGAGGCAGTTGGTGGTGCACGAGGCGTTCGAGATGATGTTCTGGCTGCCGTCGTACTTGTCGTCGTTGACGCCCATCACGATGGTGATGTCCTCACCCTTGGCGGGCGCGGAGATGATGACCTTCTTGGCACCGGCCTCGAGGTGGCCCTTGGCCTTGGCGGCATCGGTGAAGATACCGGTCGACTCGACGACGACGTCGACACCCAGGTCGCCCCAGGGCAATTCGCTGAGCGGTCCGCGGTGCGCGAGTGCCTTGATCTTCTTGTCGCCCACGACGATGGTGTCGTCGCCTTCGAGCGAGACATCCTGCGGCAGACGGCCGAGGATGGAGTCGTACTTGAGGAGGTGTGCCAGGCTCGCATTGTCGGTGAGATCGTTGACTGCGACAATCTCGACATCCGTGGTGCCCAGCGCCTTCTGCGCCTCTATCGCGCGGAAAAAGTTGCGGCCGATCCGGCCGAATCCGTTGACGCCTACCCGAACGGTCACTATGAGCTCCTTAGCTTTGCGGTGTGCTGGGCCATCGTGTGGCCCCGCCTCTGCGGCAATGCTCAGCCTAGTCGGCGCCCGCGGACCTGGCACCCCCGGTCCGCCTGCGCCGATGCACGCGACATGCACGTGACGTGCATAAGGCCGGCGAACCGGGCGTGCGCCCGCTATTCGTCGTCGAGGAGGTCTGCGGTGACGGCCGACTCGGTGTCCGGAATGCCGTCGGTCCTGGCCTTCTTGTCAGCCATCGACAACAGTCGCCGAATACGTCCTGCCACAGCATCTTTCGTCATCGGCGGATCGGCCAGCTGGCCGAGTTCCTCGAGCGAGGCCTGCCGGTGGGTAATACGCAGCTGACCGGCGGAGATCAGGTGATCGGGCACCTGATCGCCGAGGATCTCCAGAGCACGTTCGACCCGGGCGGCCGCAGCCACCGCGGCGCGGGCAGATCGGCGCAGGTTGGCATCGTCGAAGTTCGCCAGACGGTTGGCCGTCGCGCGGACCTCGCGCCGCATCCGGCGCTCTTCCCAGGTCAGCCTGGTGTCCTGGGCACCCATGCGGGTCAGCAGTGCACCGATCGCCTCACCGTCGCGGATGACGACCCGGTCGGCGCCGCGGACCTCACGGGCCTTCGCGGTGACACCGAGCCGGCGCGCGGCGCCCACCAGCGCCAGTGCGGCCTCGGGTCCGGGGCAACTGACCTCCAGGGCCGACGAACGGCCCGGCTCGGTCAAGGAACCGTGGGCCAGGAACGCACCTCGCCAGGCGGCCTCGGCATCTCCGACACTGCCGCCGACCACCTGTGCCGGCAGGCCTCGTACCGGCCGCCCGCGCATGTCGAGCAGACCGGTCTGGCGCGCCAACGCCTCACCGTCCTTGGTGACCCGGACGATGTACCGGGCACTCTTCCGGATGCCGCCGGCGCTCAGGACGTGCGCCTCGGAGTTGTAGCCATAGAGCTCGAAGATCTCGCGCTTGAGTCGGCGCGCGACGTTGCCGAGGTCGACCTCGGCTTCCACCACCACCCGGCCGGCCACAATGTGGAGTCCGCCCGCGAATCGCAACAGCGCTGAAACCTCTGCCTTTCGGCAACTCACCTGCGTCACCGCCAGCCGACTCAGTTCGTCTTTGACCGCGGATGTCATCGCCACCGGACGCGTTCTCCCTCTGTGGATGTCGTTTCAACTATCGGTCGGTAGCCTGCCGATTCACTATCGCACAAGCCACCTATGAGAGCGGCAACCCTGCCTGGGTCATGGGTGTGGGTACCCGCAACCGCGAGTTCACCATCGTGCAGCGTAGCCCCAAATTTGGCCGCCGCCCGCTCAACGTGTTCACGCTCGGATCCCACGGGCACCGAACCCGAGTCGACGAGCACATGATCGACCCGGAAGTCGTCCGCATGGGCCAGGAGCACGTGCAGATGCCGCTCCACCGAAAAACCGGTCGTCTCACCGGGTTCCGGGGCCAGATTGACGATCAGCACCTTCTTCGCGGACGTCCGCTTCAATGCGGCGAGCTGACCGGGCACCAGCACGTGCGGGATCACACTGGAGAACCAGGAGCCCGGACCCAGCACCACCAGGTCGGCGGCCTCGATGGCCTCGATCGCTTCCGGGCAGGCCGGCGGGGGGTTCGGCGAGAGGCGTACCCGGCGCACGATGCCCGGGGTGGTGGCGACCGCGACCTGGCCGCGGATCGCCCGGCTGATCCGGGGATCGTCCTCCAGGCCGGAGACATCGGCCTCGATCTGGAGTCCGGTGGTCGACATCGGGAGGACCCGGCCGCGGACCCCGAACAGCTCGGTCATCATCTCGAGCGCGACCACCGCATCACCGGTGGCCTCGGTCAGCCCGGCCAGCAACAGATTGCCGACCGGATGTCCGGCCAGTGCGCCGCGACCACCGAAGCGGTGCTGCAGCAACGAGGCCCACTCCTGCGGAGGATGTGCACCCCGTCCGGTGCCGTCGCCATCACCCGGAGGTTCGGTGGCCGCGAGCAGTGCGGCGATCGCCATCCGGAGGTCACCGGGCGGCAGGATGCCGAGTTCGGATCGCAGCCGGCCCGAGGATCCACCGTCGTCGGCAACGGTCACGATCGCGGTCACGTCGTCGCTCAGCAGGCGCATCGCCGTCAGGGTTGCGTACAGTCCGTGCCCCCCGCCGAGAGCCACGATCTTCATTCGCGCCCCAGATCGCGGTGGGCCACCCGGACCGAGAAGGAACCGTCATCGTCGGTGGCCTTGGACAGGGCCGCGGCCAGTGCTTCGCTGATCGCGACGCTGCGATGCTTGCCACCGGTGCATCCGATGGCAACGGTCATGTAGCGCTTGCCCTCACGCCGGTAACCGTCGCCGACGAGCCGAAGGATCTGCTCGTACTTCTCGAGGAACTCCGGTGCACCCTCCTGGCCGAGGACGTAGTCGCGGACCGGTTGCTCCAGACCGTTGTGGTCTTTGAGTTCGGGCACCCAGTACGGGTTGGGAAGGAAACGGACGTCGGCGACCATGTCGGCATCGATCGGGAGGCCGTATTTGAACCCGAATGACTCGACCACCACACTCACGTCGGCGACCGACGCCTCGGCGTACGCGCCCTCGATGATCACCCGGAGTCGCTGCACCGACAGACCCGACGTATCGACAACGAGATCGGCCCGTTCCTTGACCCCGGCCAGCATCTCGCGTTCGGCCACGATCGCCGAGATCAGAGTCCCGTCGCCCTGCAGCGGATGCCGCCGCCGGACCTGCTCGAAACGCTGGACCAGGACCTGGTCGGACGCCTCGATGAAGATCACCCGCGGCTCGATACCGACCCGATCGAGGTCGGCGCGCAGCGTCTCCAGTGCGGAGGCGTACGAATCGTCCTGGATCCGCATCACGATCGCCAGCCGGGAGATCGCCGAATCGGCACCCCGGGCCAGTTCGACCATCGATCCGATCAACGTGTGGGGCACGTTGTCGGCGACGTACCAGCCGGCATCCTCGAGGAGGTTGCCCACGGTGCTGCTGCCGGCGCCGGACAAGCCGGTGACCAGTAAGACGTCGGGCGTCTGTGCGGGCGGTTGCGGCGCGACCGCGTTCTCGACTTCACTCACGGTGTGGGTCCTGTCTGCTCACTCGACTGATTATGTTCGACAAGTGCCGCCTGCACCGCACGTGCAGTCATCTGCCCGATACCCGGCACCTGGGCGATCTCCTCGACCGTGGCCTTGCGCAGGTTCGCGACCGACCCGAAATGGGACACCAGCGCCGCGCGCCTGGTACTACCGAGGCCGGGTACCCCGTCGAGCGCGGAGGCCGTCATCCGCTTGCTGCGCTTGCTCCGGTGGAAGCTGATGGCGAAGCGGTGTGCCTCGTCGCGGATGCGCTGGAGCAGGAACAGCGCCTCACTGGTGCGCGGGAAGATCACCGGATCGTCGTCGCCGGGCACCCACACCTCCTCGAGGCGCTTGGCCAGGCCCACCACGGCCACATCGGTGATGTTGAGCTCGTCGAGCACGGCCGCGGCCGCATGCACCTGCGGGGCACCGCCGTCGACGACGAACAGGTTGGGCGGGTAGGCGAACCGTCGGGGACGCCCGGTTTTCGGATCGATCGCCGCCTCCGGCGCGACGTCTCCCCCATCACCGCCCTCGGCGACCTCGATGCCCGCGGTGACCTCGGTTGGGGCCGTGGGCTGACCGTCGGCGACGTCGACCCGATGTCGCAGGAACCGGCGCCGGGTGACCTCCGCGATCGACGCCACGTCGTCCGAATGACCGTCTCCGGCAGCTTCTCTGATCGCATAGTGCCGGTAGTCGGACTTGCGCGGCAGGCCGTCCTCGAACACCACCAGCGACGCCACGACATCGGTGCCCTGCACATGCGAGATGTCGATGCATTCGATCCGCAACGGCGCCGAATCGAGTCCGAGGGTGTCCTGGATCTCGGTCAGCGCCGCCGACCGGGTCGTCAGATCCCCGGCTCGCTTGAGTTTGTGGTGTGCCAGCGCGTCCGCGGCATTGCGGTGCACGGTTTCCATCAGGGCCTTCTTGTCGCCGCGCTGCGGGATCCGGAGGTCGACGTGGCTGCCACGCAGCCCCGACAACCAGTCCCGGACCTCGTCGACATCGGGCGGGAGAGCAGGCACGAGCACCTCCCTGGGCACCGGATCGGTTTTCGCGTGGCCGTCATCGACCGACACCGACTCGGCCTGATCGGCCTGTTCGCCGTAGAACTGGGTGAGGAACTGGCCCACCTGATCCGCCAGGTCGTCGTCGCCGGACTTCTCGACGATCCAGCCGCGCTGCCCGCGGACGCGTCCGCCACGGACGTGGAAGACCTGGACCGAGACCTCGAGCTGATCGCCTTCCATCGCAACGAGGTCGGCATCGGTGCCGTCCCCGAGGACCACCGACTGGCGTTCGAGGGCGCGACGCAGTGCGGCGATGTCATCGCGCAGCCGCGCGGCCCGCTCGAAATCCAGTTCGGCGGAGGCCTTTTCCATCTGACCCTGCAGGTTGTTGATCATCCGGTCGGTGCGGCCGGCCAGGAAGTCACAGAAGTCCTCGACGATCGCCCGATGCTCGGCGGCGCTGACCCGGCCGACGCACGGCGCCGAGCACTTGTCGATATAGCCGAGCAGGCAGGGCCGGTCGATCTGATGGTGCCGCTTGAAGACCCCTGACGAACACGTGCGGGCGGGAAAGACCCGGGTCAGCAGATCAAGCGTCTCGCGGATGGCCCAGGCATGCGAGTACGGACCGAAATACCGCACCCCTTTGCGCCGGGGACCGCGGTAGACGAACAGCCGCGGGTACTCCTCGTTCATCGTCACCGCCAGCATCGGATAACTCTTGTCATCGCGATAGCGGACGTTGAACCGCGGATCGAACTCCTTGATCCAGTTGTATTCGAGCTGGAGGGCCTCGACCTCGGTGGCGACCACCGTCCATTCCACGGAGGCGGCAGTGGTCACCATCTGGCGGGTGCGCGGATGCAGCGTCGTCAGGTCGGCGAAGTAGGACGTCAGGCGAGAGCGGAGGTTTTTCGCCTTGCCCACATAGATCACTCGCTGATGCGCGTCCCGGAATTTGTAGACGCCGGGGTCGGTGGGAATACTCCCCGGGACCGGTCGGTACGTCGTCGGGTCAGCCACGAAATCCAGGCTAGTACCCCGCAGTGACACATCGTGAATCCCCCACGTGAGGGGCTGCCGGGAATCAGCGGTGTCAGGCCGCTCGGGCGAAACGTTCGTGCAGGGCCCGCACCTCGGCCATGGCCGCCACGGCCCGGTCACCGTCGTTGGCCTGGATGGCCAGGATCGGCACGTGCTCATCCTCGGGCAGTTCCAGGCGCGCCCAGCTGCCACTGTGCGGGTACCGGATGCCCTCGATGATCGACCAGTCAAAGATCCGCTCGTTGAACAGATTTCGGACCGCGATGCCCTCGGCGCCGACCCGGATCCGGGCCCGGGCGAGCAGGAGGAACGAACCACCGATGATCATGCCGAGCCCGACCATCGCAATCTGATCGGCAAGTTTGAAGACGATGCCGGAGTCACCCACCTGGAGCAGCAACGCCACGATCACATGCACGATGACGACCGCCACGGCGGCGATCAACGCGTAGAGCGGTGACTTGCGCGGCCGGTAGACCATCAGCCATCGGGGTTCGTCCGTCACCACAGCGACTGTATCCGTCTTTGCCTGAGAGCTCATCGGATCTCGGGGTGGTATTCGCCGCGGGAGAGCGCCCGCAAGGTCAACGCCGAGGCGATCGCCGCAGTTGCGGCCTGAGCGCCCTTGTCTTCCTTCGAATCCGGCAGACCCGCGCGGTCCAGGGCCTGCTGCTCGTTGTTCGTCGTGAGCACACCGTTGCCGACCGGGGTCGACTCGTCGAGCGAGACCCGGGTCAGGCCGGCGGTCACCGCATCACACACGTAGTCGAAGTGCGGGGTGTCGCCACGGATCACCACACCCAGCGCGACCACGGCGTCGTGATTGCGGGCCAGCGCCTGCACGATCACCGGGAGTTCGATCGCACCGGCGACGCGCACGATCGTCGGCTCGGTGATCCCGACGTCGCCGGCGGCCTTTTTCGCACCGTCGAGCAGCGACTCACAGATCGTCGAATGCCATTGCGAGGCAACGATGGCCAGTCGCAGGCGGCTGGCGTCACCCAGGTTCAGTGTTGGTTCCCCGGCGCCGCTCATGCTGGACTGCCTCCGCTCAGTTCGGTGTCCTGGTGGTCGTCGAGCCCGACGAGGTCGTGGCCCATCCGGTCCCGTTTGGTACGCAGGTACCGCAAGTTCTCCGCATTGGGCCGAACCGGCATCGGCACCCGCTCGGTGATCTGCAGGCCATAGCCGTCCAGTCCGACGCGCTTGGCGGGATTGTTGGTCAGCAGTCGCATCGACGAGACACCGAGATCGACGAGGATCTGGGCACCCAGACCGTAGTCGCGGGAGTCCGCGGGCAGACCGAGTTCGAGGTTCGCGTCGACGGTGTCGGAGCCGGCGTCCTGCAGCTGGTAGGCCTGCAACTTGTGCAGCAGCCCGATGCCGCGGCCTTCGTGGCCACGCATGTAGAGCACGATGCCGCGGCCTTCGGCGGCGACCATCTCCATCGCGGCGTCGAGCTGCGGGCCGCAATCGCAGCGCAGCGAACCGAAGACGTCTCCGGTCAGGCACTCCGAATGCACCCGGACCAGGACGTCGTTGCCCTCACCGTCTGGGCCGGCCACATCGCCGAGGACCAGGGCCACGTGCTCGACCTCGTCGTAGATGCTGGTGTAACCGACGGCCCGGAATGCACCGTGGCGGGTGGGGATCCGGGCATCGGCAACCCGGACCACATGCTTTTCGTGACGACGGCGCCACGCGATCAGATCGGCGATCGAGATCAGCGCCAGGTCGTGTTCGTCGGCGAAGACCCTCAGTTCGGGGGTCTGCGCCATCGCACCCTCGTCCTTCTGGCTGACGATCTCGCAGATCACGCCGGCGGGCGCCAGATCGGCCATCCGGGCCAGATCCACCGCGGCCTCTGTGTGACCGGGGCGGCGCAGGACGCCACCCTCCTTGGCGCGCAGCGGGACCACGTGGCCCGGGCGGGTGAAGTCGCCTGCGGTGGTGGTCGGATCGGCGAGCAGTCGCATCGTCGCGGCGCGGTCGGAGGCACTGATACCGGTGCCGATCCCCTCGCGGGCATCAACGGTCACGGTGTAGGCGGTGCCGTGCTTGTCCTGGTTCACCGAGTACATCGGCGGCAGACCGAGGCGATCACAATCGTCGCCGTCGAGCGGCACACACAGGTATCCGGAGGTGTACCGGACCATGAACGCGACCAATTCGGGAGTGGCCTTCTCGGCCGCGAAGATCAGGTCGCCTTCGTTCTCGCGATCCTCGTCGTCGACGACGACGACTGCCTTACCTGCCGCGATATCGGCGAGCGCACGCTCGATCGTGTCGAACTTGGTGCCCTGATGTAGGCCTGTGGTGGTGCCCACCTGGTTACTCATTTCTCCACTCCGATCGCGGATAGCCGTTCGACGTATTTGGCTATCACGTCGACCTCTAGGTTAACGACTGCACCGGCGGCCGCTTCCCCCAAGGTGGTCAACGCGAGAGTCGTTGGGATGAGGGATATCTCAAACCAGTCCGGGCCGATCGACGAAACGGTCAACGAAACGCCATCGACGGTGATAGAACCTTTTTCGACGATGTAGCGGGCGATGGATCCGGTGGTCCCGATCCGCACGACGGTCCAGTTCTCTCCGGGTGTGACTGATTCCACGGTCCCGATGCCGTCGACATGGCCCTGGACGATGTGGCCGCCGAACCGGCCGCCTGCGGGCATGGCGCGTTCCAGGTTGACCGGGCTGCCGGGCGCGAGGTCGGCCAGCGAACTGCGCCGTAGCGTCTCGCCCATCACATCGACGGTGAAGGCGCCGTCGTCGACCAGGTCCACCACGGTCAGACAGACCCCGTTGACGGCGATCGAATCCCCGTGTCCGGCATCACTGGTCACCAACGGACCCCGAACGGTGAATCGTGCCGCATCGGTCAAGTCTTCACGCGCAACAATGCTGCCGCGCTCCTCGACGATTCCCGTGAACATCGCCTACTCCTTCAATCGCTTCGCGATCTCAGGGCGGCACATGGCCGGGTCGTCAGAAGACCCGCCAAGTGGAGTTCTCTCACGTCCGGACTATGACCGTCGGCTCCGGGATCTCACCGGAATCTGCTCGACCCCTCACCGGGTGAGGGCGCTCGCGGGCTCAGTGTCCAACAGGAGTCGATCCACTTTTACCGCCGGTGGGGAATTACACCCCGCCCCGAGAACTTCCACCTTAGAAACTATCACATCGGACGTATATCGTGATCTGCGCTAACAACATGTCGGCGCCGGTCAGGACGGTGAATCAGGTTGCATTCAGCGTGAGCAGAACGTCGTCGCCGAGGGTTTCGACGCCCGCGGTGGTGAACCGGCGTGCCTGCGACAACGTCAGCACCGAATCGTCGACCACCGCCGCGGCTCCCCCGCCGATCACCAGCGGCGCCAGATACGCCTGGACCCGGTCGACGAGTCCGCCCGCGAAGAACGCCCCCAGCAACCGTGCGCCGCCCTCGATCTGGACGTTGGTCAGCTCTCCCAGTTGCTCGATCACCCGCGCCGGGTCGTGTTCGGCGATCTGCAGCGTGGCCGCGCTCGAATCGAAGATCTTCGCCGCAGCCGGGATCTCCCGGCGGCCGACGATCACCCGCAGCGGCTGATGTTCGCGCAGTGAGCCGTCGGGGTATCGGGCCGTCAGCGACGGATCGTCCGCGAGGACGGTCCCGGTGCCGACCACGATGGCGTCGATCTGCCCGCGTTCGAGATGGACTCGCTCGCGCGCCGCACTGCCGGTGATCCACTGACTCGTTCCGTCCGGCGCGGCGATCCGGCCGTCGACGGACGCCGCGAACTTGGCGGTCACCATCGGCCGACCGCGCTCTTGCCGGAACAGCCATTCCCGCAGCGGGCCGTCACGCACCTCGTCGATGCCGACCCCGGCCTGTACCGCGATGCCCGCCTCTTCCAGTCGGGCGTGACCTCCGCGCGCCAACGGATTGGGATCCGACACCGCGTAGACCACTGCCTGCACCCCTGCCGCGATCAGGGCTTCGGTACAGGGGCCGGTGCGACCGGTGTGGTTGCAGGGTTCGAGGGTGACGACCGCGGTACCACCGGCGGCCCGCAATCCGGCCTGCTCGAGAGCGACGACCTCGGCGTGCGCGCCACCGGGCGGCCGGGTGTGCCCGACGCCGGCCACCGAACCGTCGACGTCGAGGATCACCGCGCCGACCGGCGGGTTGGGGGTGCTCTGGCCGCGAGCACCATACGACTCGATGATCGCCCGGCGCATCGCCTCCCCGATCAGCCCCGTCATGTCAGCGCGCGGCCGGCAGCCGCCTGCGCGCGCAGCGATTTGACGGCCTCGGCCGGATCGCCAGCACCGTAGACCGCGGAACCGGCGACAAAGCAGTCCACGCCGGCTTCGGCGGCCTGTTCGATGGTGTCGGCATTGATCCCGCCGTCGATCTCCACCAGGATCCGCAGTTCGCCCGAATCGACCAGCGACCGCACCCGGCGCACCTTGTCGAGCACGGAGGCGATGAAGGACTGTCCACCGAAGCCCGGTTCGACGCTCATCACCAGCAGGGTGTCGAAGCTCTGGAGGATCTCCAGGTACGGATCGAGTTCGGTGCCCGGCTTGATGCTCAGGCCCGCCTTGGCGCCGGCCGCGCGGATGTCCTTGGCGACCGCGATCGGATCGTCGGTGGCCTCGGCGTGGAAGGTGACGTTGTGGGACCCGGCCTCGGCGTATCCGGGCGCCCAGCGGGCCGGGTCCTCGATCATCAGGTGGCAATCGATCGGGATGTCGGTGGCCTTGAGCAGGCTCTCGACCACCGGCAGTCCCAGCGTCAGGTTGGGCACGAAGTGTCCGTCCATCACGTCGACGTGCAACCAGTCGGCGCCCTTGACCGCATCGGCCTCGGCCCCGAGTTTGGCGAAATCGGCGGACAGGATGGACGGCGCGATCATGGGTGGCATCTGCATGCCAACAATCCTATGTGCCCCCGCAAAACGAGCCGGGAATGCAAAGACGAGCCACATACTTGTGGCTCGTCTTCGTATTTCCGGCTCGTCTGCGGTCAGTCCTTGCGGAGTGCGGCGAAGAACATCGCATCGGTGCCGTAGAGATGCGGCCACAGCTGCACGTACGGTCCGGGACCGACACCCTCGATCGGCACCAATTCGCGGGTGTCGATGGCGGTGATGGGCAGTTCGGCGACGGCCCGGTCGACAACCTGCGTCGTCTCGGCGGGGTGCGGCGAACAGGTGGCGTAGACGACAACCCCGCCCGGACGCAACAACTTCACCGCCGATTCGAGCAACTCCCGTTGCAGCACAACGAGTTCGGCAACATCTTCGGGTGTACGCCGCCAGCGGGCCTCGGGACGGCGTCGCAGCGCACCCAGGCCGGTGCACGGTGCGTCGACGAGAATCCGGTCATATCCGGGCTCCAGGCCGGGGTCGCGGCCATCGGCGACCTTGACGTCGACCGGCAGGTCGCGCGTCGACTTACGGACCAATTCGGCTCGGTGCGGTGCCTTTTCGATCGCGTCGACGCGGGCACCCTCGATTTCGGCCAGAGCACCGAGCAGTGCCGCCTTGCCACCGGGCCCGGCGCAGAGGTCGAGCCAACGGCCGTTGTCGTCGCCGACCAGCGGCGCCTGCGCCAGTGACCGCGCGACCAGCTGGCTGCCTTCGTCCTGCACACCGGCCAAGCCCTCGCGGATCGGGTCGAGATCACCGGGATCCCCACCGTCGAGGTAGACGCAGTACGGCGAGTACCGCCCGACCTCGCCGCCGGTGATCAACGCGAGTTCTTCGGCGGTGAGCAGTCCGGGGCGGGCCACCAGATGTGTCAGCGGCCGTTCGTCATCGGCGGCCAGCGCCGCCTGCAGCGCCCCGGCCGAACCGCCGAGGGCCTCGTCGAAGACCTCGGCGATCCACTTGGGGTGGGCGTACTGGAATGCCAGGTGACCGATCAGGTCCTCGGTGATCGGCGGCGCGAGTTCCTGTACCCAGAGGTCCTCGTCGCGCTGGGAGACCTTGCGCAGGATCGCATTGACGAAGCCGACCGGTCCGTGCCCGACCCGCGAACGCACCAGATCCACTGACGTCGACACCGCTGCGTGCGCACCGATCCGGGTCCGCAGAAGCTGATAGGTACCCAGGCGCAGGACGTCGAGAACGGGCCCGTCGATGTCCTTGACCGGCCGCTTGGCGACATACGTGATGATCGCATCGAGCATGCCCGCGGCCCGGCACGTGCCGTAGGTGAGCTCGGTCGCCAGTGCCGCGTCGCGGCCGGTGATCTTCCGCTCGCGCAACATCTTCGGCAGGATCAGGTTGGCGTAGGCGTCGCGTTCGCGGACCGCGGCCAGCACGTCTACCGCAGCGATGCGGGCAGGATCGATCGGTGTGGACTCACGTGGGGTCCCGGCCTGGTTGTCGGCGGTGGGCTTCCCGGTGGGTTGGTTCATGACAGTGCCTGTCCGTTGATCAGTCTGGCCCCGCGTGCCCAGTCGGCACCGGCCATGGCCTTTTTGCCTTGTGGTTGAACCACATCGAGGCGGATGGGATCGGTTTGGGTTCCGACCATGAGTGCTTTTTTGGTGACGAGCAGTTCACCGGGTGCCGGTCGTTCGTCGACATCGCTCACGATCGAGCACTTCGCGATCTTGACCCGCAGGTCGCCCAGGTTCGTCCAGGGACCGGGCGCCGGTGTCATCGCCCGGATGTGACGATCGACGAGATGGGCGGGCAGGTCCCAGCGGATGCGGGCGTCGTCGATGGTGATCTTGGGTGCGGTGCTGATCCCGTCGGCGGGCTGCGGCACCGCGATCAGCGTGCCGTCCTCGAGTCCGTCGAGGGTCGAGACCAGCAATCCGGCTCCGGTCTCCGACAACCGGCCGAGCAGGTCGCCCGCGGTGTCGGTGGGCCGGATCCGTTCGGTGACGACGCCGAACACCGGGCCGGTGTCCAGGCCCGCCTCGATCCGGAACGTGGTCGCACCGGTCACCTCGTCGCCGGCGGCGATCGCGGCCTGCACCGGTGCGGCACCGCGCCAGGACGGCAGGAGCGAGAAGTGCAGGTTGACCCACCCGTGAGTCGGCAGATCGAGCAGTTCGGCCGGCACCAGTCCGCCGTAGGCGACCACCGGGATGCACTCCGGCGCCCAGGCGCGCAATTGCTCGACCGCCTCGGGATCGGCGAGCCGGCGGGGCGTGATGACCGGGACGTTGTTGTCGTCGGCCAGTTGCGCAACGGGTGAACGCGCGACCTTGCGTCCGCGCCCGGCCGCCGCATCGGGGCGACTGATCACACCGACCACCTCATGGCGATCGGAATCGAGCAGTGCCTGCAACGATCCGACGGCGGGCTCAGGTGTGCCCGCAAACACCACCCGCATGTACTACCTCCATTGTCGACATGGCCGCCGAAGATCGCCGCCGGCCATCCGAACAAGCTTAGAGGGCGGCCGGGACTCAGCCGATGGTCGGTGGATCCATCTGCACACGGATCGGGGACGTCTCGTGATGGGCGATGCGCCCGATCAGAGCGGCCCGCAACGCCGCCGCCAGCACGCGTCCGTCCGAACGTTTGCAGCGCAACAGTATTCGCTGCGGATCGGGTACCTCGGCCCGGTCCAGGCCCGATGGCAACCGGACACCGGCAGGCAGTTCGACGGGTCCGAGCACTTCCCCACCCTCGGGCAGCTCGACCGTTTCGGCGAAGGCGATCACCGCCGGACCGGCGCCGTCGATCGAGGCCATCGTCACTGCGGGCGGGAAGGCGAGTTCGGTGCGCTGGTCGAGTTCGGTCTGGGCGTGGCCGACCGGATCCCAGCGGATCACCGCCTGCACCGGTGCCAGCCCGGCGTCGGCGACCACCACCACCGTGCCGCCCTGACCGTGCGGCCGCACCAACATGGCCGCCGACAGCCATCGCCGCACCGCTTCCTCACCGGCCCGCAGTTCGGTGCGATCGAGCTGGGCCCAGGTGTCGAGCAGGATCACCGCCCCATAGCCACCCGCCGCCACCGGTTCGGCACCCGGCGTCGAGACCACCACCCGGGCACCGGGCTCGACGTGTTCGACGAGCTTGTCACCGCCGGAGGTCAGGATCGGCACCCCGGGGAACGCCCGTCCCAACTCCTCGGCGGTCCGGCTCGCCCCCGTGGTCAGCGCCCGAACCTTGGTGAAACCGCATTCAGCGCAACGGAAGTCGGCCTCGGGATGTCCACACCACCGACAGCTGAGCATGCCCAGCCGGGAACTGTTCGCCTCGGCCGGACCGTCCGCCTGCATCGGTCCATGACAGCGACGGCAGCGCACGTGGGAACGACAGCGTTCGCAGGCCAACGACGGCAGGTAACCGCGACGGGGCACGCTGAACAGCACCGGGGTGTCGGCCGCGACCGCGGCACGGGCGGCGTCGAAGGCGAGCGCCGGGATACGGGCCGAGCGCGCCAGCGGATCGCGCGCCACCCGGTTGTCCTCGTCGGAGAGCGCCTTGATCCGTGGGGTCCGTTCCCGGATGACGGCGCGGGGTGCGGTGAGGTCGTGGGCCCAGCCGGCCGCGACCAGTGCCTGTGTCTCGGTGGTCCGGGCCGCGCCCGCCAGGATCAGCGCACAGGTTTCCGAATGCGAGCGCAGGACCGCGACCTCCCGGGTGTGCGGATAGGGCGCGCGCGGTTCGCACAGGCTCTCGTCGCCGTCGTCCCAGACCACGATCAACCCCAGGTTCGGGATGGGCGTGAACGCCGCGCTGCGGGTACCGATGACCACCGACGCCTGGCCGCGTAGTGCGCGGAGCCAGCGTCGGTACCGTGCCGACGGGCCCAGACCGGCGGACAGGGAGACGACCCGATCACCGATCAGGTCCCCGCACGCCGCCTCGAGTCGATTCAGGTCGCGCTGGTCGGGCACCACGATGATGGTGCTGCGCCCGCTGATCATGGTGTGGCAGGCGACCTCGGCGAGCCGGGCCGGCCAGTCCTCACCGGGCAGTGCCTGCCAGGCCGCCCGCGCGGCCTTGCCGTCGGCGACCGCCCCGAGGAACGAGTCGGCGTGCCGATAGGGTTCCCAACCCGTCAGATCGACCGTCGGCGGCACCGGGGTTCCGGGTGGCGCGGCGTCGGCCTGCTCGGTCCGGGCATGGCGCGGTGGGATGGCCAGCCGCAGGACATCGGTCATCGTCCCGGCGTAGCGGTCCGCGACCGCCCGCGCCAGCGTCGCCAGCTCGGGGGTCAGGACCGGTTCGGGTGAGGTCACCCGCTCCAGCCAGCCCAGCCGGCCCGGATGATCGCTGGACTCGATGCGGTCGAGCAGGTAGCCGTCGACCAGACGCCCGGAAAAACGCACCCGCACCCGGACACCGGGCCGGGCCTGCTCATCCTGGGCGGCGGTGACCTGATAGTCGAACGGCCGGTCCAGATGCGCCAGACCCAGCAACGGCAGAACACGCGCGATCGGGAGCCGCGGGGCAAGCTCGCGATCGTTCTTGGGGGCGATGGGCCTGGCTCGGACTGGATGGGCCTCTAGATACCTGCCGCCGCGCGGAGCTTGTCGGCGCGGTCGGTGTGCTCCCACGGCAGATCGATGTCGGTGCGGCCGAAGTGTCCGTAGGCCGCGGTCGGCGCGTAGATCGGACGCAGCAGGTCGAGGTCGCGGATGATGGCACCCGGACGCAGGTCGAAGACCTCGGTGATCGCCGACTGGATCTTGGCCGGATCGACGTTCTCGGTGCCGAAGGTCTCGACGAACAAGCCCACCGGGGCAGCCTTGCCGATCGCGTAGGCCACCTGCACCTCGATACGTCCGGCCAGGCCGGCGGCGATCGCGTTCTTGGCCACCCAGCGCATCGCGTACGCGGCACTGCGGTCGACCTTCGACGGATCCTTGCCGGAGAAGGCGCCACCACCGTGACGGGCCATGCCGCCATAGGTGTCGACGATGATCTTGCGGCCGGTCAGTCCGGCGTCGCCCATCGGTCCACCGAGGACGAACTTGCCGGTCGGGTTGACCAGCAGGCGCACATCACTGGTGTCGAGGAACGCCAGGTTGAGCTCTTCGAAGACCGAACCGAGGACCTGGTTGCGGATGTCCGGGGTCAGCAGGTTCTCGAGGTCGATGTCGGCGGCGTGCTGGGTGGAGATGACCACGGTGTCGAGACGGACCGGTTTGTCACCGACGTATTCGATGGTGACCTGGGTCTTGCCGTCGGGACGCAGGTACGGCAGCACGCCGGTCTTGCGGACCTCGGTCAGCCGCCGCGCGAGACGATGCGCCAACGCGATCGGGACGGGCATGTATTCGGGGGTCTCGTCGGTGGCGTAGCCGAACATCAGACCCTGATCGCCGGCACCCTGGCGGGCGATCTCGTCTTCGGTGATGCCTTCGACGCGGGACTCGTACGCGTTGTCCACACCCTGGGCGATCTCGGGCGACTGCGCACCGATCGCGACGTTGACGCCACAGGAGTTGCCGTCGAAGCCCTTGGCGGAGGAGTCGTAGCCGATCTCCAGGACCTTCTCGCGGACGATCTTGGGGATGTCGGCGTAGGCGGTGGTGTTGACCTCGCCGGCGACGTGGACCTGTCCGGTGGTGACCAGGGTTTCCACGGCCACCCGGGCGCGCGGGTCGTCGGTCAGCAGGGCATCCAGGATCGAGTCGCTGATCGCGTCACAGATCTTGTCCGGGTGACCTTCGGTGACGGACTCGCTTGTGAACAAACGGGAATCGGTCATGGATTTCCTCTCGGCAGCGGTGGTCCTGGAGCGGACCGGTCGTGGGTTGCGCGAAAACCCGCGGACCTCAAATTACACAGGCTCGGTTCTATCGGTTGCATCGACCATCGATGCCCCACCATCAGGGCGCATCGCGATCACGGCGTCAAGTATTCGGCTCGCCATGAGTGTTTTGGTTCCCAACGGCAGCGCGGTCTCCTGGCCGTCCGCGGCGAGCACCCAGCCGGTGTTGTGATCCATGCCGAAAGCCTTACCGTCACCGACCGCGTTCACGACGAGCAGATCGCAACCCTTCCGGGCCAGCTTGGCGCGTCCGTGGTCCAGGACTCCATGATGCTCGTCGCCGGTCTCGGCCGCAAAGCCGACGATCGACACATCCGCCGGGATCTCACCGGCGCGGCGCGCGGCGACCAGACCGGCCAAGATGTCGGGATTGGTGGTCAGCTCGATCGGAGCCGGGCCGTCGCCGGTCTTCTTGATCTTCGACTGCGCCACCGCCAGCGGACGGAAATCGGCGACCGCGGCGGCCATGATCACCACATCGGTTTCGGGCGCGCGTTTCGCCATCTCCTCGGACAATTGCTCCGCGGACTTGATCCGGACGAGTTCGACGCCGGCCGGGGTCGCGAGATCGTCGGTGGCACCTGCCACCAGGGTGACCACGGCGCCACGTTGCGCCGCAGCCCGGGCCAGGGCATAACCCTGCTTCCCCGAACTGCGGTTGCCGAGGTAGCGAACCGGGTCGAGTGGTTCGCGGGTGCCGCCGGCACTGATGAGGAACCTGACACCGCCCAGGTCGTACGGCAGGGCGTCGGGACGTTCGAGCAGGAGTTCGCCGAGAAGGGCGATCTCCTGTGGGTCGGGCAGTCGTCCGGCTCCGGAGTCGACACCGGTCAACCGGCCGGAGGCGGGGGTGATCACGGTGGCGCCGTGCGCGCGGAGCGTACGGACGTTGGTCTGGGTTGCCGGGTGCTCCCACATCTCTGTGTGCATCGCCGGGACGAACATCACCGGGCATCGCGCGGTGAGCAGGGTCGAGGTCAACAGGTCGTCGGCTCGGCCGGACGCGGCCCGCGCCATCAGGTCGGCAGTGGCCGGCGCGATGATGACCAGGTCGGCTTCTTGCCCGAGGCGCACGTGGGCCACCTGGGGTACGTCGTCGAACACCTCGGTGCTCACCGGATTACCGCTGAGCGCCTCGAAGGTGGCCGCACCGACGAACTTGAGTGCCGATTCGGTGGGGATGACCCGCACACCGTGACCGGCTTCGGTGAAGTGGCGGATGACGGAGCCGACCTTGTACGCCGCAATGCCACCGCCGACGCCCACAACAATGTTCTTGCGTGCACTAACCGCTTCGGTCACGAAACCTCATCCTCGCTGTAGGCGCCGCGAGTGATCTCCCGCCACCGCATCCGAAATACACGTGGTCCCACGGTTCCGGAAGCCCGGAACCGTGGGATTCGTGCTCACTCGCCTTCGGTGTGCTCGAGCAGGTCTGCGTGGATCTCGCGCATCGCGATCGACAGCGGCTTCTCCTGAAGACCCGGCTCGACCAGGGGGCCGACGTATTCGAGGATTCCGTCGCCGAGCTGGTTGTAGTAATCGTTGATCTGACGCGCACGCTTGGCCGCGTAGATCACCAGTGCGTACTTCGAAGAAGCCCGTTCGAGCAGCTCATCGATCGGCGGGTTCGTGATACCAAGCGGGGTGTCGTACGCCGTCGCGTCGACCTCGCCGATGAACTCGTCCTGGGTGGTCAAGCTGCTCACAGTTCTCCTACGAATTATTCAAATGGGTTTCAACCAGCAAGGATAGCAACTGTCTGGCCGCCGCGTCGACTTCGTCGTTCACGATGACGTGATCGAACTCGCCGGCACTGTCCAATTCGGCCCGCGCCGTCTGCAGACGACGCTCGATCACCTCTTCGGATTCGGTGCCCCGACCACGCAATCGCGCGACCAGAACATCCCAGCTGGGTGGGGCCAGAAACACGGTGACAGCCTCTGGCACGGCGGCACGGATACTGCGCGCTCCGGCCAGGTCGACCTCCACCAGAGTGGGTCTCCCCTGCTCCATGGCCTCGTACACGGGTTTGGCGGGCGTTCCCGAGCGTTGCAGCCCGCCATGGATCTCAGCCCATTCGAGGAGTTGGTTCTCCTCGATCAGCCGATCGAACTCGTCGCGACTGACGAAGTGATAGTCGCGACCGTCCACCTCACCGACCCGCGGTTCGCGGGTGGTGGCCGACACGCTGAACATCAGCTCCGGGAGCAATTCCCGGAGCCGACGGACAACGCTCGACTTGCCGACAGCAGAAGGGCCGGCCAAAACCAGCAGCCGGCCCTTCTGTTGCAGATCTTGGCTCACGCGCAGAAACGATCAGGCAAAGTCGAACTTGGCGAGCAGAGCCTTCTTCTGCCGATCGCCCAGGCCGCGCAGGCGGCGGGTGGGGGCGATCTCGAGCTCGGTCATGATCTCCTGAGCCTTGACCTTGCCAACCTTCGGCAGGGCCTCGAGGAGCGCCGACACCTTCATCTTGCCGAGGATCTCATCGTTCTCAGCATCCTTGAGTACCTGCTGCAGATCGGTGCCGCCACGCTTGAGGCGTTCCTTCAGCTCTGCTCGGGCCCGGCGAGCGGCAGCTGCCTTCTCCAAGGCAGCCGCGCGCTGCTCATCTGTCAACTGGGGAAGGGCCACGGTTCCTCCGATTTCGTCTGTGTGTTCTCTGCCCCGGCACCGGTGATGTCGGGGCGGCTGCCTTGTGAGGGCAGCGAAAGCGACCGTACCCACGTGAGCTGGGATTTGCGACCCCGACCCCCGCATTCCCCCACGAAAACCGGTGTTGTAAGCCAGCCAAACTAGACCGGCCCGCGAAGCCCCCGCTGATCGCCAAACCCCGGGTTCCGATTCTTCGACGCGACCAATCCTGTTGCACCGCAGGTTATTTCGCATTGCAAAGATGGTTTTTTCGCCAACATGACGTACGTCACACTTGTGGTGCACCTGTGACAGGAGTTCCTCCGTGGAATTTTTCTGAGATTCTTGCGCCTTGCGCGTGTCGGAGATGGGTTTGACCTGCGATGAGTAGCACGCGGGCAGCTCGTGTTAGATGTCGTTTGTGATCGATCGACTGCCGACTCCGGCACAGAACCTCCTGCGATTGACGGTCGGTGGCGGTATCCGCCCACCGGTGCAGACCCCGCACACCACGCTGCACACACAGCGACATCAGGTATTGCGGCGTTACGGTGACCTCACGGACCTCGCCCGGGCCCGCGACACAGGCGGTGTCCCGGTGCTACTGCTGCCCCCGCTGGCCGCGCCCGCGGCCTGCTATGACCTCCACCCCGACCACTCGTATGTGGCCCACCTGCTGGGACAGGGACGCATCCCCTACGTCGTCGACTACGGCGAGATGGATCGATCCGACCGAGGCCTGGGGTTCGAAGGTTTCACCGACGACATCGTCCCGAACGCCATCGCCCGGGTCCTCGCGGACTTCGACGGGTCCACCGGACGTCTCGACCTCGTGGCCTGGAGTCTGGGCGGCACCGTCGCGCTGCTCACGCTCGCCGCCGACCCCGGCCTACCCGTCCGTTCGATCACTGCGATCGGTACGCCACTGAACTACGGCCTGGTGCCGCCCTATCCGCTGGTCCGGCGGCTGACCGGTAGGACCGGTCCGCGGCCTGTCACGGCGACACTGAGCGCCCTACGCGGAATTCCCGCCCCGCTGGTGCAGATCGCTTATCGCGGCACGGCGTGGCAGCGGGAGCTCAAGAAACCCTGGTTCATCATGAACAACCTCGCCGATACCGAGACGCTCGCCCGGATGGAGGTCGTGAACCGATTCCAGCGTCGGTTCCCGGGCTACCCGGGCCGGTTGTCCGAGCAGATGTGGGAGCAGTTCATCTACCACGATGAGCTGGCCGGTGGCGTGGTGAACTTCGGTGATCGCCAGATCGACCTGACCACCATCAAGGTCCCGGTACAACTGTTCGGCAGTCACCGGGACGTCATCGTCCCGTGGGCGGCCGCCCGCCACGGGGTCGAGCTCCTCGCCGAGTCACCGCAGGTGCACTTCACCACGGTCGAGACCAGCCATCTCGGTCTGATCGCGGGTCCGGAGGCCAAGGCGCAGACATGGCCGCGCATCGACGCGTTCCACGCCGCGCTCGAGGATGCGCCGATCGCGAACGACCAGGTCGATCAGGACAGCGCGGACTCGATCTCCGACGCCGTCCGCAGTGCCGCATCCCGCAGCGCGGGCACGTCCGGGCCCTGACGCAGGACCGCCCGTGAGCTCGACGGCAGCAGCCAGTCGAGGTCGCTGCCGGCGAAGACGCCGCGCAGGTCCTCGGCGGTGGCGCCCTGGGCACCGAGCCCCGGAGCCAGCACCGGCGCGCGCAGGTCCGTCAGGTCCAGACCGTGGTCGCGGGTGGCCCCGACGACGACGCCGACCGTTCCCGAACCGTCGGCGTTGGCCGTGGCCGAGGCGTCGACGATCCCCTGGGCCACGGTGACACCGTCACGCTCGGCGAGCTGGAGTGACGCGCCTTCCGGATTCGACGTCCGGGCCAGCACGAACACACCGCGTCCGTGCGCCCGGGCCAGGTCGATCGCCGATGACAGCGAACCGAAGCCCAGATAGGGCGAGACGGTCACCGCGTCGGCACACAACGGCGAGGCGTCCTCTAGCCAGGCTCTGGCATACGCGTCCATCGTCGATCCGATGTCGCCGCGTTTGGCATCGGCGATCACCAGCGCTCCCCCCGACCGGCACCCGGCGATCACTGTTTCCAGGGCGGCAAACCCTTCGGCACCGAACGCTTCGAAGAAGGCCACCTGCGGTTTGATCACCGCCGCGGTGCCGGCCAGGGCCTCGACGCAGATTTCGCCGAAAGCCCTGACCCCGGCACCACTGACCGGCAGCCCCCACTGGCGCAGGAGTTCGGGATGCGGGTCGATGCCCGCACACAGGCGCCCGCGTTGCGCGACCACCTCCCGATACCGGGCACCGAAGGTGCTCACTCAGGCACCCAGCATCGAACGGTGCCAGGACTGCAGCGACAGCACATTCATTGCGCCCCCGAGGGCTGCCTCGATGCCCTGGATCGCAGCGCTGGCGCCCTGGACCGTGGTGATGCACGGAATGTTCACCGACACGGCAGCACTACGGATCTCGTAGCCGTCGACCCGCGGTCCCGAATTGCCGTACGGGGTGTTGATGACCATGGCGATTTCACCCGCGCGGATGCGATCGACCACCGTCATCTCCCCGTCGGGCCGGTCGGTGTCGGAGTGCTTGTAGACCTGCGTGCAGCTGATCCCGTTGCGTCGCAAGACATGTGCGGTCCCCTCGGTGGCGAGGATCTCGAACCCGAGATCGGCCAGCCGCTTGACCGGGAAGACCAACGCGCGCTTGTCCTTGTTGGCCACGGAGACGAAGATCTTCCCGTCGAGCGGCAACGACCCGTAGGCGGCGGTCTGCGACTTGGCGAAGGCCCGACCGAAATCGGCATCGATACCCATCACCTCACCGGTCGACTTCATCTCCGGGCTCAGCAGCGAATCGACGCCGGTGCCGTCGCTACGGCGGAACCGGTTGAACGGCAGCACCGCCTCTTTGACCGCGATCGGTGCGGTGTCGGGCAGCTCGGATCCGTCGCCCGAGGCGGGCAACATCCCGTCCGTGCGCATCTCGGCGATGGTGGCGCCCAGCATGAGCCGGGCACACGCCTTGGCCAACTGCACCGCTGTGGCCTTGGATACGAACGGCACCGTCCGGCTCGCCCGCGGGTTGGCCTCGAGCACGTACAGGATGTCGTCCTTCAAGGCGTACTGGACGTTGAGCAGTCCGCGCACGCCGATGCCCTTCGCCAGCGCCTCGGTGGACCGGCGGACGTTCTCCAGATCGGATTTGCCCAGCGTGATCGGCGGCAGCGCACACGCCGAGTCGCCGGAGTGGATACCGGCCTCCTCGATGTGCTCCATGACGCCGCCGATGTAGCAGTCGGTGCCGTCGTAGAGCGCGTCGACGTCGATCTCGATGGCGTCTTCGAGGAACCGGTCGACCAGCACCGGATGCTCGGGGTTGATCTCGGTGGCACGGGAGATGTAGCCCTCGAGGGACTCCTCGTCGTAGACGATCTCCATGCCGCGGCCACCGAGCACGTATGACGGGCGCACGAGCACCGGGTAACCGATATCGCCGGCGATCTCCTTGGCCTCGTCGAAGGTGGTCGCCATGCCGTATTTGGCAGCGGGCAGACCGGCAGCTTCGAGCACCTTGCCGAACTCGCCGCGATCCTCGGCGAGGTCGATCGCCTCGGGGCTGGTGCCCACGATCGGCACACCCGCGGCCTGCAGCCGATGCGCCAGCCCGAGCGGTGTCTGACCGCCGAGTTGGACGATGACACCGGCGACGGTGCCCGACTCCGATTCGGCGTTGTACACCTCGAGCACGTCTTCGAAGGTCAGCGGCTCGAAGTAGAGGCGGTCGGCGGTGTCGTAGTCCGTCGAGACCGTCTCCGGGTTGCAGTTGACCATGACGGTCTCGTAGCCGACCTCGGACAGTGTCAGTGCGGCATGGACACAGGAGTAGTCGAACTCGATGCCCTGTCCGATGCGGTTGGGACCCGATCCCAGGATCAGGACCTTGGGCCGCTCGGTCTGCGGGGCGACCTCCGACTTCGCGGCGGGATCGAGTTCGTACGTCGAGTAGTGGTACGGCGTCGCGGCCTCGAACTCGGCGGCACAGGTGTCGACGGTCTTGTATACCGGGCGCACGTTCAGCGAGTGCCGCAGGTCGCGGACAGCGGCCTCGTCGGCGAGGTCATCCCGCAGCGCCGCGAGCTGACGGTCCGACAGACCGTTGCTCTTCGCCAGCCGCAACAGCGGCTCGTCGAGAACCTCTGCCGACCGGATCTCTTGTCCCAGTTGATAAACGGCCTCGATCTCGGCCAGGAACCACGGATCGATCTTCGTCGAATCGAAGAGCTGCTCGACGGTGGCACCGAGCATGAACGCCTGCATGATGCCGTAGAGGCGACCGTCCTTGGGCACGCTGAGTCGCTCCAGCAGTTCCGGGAGCGCCTCGGCCGGTGCACCCTCGACAACCGGTTCGGTCCAGAATCCGGCGGCCTTGGTCTCCAGCGAACGCATGACCTTGCCGAGCGCCTCGGCAAACGAGCGACCCAGCGACATCGCCTCACCCACCGACTTCATGGTCGTGGTCAGCGTGTCATCGGCACCGGGGAACTTCTCGAAGGCGAACCGCGGGGCCTTGACGACGACATAGTCGAGGGTCGGCTCGAAGCAGGCCGGGGTCTTCTTGGTGATGTCGTTGACGATCTCGTCGAGCCGGTAGCCCACGGCCAGCTTCGCCGCGATCTTGGCGATCGGGAAGCCGGTGGCCTTCGAGGCCAGCGCCGACGACCGCGACACCCGCGGGTTCATCTCGATGACGACCAGGCGGCCGTCCGCGGGATCCATCGCGAACTGGATGTTGCAGCCACCGGTGTCGACACCGACCTCACGGATGATCGCGATCGACAGGTCACGCATGTCCTGGTACTCGCGGTCGGTCAGCGTCATCGCCGGGGCGACGGTCATCGAGTCACCGGTGTGCACACCGACCGGATCGACGTTCTCGATCGAGCAGACGACCACGACGTTGTCGGCGCCGTCACGCATCAATTCGAGCTCGTACTCTTTCCAGCCGAGGATCGACTCCTCGATGAGCACGTTGGCGGTCGGGGATGCCGAGAGTCCGCCGCCGGCGATCCGGTTGAGGTCGTCCTCGTTGTAGGCCATCCCCGATCCGAGGCCACCCATCGTGAAGGACGGGCGGACGACAACCGGATAACCGAGTTCGGCGACGGTCTCGTGGACTTCTTCCATCGTGTAGCAGACTGCCGAACGGGCGCTCTCGCCACCGACTTTGGCGACGATGTCCTTGAACTTCTGACGATCCTCACCGCGCTGGATCGCGTCGAAGTCGGCACCGATGAGCTCGATGTCGTACTTCTCCAGGATGCCCTCGTCATGCAGTGCGACGGCGGCATTGAGGGCGGTCTGGCCGCCGAGGGTCGCGAGCACGGCATCGATCGGGTATCCGGCGTCGCGCTCGGCGATGATCACCTTCTCGATGTACTCGGCGGTGATCGGCTCGATGTATGTGGCGTCGGCGAACTCGGGGTCGGTCATGATCGTCGCCGGGTTCGAGTTCACCAGGCTCACGCGCAGACCCTCGGCGCGCAGCACCCGGCACGCCTGGGTACCGGAATAGTCGAACTCACTGGCCTGACCGATGACGATCGGACCGGAGCCGATGACCAGGACGTGCGATAGGTCGGAACGGCGGGGCATCAGGCACTGGCTCCTTGCAGCAGGGATACGAACTTGTCGAACAGGTAGGCGGCGTCGTGTGGGCCGGCCGCCGCTTCCGGGTGGTACTGCACCGAGAACGCCTTGCCGTTGATCAACTCGACGCCTTCGACGGCACCGTCGTTGGCACACGTGTGGCTGATCCGGGCCCGGCCGAAGTCGGAGTCGAACTCCTCGCCGGCCTCACCCTCGAGCGCGAACCCGTGGTTCTGCGCGGTGATCGACACCGCACCGGTCGCATGATCGATGACCGGGATGTTGATGCCGCGGTGACCGAACTTCATCTTGTAGGTGTCCCGGCCCAGGGCTCGGCCCAGGATCTGGTTGCCGAAGCAGATCCCGAACAGCGGGATCCCTTCGCCGAGGACGTGGCGGGTCAGATCGACCGCGTGGTCGGCGGTCGCCGGGTCGCCCGGGCCGTTCGAGAGGAACACACCGTCGGGGTTGATCGCGGCGATGGCGTCGGGGCTCGTCCCGGCGGGCAGCACATGCACCCGGACGCCGCGCTGGGCGAACATCCGCGGGGTGTTGGTCTTGATGCCGAGGTCGATGGCAGCGACGGTGAACTGCGGCTCGCCGTCGGGTTCGACGACGTAGCCCTCGGTGGTCGAGACCTCGCCCGCCAGGTTCGCGCCCTTCATCTGGGGGGCGTCGACAACACGCCGGAGCAGTTCGTCCACCCCGGCGAGTGCGTCACCGGAGAAGATCCCGGCCCGCATCGATCCGTGATCGCGCAGGGTCCGTACGACGGTGCGGGTGTCGATGCCGGCGATGCCGACGATCCCCTGCTCGACGAGTTCGTCTTCGAGCGTGGACGTCGCGCGCCAACTCGACACCCGGCGGGTGGGGTTGCGCACGGCGTAGCCGCTGACCCAGATCTTGCCGGAGTCATCGCCGCTCTGGCCGGTCCGGCCGATGCGGCTCTCGCCGTCTTGTCTGTTCCAGCCGGTGTTGCCGATCTGTGGCGCGGTCGCCACCACGATCTGCCGGTGGTAGCTGGGATCGGTGAGCGTCTCCTGGTACCCGGTCATCGCGGTACAGAAGACGGCTTCACCAAGGGTTTGTCCCAGCGCGCCGTATCCGGTTCCGGTGTAATGCTCACCGTTCTCGAGAACCAGCACCGCTGGCGTTGCCCGGTTTGGCTGTGTCACTGCTTTGTTCCGTCCTGCTCGAAAGGGTTGACCCATTGCGGGTAGATGGATTTGTCGTCCGCGCGGATGCCGGAGTCGATCTCGGTTCCCGACGGCAGCAGCCATCGGATCACCAGCACACCGTCCGCGGTCATCACTTTTCCGGCCAGTCCGCGCTCTGTTCTGATCGCGGTGATCTGGTCGGCGGGGATCCAGATCGGGTTGGCGCCGCGGCGTTCGATCAGGATCCCGCTGTCGTAGCGGCTGATCTCGGCGGCGGCGCGGTCACCGTAGTCGCCGACTGCCACGCGGTCCTGCCAACTCGGCGCGATCGTCGATCCGACGTACAGCCCCGTGTGCGGGCCGAGCCGGCAGGGGCCGAGATCGGCGGGCACCTCGGGGAATGCGCCGAGTATCTGCTCCTGGCGGCGACCACGGCCTCGCCAGCCCAGGATCATCAGGCCGACGATCCCGCCCCAGGCCAGGACGACGACCAGGACAACCACGACGCCGGTCATAGCACTGCCCGGACCTTGCCACCATTGTTCGTGATCTCGCCCCGCAGCACCGTGGCGATCACCGTGCCGGGCAGGGTGAGTCCGTCGAACGGCGAGTTCGCCGACAGGCTGGCCAGGGCGTCTGACTGCACCGTCCACTCGGTCTCCGGGTCGACCAGGGCCAGGTTCGCCGGTTCACCGACGGCGATCGGGCGGCCCTGATCGGGTAGCCCGGTGATCTGCGCCGGACGTTCACTCATGACCGCGGCCACGCCGCGCCAGTCCAGCAGACCCGGGTTGACCATGGTCTCGATCACGATGGACAGGGCGGTCTGCAGTCCGAGCATGCCGGGGCGGGCATTGGCGAACTCACAGCATTTCTCCTGCGCCGCGTGAGGTGCGTGGTCGGTGGCGACGCAATCGATGATCCCGTCGGCCAGCGCCTGCCGCAACGCGGTCTTGTCGCGGCCCTCGCGCAGCGGCGGATTCACCTTGTTGACGGCGTCGTAGGTCTCCAGGCGGGAGTCGTCGAGCAGCAGATGGTGCGGCGTGACCTCGGCGGTGATCGAGATGCCCTGTGCGCGCGCCCACTTGAGCAACTCGACGGTGCCCTCGGTGGACGCGTGGCAGATGTGGACGCGGGTTCCGGCGTCGCGGGCCAGGAGCGCGTCGCGGGCCACGATCGACTCTTCGGCCGCGCGTGGCCAGCCACTGAGTCCCAGCCGCGCCGCGGTGGCACCCTCGTGCGCGATCGCACCCTTGGTGAGCCGGGGCTCTTCGGCATGCTGGGCGATCAGGACATCGAGACCCTTGGCGTACTCCAGCGCCCGGCGCATCAGCAGCGGATCGTCGACACACTTGCCGTCATCGCTGAACATCCGCACGCCGGCCACACCGGCGGCCATCGCGCCCATCTCGGCGAGCTGTTCGCCCTCCAGGCCCACCGTGATCGCACCCACCGGATGCACGTCGACGAGTCCGACCTCCTGTCCACGTCGCCAGACGTAATCGGTGATGACCGGGCTGTCGGCGACCGGATCTGTGTTGGCCATCGCGAAGACCGCGGTGTAACCACCGAGCGCGGCTGCCGCCGAACCGGTTTCGATCGTCTCGGTGTCTTCCCGGCCGGGCTCGCGCAGGTGCGTGTGCATGTCGACGAATCCGGGCAGCAGTATTGCGCCCGCGCCGTCGAGCACATCGACCTCGGCGCCTGCGCTCAGATCGGTCGCGACCTCGGCGATGTCGCCACCGGTGACGAGAACGTCGACGAGCTCACCCCCGTATGGCCTCACGTTGCGGATCAGCAGGTCGCCGCTCACGCCACACCCTCACTCTCGGTTCCGACCAGCAGTGTGAAAAGCACTGCCATTCGCATATGTACTCCGTTGGAAACCTGTTGCAGCACAGTCGACTTCGACGAGTCCGCCACAGAGAATCCGATCTCCATGCCACGCAACATCGGACCGGGATGCAGCACCACCGCATGATCGGCCAGCAGCGCCGCCCGACGATCGGAGAGCCCGTACCGAATCGAGTACTCGCGCGACGAGGGGAAGAATCCGCCGTTCATCCGTTCGGCCTGGACCCGCAGCAACATCACCGCGTCCACTGCGGCGAGTTCGGCATCGAGGCTGTGGGAGATCTCCACCGGCCACGACTCGACACCCACCGGGAGCAGGGTCGGCGG
Organism: Williamsia sp. z71; assembly: GCF_059553375.1. Classification (NCBI taxonomy): domain Bacteria; kingdom Bacillati; phylum Actinomycetota; class Actinomycetes; order Mycobacteriales; family Nocardiaceae; genus Williamsia; species Williamsia sp. z71. The sequence goes on from NZ_JCANWX010000005.1 coordinate 66,939, forward strand.
CGCGACCAGAACCACCTGGGCACCGAGGGTGGCCAGCAGATGGGCATTGGAGCGGGCCACCCGTGAGTGCAGGATGTCCCCGACGATCGCGATCCGGCGGCCTTCGAGCGATCCGAGCCGCTGCCGCAGGGTCAGTGCGTCGAGCAGTGCCTGCGTCGGGTGCTCGTGGGTGCCGTCGCCGGCGTTGATCACCGATGGGCCGGGACCCTCCTCGGCGGTCCACTGGGCGATCTGATGCGCCGCACCGGAGGCCGGATGGCGGACGATCAGCGCATCGGCTCCGGCCGCACGTAGCGTCTTGGCCGTGTCACGCAAGGACTCGCCCTTGTTCACCGATGAACTCGAGGCACTGACGTTGATCACGTCAGCACTCATCCACTTGCCGGCGACCTCGAAGGAAACCCTTGTGCGCGTGGAGTTCTCATAGAAAACCGTCATGATGGTGCGACCCCGCAGCGTCGGCAGCTTGCGGATCTCACGACCCACCAGCGCCTGCTCGAAGCGTTCGGCCTCATCGAGCATCTCGGTGGCGACGTCTTTGCTCAGGTCATTGACGGACAGCAGGTGCTTCATGCACTCTCCCCCGCCCGCAGCACGACCCGGTCGACACCGTCGTGTTCCCGCATGTGCACCTCGACGTCTTCGCTCCGGGAAGTCGGGATGTTCTTGCCGACGTAATCGGCCCGCAGCGGCAGTTCGCGGTGACCACGATCCACCAGTACGGCGAGCTGGACAGCGGCCGGCCGACCCAGGTCGCGGAGGGCGTCGAGCGCGGCCCGCACGGTGCGCCCGGAATACAGGACGTCGTCGACGAGCACCACGAGTGCACCGTCCACACCCCCGGCGGGCACCGCGGTGGGTTCGAGGGCACGGTGCGGCTTGGCCCGCAGATCGTCGCGGTACAGGGTGATGTCGAGGTAACCGACGGGGACCTGCACGCCCGAGAACTCCGCGATGTTCGCGGCCAGGCGCCGTGCGAGGAAGATGCCCCGGGTGGGGATCCCGATGATCACAACCCGTGGTGAGTCCGGGCTGTCGAGAGCTGTTTTTTCGATGATCTGATGCGCTATCCGCGCAATGGTCCTACCGACATCGGCGTCGTCGAGTAATTCACGACCCGCATCGGTACCGTCGCTTTTTTGAGGCGGCACGGTTATCGGGACCTCCTTCTCCGCCTCTCCGGACGGATCGTTAAAGGATGTCGGCCACTGCGATGATGACCGACATCGTTAGCATCGGCCACCATCACAATTTCACCGCAAACACTATCAGGTGAGGCTCATGCCTCCGGCGTGCGCGGTTCCGGCGACTCCAGGGACGCTCGCACCTGAGGCGCGAGCAGGACAATCCGGCCCAGCACACCGTTGACGAACCCGGGCGAGTCATCCGTGGACAACTCCTTGGCGAGCTCGACCGCCTCGTCCACGACGACCATCGTCGGGACGTCGTTGGTGTTGAACAGTTCCCAGGTGGCCAGCCGCAGGATGGCGCGGTCGACCGCGGGCAGCCGCGGCAGTGTCCACTCGTTGAGGTGAGACGAGATCACCGCGTCGATCTGTGCGGTGTCCCCGGCAATGCCTTCGATGATCTGGGCGGTGTAGTCGTTGATCTTGCCGACGCTGTCGTCGGTGGCCGCCAGCTCACGACGCTGGGCGATCAGCTCGACGGGTGAGCAGTTCTTTGCTTCTGCCTCGAACAGCAGATCGACGGCACGCTTGCGTGCCTTGTGTCGGGTACCGGGCTTTTTCACCAGCGTCAGGAGTTGACGCGGCCGAGGTAGCTGCCGTCGCGCGAGTCGACCTTCAGCTTGTCCCCGGTGTTGATGAACAGCGGAACCTGGATCTCGGCGCCGGTCTCGAGCGTTGCGGGCTTGGTGCCGCCGGTGCTGCGGTCACCCTGGACACCGGGGTCGGTCTGCGCGACGAGGAGCTCGACCGTGACCGGGAGCTCCACGTAGAGCGGCACGCCCTCGTGGGTGGCGACCTGGACGCGCATGTTCTCGAGCATGAACTTGGCGGCGTCACCGATGGTCTCGGGGCTGACACTGATCTGTTCGAAGGTGTCGCCGTCCATGAAGACGAAGTCTTGGCCGTCGTTGTAGAGGTAGGTCATGTCGCGGCGGTCGACCGTTGCGGTCTCGACCTTCACACCGGCGTTGAACGTCTTGTCGACGGTCTTACCCGACAGGACGTTCTTGATCTTGGTTCGGACAAACGCCGGGCCCTTGCCGGGCTTGACGTGCTGGAACTCCAGGATCTGCCACAGCTGACCCTCCATGTTCAGCACGAGGCCGTTTTTGAAATCCGAGGTGTTTGCCACGTTCTTGTTCTTCCTCTCGAGCCGCGGGCGGTGTGTCCCACCCGCTGCTGCTGTGCTGTGCGCCGGAGCGCGTCAGATGACGGTGAATGTCTTGTCGGTGGTGGTGAGCAGTTCGGGATCGCCGTCGCGGACCACGAGGGTGTCTTCGATCCTGACGCCACCTCGGCCCGGCAGGTAGATCCCGGGCTCCACGGTCACCGCTGCACCGCATGGCAGTGTACCCGTGCTCAACGCACCGATTGACGGCGCTTCATGTATCTGGAGTCCGACGCCGTGACCGAGGCCATGCACGTAATAGTCACCGAAGCCTGCCTCGTCGATGATCACCCGGGCTGCGGCGTCTACGCCCACCGCCTCGACACCGGGTTCGAGGGCCTCCCGGCCGGCCTGCTGCGCTGCCACCACGATGTCGTAGATGTCACGTTGCCAGGGCTCGGTCGATTCGAGCACATAGGTGCGCGTCATGTCGGAGTGATAGCCGCCGATCACGGCACCGAAGTCGATCTTCAACAGGTCGCCGGAGCTCAGTTCGGCATCGGTCGGGCGGTGGTGCGGGACCGCCGAGTTCGCGCCGGTGGCCACGATCGTCTCGAACGAGACCGCCTCCGCGCCCCGCTCGAACATCGCCCATTCCAATGCGCGCGCCACTTTGCGCTCGGTGTTGCCCGGCACGAGGACCCCGGCGGCGATGATGTCGGCCAGCGCCAGATCCGCGGTCTGGCAGGCGGTCCGGATCTGCTCGATCTCGAACTCGTCCTTGACCATCCGCAGCTCTTCGACGAGGGGCGCCACCGGCACCAGGGTCTCGGAACTGCCGAGCAGCGGCAGCAGACGTTGATGGGTCGCCACCGTCACCACATGCTTCTCGAAACCGATCCGGGCACCGGAACCCACCAGATGCTCGATCAGGGCACCCGGGCAGTCCCGGTTGATGATCGCGGTCAGGTCCGGCGCCTGTTCGGCCACCTGCGTGATGTAGCGGCCGTCGGTGGCGATCCGGTCGTCGCCGGCAGCGGTGACCACCACGCCGCCGTTCGATCCGGTGAATCCGGTGAGATAGCGCACATTGACCAGATCGGTGATCAGGAGGGCGTCGATGCCCGCGCCGCTGAGCAGTGAGCGCAGCCGGTCACGCCGCGCCGATTCCGCAGTTGGGCCGAGGTCGGTGACCACTCGTTCAACAGTCATGGTTTCAAGGCTAGTGGAGTCGGCCATCCGAGCGCGGTCCCACGATCAACTCGGACACCATGTTCGTTTTGTGGCCCCTGACACATGAACACGTTCCACATCGGTACGCTGCTCACATGATTGCGTGGCTGTTGCGGGGTTTGGTGATGTCGGCGGTGCACATCGGTGCCCGGGTCCTGTTGGGTCTGGCCATCGTGGCCTGGCCGTTGGACTCCAACTATTGGAAGACGATCGCGATCGCCGGCGTGGTGCTGGTGGCGCTGATCTGGGGTGGCATCGACGGTCTGGTCGACGGCCGCGCCCATCCCGATCCCGACGACTACGACGACCTGACCATGCGCTGGCTCAAGGCCGGACTCCTGACCGGGCTCATCAGCGCGGTCGTGTGCTGGGTCCTGGGCAACTGGGTGATGTCCGGGATCGGTGAGAACTCCCTGGCCATCGAGATCTTCGCCGGCGGTTCGTTCACCACCCTGCTGGTCTTCGTCTCCGCCCTCATCGGCGCTGCCGTCGGCCGATTCCTGACCCGCCGCCAGCACCGCAAGAACGAGGCCAAGGCCCAGGACCAGAACGCCTACGCCTGACCCCAACCGAGCGACAAGCGCAAACGAGCCGGAAACACGAAGACGAGCCACAAATATGTGGCTCGTCTTCGTGTTTCCGGCTCGTTTGCGTAGTGGTCCCGGCGCCGTGAAGGGCTAGAGCAGGATCGAACCGTTGGTGGGCTCGTCCTTGGCGACGGTGGAGTACGCCGCGGCGAGCAGCGAGGGATCGGGGGCCTCCAGGCGTCCGGGCTTGGCCAGGCCGTCGAGGACGACGAACCGCAGCATGCCCGAACGGTTCTTCTTGTCCCCCGCCATGCCCTTGAGGAGATCGGGCAATGCGTCGGCGTCGTAGCCGACCGGCAGTCCGACACTCTCGAGCACGCTGCGGTGCCGATCCGCGGTGGCGTCGTCGAGTCGTCCGGCCAGCCTGCCGAGTTCGGCGGCGTAGACCAGGCCCACGGACACCGCCGCGCCGTGACGCCAGCGGTACTTCTCACGGCGCTCGATGGCGTGGCCGAGGGTATGGCCGTAGTTGAGGATCTCGCGCAGCGAGGACTCCCGCAGATCTGCCGCGACCACCTGGGCCTTGACGCGCACGGACCGTTCGATCAGTTCGGGCAGGACCGGACCGGTGGGGTCGAGGGCCGCCTGCGGGTCCGCCTCGATCAGGTCCAGGATCTCCGGGTCGGCGATGAAACCGGTCTTGATGACCTCCGCCATGCCGGCGATGATCTCGTTGCGTGGCACCGTCTCCAGCGTCGCGATGTCGATCAGCACTGCGCGCGGCTCGTGGAAGGATCCGACCAGGTTCTTGCCGGCGTCGGTGTTGATGCCGGTCTTGCCGCCGACCGCGGCGTCGACCATGGCCAGCAGTGTGGTCGGCACGTGGACGACCGGGATCCCCCGCATCCAGGTGGCCGCGACGAACCCGGACAGGTCGGTTGCCGCGCCCCCGCCGAGCGAGACCACCACGTCGTTGCGCTTCATCCCGATCCGGCCGAAGACCTCCCAGCAGAACGAGGCAACCGAGAGTTCCTTGCCCGCCTCGGCATCCGGGATCTCGATCCGATGTGCGTTGAAGTTGTTCTCGTCCAATGTCTTTCGGATGAGTTCCGCGGTCTCGGCAAGGGAGGGCTGATAGAGGATCGCCACCGAATCGGCGCCGGCGACCGCCTCGACCAGATCGGTCAGCAGGCCGCGGCCGATGATGACCTCGTAGGGGCTCTCACTGTTCACCGGTACGCGGATGGGTGCGGCTTGCTCGGTCACTTGGTGGCCTCCTGCTCGGTCAGTTGGGTGATGATCTCGTCGGCGACCACACGCTGGTGCGGATGCGCATCCACCACGATGGTGGCCGCGCCCTGGTAGATCGAATCTCGTTGTGCCAGCAGGTCGCGATACGCCTGCTTGGGGTTGTCCACCTTCAGCAGCGGACGGCTGGAGTTCGCGACCCGGGCAAACCCTTGTTCGGCATCCACTCTGAGGTACACGACCGGATGCCCGGCGAGTAGCTCGCGGGTGGCCGCCGTCAGGACGGCGCCACCACCCAGCGACAGCACACCGGTGTGGGTCCGCAGCAGGTCGGCCACGATCTCGCGTTCGTAGGCACGAAACGCGTCTTCACCGTCGGTGAAGATCTCGGGGATGGTCCGGCCGCTCCGCCGCTCGATCTCGACGTCGCTGTCTTTCCACTCGCACCCCAGAACGCGGGCCAGTTGTTGTCCGACCGTGGTCTTGCCCGAGCCCATGAAGCCGATGAGCACGACCCGCGGGCCGGTCGACCCGGTCACGACGAGGGCAGGTGTGCGGCCACCCGCTTGAGGTAGCCGGCAAGGTTGTCCGCGGTCTCGACGGCAGAGTCGCCACCGAACTTCTCCAGGGCCGCCTGCGCCAACACCAGGGCCACCATCGACTCGGCGACAACACCCGCGGCCGGTACGGCACAGACGTCGGACCGCTGGTGAATGGCCGTGGCCTGTTCTCCGGTGGTCATGTCCATCGTCGAAAGCGCTTTCGGCACTGTGGAAATCGGCTTCATGGCAGCACGGACCCGGATGGACTCACCGTTGGTCATCCCGCCTTCGAGCCCGCCTGCGCGGTTCGTCGAACGGACTGCACCACCCGGGCCGGGGATCATCTCGTCGTGTGCGGCACTGCCGCGACGACGGGCGGTCTCGAAACCGTCGCCGACCTCGACACCCTTGATGGCCTGGATGCCCATCAGCGCACCGGCCAGACGGGAATCGAGACGACGATCGCCGCTGACGTGCGAGCCCAGACCCACGGGCACACCGGTGGCGACGACCTCGACAACACCACCGAGCGTGTCACCGTCGCGTTTCGCGGCTTCGATCTCGGCGATCATCGAGGCCTCGGCCTCGGTCGAATACGCCCGCACCGGGCTGGCGTCGATCTGCTCGAGGTCCGAGTAGACCGGCGCGGCACCGACATAGGGATCGGAGGCGCCGATGGAGATCACGTGCGAGAGCACCTCGATACCGAGGACCTGACGCAGGAAGTTGCGGGCGACGGTGCCGATCGCGACGCGGGCTGCGGTCTCGCGGGCACTGGCCCGTTCCAGGACCGGGCGGGCGTCGTCGAAGCCGTACTTGAGCATGCCGGAGTAGTCGGCGTGGCCGGGCCGGGGCCGGGTCAACGGCGCGTTCCGGGCGATGCCCTCGAGCTCTTCGGCGGGGACCGGGTCGGCCGACATCACGGTCTCCCACTTGGGCCATTCGGTGTTGCCGATCTCGATGGCGACCGGGCCGCCCATCGTCAATCCGTGGCGGACACCGCCGACCAGGGTGACCTGGTCGGCCTCGAACTTCATCCGCGCACCCCGTCCGTAACCGAGACGGCGGCGGGCCAATTGGTCAGCAACCTGCGACGAGGTCACCTCGACACCGGCCACCATCCCTTCCAGGACGGCTACCAGTGCGGGACCATGGGATTCTCCGGCAGTACTCCAGCGCAACACAGTTCCCAATTGTTCCACGCCCATCAACGTGGGCTGTCGGCAGATCCCCCCGCGGTCACCAGATCCCGCAGATGAGTGCGGCGGATGCGCACAGTGCCGGGCCGTGCGGGGCATAGTGCGACCGGACGCCGCCCGCACGGCCGATCAGGACCTGTCCGAGGGTGAGCACCTGCGCGAGCAACACCGCGGCTGCTGCGGTGGTGGGTGAACCGGCCATCGCACCGACGACCACGGCCAGTTTCACATCTCCGCCGCCACAGCCCCCGAACCAGAACGCGACCAGGTAGATGCCGCCGGCCACCAGCAGGCCGCCGCCGGCGGAAGGGCTGGACATCGTCCCGGCAACCGCGCCGAGCACACCGGGTAGGACGATGCTGTTCGGCAGCCGGCGCGTCCGCACGTCGGCACCGGCCAGCGCCACGAACCAGAACCCCACGATCCCGACGACAAGGTGCACTCACCCACCTTCGCGCAGCCGCACCCGCCGTCCGGTCCGCCGACGGCCGATTGTGGACGGGCATCGGGTCTGTGGACAGATCAGTCGAGCGCGGCGGCCATCGCGTCCAGCGGCGCCTTCATGCCGGTGAATTGCTCGACCTGTCCCAGCGCCTGGTTCAGGAGCATCACCAGTCCACCGACCACGGCGCCACCGGAGCCGCTCACCGCGGCGGCCAGCGGGGTCGGCCAGGGACTGTAGATGACGTCGAACAGACGCGCCGCCGGAGCCAGGGCCCCGGCCAGCGGCTCGGCAGCAGTCGCGGGAACGGTGTTGACCACCACGGCAGCCGTTGCCGCCCGGTCCGATAGTTGCGACGTCGGTTCGAAGGGCAGGACGTCGGTGGCCAGGCCCAGCGCATCGGCGACCGCCAGCACCTCGGCGGCCCGCGCCCGGCTGCGCGCGACGATGCTCACCTCACCGATCCCGGCACCGGCCAGGGCCGCCAGAACCGGGGCGGCCGTTCCACCCGCCCCGACAACGACGGCGTGGTGTGCCGGGGCCTGATCGATCTCGAGTTCGGCCAGGGCTGCCGCCGCACCGTCGATGTCGGTGCAGTCCGCCCGCCAACCACCCGGCACGCGGACGAGTGTGTTGGCCGACCCCACCGCGACCGCACGGTCGGTGCGGTGATCGGCGAACTCGAGCGCGGCGCGCTTGCCGGGCATCGTCACCGAGAACCCGATGTACTTCTCGTCCATCCCGGAGACCAGGGATGGGAGTTGCTCGGCCGTGCACTCGATACGCTCGTAGGTCCAGTCGACAAGACCCAGCGCCCGATACGCCGCCAGGTGCAGCGCAGGCGACTTCGAGTGTGCCACCGGCGATCCCAGGATCGCGGCGGCTCTGCCCTGCCCGGTCATCAGCAGTTGGTCTGGAGAATCGAGTTGTCGCAGGCCTGTTGGCGGTTGCGCATGTGCTGCTCGTAGTCCTCGGTGAACAGAGTGGTCCCCTGCTGATCGATCGTGACGAAGTACAACCAGTTACCGGCCGGCGGTTCGAGCGCGGCCAGCAATGCGGGCTGACCGACCGCACCGATCGGGGTGCGCGGTAAACCCTTCTGCTGGTAGGTGTTCCATTCGGTGGGGGCGATGAAATCGTCACCGGCCACATCGATGTTCTGGATCGCCGAGGTGTAGTTGACCGTCGAATCCATCTGCAGCGCCTGGTCGACACCGAGCCGATTGGCGATGACCCGGGCCACCTTCGGATAGTCCTCGGCGGTGTTGACCTCACGCTCGACGATCGATGCCGACACCAGGGTCTCGTACGGGTTCAGCCCCGTCGACGAGGTGCCGGACTCGGGTAGCCCCCACTGCGCGAACAGGGCTGCACTGCGCGAGATCAGGTAGTTCAGCATCTCCACCGGGGTCAGCCCCGGATCGATCATCTCCCACGACGTCGGGGCGATCAGGCCCTCGATACGGCGATGATCTCCATCGAGCGACGACACCGCGTCCACGGCCCACTCGGGCACACCGAGCTCCTCCGGTGTGGCGGTCGCCGCGGCCTGGGCCAGGTCCTCGACCGTGGAGCCCTCCTTCACGCCGTTGAGATCGACGGTGGTGGCCTGCGCAACCCGGGCGAAGATGCCCAAGGTGGTCTTGCCGTCGATGCCTTCCTTGGAGTCGAGCTGCAGGCCTTCGGGGATGACCACCCGGCCGACGCGGTTGTCCATGTTCGTCAGCATCGATACGGCGGTACTGGCCGGGATCTCGGTGCGGAGTTTGTAGAAGCCCGCCGAGATCGGCTGGTCGTCGGCCGCGAGCGTGAAGGCGTTGACGCTGCCCACCACGTCGTTCTCTTCGAGGATCTCGCCGAACTGCGTCAACGTCGCGTCCTGCGGGATCGACACCAGGACGTCCGAGGTGCCGGCGACATTGGTGAAGTCCTTGTCCTCGGATCCGAAGAAACCGACAACGCGCAGTCCGGCGTAACCGATGCCCGCGGCCAGCGCCAGCATGAAGACGACCGCGGCCGAGATGACGACCAATTTCCGCTTCTTGCGGCGCGCTGCCGCCGCGGCGGTGCGCTTGGGTGAACGGGCTCGGGCCGTTTCGTCTCGGCGGGTGTACTCGGCACGACCCGGATCGACGTAGGGTTCCCGCTCGTCATGCCTCGGATCGGGGTCGTAGGCGTGGGGATGCGCGGGCTCGACAGACCGAGGACCCGGCCGCTGGCGCGGGAACGGCTGCGAGGGCGGTTGCTGTCGCGGGAACGGCTGCGACGGCGGTTGCTGTCGCGGGAACGGCTGCGACGGCGGTTGCTGTCGCGGGAACGGCTGCGAGGGCGGTTGCTGTCGCGGGAACGGCTGCGACGGCGGTTGCTGCTGCGGGAACGGCTGCGACGGCGGCGGGCCGCTCCCGGGCTCGGGCTCCCACCGGGGGTCGGCAGGCGGTGGCGGTGTCGCCCGCCGCGGAGGAGTCGTCCGGGGCGGAGGCGGCGGTGTGCGACGACTCGCGGCCGGATCCCGCGGCGGGATCACCTCGGGTCCGCGTCTGCGGCTCGGCGCCCCGCCGTTTCCCTGGGTGAAGTACTTCAGACGATCGGGGTCATAGGGGGTGTCCGCGCGCCGGCGACGGCGTCCCGGCTCTGCCTCGGCTCGACGATTGTCGGATCGGTCGTCACTCACCCGCGGCCTTCCTGACTTGCCTGCAGATCCAGCCAGTTCTGGAGGATCGCGGTGGCAGCTGCCTGATCGATCACAGATTTCTGGGACTTCGCCCGAACACCGGACGAACGTAGAGCTTGTTGTGCGGTCACCGTGGTCAAACGTTCATCGGAATACATCACCGGCACCGGCGAGATGCGCTGCGCCAGCGCGTCACCGAACTCGGTGGCGAGGGCAGCCGCATGACCGTGCTCGTCGCGCAACGTTTTCGGCAATCCGACGATAACGCCAACCGCGTCGTATTCGGCGATGATTTCGGCGAGTCGCCGTAAATCGGCGTCACTTTTGGGGGTGCGGGCGACGGTCTCGACCGGAGTGGCCAAGATCCCGTCGGGATCGCACGAGGCCACTCCGATCCGCACACTGCCGACGTCGATGGCGATCCGGCGCCCTCGCGGCGTCAACGTCATCGAGCCGAGCCGACCAGTTCACGCAGCCGGACCAGCGCCGAATCGATACCCGCGGCGTCGGTTCCGGAACCCTGTGCCAGGTCCGGCTTTCCGCCGCCCCTGCCCGAGACCAGCGGCGCGAGTTCGCGAACCAGGTCACCGGCCTTGATTCCCGCGTCGCGGGCGGCAGAGGTGGTCGCGACGGCGAACGGGACCTTGTCACCCGACGCCGAGAACAGCACCACCACAGCGTTGTCCGTGCCCACGCGTCCGCGCAGGTCCGCGGCCAGAGTCCGCAGGTCTCCGGCATCCATGCCGTCGAGCTTGCCTGCGACCACGAGCACGTCGCCGACCCGCGTCGCGTCACCGATCAGCGAACCGACCGCGGCCTTCGCCGCATCGGCCCGCATCTTCTCGATCTGTTTTTCGGCTTCCTTGAGCTTGGTGACGAGCGACTCGACGCGGCCGGGCACCTGATCACTCGGCACCTTCAGCGACGTGGCCAGACCGGCGAGCAACGCGCGTTCCTTGGCCAGGTAGCGGTAGGAGTCGAGCCCGACGTATGCCTCGACCCGTCGCACGCCGGAACCGACCGACGACTCGCCGAGCAGCGTGACCGGGCCGACCTGCGCCGACGAACCGACATGGGTTCCACCGCACAGCTCCATCGAGAACGGTCCACCCATCTCGACCACTCGGACGACGTCGCCGTAGTTCTCACCGAAGAGCGCGAGCGCGCCCATCGCCTTGGCATCGTCGATTCCGGTCTCGAACGTGTTGACCGGGTAGTTCGCCTCGACTGCAGCGTTGGTGATCTCTTCGATCTCGCCGCGCTGCGCCTCGGTCAGCGCGCCCTGCGATGCGAAGTCGAACCGCAGGTAGCCGGGCCGGTTCAGTGAACCCGCCTGTGTTGCCGTCGGTCCGAGCACCTGACGCAATGCGGCTCCCACGAGGTGGGTGCCGGAGTGGCCCTGGGTGGCGCCATGACGCCAGGCGGCGTCGACCTGGGTGAGGACTTCGTCACCTTCGGCGATCTCGCCCTCTTCGATGACGGCGCGGTGCAACCAGACCGACTTGCCGACCTTCTGAACGTCTTTGACCGTCAGGCGCAGACCCGACGACGTGGTGATGGTCCCGATGTCGGCGATCTGGCCGCCGGCCTCGGCGTAGAGCGGGCTGCGGTCCAGGATCACCTCGATCTCCTGACCGGCGAACGCGCTGCGCACGCGCTGTCCGTCAGCGACCAGACCCAAAACCTTTGACTCCGAATTGAGTTCGTCGAACCCGGTGAACACGGTCGGTCCCCGATCGAGGAACTCACGGTAGACACTGAGGTCCGCGTGACCGGCTTTGCGGGCGGTCGCATCTGCCTTCGCGCGCTGCCGCTGCTCGGTCATCAGCTCCTTGAAGCCGGACTCGTCCACCGACAGCCCGGCCTCGGCGGCCATCTCCAGGGTGAGGTCGATCGGGAAACCGTAGGTGTCGTGCAGTGCGAACGCGTCTTTGCCGCTGATCCGGGTGGCACCGGAGGCCCTGGTGGTCGCCGCGGCGTCGTCGAACAGTCGCGAACCCGCGGTCAGGGTCTTGAGGAAGGCATCTTCCTCACCGACCGCGGTGGCCACGATCCGGGCCCGCTGATCGGCGAGTTCGGGGTACGACGCGGTCATCGTGTCGATGACGGCGTCGGTGAACGCCTTCATCGTGGCGCCGGTGGCACCGAGGAGCCGGGCCGAGCGCACGATCCGCCGCAACAGGCGTCGCAGCACGTAGCCGCGACCGTCGTTGCCGGGGGTGATCCCGTCGGCGATCAACATCACCGCGGTGCGGGCGTGATCGGCGATGACGCGGAACCGGACCGATTCTGCCGGGTCGGCGCCGTAGGTGCGGCCGGTCAGGCGTTCGGCGACGCCGATGACCGGGGCCAAAAGATCTGTTTCGTAAACGTTCTCGACGCCCTGGAGGATGCACGCGACGCGTTCGATGCCCATGCCGGTGTCGATGTTCTTCTTGGGCAGCGGTCCGAGGATCTCGTAGCCGTCCTTGCCACCACCGGGACCCCGCTGGTTCTGCATGAAGACCAGGTTCCAGATCTCGATGTAGCGGTCCTCGTCGGCTTCGGGGCCTCCCTCGACGCCGTAGTCGGGGCCGCGGTCGTAGAAGATCTCCGAGCTCGGTCCACAGGGTCCCGGGACACCCATCGACCAGTAGTTGTCTTTCATGCCGCGGCGCTGGATCCGCTCGGCGGGCACACCGATCTCGTCCCGCCAGATCGCGGCGGCCTCGTCGTCGTCGAGGTACACGGTCGGCCACAGGCGCGTCGGGTCGATGCCGTATCCGCCGTCGTCGACAGAGTTGGTCAGCAGGGTCCAGGCGAAATGGATCGCTTCGCGCTTGAAGTAATCGCCGAACGAGAAGTTGCCGGCCATCTGGAAGAACGTGTTGTGACGTGTGGTGATGCCCACTTCCTCGATGTCGAGGGTACGAACACACTTCTGGATGCTGGTGGCCCGCACGTACGGCGGGGTCTGCTCGCCGAGGAAGTACGGCTTGAACGGCACCATGCCCGCGTTGACGAAGAGAAGGTTCGGGTCCTCGAGGATCAGCGACGCGCTCGGCACCTCGACATGTCCGGCCTTGATGAAGTGATCCAGGAACCGCTTCCTGATCTCATGCGTCTGCACTGACTGTCCTCACTCTGTGACTCCACCTGGTTGTCCAGGCCCATACTCTGTGACTCCACCTGGTTCCAGGCGAATCGGCATCCGTTTATTAGAACGTGACTAACCCACACTACTGGCAAGGCCACGCCGGAGTCGCACCCTCCAGACCCGACAAACCCGTCTCCGGTGTCACCGACGCCCGCGGATGATGTTGCGCAGGCGGCCCAAGCGCGCCCCGATGTCACGTTCGCGGCCTCGTTCGGTGGGCTCGTAGTAGTCGACGCCGACCAACTCGTCCGGCGGGTACTGCTGCGGCAACACACCGTCCGGGGCGTCGTGCGGGAACCGGTAACCCACGGCGTTGCCCAGCTTTGCGGCGCCCGCATAGTGTCCATCGCGCAGATGCGGCGGGACCGCACCGGCCTTGCCGCCCTCGACGTCGGCGATGGCGGCGCCGATCGCGTTGATCACCGCGGCCGACTTGGGGGCCGTCGCGAGGTGAATCGTGGCCTGGGCCAGGGCGAGCCGGGCCTCGGGCATTCCGATCAGCTGGACGGCCTGCGCGGCGGCCGTGGCCGTCTGCAGCGCCGTCGGGTCGGCCATGCCGATGTCTTCGCTGGCGTGCACGACCAGTCGGCGGGCGATGAATCGCGGGTCCTCCCCCGCGCTGATCATCCGGGCCAGATAGTGCAGGGCGGCATCCACATCGGAGCCCCGGATGGACTTGATGAAGGCGCTGGTGACGTCGTAATGCTGATCACCCCCACGGTCGTACCGTACGGCCGCCCGATCAACCGCGGATTCGACGTAGGCCAACGTGACCACGGCCACGTCACCGGGACCGGTGCCCGCGTCGGTGGAGGTGTCGGCCAGGACTGCGCCGGCGGCGGCCTCGAGCGCGGTCAGTCCGCGCCGCGCGTCTCCGCCGGAGATCTTCTCCAGATGATCGAGGGCGTCGTCGTCGATCGTGACCGCGCCGTCGAGTCCACGGGGGTCGGCGGCGGCCCGCACCAGCAGCTTGCGGATGTCGGCGTTGCTCAGGGACCGTAGTTGCAGGACGAGCGATCGGGACAACAGCGGTGCCACCACCGAGAAGGACGGATTCTCGGTGGTCGCGGCGACGAGCAGCACGATCCGGTTCTCCACCGCGTCGAGCAGCGCATCCTGCTGGGTTTTGGAGAACCGGTGGACCTCGTCGATGAACAGCACGGTCTGCGTACCGGCGATGAGGCGTCGGCGCGCGGCATCGATCACCGCGCGCACTTCTTTCACACCCGACGACAACGCCGAGAGCGCCTCGAAGCGGCCGCCGGCGGCAGTCGAGATCAGCGCCGCCATGGTCGTCTTGCCCGTGCCCGGCGGGCCGAACAACAGCACCGACGCCGCGCCGGAACCGTCGATCAGCCGTCGCAGCGGGGATCCCGGCTCGAGCAGGTGCTCCTGTCCGACGATCTCTTCGAGGGTCTGTGGCCGCATCCGGACAGCGAGCGGCGCACTCATGGCGGGCCGCTGCAGTCCGCTGGTGATCAGCTCGGGCGGGGCCGAGGGGGCATCGAAAAGGCCGCCCTGTTCAGTGGTCATGACTGTGCGGCGTCAGTGCAGCCAGGACGAATCCAGCGCCTGACCGACCGACTCCGCGAAATCGGCCAGCGCGGGCTCGGCGGCCCGACGGGCGGCAGCGGCCAGCCCGGACCAGCGGTCCACGATCACGCGGGGATCGGAAGTGCTCAACGCCAGACCGTGGGCTTCGTCGGCACGACCCACGTCGGCGTCGTCGACCGGCAGCATCCACATCGTGGACAGCCACACCCACGCCAACCGGGCGAGTACGGCTTTTCGCGCCAGTTCGCGGTCGGAGCCCAGGCTCGGCCAGATCGCCTGCACCTCGGAGCGCCAGGCATCGAGCATCAGGGTCTCGAGGTCGACGCGGTCGGCGGACGAACTCGGTGTCAACCACGGCGCAAACGTCACCAGCGCGTATGCGATGTCGAGCGTGGCGTCGCGGAAACCACCCCACTCGTAGTCGAGGAACCGCACGCCGTCGCCGTTGATCAGGATGTTCTCCGGGCCGACGTCCGACGGGCTGAAGGCCCGGTGCTCACCTTCGCCGAACAGGTCGCGGGCGGCCTCGAGCAATTGGAGGACGGCCGGGTCGAGGTCCGAACCGAGCATGTCGCGGACGACCTTGGGTGCCGAGGTCACCGCGGCTGCGAACTGGCTGTGCAGCGCGTCGGTGGCGACACCATCGCTGCCCTGCCGGAGCAAGGCCGCGAAATCGTTCTCACCGCCGACGGTGGCCGCATGCATGCGGCCCAGTGCCTGGCCCCAGGCGCTCAGTGAGCTGCCGACGGCAGCGGTGTCGTTGCTGCTGAGCAGTTCGGTCATCGAACGGCCGTCACCGAGGTCGGTCAAGACCAGGACCCGGGAGGCCAGGTCGAAGGCGATCAGGGCCGGACCCGGGCGGGATGCCGTCGGGAGTGTGTTGGCGTACTTGTACGACGCCACCTCGCGATAGAAGGAGTCCCCGGATCCGGTCTCCCCGGCGCCGAGAACCTTGATCACCAGCGTGCGGTCCGCCGAGAACGGGTTCTGGGCGACTCGAACACGCAAGACCTGGGTACGACCGCTGCCACCGAGGTCATAGGGTTCGGCTAAGGACACCGGGGCGCCTGCGCGAGCGGCGAGAAGCCGCTCTGCCGCCTGCACCGCGCCGGTTTTCTGGCTATCGGCAAGAACAGTCATCCCCTACAACTTACCCAAAAGGTAGGACGTGTTTCACTGCCACGGGAAATGAGCCTCAATTTTCCGGGGAAACGTCGACCGAAACATCGATCCGGCTCTTCCTGGATTCGGTGTAGATGACGCCCCGCAACGGCGGCACATCGTCGTAATCGCGACCCCAGGCGACCGTGACATGGCGTTCGTCGACGAGTTTGTCGTTGGTGGGGTCGAAGGCGATCCAGCGGTCGCCCGGCAGCCACACCGCCGCCCACGCATGCGAGGCGTCGGCCCCGAAGATCCGCTCACGTCCCGGCGGCGGATCGGTGGCCAGATAACCCGAGACGTAGCGGGCGGCGAGCCCGCGGGACCGCAGACACGCGATGGCCACCCGCGCAAAATCCTGGCAGACACCCTCCCGACGTTCCATGACCGTGTCGACCTTCGTGCTGATGGCCGTGGAACCCGAGCGGTAGGTGAAATCGCGGAAGATACGGCCGGTCAGTTGCACCACGACGTCGAGCAACGGCGCGCCGGGCGTGAAGATCGTCGACGCGTAGTCGATGACCGCGGCGCTGATCTCCGGCGGGTAGAGGTCGAGGCGGAACTCGACCGCACGGGCGCCCTGCGGCCCGGATGGGCGGGCCGCTTCCCACGGTCCGCGGGCCGCGGCCGAGTTGAGCAGATCCTGATCGAGCGGGTCGACGTCCACGGTGGACACACCGGTGACCTCGAGGCGCCGATGCGGGGTACGGACGTGGAAGTAGCTGTCGTAGTTGCCGTAGATGTCGACGCCTGTCGAACGGTCCGACGGCTCGGGGTCGATGGTGATCGCGCTGTCGATCACCCGTTGACCGGGCAGGTCACGGGGTTGGAGATGGCAGCGGCCATAACTGCTGCTGACCACGTCGTCGTAGTCGTAGCGGGTTCGGTGGGTGACCTTGTACCGTCGTGTCGCGCCTTCGACCAGACCTGCGACGGACCGTGGCTGTTGCTCTGCAGTGTTCACTTACGTCCCCTCCGATCCGGCACCCCAGAGTGGCTGCATGTCGACCGGATAGGCAAATCTGGTGCGCCCGAGCACGTCCGAGAGCTCCCGGAGGCCCTTGTCGAGCGTGCGCATCAACTCGGCCAACTCCACCCGCTCGCCGCCGGCACCGATCGCGGCCAGGTCCGCCGGGTCGACCCGGCGCAGTTCAGCCACCAGATCCTCGACGATGCGCTCGGCGGCAGCGGAGCGGACGATCGACGGCAGCGCGCTCAGGTCGTGGCGCAGCGTCTGAAGTTGGTAGATCATCGCCCGCGGATTGCCCTCGTCGAACAGCATCAGGTCGGCCACCGAGCCGAGCCGGACGATGCCGCGGTTGCGGCGGCGGTAGATGATCACCGACTCGCTCGCCGACAGATATGCCTCCAGCAGCCCCTGTTCGGTGTCCGAGTCGTGCTGGGGCACCAGAATGGCCGACGTCAGGCCGGCCAGCAGCTGCGCGCGCTCCACCCGGCGCCCGATGTCCATGAACAGCCAGCCCGGGTCGTGCACCATCGACTCGGCCTGCAATCCGGCCAGGGCCAGCAGTCCGTGCAGGATGTCGTCGTGTGCCCGGCCGAGTTCGGAACCGTCACGCTCGGTGTCCTCGCCCGCGCCGGCCGCCGGTCCGGTACCCAGTTCGGCCAGCGCGCGGTCGACGGAGCCGAGCACCATCCACGTGCTCGTCGACAACTGGTCGCGGATCGCACGGGCCAGTTGTTGCAGACGGTCCACCGCGAAGGCGACCGATCCGGGCGTCCGCCGGGCGCTGGTCATCATGTGCAAGCGGGTGGTCGCAGCCAGGACCTCGTCGGGATCCGGCGGTTTGCTGCTGTCGAAGTCGAGTAATCCCCTGGTGTCCTGCAGCACGGCCCGATTGCCGGACGCCGACGCAATTGCGCTCAAGAACAACGGGATCGACGCCGTGCCCGTCATCCATGGACGGTAGCGATAGTCCTCGTAACGCTCGCGCGCGACCTTGACCATCCGGGTGGTCAATTCGGCGCGTTCACCGTAGCGACCGAACCAGAACAGGTCGGACAACACGCGAGGCGAACTGACGACCGGGTCGGAACTCGAACGGATCGCGCTCGGACCCGTGCCGGAGACGATGATCGGCCGGCTGCGTTCGGGCGTACCGCCCGATTCCTCCACCCGGGTCTGGCCTGCGGCCGGTTCCATGGTGGTCACCCAGACATCTTTTCCGGCAACGGCATTCATCGCCGACCCGGCAGCTCCCTCGGCGAGTACCTGACCGAGGCCACCGGGCAGGACCGCGTACCCCGACCCCTGCGCGACGCTGAACGAACGGATGCCGACCGGTGCCGCGCGCAGTGGTGAACCGGTACCCTCGCTGGACCGGTTGGGGCCGGGTGTGGACGACGGCGCAACCGAAAATCGTTCCAGGACACGGCCGACCCACTGCCACGGTTCGGCGGCGATCCGCGCGCGCAACGTCTCGATCGCAGCCGAACTCAGTGCCGGTCCGGTGAACTCTTCGCCGGTCCGGAAGTTGGTGATGCCCAGCAGCGGCAGATCGGTCGACAACTTGCCGCGTTCGAGATCGTTTCCGGCCCAATATGTCTGCACCGAGTCCAGCAAGAGGTCCTCACCGAGGAAGTGCTTGCTCAGTGCGGGTAGGACGGTGTGCAACGCCGGGTTCTCGAGCACGCCGCTGCCGAGTGTGTTCAGGACGGTGACCGAACCGCGCGACACCGCCTCCACCAGACCGGTGACACCGAGCCGGGAATCGGCACGTAGGTCCAGCGGATCGGAATAGTCGGAGTCGACCCGCCTGATGATCACGTCGAGCCTCTTGAACGTTCCCAGCGAACGCATGTAGACCGCACCGTCGCGGACCACCAGGTCGGCGGCCTCGACCAATGGGAAGCCGAGGATCGAGGCCAGGTAAGCCTGGTCGAACGCGGTCTCCGACAACGAGCCCGGTGTCAGCACCGCAACCGTCGGTTCTTCGATGCCCTGCGGGGCGTACTCGAACGTCGCGATCCGGACCGTGGCCGCGAACGCCGACATCGGTCGCGGCACGCATCGCTGCAGGAGCCGTGGGAACGCCCGCGACATGAGGTGCCGGTCGGCCAAGGCGTAGCCGGCACCGGACGGCGCCTGCGTCCGGTCGGAGTAGGCCAGGTACTCACCGCTCGGCAGTCGGCCGATGTCACAGGCATGCATGAACAGCATGTGCGACCACACCTGAGGGAAACGCGCGGCCTTGCGGACGAAGCTGGGATGCCCGTAGATCAGTTCCGGCGGCACCACACCCGAGGTGATCGCTCTCTGGTCGGCATAGACATCCGACAGCAGCGCGTCGAGCACCCGGGCGCGTTGCTCGATGCCCTTCTCCAGGGCCTGCCATTCGGCGCCGTCGATCAACAGCGGCACACAGTCCAGTTCCCAGCGGCTCTGCCGCGTGGTGGTCCCGGTCGGCACGTTGTAGGTGATGCCGTCGTCGTCGATGAGGGTGCGCACCCGCCGATCGGCCTGGCGGAGGCCGGTATCGCCCATCCGCTCGAGACCATCGATCAGACCGGACCACTGCGTGCGGACGGCACCGGTGCCGTCGAAGAGTTCGTCGAAGGGTCCGCTCGGGGATCCCGGCAGGGCCGACAGATCGAACAATCCGTACCGGTCAGACCGGTATCGGTCCAGAATTCCGGCGGGTTCGATCCTTGGCGTTGTCACCGAAGGACTGTACGTGCTCGCCGTAGATCCAAGATCATCGGCACACCGGAATCGGTCGCCAGCCTGGCCTGATATTCCCGGAGTTCGGCCGTGTCGACGGTGCCGACCTGATGTCCGGACGCCTCGAAACGACCGTTGCGACGCGACTCGGCCTCCACCGCGTTCACCGGTGGGCGTTCGTACGCCCGACCACCGGGATGGATCACGTGATAGGTCGCGCCGCCCACCGACCGCCCGTTGTGGGTGTCGATGAGATCGAAGACCAGCGGACTGTCGATGGTGATGGTCGGGTGCAGGGCGCTCGGTGGCTGCCATGCCCGGAACCGGATGCCCGCGACCGTCTCCCCGGCGCGGCCGGTGGACGCCAGCGGGACCGGGACACCGTTGCAGGTCAGGACGAATCGATTCATGTCACCGCCGAGCACCCGCAGCTGCACCCGTTCGATCGACGAGTCGACGTAGCGGGCGGTGCCACCGAACGCGGACTCCTCCCCCAGGACGTTCCAGGGTTCGATCGCGCCGCGCAGTTCGATCTCGACATCGCGGATGTGCACCGTGCCCAGACGCGGGAAGCGGAACTCGGTGAAGGGGGCCAGCCAGGCGGTGTCGAAGTCGTAGCCCGCCTCGCGGAGATCTTCGGCGACGTTGGAGATGTCCTCGATCACGTAGTACGGCAGCAGATGCCGGCCATGAAGGTCGGCGCCGTGGCGTTGCAGCCGAGCCCGGTAGGGCTTGTCCCAGAACCAAGAGACCAGGCTGCGCACGAGCAACGACTGCACCATCGCCATCTGATGATGCGGTGGCATCTCGAAGCCCCGGAGTTCGAGGAGGCCGAGCCGGCCGCGGGTCGAGTCGGGGCTGTAGAGCTTGTCGATGCAGAACTCGGCACGGTGGGTGTTGCCGGTGATGTCGGTGAGCAGGTGGCGCAGCGCCCGATCGGTGACCCATGGCAGGTGATGGGAGCTGTTGCCGGCCCCGGTGTTCATGCTGTCTCGACGAGCCTCGTCGCTGATGCGATCGATCTCGGCAAAGGCGACCTCGAGTTCGTAGAGCGAACTCTCGCGCCCCTCGTCGACGCGCGGCGCCTGTGAGGTGGTGCCGATGAATCGTCCCGAGAACAGATATGACAGCGACGGATGCAGCTGCCAGTAGGTCAGCATCGAGACGAGGAGATCCGGCCGACGCAACATCGGGGAATCGGCCGGGCGGATGCCGCCGAGCGTGATGTGGTTGCCGCCGCCGGTTCCGCCGTGGCTGCCGTCGAGGTCGAACGACTCGGTCCCCAGCCGGACCCGGCGAGCCTGGTCGTACAGGGTTTCGAGGAGTTCGGACTGCTCGACGAATGACGACGTGGGCTGGATGTTGACCTCGATGACACCGGGGTCGGGGGTGATCGTCAAGGATGTCAGTCGCGGATCCGCCGGCGGGCCATAACCCTCGATGACCACCGGCTTGCCCACCTCCTCGGCGCTGCGCTCGACCAGGCTGACCAGCTCGGCGAAGTCGTCGCCGCTCTCGGTCGGTGGCAGGAACACGTACAGCACACCGCCCCGCTCTTCGGCCACCAACGCGGTGACCGCTCGACCGGAGGGTTCGACGACGTCGAGGTCGGTCTGTTCTGCAGCGGTCTGCGCCGCCGCTTCCGCTTCCGCGGCCTTCGCCACTTCGGCAGCGGCCCGGGCCTTCTGCATCTCCGGCGTGATCCACAGCGGCTCACCGCCGCCGGGAACACCGGTGTTCCCCACCGACGTACCGGGTCGGGCACCGGGTAACGGTTCTCCGGCCATTCCGGTCCGCGGCATCTGTGGTGCGGCGGCGGCCGGCGGTTCCGCAACGGCAGGTGCCGGCGGCTCATCCGACCCGGTGAGCTCGTCGAGTGGATCGATGTCGAATGCGGTCGGGTCGGCCGGGAAGAACTGCATGTTCGGTTCCCAGAAAAGAGCGTCGAGCGGCAGCCGCAAACCTGCGGGAGAGTTACCCGGACTGAGCACCAAACGACCACGTCGCGTTTTCCACAAGGCACTCTGCCAACCCACGCCGTCCGGGGCCCGATTGATCGGCATCACGTAGGCGGTGGGGCTGCTGACCGACGAATCAAGCTCGGCCAGCAGGCGTTGACGCACCTCGGCCGAATCCTTGTCGGGTGTCAGGTCGTCCTCGGTGGCCTCGGATGCCTTCGCTTCCGCGTCCGGGGGTGCACCCACCGGCAGTCGCACCAACTCGGCGAGTCTGAGCAGCGGGTCCTCGTAGGCGGGCATCACCTGTGAATCCGGGAGTCGCAGACGACGGGCCAGTGCCGAGACGAAGGCCTTGGGCGCCTTGGCCGTTGCCGGATCGGTCGGCCCGAGTCCACCGGGCGCCTGCCAGTCCATGGTGGCCTGCGCGGCTTCTTTGGTGGGCCACGGGTCGTCCAGCAGGTCGGGGTTGTTCCAGAGCGCCTTTCCGTCGGCACGCCAGATCAGGTCGATCTGCCACCGCGGCAACGGCTCCCCGGGGTACCACTTGCCCTGGCCGCGCTGCACCAGGCCGCTCGGCGCGTAGATCTTCTTGACGCGATCGGCCAGATCGGAGGCCAGCGAACGTTTGTGGGGTCCGTCGGCATCGGTCAGCCACTCCGGGTCCACCTGATTGTCCAGGGAGACGAAGGTCGGCTCACCGCCCATCGTCAGGCGGACATCGGCCTTGCGCATCCGGTCGTCGAGATCGGTGCCGAGATTGACGATCCGCTTCCACTGATCACCCGAGTACGGCAGGGTCACCCGCGGATCCTCGTGGAAGCGGGAGACCTCGTTCGAGAAGTCCATCACCGCATGGCATTTGCCGGTGGCACCGGTGATCGGCGCGGCCGCACCCGGATGCGGTGTGGCTGCGAGCGGGATGTGGCCCTCGCCGGCGAACAGGCCCGAGGTGGGGTCCATGCCCACCCAGCCCGCGCCGGGCAGGTACACCTCGGTCCAGGCATGCAGGTCGGTGAAGTCGGCGTCAGGACCGGACGGACCGTCGATCGACTTGATGTCGGATGTCAACTGGACGAGATAACCGGAGACGAAACGGGCCGCCAGGCCGAGGCGCCGCAGAATCGCAACGAGCAACCACGCGGAGTCCCGGCACGAACCGACGCCGCTGTCGAGGGTGAACTCCGGCGCCTGCACACCTGCCTCGAGCCGCACCGTGTACCGAACATCGTCCCGGACGGCTGAATTCAGCTGGACCAGGTAATCGATGACGCGCATCTTCCCGGACGCGCGGTGGTCGTCGACCCACTTGGCCACCAACGGATCCGGGCCGGTCTCGTCGACGGGTCGCAGATAGACCTCGAGATCACGACGAAGCTCTTCCGGGTACTCGAAGCCGACGTGTTCGGCCCACTCCTCGATGAAGAAGTCGAACGGGTTGATCGCGGTGAGGTCGGCGACCAGACCCACCGTGAAGCTCAGGACCGTTGTCGGTTCCGGAAACACCAGGCGCGCCAGGTAGTTGCTGAAGGCGTCCTGCTGCCAGTTGATGAAATGGTCGCCGGGTTCGACCTTGAGCGAGTAAGCCTCGATCGGGGTTCGTGAGTGTGGCGCCGGCCGCAGCCGAAGGACATGTGGGTAGACCTTCGTCAACCTGTCGAAGTTGTACGTGGTCCGGTGCTCGAGTGCCACCTTGATGGTCAACTGGCGTTACCTCCATGGGTCCCAAAATGTCAGGCTGCAAGTTGATCACAATCTCGGCGCCTCCGCCGGGGACAGGACCTGGGCCACCGGTAGCCAGGGCCGAACACCTCGTATGCAATCCCACCCGCCGGGACACCGGCCTCGAGCAACGGGTGGGGCATCTGCTCGACGGCACCGGGCGAGACCTCGGCGAGCCACATCGCTACCTGACGATCACGCGGTGGTTACATCTGGTGACCCATCGAATCCGCTGACGCTACGGTCCGAACGCAATCGGAAAGCGGTATTCGAAAGTGTCCGACCCGTTCGATAGACTGCCCGATCTTCTCGGAAAGTTCTGCGAAATATGCTGCGGTGCAAGGAATGTAAGTTTATTCGAAAGCTTGTGCGAACCGGTTTTGGGCCGTAAACTTGTGCCATGGACTTCGGGGGAATGTTCGTCAGGTTGTCAGATCTGGCCGGGGATGATGCTGAGATTTCAGCTCGCACGGTGACGGTTATCCGACTCAATCATGTTGTGGAACAGATACTTTTCCGCCTGGTCGGTGAAGTCGATCGGCGCGGGTTGGCGCAGAAGTCAGGTGAGCGGTCCACCGCCGGACTGCTCCAAAAGGAGGGAATGGCGCCGGTGGCAGCCCATCGCTACGTACGGGTGAGCAAGGCGATCGATGACATTCCATCAGTGGCGGCCAACGGTGTCGACGGAACGCTGTCGGGTGAGCATGTGGACTCGATCATCAAAGGGCTCAACCACATTGAACGACGGAACCCGGATCTGGCCGACGAGGACCGCGCTGACTGTGTGCGCGGTTTACTCACCGAGGCCTTGATGGCGAGTCCGGCGGCGGTGTCGGCGCGGGCACGCCACATGGCGATCGTGTTGTCGCCGCCGGACAAACAGATCCCTGATGCCGAGAATCACGAGCTCAACGAGTTCACCCTCGGGAACGGTGACGACGGACGCAGTCACGGCACGCTCGATCTGGACAACCTGCTGGGCGAGAAACTGCGGGTCGCGCTCGATCCGTTGTCGACGCCGGTACCCGAACCCGATGGGTCCCCGGATCGTCGATCGAATGCCCAGATCCGCGCCGATGCTCTGGAGCAACTTCTCGATTCGTATCTCGATCAAGAGGATCGTCCGACGCGTGGCGGCGCCAAGGCGCCCACGTTGGCACCGGCCTTCGAATGGACCGGGCCGGCGTCAGCATCGACCGCGCAGCTGGTGGCCTGTGATTCGGTCATCACCAGGATTCTGCTCGACAACAATTCGGTACCCCTTGATGTCGGCCGCGATCAACGCACGGTGACGCCGGCCATCCGGAAGGCGCTGATCGCCCGCGACCGAGGCTGCGCCTTCCCCGGGTGCGATTGCCCGCCCGGCTGGACGGATGCCCACCACATCGACTTCTGGAGCCATGGCGGTGGCACCAGCCTGACCAACATGGTCCTGCTGTGCCGGCGACATCACCGCTACATCCACCACCGCGGCTGGGAAGTCTCCATCGGTTCCGATGGGCATCCGTGGTTCATCGCACCGGACGACACCACCAGGACCCCGATCAGATCCAACGCCCGCCGCACCCTGACCACCGAACTCACCGCGGCCTGAGGTCGACGAGGCCACGACCGCCAGACCCGCCGGCTGACAGAGACTCTGCGCAGCAGGACCATTGACAACTTCACAGTGTGAGCCCCACAAAAGACAGATCGCCGGCGGCACGGGGCCGCCGGCGATCTGCCGATCTGGATTCTGTCTCCGAGAGCTACTTCTTCTCAGCAACCTCAGCAGGTGCCTGCTGTTGCTTCGGAGCCGGCGGCTTGGCGTCGATACCCGACTCCTTGCGCTGCTCCGGGGTGATGGGCGCCGGTGCATCGGTGAGCGGATCGATGCCGCCGCCCGACTTCGGGAACGCGATCACGTCGCGGATCGACGGCTGTCCCGCCAACAGCGCAGTGATCCGGTCCCAGCCGAAGGCGATTCCACCGTGCGGCGGTGCACCGTAGGCGAATGCGTCGAGCAGGAAGCCGAACTTCTCCTGCGCTTCCTCATGCGAGATACCCATGATCTTGAAGACCAGTTCCTGGACCTCGCGCTTGTGGATACGGATCGAACCGCCACCGATCTCGTTGCCGTTGCAGACGATGTCGTAGGCATAGGCCAACGCGGCACCCGGATCGGTTTCGAGGACCTCGAGCGATTCCGGCTTGGGCGAGGTGAAGGCGTGGTGCACGGCGGTCCATGCACCCGAACCGACGGCGACGTCACCGCTCGCGGTGGCTTCATCGGCAGGCTCGAACAGCGGCGCGTCGACAACCCAGGTGAAGGCCCAGTCGCCGTCCTTGATCAGTCCGAGCTTCTGTGCGATCTCGCCGCGGGCAGCACCGAGCAACGCGCGCTGAGCCTTGACCGGGCCGGCCGCGAAGAAGACGCAGTCGCCGGGGTTGGCACCGACATGGGCGACGAGTCCGTCGCGCTCGGCCTCCGACAGGTTCTTGGCCACCGGCCCACCGAGCGTGCCGTCTTCCTGCACCAGCACGTAGGCCAGCCCCTTGGCGCCGCGCTGCTTCGCCCATTCCTGCCATGCATCGAGCTGACGCCGTGGCTGGCTCGCGCCACCGGGCATCACGACCGCGCCCACGTACGGCGCCTGGAACACCCGGAACGGGGTGTCCTTGAAATAGTCGGTGCACTCGACGAGCTCGATACCGAAACGCAGATCGGGCTTGTCGCTGCCGAACCGGCGCATCGCGTCGGCATAGGTGATCCGCGGGATCGGGGTCTGCACGTCGTAGCCGATCAGCTTCCAGAGCGCGACCAGAATCTGCTCACCGAGTGCAATGATGTCGTCCTGCTCGACGAAGCTCATCTCGATGTCGAGCTGAGTGAACTCCGGCTGGCGGTCGGCGCGGAAATCCTCGTCGCGGTAGCAACGGGCGATCTGGAAGTAACGCTCCATGCCGGCCACCATCAGCAGCTGCTTGAACAGCTGCGGGCTCTGCGGCAGGGCGTAGAACGTGCCGGGCTGCAGGCGTGCCGGGACCAGGAAGTCGCGCGCACCCTCAGGTGTGGAACGGGTCAGCGTCGGGGTCTCGATCTCGACGAAGTCCTGCTCCAACAGCACATTTCGGGCGGCCTGGTTGACCTTCGAACGCAACCGCAGTGCCGAACCGGGACCCTCGCGACGGAGGTCGAGGTAGCGGTACTTGAGCCGGGCCTCTTCACCCGGGTTCTCGTCGAGCTGGAACGGCAGCGGCGCCGACTCGTTGAGAACGACCAGTTCGGTGGCGTTGATCTCGATCTCGCCGGACTTCAGGTTGGGGTTCTCGCTACCCGCCGGACGCTGCTCGACAACGCCGGTCACCTGAACGCAGTATTCGGCGCGCAGTCGGTGCGCGGGGGTGGCGACAGCCTCGTCCCGGAACACGACCTGCACGAGGCCGGAGCTGTCCCGCAGATCGATGAAGATCACGCCGCCGTGGTCGCGTCGGCGCGCCACCCAGCCGGTCAACGTCACGGTCTGCCCGGCGTTCGCGGCTCGCAGTGATCCGGCAAATTGGGTGCGCAGCACAATAGTCCTCTCAAAGCTGACGATTTCGTATCGTGCAACATCCTACGGCTGTCCTGATCGGCCAAGGACGGCACTGCTCGTGCAATGCTGACCGCATGACTTTTCGAGGCAACGGACCCTTGGATACCGGCAACGTTTCGGGCGGCGGCGGAGGCCGTGGCAAGTTCGCCATCGGCGGCGGAGCGGGCCTGATCATCGTGATCGCGGCCGCGCTGTTCGGATTCGATCCGGGCATTCTGGGATTGGGCAGTGACGGATCGACCTCGACGTACTCGTCGCAGGACCAGTCCGCCCTCGACGAGCAGATCAACAACTGCACCATCGAGAAAGCCAACACCGACACCGTGTGCCGGATCGTGGCCACCACCAACAGCCTCGACGACGCGTGGTCAGAGCTCATGCCGGGATACGAACCGCCGAGGACGGTCATCTTCGAGGGCAGCGTCGACACCGCGTGCGGGCCGGCCACCTCAGATGTCGGTCCCTTCTACTGCCCCGGCGACCAGACCGCGTACTTCGACCCGTCGTTCTTCGACGTCCTGAGCGATCAGCTCGGCGGTGGAGACGGACCGCTGGCCCAGGAATATGTCGTCGCCCACGAGTACGGCCACCACATCGAATACCTGACCGGAGCCCTGCAGAAAGGTCAGCGCATGGGCGCTGCCGGCCCCACCTCGGGATCGGTACGGATCGAACTGCAGGCCGACTGCCTGGCCGGGGTGTGGGCGTATCACGCCGACAAGGGACCTGACGCGATGCTCGAGCCGCTGACGCAGCAACAGATCAACGACGTCATCAAGACCGCCAAGGCGATCGGCGACGACGCCATCGGCGGTGACGCATCCAACCCGGAGGGCTGGACCCACGGCTCATCCGAGCAGCGGGTCCGCTGGTTCAATGTCGGCTACAGCGCCGGTGACCCGAACTCCTGCAACACCTTCGATGCGGCGAGCCTGTGAGCCGGTCCAGCGCGATCGACCGGATCGCCGACAACCACCTCGAACGCTCCTGTGCACTCAACCCGATCGAGGCCACGCACCTCGGGGTCTCCGGGTTCGACGATCAGCTGCCCGACTTCTCGCCGGAGGGCGAGGCGGATCGCGTGTCCGAACGGCGGGCGGCGCTGAACTCTCTGGCGGCGGCAACGATCGCCGACGACGTCGACCGCGTCACGGTGGCCACGATGTCCGACCAGTTGGGACGCGCCCTGGCGGTCGACGATGCGGGTTTGCGGATCGGTGAGGTCAACGTCATCGAATCGCCGCTACAGGGCGTCCGCGACGTCTTCGATCTGATGTCCACGACCACCACCGGCGAACAGGAGGTGTTCCTGGCCCGGTTGTCGCAAGTACCGTCCTGCGTGGAATCGATCGTCGCCGGCATCCGTCATCGCCTGCAGACCGGTCCCCCGCTGGTGAGCAGGCAGGTGAGCCTGTGCGCGGCTCAGGCCGACGCCGCAACGGGGTCGATCTTCAGCAACGCCACCGCGATCGAAACCACCGACAGAGTCGACCTGCTCGACGATCTGCGTGGCCGGGTGGGCGCTGCGATGACCGAACTCGCAGCGGTCCTGCGTGAGGAGGTCCTGCCCCGGACCATCGACGTCGATGCCGTCGGCCGCGACCGCTACCTACTCCATTCCGCCGAGTTCGTCGGTGCCGACATCGACGTCGACGACGCCTACGCCTGGGGTCTCGATCTCCTCGAATCGATTGTCGCCGAACAGGAGGCGCTGGCCGCCCAGATCGCGCCCGGCGCCGGCGTGGGCGGCGCACTGGAGGCGTTGAACAACGATCCGCGCTACCAGATGACCGACCGCGGCGACTTCGTCGCGTGGATGCAGGACCTGTCCGACCGCGCGACCGAGGAGGTCGGCCGGCTGCACTTCGAGATCCCGCCGCAGCTGACCGCACTGGAATGCCGACTGGCCCCGGCGGCCACCGGGATCATCTACTACACGATGCCCAGCGAAGACCTGAGCCGTCCGGGACGGATGTGGTGGTCGGTGCCGCCGGAGCAACGGGTGTTCCACACCTGGCAGGAAACAACCACGGTCTTCCACGAAGGTGTCCCGGGCCATCACCTGCAACTGGGGTCGGCCATGGTGAGTCCGGAACTGAACCGCTGGCGCAAGCTCGCCTCGTTCACGTCCGGCCACGGTGAGGGGTGGGCGCTCTACGCCGAGCGGCTGATGGGTGAACTGGGCTGGCTCGACGATCCGGGCGACCGGATGGGCATGCTCGACTCCCAGCGACTGCGAGCGGCCCGTGTGGTCGTCGACATCGGCGTGCACTGCGGACTGACGGCACCCGCGGCGGTCGGGGGTGGCACCTGGGATGCCGACAAGGCCTGGCAATTCCTGAGCTCGGCGGTCGCGATGGACAAGACGGTGCTGCGCTTCGAGCTCAACCGCTACCTGGGCTGGCCCGGTCAGGCTCCGTCCTACGCACTGGGACAACGGGTCTGGCAGCAGGCCCGCGACAACTATCTGCGCGCCCACCCCGACGATTCGCTCAAGGACTTCCATCGCAAGGCGCTCGCGCTCGGCGGTGTCAGTCTCGACGTGCTGCAAACCGAACTGAGCTGACCGCCCCTCCAGCCAACAAACGAGCCGGAAATACGAAGACGAGCCACATATTTGTGGCTCGTCTTCGCAAAGGTGGCTCGTTTGGGCTGGGTCGTCGGAGGGGTGGGCGCTACCCGGGTGGGTTCTCGGCGGTCGGGAACTCCGGGGTGTGGGCCTGACTCCCCCACGTGCGGCCCGTATACGGGGCCGGCGCCGGATCACCGTCGACGGTGAAGGTGCAGGCGGTAACACTGGCCACCATCAGAACCCCCATCGCCATCGCTGCCCACCGGCGCCGCGCCCCCACCGCACTACCCCGCGGCCAGTGCCGAGTTGATGTGCGCCACGACGCCTTCGAGTGAGACGCGCTGCTGCTCACCGTTGGACAGGTCCTTGAGTTCGACCTGACCGTCGGCGAGTTCGTTCTCGCCGAGCACCAGCGCAAAACGTGCGCCCGAGCGGTCGGCGGCCTTCATTGCACCCTTGAGACCGCGCCCGCCGTAGGCGATGTCGGCGCGAACACCCGCGGCTCGCAGGCGACCGGTGATCGCCACGAGCTCGTCCTTGGCGGCCTCACCCATCGGGACACCGAACACCTCACAGCGCGCATCACCGACGGCGGCGATGCCTTCGGCCTCCAGGGCGAGCACGGTCCGGTCGACGCCGAGGCCGTAGCCGATGCCCGACAACTCCTGCTTGCCGCCGAGCTGCTTCATCAGGCCGTCGTAACGCCCACCGCCACCGATGCCGGATTGCGCACCGAGACCGTCGTGCACGAACTCGAAGGTGGTCTTCGTGTAGTAGTCGAGGCCACGCACCAGGCGCGGATTCTTCTCGTACGGAACGCCGAGCCGGTCGAGGTGACCGATCACCGCGTCGTAGTGCTCGCGCGCCGAGTCCGACAGATAGTCGATCATCAGCGGCGCCGAGGCGGTGGCCTCACGGATGTGTGGACGCTTGTCGTCGAGGACGCGCAGCGGGTTGATCTCGGCGCGACGACGGGTTTCCTCGTCCAAGTCGAGACCGAAGAGGAATTGCTGCAACACTTCCCGGTACTGCGGGCGGCAGGTGTCGTCACCGAGCGAGGTGATCTCGAGCCGGAATCCGGTCAGTCCCAGACGCCGAAAACCCTCGTCGGCGATGGCGATGACCTCGGCGTCGAGCGCCGGATCATCGATACCGATCGCCTCGACACCCACTTGCTGCAGCTGCCGGTACCGACCGGTCTGCGGCTTCTCGTAGCGAAAGAACGGTCCGGCGTAGGACAGTTTGACCGGCAGCTGTCCCCGATCGAGGCCGTGCTGGATCACCGCACGCATCACACCGGCGGTGCCCTCGGGGCGCAGTGTCACCGAGCGGTCGCCGCGGTCGGCGAAGGTGTACATCTCCTTGGAGACGACGTCGGTCGACTCTCCGACGCCGCGAGCGAACAGCGCGGTGTCCTCGAAGATGGGGAGCTCGATGTGCGAGTACCCGGCAAGTCTTGCTGCGCGCGTCAGGGTGTCGCGTACCGCCACGAACTGCGCCGACTGCGGTGGCACATAGTCCGGTACACCTCGTGGAGCCTGAAATCCGGCATTCACAGCCCGTGACGTCCCTTCTTGGGTTGATCGGCCGAACCAGACGCGGTCAGGTCGGCGAGAAATGGATTGGTGGCGCGTTCGCGGCCGATGTTGGTCTGCTCGCCGTGGCCCGGCAGGACCACGGTGTCGTCGTCGAGCGGCAGCAGCCGATCGGCGATCGAGTCGAGGAGTTGCTGATGGCTACCGCCGGGAAGGTCGGTCCGCCCGATGGAACCGGCGAACAGAACGTCACCGGAAAAGCACACCGGCACAGTGCCCTCGGGGGTCACGACGTCGATACCGAACAGCACCGAGCCCTGGGTGTGGCCGGGCGCGAGGTCGACACGGAAGGAGATCCCACCGACGTCGATCGTTTCCCGGTCGGTCAGTTCGATGACCTTCTCGGGCTCACGGAACACCGTGTCACCGATGATCTGGGACATCGCCCGCCCGATGCCGACGCCGGGATCGGCGAGCATCGGCCGGTCGGCGGGATGGATGTAGGCCGGGATGGTGAACTCGTCGCACAGCTCCGCGGCATTCCAGGTGTGATCGAGATGCCCGTGGGTCAACAGGACCGCCACCGGATTCAGCCGATGTTCGGAAAGTATCTCCCGGACACCCGGGGCCGCATCCTGACCTGGGTCGATGATGATCGCATCACTGCCGGCACCGTTCGCCACCACATAACAATTGGTGGCGAACATACCGGCGGGGAAACCCGTGATCAGCATGGTCTGTTCTCCTGGGTCGTAAGGACGTGTTCCACCATCATCCCAGCACCGGTGAATCCTGTGTGCCACGGCCATCGGTTCCGGTCCGGCGCGCCGGGGCCATGCCCATATAACGTGCTCTCAGCAAGTGCTGGCAGACTCGCATCGGTGTCCCGCACCCGGGGCGCGGTCAGACGTACGACTTTGACGGAGGTTCTCTGCAGTGTCGAGCAGCAACAACGAGCAACGCCGGCTAGCGGCCAAACGCAAGCTGGAGAAGCGGTTGGAGCGGCAGCAGCAGGCCGCGCGCAAACGAAAATTGATCATCATCGGCAGCTCGGTCGCCGTGGTGCTCATCGTCGCCGCAGGTGTGACCGCCTTCACCGTCAAGAAGGTGTCCGACGACAACGAGAAGGCCCGCTGGGCGGCCTGCGCGTTCACCCCGAATGACGTAGACCCGCTGGCGTCGCTTCCGCCGATCGAAGAGGTACCGGCCGAGCAGCAGGCGGAATACCTCAAGTACAAGGACGAGCTGACCGCGGGGATGGCGAACAAGCGCACCACCCCGATGCCCGGTGACAAGCAACTCAAGAGCGGCGTCGTCGACGCCTTGTTCACCACCAACCAGGGTGAACTGCCCATGACACTCGATCGCGAGGACGCGCCCTGCAACGTCGGCGCCTTCGAGACGATGATCAAGGCCGGCTACTACAACGACACCACCTGCCATCGTCTGACCACCGAGGGGATCAAGGTGCTGCAGTGCGGCGACCCGACGGCCACCGGTGCCGGCGGACCCGGTTGGCAGAGTCCCGACGAGGCGCCCACCACCCTGGCGCCGGCCGAGGGCGACACCACCGGTCAGTCGGTCGTCTACCCGCGCGGCACCATCGCCGTGGCGAACAGCGGCCAGGAGAACACCGGCGCCAGCCAGTTCTTCATGGTGATCGAGGACAGCACGCTGGCACCGAGCTACTCGGTGATCGGCACGGTCGATCCGGCCGGACTCGAGGTCCTCGACAAGGTCCTGGCCGCCGGGGTCGCACCCGGTGCCGACGGTGCAGCGTCCACCGATGGCAAGCCGGTACTGCCGGTGGAGATCCTCACCGCGACCGTCACCAGCTGAGCATCGGCACTGAAGAGACAAAGAAACCCGGCCGCCCCCGAAGGGACGGCCGGGTTTCTTGTTCGGTTGACGCCGGATTCCGGCTCTAGGCGGCCGAGGTGACCCGATAGACGTCGTAGACACCTTCGACGTTGCGCACCACATTGAGTACGTGCCCAAGGTGTTTGGGATCGCCCATCTCGAACGTGAACTTGCTGATTGCCACCCGATCGCGACTGGTCGTCACCGAGGCGGACAGGATGTTGACCCGCTCATCCGCGAGGACCCGGGTCACGTCCGAGAGCAACCGCGACCGGTCGAGCGCCTCGACCTGGATCGCGACCAGGAAGACCGACGACGGTGACGGCGCCCATTTGACGTCGATGATCCGTTCGGACTGCTCGCGCAGCGATCCCGCGTTGGTGCAGTCGGTGCGGTGCACGCTGACCCCGCCGCCGCGGGTGACGAAGCCCATGATCTCGTCGCCCGGGACCGGGGTGCAGCATTTGGCCAGTTTGGCGAGCACGCCGTCGGCACCGGGGACGACCACGCCGGCGTCACCGGTCTGACGGACCGGCGACGGCATGGTCGAGGGCGTCGACCGTTCGGCCAGCGCCTCCTGCGCGTCCTCGAGTCCACCGAGCTGCGCGACCAGACGGCTGACCACATGTCGTGCCGACACATGGCCCTCGCCGACGGCGGCATACAGCGCCGAGACATCGGCGAACCGCAGTTCGCTCGCGATCGCACTCATCGAGTCACTGTTGAGCAGTCGCTGGATCGGAAGCCCGCCGCGACGAACCTCTTTGGCGATCGCGTCCTTGCCGGACTCGAGTGCCTCCTCACGACGCTCCTTGGCGAACCATTGCCGGATCTTGGCCGTGGCCCGAGGGCTGACGACAAAGCTCTGCCAGTCCCGCGACGGACCGGCCGTTGCCGCCTTGGAGGTGAAAACCTCGACCACTTCACCGTTCTCGAGCTTGCGTTCGAGTGCGACGAGCCGACCGTTGACCCTCGCGCCGATGCAGCGGTGACCGACCTCGGTGTGCACCGCGTAGGCGAAGTCGACCGGGGTCGACCCCATCGGGAGGGTGATCACATCACCCTTCGGGGTGAAGACAAAGATCTCCTTGACCGCCAGGTCGTACCGCAGCGATTCGAGGAACTCGCCGGGATCGGCTGCCTCCCTTTGCCAATCGAGCAACTGGCGCATCCACGCCATGTCGTCGATCTCCGCGGCCTCCGACCCGGCCTTGGCACCGTTCTTGCCCCGGGTCTCCTTGTACCGCCAGTGCGCCGCGATGCCGAACTCGGCGGTGCGGTGCATGTCGCGGGTCCGGATCTGGACTTCCAGCGGCTTGCCCTCGGGACCGATCACCGTGGTGTGCAGCGACTGGTAGACCCCGTATCGGGGCTGCGCGATGTAGTCCTTGAACCGGCCGGCCATCGGCTGCCAGAGCGAATGCACCACGCCCACAGCGGCATAACAGTCCCGGAGGTCGTCGCACAGGATGCGCATCCCGACCAGGTCGTGGATGTCGTCGAACTCGCGACCCTTGACGATCATCTTCTGGTAGATCGACCAGTAATGCTTGGGCCGGCCCTCCACGGTTGCCGTGATGCGCGAACCCTCGAGCGACTTGATGATGTCGGCCCGCACCCGCGCCAGATACGTGTCGCGTGAGGGTGCCCGATCGGCGACGAGCCGGACGATCTCTTCGTATCGCTTCGGGTGCAGGATCGCGAAGGCCAGGTCCTCGAGCTCCCACTTGACCGTCGCCATGCCCAGGCGATGTGCCAGCGGGGCGATGACCTCGAGGGTCTCGCGCGCCTTGCGGGCCTGCTTCTCGGGCGGCAGGAAGCGCATCGTCCGCATGTTGTGCAGCCGGTCGGCCACCTTGATCACCAACACCCGCGGGTCGCGGGCCATCGCGATGATCATCTTGCGGATGGTCTCGGCCTCCGCGGCATTGCCCAAGGCGACCTTGTCGAGTTTGGTCACACCATCGACGAGATGCGCCACCTCCTGCCCGAAGTCGTCGGAGAGCTCCTCGAGCGAGTACCCGGTGTCCTCGACGGTGTCGTGCAGCAACGCCGCCACCAAGGTGGTGGTGTCCATCCCGAGGTCGGCGAGGATCGTCGCCACCGCAAGCGGGTGCGTGATGTACGGGTCACCGGACTTTCGGAACTGACCGCTGTGGCGCGCCTCTGCGGTGTCGTAGGCCCGCTGCAGCACATGAACGTCGGCTTTGGGGTAAACATCGCGATGGAGGGCGACCAGGGGCTCCAGAACGGGCCTGATCGAACTCTTGGTCGCCGTCATCCGACGGGCCAGGCGGGCACGCACCCGCCGCGACGCCGACGTCGATACCGCGGGACCGCCGGTCTTCGCCTCGGACTCTTTCTCACCGGTGGTCACCGATGCAGCCCGGGGAGCTTCGTCAGCCATCTGTCACCTCCGTTTGTCGAATCAAGCCTAGTCGTCTCAGCCCGGTGCCAGCGCCGAGAGGGCGACTCCGGCGCAGGCACCGGTGACCGCCTCCCGGCCGCCGAGTCCTTCGAGTTCCATCACCACCGCGATCGCCACCGGGATCGCACCTGCCTGCTGCAGCAGTTTCACCGCGGCGATCACGGTCCCACCGGTGGCCAGGACGTCGTCGATGACGAGCACGCGGCGCCCGGACAGGTCGAGTCCGTCGGCCGGGATCTCCAGGCTGGCGGATCCATACTCGAGTGAGTAGCTCTCGGTCAGCACGGGCGGGGGCAGTTTGCCTGCCTTACGCATCGCCAGCACGCCGGTACCGAGGTGAAGTGCAACACCTGATCCCAACAAAAATCCGCGGGCATCGATTCCCGCCACCAGGTCGACGCCGTCGGCGCCACCGGCGGCCAGCCCGGTGATCACCGCACGCAGTCCCTCGGGGTCGGCCAGCACCGGCGAGAGGTCCTTGAATTGGATTCCCGGAGACGGGAAGTCGGCCACCCTGCGGGTGAGTCGCTCGATCGCCGCGAGAGCGTCGTGGCCGATCGGGGCCTTGCTGTCCATCTGGTGCTTCCTCAATCTCGTTTTGATCAGCTGTCGGTCAACAGCCAGCGGTCGATGTTCCAGCCCGAGCCCGTTCTGGACATCCCCATCACCACATTGTTCACATTGTCCCCCGCGAGCCGGGTACGTGCCTCCACGAACAGCGGCAGCACCGGCATGTCCCGCCACAGCAGTGTCTCGATCTCCCGCAGCAGCGGCAGTCGGCCGCCGGGCGGAACGGTTACCGCGAGCTGGCCGATCAGTGCCGACACCCGACTGTTGTCGTATCGCCCGACGTTGATCGGTTCACCGCGCACGAACGCGTAACTGTCGCGGGTCGGGTCGGCTGCCCCGGTGGCCGCGAATCCGTTGCCGGAGGCGGTGATCAGCACATCGACGTCGCCCCCCAGACTCCCCGGACCCACATCGGGACCCGCCGTGTCGGTGACGGTCACGTCGGCACGTCCACAGCTCGCGGCGATGGCGGCGACCATCTGGGCCCGCCGACCATCCGGCGCGACATAGCCGATCCGTACGGCCAACGGCGGCATCCCGGGGCGGGCGGAGGCCAGTTCCGCGCGGGTCCGATCGGGGTCGGCCCGCAGGTACCGTCCGCCGAACTGTGCGTTCACCGCCTCGGACAACAGATCGTCCGGACCGAGGATGTGATTGTTGACCACCGGTGTTCCCCGACCGAACTCGCGAGCCATGCTGTCGCGCGGGACACACGCGGCAAAAGCCCGCCGGACAGCGGGGTCGGCGAACACACCGTCGCCGGAGAAGACGAGACGTTCGACACCGAGTGACGAGGCGGGTACCACCGAACCGGGGACGATCGGTTCGGGCTTCCCCGGTCGGCGCGGGGCGGGGTCGACCCCGTAGGTCCCGGCCGCGATGTCGAGCACATCGATCGAACCGGCATCGCCGCCGGCGATCTTCTCCGTCATCTCGGTCCGCCGTGGCCAGACGGTGGCCCGGGGTGTCGCCGGCTCGTCACCCCACCAACGCTCGTTCGCCACCAGGACCAATCCGCCCTCGGGGGTGTACTCCTCGACACGCAGCGGCCCCAGCGCCGGATATCGGTCGACCTCGACCTCACCCGGCACCAACGGCCACGCCGCGTTCCATACCCTTGCGAGTTCGGCCCTGGCCTGCGGATCGGAGCCGTTGATGACGTCGACGACGGACGGCACACCCATCTGCTGGGTGATCACCTGCGGCGGCAGCAGGGTGCCGGCGCCGAAGAGCGACTTCCAGTCCTTGTATGCGCGACCGTGTTTGAAGGTGACCATCGCCGTCCGGGCTCCCGGTCGGCAGTCGATGTTCTCGATGTCGCGGTACCCGGCGGTGCTGGCCACGTCGAAGTCCCCGACCGAGCCGTTGTGCGCCGCCCAGGCCAACATCAACGCGTCACAGGTCAACGGGACCCCGTCGCTGTAGACCGCCTGCGGGTTGATCTGATAGCGGACGACCAGACCTCCGTCGTCGCTGTCGGCGACGACGGAGGTACCGATGTCGGTGTCCGCGAGCGCACTGCCGTCGGGGCCCAGATAGCTGAAACCGGGAAGCACTCGCGACAGCGCCATCAGGGCGCCCTCGGTGGACCCACCCAGCGAACTCGGGTTATAGGTCGTCACCGCACCATCGATGACGTAGTTCACGGTCTCCGCAGGCGGATCGGAGCAGGCGCTGACCGATCCCAGTACACACATCCCGGCGATTGCCATCGCCAGGAGCCCGCGGATTCTCATCAACCGTGAGGTTAGTGCTTGCGCCTGCGCTTACCGGACGGACGCGCCCCTGGCTCCGGAGTGCTTCCGGGACGGGCCGCACGCCTGGTGGCCGGAGTGGACTTGGTCAGGGTGGTCGCCGATCCCGTCGTTGCCGACCCGGCGACAGCGGTGTCCGCGTCGGCGACGACACCGGCTCGCTCCTCACGCTCGGCGCGTCGGGCCAGCACCTTGCGGGTGTGTGCCCCGATGTCCTTGCGACGTTCCTTCAACGTCGCCAGCAACGGAGTGGCGAAGAAGAGCGACGAGTACGTTCCGGTGATCACACCGACCATCTGGACCAGCGCCAGATCCTTCAGTGTTCCGACACCGAGCAACCAGACCGCGACGATCATCAGCGCGAGCACCGGCAACACCGAGATGACCGTGGTGTTGATGGACCGCATCAGGGTCTGGTTCACCGCGAGGTTCGCCTGCTCGGCGTACGTTCGGCGGGTTGTGTGCGTGACCCCTCGGACGTTCTCCTCGACCTTGTCGAAGACCACCACCGTGTCGTAGAGCGAGAAGCCCAGAATCGCGAGGAAGCCGATCACGGTCGCCGGGGTCACCTCGAATCCGACCAGCGAATAGATCCCGGCGGTGGTGATGATGTCGAAGATCAGGGCGGCCATCGCCGCCAGGGCCATCTCCCGGTCGAAACGGATGGCGATGTACACCGTCACGATCACCAGGAAGACGATCAGGGCGATGATCGCCTTCTCGGTGATCTCACCACCCCAGGTGGAACTGACCTCCGACGAGCTCACATCGTTCGGCGCCAGATCGAACGCCTCGGCCAGCGCGGTGTTGACCTTGACCACTTCTTGCGCGTCGAGGGTCTCGGTGCGGATCTGCACCGTCTTGCTCGAACCCGAACCGGCGGTCTGCACCGATTCGGGGGCGCTGCCCATGGCGTCGGTGTAGACGTCCTCGACGTCTTCGGTGCTCACCTCACTCGACATCGGGAGCGAGATCTGGGTGCCGCCCTCGAAGTCGATCCCGAGCGTGAAACCGCGGATACCGAGACTGGCCAGCGAGATGATCACCAGCACCAGCGTGACCAGGTACCACATCTTGCGCCGTCCGACGATCTCGAAGGCGCCGGTACCGGTGTAGAGACGGGAGAGCGCAGAACGGTTGGTGGCCGCGACGAAGTTCGCGTCACTCGTGGGTGCCAGGCGATCGACCTCAGCCATTGCGCACTCCTCCTGAGGTCGAAGTCGGACGATCCGCCGCGGCAGCGTTGCGGCGCTCGCGCGCCACCTCGGAGACCGCGCCCAGACCATTGACAGAGGGCTTGGACAAGAACTTCGAGCGTGATGCGTAGACCACCAGCGGATACGTCACCATGAACACCACCGCGACATCGAGGATGGTCGTGAGGCCGAGTGTGAACGCGAACCCGCGGACGTCACCGATCGCCAGGAAGTACAGCACCGCGGCCGAGATCAGGGACACCGCGTTACCGGACCAGATCGTCCGCTTCGCGCGGGCCCAGCCACGGGGCACGGCGGACCGGAAACTCCGGCCCTCGCGCATCTCGTCCTTTATTCGCTCGAAGTAGACGACAAACGAGTCGGCGGTCATACCGATACCGATCACCAGACCGGCGATACCCGCGAGGTCGAGCGAGAAGTTTATGTACCGGCCGAGCAGGACCATGATGCCGTAGACCATGACGCCCGACAGGACGAGCGAGACAACGGTCAGGATCCCGAGCATGCGGTAGTACAGCAACGCGTAGATGAAGACGGCCACGAGCCCGACCAGACCGGCGATCAGGCCGGCCTTGAGCGAAGACCAGCCCAGGGTTGCCGACACCGTCTCGGCATCGGAGGCCTCGAACGACAACGGCAACGATCCGTATTTGAGGACGTTGGCGAGATCTTTCGCCTCGGTCTGGGTGAAGTCGCCGCTGACCTCGGTGGTGCCGCTGATGGCACCGTTGATCTGCGGGGCGCTGACGACCTTCGAGTCGAGCGTGAATGCCGTCGCCTTGCCGATGTTCTGGGCCGTGTAGCTCGCCCACCGATCACTGGCGCCGCCCTTGTAGTCCAGGCGGACGATCCAGGCGCCGGCACCCTGGGTGGTGCCTGCCTCGGCCTTGTCGATGTCACTGCCCCTGAGGATCTGCGGTTCGAGCAGGAAGACCTGCGTCCCGTCCTCAGAGCAGGTGACCAGGTACTGATCGGGATCATCGTTGCCCTGCAACGGATCCGGAACCGCAGGGTCACAGTTCATCTGCGACATGTACTGGGTCAGAGCCGTGGTGTCGGCGTCGGCGGGAGCCTGCCGCAACCTCTTC
This sequence comes from Williamsia sp. z71, assembly GCF_059553375.1. Classification (NCBI taxonomy): domain Bacteria; kingdom Bacillati; phylum Actinomycetota; class Actinomycetes; order Mycobacteriales; family Nocardiaceae; genus Williamsia; species Williamsia sp. z71. The sequence continues at coordinate 106,905 of NZ_JCANWX010000005.1, forward strand.
GCCTCGGCGATCGCCTCTTCCGGCGTCTGGTTTTCGGGGGTGGTAGCCGCCGGCTGGGGCGTTGCCGCCTGGACACTGGCGACCGGGCGCACGTACAGCAGGGCGGTCTGCCCCAGGGTGCGCGCCTGCTGCCCGTCGTCGCCGGGCACCGTGATGACCAGGTTGTCACCGGTGATGACGACCTCGGAGCCCGAGACACCGAGCCCGTTGACGCGCTGCTCGATGATCTGCTTTGCCTTCTCGAGCTGATCTTTGCTCGGCGCGCTGCCATCGGGAGTACGAGCGGTCAGTGTGACCCGGGTACCGCCTTGTAGGTCGATACCCAGTTTGGGTGTCGGATCTTGGTTGCCGGTGAAGAACACCAGCCCGTACACCACGATCATCAATAAGAAAAAGACGATCAAAGACCGTATAGGCGGTGCCTCACGGTTCGACGACGATGCCACGCTGCCTACGTCTCCTCGGTTGTCCCAGATACCCCATGCACACCGCAGGGGCGCCCGCCACGGTACGTGCCGCGACCACAGTTGTGTCGCGACACCTCCGGCGGAGGCGCCCCGGTGCGGGCTTCGTACTTACGCTTTGTCTTGGTCTTCGTGCGGCTTCTCCAGGCTGACGTTCTTGTCGCCGCCGTCGGAGTTGCTCAGGTCGTCGTCATCGTGGATGCCGTTGTACTCGATCTCGGCATCGTTGCTGCCGATCAGACCGACACCCGGGTAGCTGTCGGCGAGGTCATCGGAGTGGACGACCTCGCGGATGGCCAGACGGTTCCAACGAGACACGCAACCATCGGCGATCTCGAGATCGACGGTGCCTTCGGCCAGCCCGGCCACGGTGCCGTAGACACCGGACGTGGTCTGGACGCGGACGCCGACCTGCAGGGATTCCTGCATGGTTTTGGCTTCTGCCACAGCCTTCTTCTGGCGGCGGACAGACAGGAACATCATGCCGACCAAGAAGACCAGCAGTAGGGGGAATAGCAATTCCATGAGGTGTGTTCAGTCCTTGTTCGTGATTCGTGGTCGCGAGAAGTGCTCGCAATCACTCACCAGTGTGCCATCATCCCCGCTCCACGCCAGATGCGGCGTCGACCAACTGCTCTTCAGAGCCCGTTCTCGTCGGACGGGTCGAAGAGCGAAACCACGTCGGGGCCGTCGTCCCTGGCCCGGACACCGAAGCCCGCATTCAGCGCGCCTGCCGGTGGGTTCAGCCCGAGGTGATGCCACGCGGCGGCGGTCGCAACCCGGCCGCGAGGGGTCCGGGCGATCATCCCGGCCCGCACCAGGAACGGTTCGCACACTTCCTCGACGGTCGCGGGCTCTTCTCCGACGGCCACCGCAAGCGTCGACACACCGACCGGTCCGCCGCCGAAACCCCTGATCAGGGCGGCGAGCACAGCGCGGTCGAGGCGGTCGAAGCCGAGTTCGTCGACGTCATAGACAGACAGCGCCGCCCGCGCGACGGCCAGGTCGATCACGCCATCGGCCCGCACCTCCGCGTAGTCGCGGACGCGTCGCAGCAACCGGTTGGCGATGCGGGGCGTGCCCCGGGACCGCGAGGCGATCTCGGCACCGGCGTCGGGTTGCATCGTGATGTCGAGAATTCCCGCGGCGCGGTTCAGGACGCGCTCGAGTTCCCCGGTGTCGTAGAACTCCATGTGCGCGGTGAACCCGAATCGGTCACGCAGGGGCCCGGTCAGGGCTCCTGACCGGGTTGTCGCGCCGACCAACGTGAACGGTGCGACATCGAGCGGGATCGACGTGGCGCCGGGACCCTTGCCGACGATCACGTCGACCCGGAAGTCTTCCATCGCCAGGTACAGCATCTCTTCGGCGGGCCGGGCGATCCGGTGGATCTCGTCGATGAAGAGCACATCGCCTTCGACGAGGTTGGAGAGCATCGCGGCGAGATCACCGGCACGTTCGAGTGCCGGGCCCGACGTCACCCGCAGCGCCGCACCCATCTCGGAGGCAATGATCATCGCCAGTGAGGTCTTGCCGAGCCCGGGTGGCCCCGAGAGCAGGATGTGGTCCGGTGTCCCGCCGCGTCCGCGAGCGGCCTGCAACACGAGTTCGAGTTGCTCGCAGACCCGGGGTTGCCCGATGAAGTCGCCCAGGCTGCGCGGCCGGAGGCTGTTGTCGAGGTCGCCGTCGCCCGCGATGCGTCCGGCGTTCACGGTACGACTGCCGGAGTCGTCCGGCGCCGAACCGAAACCGTCGGTCCCGAGGTCGTCGGCCGGGTCGTCGTCCCCGAAGTTGTTGTCGTCCGGGCCGATCATGTCGGGCCGCCCATCACTTGGTCTTACCCAATGATGCCAACGCGGCCCGCAGCACGGTGGCCGAGTTCGCATCGGGCTGGTCGGCGAGCACCGCGATGACGGCCTTCTCCGCCTGCGGCGCGGCGAACCCGAGGCCGACCAGGGCCTCGGACACCTGATCGCGAATCGTGAAGCCCGACATCGGGGATGCACCGGCGGAAGCGGCATGTGGTCGCTCGACCTTGTCGCGCAGTTCGACCACAAGTCGCTCGGCGACCCGCTTGCCGATGCCCGGCACAGTGCTCAACGCCTTGGTGTCGCCGTCGGCCAGCGCCTGACGCAGGGCCTCCGGTTCGAGGACCGCGAGGGTGGCCATCGCCAACCGCGGGCCGACCCCGGTCACCGTCTGCAGCAACGTGAACAACGACCTGGCATCGGGTTCGGTGAAGCCGTACAACGTCATCGAGTCCTCGCGGACGATCATCGTCGTGAGCAGGGTGGCCTCGACGCCCCGGCGCACCGATCCGGCGGTGGTCGGGGTGACCAGGACCTGGTATCCGACGCCGGCACAATCGATGACCACATGGTCGAGTGCCACGTCGACCACCGGACCACGAACCGAAGCGATCATCTCGCCGCCGCCTTCTTCGCCTGGGCGACTCGCTCGCGATACGCCTTTTGTTGAGCCAATGCCTTGGCCTGTGCCGCCTCCATGCGTTCGGCGATGGGCCCCCGCCAGCAATGACAGATCGCCAACGCCAGCGCATCGGCGGCATCGGCCGGTTTGGGCGCCTGCTGCATCCCCAGGATGCGGGTCACCATGGCGGTGACCTGGGCTTTGTCGGCGCGTCCACTACCGGTGACGGCGGCCTTCACCTCACTCGGCGTGTGGAACCGCACCGGGACGCCCCGCTTGGCCGCGGCCAGCGCGATCACTCCCCCGGCCTGCGCGGTACCCATCGCGGTGCTGACCTGGTGCTGCGCGAAGACCCGCTCGATCGCCACCACGTCCGGACTGTGCACATCGAGCCAGTGCTCGGCGGCCGTGTGGATCGCGAGCAACCGGTTCTCCAACGGCATGTCCGGGGGCGTGCGGATCACGTCGACATCGAGTGCGGTCACAGCGCGACCGGAGCCGGACTGAACCAGCGCGATCCCGCACCGGGTCAATCCTGGGTCCACACCCATCACACGCATGCATCTCCACCTTCGACAACGACCGCCAGAAACGAACAACTGTTCGATATCCTAGCGGCCGCGTCGAACAGGGCGGAGCACCAACACGCCGGGTCAGGCGTCTTGTTCGAGTTCTGCGAGCACGTCGTCGCTGATGTCGATGTTGGTGTAGACGTCCTGGACGTCGTCTGAATCCTCGAGCGCGTCGATCAGCCGGAACACCTTGCGTGCACCCTCGGCGTCGACCGGCACCTCGACCGAGGCGCGGAAGCTGGCCTCGGCGGATTCGTAATCGATGTCCGCCTCCTGCAATGCGGTGCGAACGGCAACCAGATCCGTTGGCTCACTGACGATCTCGAATTGGGTTCCCAGATCGGTGACCTCTTCGGCACCGGCTTCGAGAACAGCCATCAACACATCGTCCTCGGACAGACCGTTCTTTTCCAGGGTCACCACACCCTTGCGCGCGAACAGGTACGACACCGAACCCGGATCGGCCATGTTGCCGCCGTTGCGGCTCATCGCGGTGCGCACCTCGGTGGCGGCCCGGTTGCGGTTGTCGGTGAGACATTCGATCAGGATCGCAACACCGTTGGGGCCGTAACCCTCATAAGTGATGTTCTGCCAGTCGGCCCCACCGGCCTCTTCGCCGCCGCCACGTTTGCGGGCGCGCTCGATGTTGTCGTTGGGCACCGACGATTTCTTCGCCTTTTGGATGGCGTCGTACAGCGTGGGGTTACCGCTCGGGTCGCCGCCACCGGTGCGGGCCGCAACCTCGATGTTCTTGACGAGCTTGGCAAACATCTTGCCGCGCTTGGCATCGACCACCGCCTTCTTGTGCTTGGTGGTGGCCCATTTGGAGTGGCCGCTCATTGGCGCAGGCCCCTTTCGTACGGCTGTGGTCTTCTGGCGTGGAGGTGCGGATCGATCCTACTCGCAGTGTCAGCGGGTATTTCTGACCATCTCGGCAAAGTACTCGTGGACCCGCAGATCGCCGGTCACCTCCGGATGGAATGAGGTCGCCAGGACATTGCCCTGACGCACCGCCACCACGCGGCCGGCGGCCGGGCCGTCGGGGACGGTACCCAGGACCTGCACGCCCTGGCCCGTCGACTCGACCCACGGGGCCCGGATGAACACCGCCCGCATCGGACCACCGGGGATGCCGTCGAGTTCGAGGTCGGTCTCGAAAGAGGCGACCTGCCGCCCGAAAGCGTTGCGTCGCACGGTGATGTCGAGGGCATCGAGGTGCTGGGCATCGGGTCGGGTGTCGAGGATGTTGCTGGCGAGCATGATCATCCCGGCGCAGGACCCGTAGGCGGGCAGGCCACCGGCCAGAGCCTTGCGCAGGGGCTCGAGCAGCTCGAGGATCACCAGCAGTTTGCTCATCGTGGTCGATTCGCCGCCGGGGATGACGAGTCCGTCGATCTCGTCGAGTTCAGCCGGCCGGCGGATCGAACAGGCCTGCGCCCCCGCCTTGGTCAGCGCGTCGTGATGTTCGCGGACATCACCTTGCAGGGCGAGGATGCCGATCCGGGGTGCGCTGCTCAACTCGGCCGCTTCGCGTGCTGGTCGGCCGGGACCGGACGTCCGGTCCGGGTCAGTCCCTCCTGCGTCACCGCGGCCACCATCACGCCCCGGTGGTCGTAGATCCGGCCCTGGGTCAACGAACGACCACCACCGGCCGACGGCGACGTCTGGTCGTAGAGCAGCCACTCGTCGGCGCGGAACGGGCGCAGGAACCACATCGCGTGGTCGAGGGAGGCGAATTGCGCGTCTTCATCGGGATGCGGGACCTTCGCCGAACCGAGCAACGTCATGTCGCTCATGTACGCGAGGGTGCAGACATGGAAGACCTGGTCGTCGGGCAGCGGGGTGCGGTAGCGGAACCACACCTGCTGCTGCGCCGCGAGGTCCCGGCTACCGATCAGGTCTTCGCGCGGAACGATCCGGACGTCGAAGTTCTCCCATTCGCGGTAGGGCGCCTTGAGTTCCGGGTCGTCGACCGTCAGCAGGTCGACGAGTTCTTCGGGCCGCTTGACCCGCGGCATCGTGTCCTGGTGTTCGTAACCCTGGTCTTCGACATGGAACGAGGCCGACATCGTGAAGATCGCCAGGCCGTCCTGGATGGCGGTGACCCGGCGCGTGCAGAACGACCGGCCGTCGCGGATCCGATCGACGAGGTACACCGTCGGTTCGAGCGGATTGCCCCCGCGAAGGAAGTAGCCGTGCAGCGAGTGCACGTTGAACCGGTTCTCGACACTGCGGGTGGCCGACACCAGCGCCTGTCCGGCGACCTGCCCGCCGAAGGTGCGTTCGAGGAAACTCTCGTGAACGCGCCCCCGGTAGATGTCCTTCTCGATCTCCTCGAGTTGGAGGATCTCTTCGATCATCGCCATGTGGTTGACCCCTTTCTGACCACGATTATTGCCCACGTGGCGTCAGAGGCCGACCACCCGCACCCGCGGGGGGCTACTTCACAGATCGTCGATGGAGACGATCCCGTCCTGGATCGCCCGAGCGACCAGAGCCGCCTTGGTCGATGCCCCGCGGCCGACCTCGTTGTACTTCACCCGGATTCGGGCCAGGTGTGTGTTGACGGTGCCGAGCGAGATGAAGAGTGATTCGGCCACAGCCGATTTCGAGTCCAGGTTCAGCCAGGCCCGGAGAACCTCGACTTCGCGCTGCGACAACTTGGGCCTCGGGTACGCCGTGGTCGACGCTGCATCGGCCGAGCCGGCCGCGGCCGCGCGCGCCGGTGAGGTCGGGGCCCCCGGGGTGGTGCAGGCGCCGGCCGGCCGGCCGGGAAGTGGCATCGTGCGCTGCGCCAGGCGGGCCAACGCCTCTTCACGGGTCATCCGGGCCGGGGTCGCCGGACGATAGCCGACGCGTGGACGGGTCGGCGCGTGAAAAGTGTTGTGCAGTAAGGTCATCGCGATCTCCTGATAGGTGGTGGGCCATCTCGCTGCTGCGGCGCGGCTGTGGAATGTCACAACACTAAAACCGCTGCCGGAGAAGGTCGATGGGGAGAACTACCCACCCCATCGATGCAGGTAAGACCACCTTTTCACGGCGAACACCCCGATTGCGTGCCCGATCGGGCACACTTGCGGGCGATCAGCTGCCCGTCACACCGCTTCGTCGGGCCTCGGCCTCGATCATCGGCAGGTCGGCGCGGGTCACCACCCGGGAGGCAACCGCGTATTCGACGAGCTTGACCCGGCGATTGCTGGCCAGATGACCCGATCCACCGCGCATCCCCGAGACACCGATCTGATCGAATTTGTCGCAGACGTTGTCGAGTTTGCGATTGAACTTGGTGAGTGACCAGCCGAGGCGTTCGGCGGCCCGCGCCGACGACGGGATGGAGCTCGCCCCGGTGCCGTTGCGACGCAGCACCTCTTCGGCGAGGACCACGATGAGCAGCTTCTGACTCTCCGTCAGCGAGACGACGCCGATGGTCGCCTCACCGCTGCCCGTCGGTTCGGCCGGCGGATCCAGCGTGACCAGAGGAGTTGTGCCCGAATGGATGTCGAGTTCATAGGTGGTCGGGCCTGCGGAGAACACCACCGCGGTCACCCCGGATATCAGCGGCACGCTCGCACCGGGCGCCAGAGTGGCCGAGAACCCCGCCTCCCCGGCGACCACACCCGCCGACAGATGCGAGCCGACGTTGGACAACCACCACAGACCCTTTTCGAAATGGATCGTCAGGAACTTGCGGTGCAGATAGGGGTTGTCATCGATGTCCAGGTCGGCTTCACGGCCGATGTGCAACGGTACGTCCGGGTCGAGCGCGTACCGCTCGCCGCAGTAGTCGACGAACGACTCCGTCGGCGCGCTCATCGGCACGTTCACCGAATGGGTTCGACAAGTTCCGGGACCGCCATGACATCGGCGATCGCCACCGTCACGTTGTCGCGTCCGCCGGACTCCAATGCCGCCTCGACAAGTGTTGTCGCGGCCTGGGTGGGATCGGTGTGATCGGCCAGGATCTGCGCGATCGCACTGTCGGCGAGTTCTCCGGTCAGACCATCGGTGCAGACCAGGATCCGGTCACCGACCGCGACCTGGAAGGTGAAGAAGTCCGCCTCTTGTTCCATCCCGGCTCCGAGGGCACGGGTGATCACGTTGCGCCGCGGGTCGACCCGGGCCTGTTCGACGGTCAGGTAACCCGCGTCGACCAACTCTTGGACCTGCGAGTGGTCCACGGTGACCTGTTCGAGACGGCCCGCGGAGAACCGGTAGGTCCGCGAATCCCCGATGTTCAGGACGAGCCAGTGCGGCACACCGTCGTTGTCGGCCAGCAACGCACCGGTGATGGTGGTGCCCGCGTGACGGGCCGACTCGGTGTCGATCCGCTCGATCTGCCGCTGTGCCTCGGAGAGCATCTCGACCACCGAGTCGCGCGTGCGATTGATCCCGCTGATGGCGGTGGCCGACAGCGCCGTCAGCGCCGCCTCACTGGCCAGCTCGCCACGGTCGTGCCCACCCATGCCGTCGGCTACCAGAAACATCCCGGGCGCCACCAGAACCGCGTCCTCGTTGGCCTCGCGCAGCAGACCGACGTCGCTGACAACGGCCCACGCGATCGAGACCTGGCCGAACTCACCTGTACCGCTACGGGTTACATCGCGAACCGCCCCGGTTGTCTCCATGCTCATCGAGCTCCGCCTTCAGGTCTTTTGGTCGAGCGCGCCAACACGTATCAATCTGCCACGTCAAAGCTTCTTCTGCCCGGCGCAGCAACCTTGCCCGGTCTGATCATCCACAATCGACCCGCCGGGCGCAGTGAATTGACCATGCGTGTCGGCAGAAACAGCCCGGTCACCTGCGGTCCGGCCGGTTTTCCGGCCGGACCGGGCAGCCCAGGCAGCGCTCGTTCGATCAGATGACGCCGGTCACCAACCGCGCTCTGCGAGGCGGTGCGGCTCCGGGATCTCGTCGACATTGATACCGACCATTGCCTCGCCCAGTCCGCGGGAGACCTTGGCCAGCACATCGGGGTCGTCGAAGAAGGTGGTGGCCTGCACGATGGCGGCCGCGCGCTGAGCCGGATTACCGGACTTGAAGATGCCCGATCCGACGAACACGCCCTCGGCGCCGAGCTGCATCATCATCGCGGCATCGGCCGGGGTGGCGATACCACCGGCGGTGAACAGGGTGACCGGCAGTTTGCCGGCCTCGGCGATCTCCACAACCAGGTCGTACGGCGCCTGCAGTTCCTTGGCGGCCACGAACAGCTCGTCCTTGGGCAACGAGGTCAGCCACCGGATCTGGTCACGCATCTTGCGCATGTGGGTGGTGGCGTTGGAGACATCACCGGTTCCGGCCTCACCCTTGGACCGGATCATCCCGGCACCTTCGGTGATCCGGCGCAGCGCCTCACCGAGATTGGTGGCACCACAGACGAAGGGAACGGTGAACTGCCACTTGTCGATGTGGTTGGCGTAGTCGGCCGGGGTCAGCACCTCGGACTCGTCGATGTAGTCGACGCCGAGGCTCTGCAGGATCTGGGCCTCGACGAAGTGGCCGATCCTGGCCTTGGCCATCACCGGGATCGAGACCGTGGAGATGATCGAATCGATCATGTCCGGGTCACTCATCCGGGAGACTCCGCCCTGGGCCCGGATGTCGGCGGGAACGCGTTCGAGAGCCATGACGGCAACAGCACCGGCATCCTCGGCGATCTTGGCCTGCTCGGCGTTGACCACGTCCATGATCACGCCGCCCTTGAGCATCTCGGCCATTCCACGCTTGACCCGCGCAGTGCCGGTGCCGGAAGCTTCCGGGCTCACCGAAGAACCAAGGTCTGAAGCACTGCTCACGTCTATTACTCCTACACAACTAGTGGATACACAGTCCGTAAAGTCCTGGACGTTCAGTGTATGCCCTGGGCCTTTCGGTACGTGCCGGTCCCGGGGGGGCGTCAGCCCATTCCAACGCCGGGGGGTCGCAGTTCAGGCCGCCGCGCGCTCGACGATCTCGAAATACGTCGGGAGCGGGGCGGTACCGCCCAGATGTAGCCACCGCACCGGGCGCCGGTTTCGCAACGCGAGCGTGTCGCGAACAGCGTCGTTGTAGAACCGCCGGGCGATCATCACCCTGGTCTCGGCGTCGGCGAGTTCGGTGACCAGTTGGGAGCGCAGCGAGGCGCTGTCGACCTGCGCCAGCGCGGCGGAGACCACGTTCTCGGCGTCTTCACGTTCGCCGACGGGTGCACCTTCGGCCCGGTCGGCCGCGGCGATCAGCGCTTTGCCGTCACCACCGAGACCGGCACCGATCGACCGCGCCACCACGGCGCGGCGGGCCAGTGCCGCGTCGAGGGCCTGCCAGGACAGATCGACCCGCACATGCAGGCGGTCGAGCCGGTTCGCGGTCTTGTAGGACCAGCCGAGCCCGGCCAGCACCACCACCGCGACGATTCCCAGGATCAGAATCGTCAGAGCTGAAATCGTCATTCTTCGACTACCACCTTGCCGGCCCCGATCGTGACCGTGTCATAAACCCGCAGGATCTGATCAGCGACCTGCGACCAGTCGTACCGTGCGGCGCGCTGCTCTGCGCGCCCGACCATGGCGGAGCGACTGGCGTCGTCGCCGAGGGCCGAAATGATGCCGAAGGCGAGTTCTTCCGAGTCGCCCACCTCGACCAGCACTCCGCAGCGTCCGTCGTCGAGGACCCTGCGGAATGCGTCGAGCTTGCTCGCCACGACAGCTGCGCCGGCGGCCATCGCCTCGACCAGCACGATGCCGAAACTCTCGCCGCCCAGGTTGGGCGCGCAGTACACATCGGCCGACCGCAGGGCGCGGGCCTTGGTCTCGTCGTCGACCTGACCGAGCAGGACCAGTCGGTCCGCGTACTCCCCGGCCTTGCCGCGCAGCGTGCGTTCGTGACCGCCGCCGACCACCAGGACCCGCACGTCCGGGTACCGGGCGACCACCGCGGGAAGCGCCCCGAGCAGAACGTCCATCCCCTTGCGGGGTTCGTCGTAGCGACCGAGGAACAGGATCGTCTTGCCCCGGCGGGGATAGCCTTCGAACGGCTCGGCATCGGAGAAAGACCGCACGTGGACCCCGTTCGGGATCTCGACCGCATCGGATCCGAGGGATTCCATCTGCCACCGGCGGGCCAGTTCGGAGACAGCGATCTTACCGGCGATGCGTTCGTGATAGGGCCGCAGAATCCCTTGGAAAAGACTGAGCCACAACGACTTCGTGGTCGCCGCGTGGAAGGTGGTGACGATCGGACCCTGCGCGACCATCAGCGAGAGCATCGAGATGCTTGGCGAGTTGGGCTCGTGGACGTGGAGTACGTCGAACTCCTCTTCTCGCAGCCACTTGCGCAGGCGCCCATACGCTTTCGGACTGAAGTTCAGTCGGGCCACCGAGCCGTTGTACGGGATCGCCAGTGCCTCGCCGACCGACACCACGTAGTCCGGCAACTCGGTGCCCCGGCCCGCCGGGGCCAGCACACTGACAATGTGTCCACGGTTGATGAACACCTGCGCGAGTTCCATCACGTGGGCCTGGACCCCGCCCGGGATGTCGAACGAGTACGGGCAGATCATGCCGATCTTCATTCGGTGCTCCCCTCCTCGATCATGCGACGCCGGTTCTGCGACCAGTCAGCCTCCCACAGGGGTTGCAGCATGTGCCAATCTTCGGGATGCGCAGCGATATTGGTCTCGAATATCGCCGCCAACGCCTGCGTGGTCGCCTGCAGCCCACCGGACGTGTCGATGACCTCACTACAGGAGACCTGGGAGCTGTCGGGTCCGGTGAACCAGTGGTGGGCCGCGATCAACGCGGCCCCGGTTTCGATCGCCAATTTGGCGGGGCCGGCCGGCATCCGGGTCTGTTCCCCGAAGAACGTCACCGGGACGCCGCGCTTGGCGAGATCGCGCTCACCGAGCAAGCAGACAACACCCCCGGACCGAAGCCGGGCCGCGAGCTGTTGATACGGCGGGGCCTGCCCGCCGCTGAGCGGGAAGATCTCGAAGCCCAGGCTCTCCCGGTACCGGACGAACCGCTCGAACAACGACTCGGGCTTGAGCCGCTCGGCGACGGTGGAGAACTCGCCGACCGAGTGGACGAGCCAGACCCCGGCCATGTCCCAGTTGCCGGTGTGCGGCAGCGCGAAGACCAGGCCCTTGCCCTTGTCCAGGGCCGTCATGAACCGGTCGCGATCGGCGTCGGGCATGTGCACCCGGGCCGCCGCGTCGGCAGTATCCATGGACGGAAGGCGGAACGACTCCCGCCAATAACGCGCATACGACCGCATCGCGGCCTTCATCATGTCGTCGGGGACCTGCTCGGGTGTGCAGCCCAACACCCGCGCCAGGTTCTTGCGAAGCTGATCGGGTCCCCCTCGACGGCTGCCGGCGACTGTGCCCACCCCGTCGAAAATGCTGCGGGCCAGGCCTTCCGGCAGATGTCTGACCAGGGACCATCCGGCCGCGTAACCGAGGTCCGCGAGCCGTTCGGCAACCGCCGTCACTCCGTCGGCCCGCCGGGTTCCGGTGCCTTCGAAGGGGCCGCGATGGGGACCGGATCGGTGGCTCCCGGCGACTTGTACACCGACCACATCCGCTGAAAAACGGTGATCACGCTGCCCGCGGCCAGTGCCCACATCGCGATGTGGATGGCCCAGGGCAATCCGAGGCCGGTCAGGCCGGTGCCGGCCAACACGATGACCAGGCGGTCCGGCCGTTCGATCAGCCCGCCATCGCCGTTGAGACCGCTGGCCTCTGCACGCGCCTTGGCGTAGGAGATCACCTGCGAGGTGACCAGGCAGATCATCGTCGCGATGAACAGCGGCTTGCTCGGTTCCTCCACCAGGGTCCACCAGCCGAGTCCGGCGAAGATGGCACCGTCGGCGAGCCGGTCGCAGGTGGAATCGAGCACGGCACCGAACTTGGTGCCGCCGCCGCGGGCCCGGGCCATCGCACCGTCGAGCATGTCGAACATCACGAAGAGCCAGATCACCAGCGTCCCGACGAACAAGTAGCCCATCGGCAGCAGCGTCACCGCGGCCGCGATCGTGGCCACGGTGCCGATGATCGTCATCGCATCAGGTGTCAGACCGGTCTTGATCAGCACTTTCCCCAGCGGCAGGGTGATCTTGGACACCGACGCCCGACCCAGCACACTCAACATAGATTCAGCACGCTCTCCATTGGAAACATCGTCATCAGCTACTGCGCCGTCAATCCTGCAGCTTCAGCCAGGCTTCTGCCAACAGAGCCCGGGTGTCGCGCAGCAACTGCGGCATCACCTTCGTCTCACCGATCACCGTGATGAAGTTGGCATCACCGCCCCATCGGGGCACAACGTGCTGGTGCAGGTGTTCGGCGAGCGAACCGCCCGCCGCGGTCCCGAGGTTGAGACCGACGTTGAACGCATCGGGATTGGAGACCGACTTGATGGCCCGGATCATCTTCTGGGTGAAGACCATCAGCTCACCGCTTTCGGCCTCGGTCAGATCTTCGAGGTCGGCGACCTGGCGGTAGGGCACGATCATCGCGTGCCCGGGGTTGTACGGATACAGGTTCAGGACCGCATAGACCGTCTCGCCGCGGGCGACCATGAGACCCGCCTCGTCGGACATCCGGGGGATGTCGATGAACGGATGTACCGACTTCGCCGACGACTCGGAGTCGTCACCATTGCCGGAGGCGGTGCGTGGGGCGGCGGTGATGTACGACATGCGGTGTGGGCTCCACAGCCGCTGAAGTCGATCGGGTTGCCCCGGCCCCACGTCCCGGATCACGCCGGCGCCTCGATCAGCCCGGCGGTGGGCGATTCGTTGCGGCGGGCCCGGACCCACTCGGTGATGATGCGGACCGCATCTGCGACCGGCACACCGTTGACCTGGGTACCGTCGCGGAACCGGAAGCTCACCGCGCCCGCCTCCACGTCGCGTTCGCCGGCCAGCAACATGAACGGCACCTTGCCGGTCGTGTGATTGCGGATCTTTTTCTGCATCCGGTCGTCGGACTGGTCGACCTCGGCCCGGATACCGTTCGACTTGAGCTGCGCCACCACGTCGTCCAGGTGCGGGACGAACGTGTCGGCGACGGGGATACCCACCACCTGCACCGGCGACAACCAGGCCGGGAACGCGCCCGCGTAGTGCTCGGTCAGAACACCGAAGAACCGTTCGATGGATCCGAACAGCGCCCGGTGGATCATCACCGGACGGTGCTTGGAGCCGTCGGGGCCGGTGTACTCCAACTCGAACCGCTCGGGCAGGTTGAAGTCGAGCTGGATGGTCGACATCTGCCAGTTGCGGCCGAGCGCGTCCTTGACCTGCACGGAGATCTTGGGGCCGTAGAACGCGGCACCGCCCGGATCGGGTACCAGCCGCAGGCCGGAGGCCTCACCGACCTCGGCGAGGGTGGCCGTCGCCTCGTCCCAGATCTCGTCCGATCCGACGGACTTGTCCGGGTTGCGGGTGGACAGTTCGAGGTAGTAGTCGTCGAGGCCGTAGTCCTTGAGCAGACCCAGCACGAAGTTCAGCGCGCCCGTCAGCTCGGCCCGCATCTGCTCTCTGGTGCAGTAGATGTGGGCGTCGTCCTGCGTCATGCCGCGCACGCGGGTCAATCCGTGGATCACGCCGGACTTCTCGTACCGGTAGACCGATCCGAACTCGAACATCCGCAGCGGCAGCTCCCGATACGAGCGTCCCCTGGCGTTGAAGATCAGGTTGTGCATCGGGCAGTTCATCGGCTTGAGGTAGTAGTCCTGGCCGGGCTTGCGCACCTCGCCGTTCTCGTCGAGCTCGGCGTCGAGGTGCATCGCCGGGTACATCCCGTCGCGGTACCAGTCGAGGTGGCCGGAGATCTCGTAGAGGTTGCTCTTGGTGATGTGCGGGGTGTTGACGAACTCGTAGCCCTCATCGGTGTGACGCTGCCGGGAGTAGTCCTCGAGTTCCTTGCGGATGATGCCACCCTTGGGGTGGAACACCGGCAGGCCGGAACCCAGCGCGTCCGGGAAGCTGAACAGGTCGAGCTCGGCACCGAGCTTGCGGTGGTCGCGCTTCTCGGCCTCGGCGAGCAGTTCGAGGTAGGCGTCCTGCGCCTCTGCGGACTCCCAGGCCGTGCCGTAGACACGCTGCAGGTCGGCGTTGTCCTGGTTGCCCCGCCAGTAGGCCGCCGAGCTGCGGGTCAGCTTGAACGCGGAGATGTATTTGGTGGTCGGCACGTGCGGCCCGCGGCACAGATCGCCCCAGATCTTTTCGCCGGTGCGCGGATTGAGGTTGTCGTAGGCGGTGAGTTCTCCCCCACCGACCTCCATGACCTCGGGGTCGTCGGCCGAACCCTTGTCTTCGACGAGTTCGAGCTTGTACGGCTCGCCGGCCAGTTCGGCCTTGGCCTCGTCGACCGATTCGTAGACGCGTCGGGAGAAGCGCTGACCCGACTTGATGATCTGCTTCATCTTCTTCTCGAGCGCCGTCAGGTTCTCCGGCGTGAACGGCTCTTCGACGTCGAAGTCGTAGTAGAAACCGTTCTCGATGGGCGGTCCGATGCCCAGCTTGGCCTTCGGGTTCAGGTCCTGGACGGCCTGGGCCAGCACGTGGGCGGCCGAATGCCGGATGACGCTGCGGCCGTCTTCGGTGTTGGCGGCGACGGGTTCGACGACGGTGTCGGAGTCGGGGGCCCAGGACAGGTCACGCAGGGTGCCGTCGGCGTCGCGGACCACGACAATCGCCTCGGGACCCTTGTTGGGATGCCCGCTCTCGCGCAGCGCCGCACCCGCGGTGGTCCCGGCCGCCACCGCGATCGTGGCTGATGGACCGGGAACGGGATTTTCTGGCACCTGGGCACTCCTTGTCGAATGAAACCACCCGACCGAGGGCGGCCGGGTTCCATGTCAATCCATGATCGTAATGCCGACCACCCGGCAGGCCCACGTCCGGTTGCCGGGACGCGCGCGATGGCTCACAGAACGGGGCTTGCCAGCCACGTCCATTCGATGCCGACCCAGCCCGCGCCCATCTCCAATGCGCCCAGAAGCCACAACGTCCCCACGACAACGGCACAGGTCAACAGCCAGAACATGGCTTGAACAGACCAGTGCTGCGCCGAGATCCAGTCCATCCAGTTGTCGTACTTGCCCTTGGCGAACTTCAGCACGTGATTGGCCCAGACGAATTCCGTCGCCAGGATGCCCAGGCCGGTGAAGACGATCAGCCAGCCCGGACCCGGATACGGGATCGTGACGATCCCCACTGCCAGCACCGCGGTACCGATGAACCCGACGGCGCAGCGATAGACCAGGTTGAGAGTGCGCCGATTCCGAATGTCGTTGCGCTTGTTCGATATCGCCTGCAGGAAGCCGTTACCGTCTTGCCGCTCCACGGCGTCCCCACTTCGATCCATGGTCACAGCTTACGTAACCGGGGGGCCGGCACCGGTTCAGCTGCCGGATCGCCCTCTCGGAACGTCACGGAACGCCAGGTTCACGTCGTGAGTCTGCTCACGCGGCATCCCGAGCAGCCGCTCGCTGATCGCGTTGCGGGCCATCTCGGTGGTGCCGCCGGCGATCGTCGAGACCTGCCGCATGAGATTGTCCACGCCGCGCTCGGCGACTGCGCCGTCGTCGCTGTCCCACGCCGCACCGGAGGCATCGGTGAGCTCGTATCCGATCGCCGTCGAGCGCACAGCGGCCACACCGGTCATCAGCCGGGCGATGCTGGCCGCCTGATCCGACACGGTCTTCTTGGCGATGCCTCGCGAAATACGCTGCTGCAGAGCATCTTTTACCACATCGAACATTCGCGCCTCGCCGATCAGGTCGCGACTGATCGGATCGTCGGCCCGGCCGGAATCCTGCAACACCTCGATCAGTTCGGGCACGCGCGAACCACCACGGGCCGAACCGGCCGGCATCGTCGTGTACGGCGAGTGATGGGCCATCCGCTCGTGGAACATCCAGCCGGTGCCGACCTTCCAGCCGTTGTCGACCTCCCCGACCCGATCGCTGTCCGGGACCCTGACGTCGGTCAGGTACTCCTGGCAGAACTCCCGCGACCCGTTGAGCAGTTCGATGCGGTGCACCTCGATGCCCGGCTGACGCAGCGGCAGCATGAAGACCGTCAGGCCGCGATGCTTGGGGACGTCCCAGTTGGTCCGGGCCAGGCAGAGTGCCCAGTCCGACCACCAGGCACCGGTGGTCCAGATCTTCGATCCGTTGAGCACCCATTCGTCACCGTCGCGCACCGCGGTGGTCAGCGCACCTGCCACGTCCGATCCGCCGCTGGGCTCGGAGAGGAACTGCATCCAGATCTCCTCGCCCTTCAGGATGGCGGGGATGTGCTGCTTTTTCTGCTCTTCGGTGCCGTAGTCGAGGATGACGCCCACGCAGGGCGCAAACGTCGGCGACTGCAGACGGGCCGGGTACTCGTAACCGCCGAGTGCGTCGTCGAAAGCCTTCAGGTGTGCCCGGGTCAGACCGCGACCGCCGTACTCGCGCGGTATGCAGATCCCGGCGAACCCTTCGTCGTAGAACATGCGCTGGATTTCACGCTCGCGGGCCACGAGGGCCACTTCTTCCTCGTCGCTGCCCTCGTTGCGCATCACCCCGATGTGGGCGGCCGGGTCGGATCGCTTGAGATTGTCCTGAATCCAGGCGCGGGCCCGGGCGGAAAAGTCCTCGACGGATTCCATCTCGGTGTCGGCGGTGTCGGTCTTGGGGGCGGTCATACCGTGGCCTCCTGGCGCAGAACGATGTCGGCGATGCGTTGCCGGTGATCGGCGGGAACGCCGAAAGTGGATCGATTGGCGCTCGCGCGCCGGCTGTACAGGTGCAGATCGTGTTCGAAGGTGACACCGATCCCGCCGTGGATCTGCACGCAGTCCTGCATCAGTTCCTCGCCGTACTGACCGATGTACGCCTTGGCCGCACTGACGACCTCCGCGGCGTTCGGGGCCTGCGCGGCAACCGCCGCAGCGGCGGCGTCAGCGACGGCGTGACCGGCCTCGAGCCACATCTTCATGTCGGCAAAACGATGCTTGATCTCCTGGTATGAGGCCAGGGCCCGACCGAACGAGTAGCGGTCGAAGGCCCACTCCAGGGTCATGTCGAACACCGATTGCATCGCGCCGACCGACTCGGCGCAGTTGATCACGATCGCCACCTGGCAACCCCGGGTGACGGCCTCGCGGGCCTGCCCCGGCTCACCGACCAGCGCCGAGAGTGGCACGCGCACCTCGTCGAAGTCGACGGCGGCGTACCGCCGGGTCAGGTCGATCGATTGCAGGGGTTTAACCGTGACACCGGTTGCAGTCCGTGGAACGAGCACCTGCGACAGGCCTTCCCCGGTCCGCCCGACGACGAGCAGGTGGTCGGCCGCAGCGGCCCCTTCGACCGGGCGCTTGGCACCCTGGACAACCACCTCGTCACCATCGATGGTGATCAAGGTGTCCCGGACCGCAACCAGAGATTTCGCGTTCGGCCGGGCGAGCGCCCAGGCCGCGGTCGCGGTGCCGGCCAGCAGTTCCTCGAGTACGGCGCCATGCTCTTCGGACCCGTAGGTGTTCAGCAGCGAGGCGACGACATTCGTGGGCAGCAAGGGGCCCGGCGCGGCATGGCGTCCGAACTCATGGGCAACCAGCGTGAGATCGGCGAGCCCGGAACCGCTGATGGATCCACCACCGCGTTGCTCGTCGACCAGCAGGCTGGTCCAGCCCAGTTCGGCACCTTTGCGCCAGTAGTCCGACGGATACCCGACGGGATCGTCCCGGAGACGACGGAGTTCGGCCACCGGCACCTTCGCCGACAGGAACCTGTCCGTGGTGTCCCGGAAGAACTCTTGATCGTCGGTCAGCTCCAACAACATGGGCGTGCACGTCCTCACCTCGGTCGCACCTGCGAATACATAGATCTCTCTGAGCGAGAACGTAATTCTCATCCAGAATTCAATTAGTAGCCGCTCGGTGCCCACCGAGGCAAGTGGAAGCGGGTCGACATCGGTGCCGACGTACCATTTGGCGATGACTTTCCAGGGATTCCCAGAGGCCGCGCTGGATTTCTATGACGACTTGGAGCAGGACAACTCGAAGGCGTTCTGGGAAGCGCACAAGCAGACGTATCAGCGCGCCGTCGCCGGACCGATGAACCAACTCGCCGAGGCGTTGAGCGACGAGTTCGGACAGGCCAAGGTCTTTCGCCCGTATCGCGATGTCCGCTTCGCCAAGGACAAGACGCCGTTCAAGACCCATCAGGGAGCGTTTGTCGCCGTCGGACCGGCCACCGGCTACTACGTGCAGATCGGTGCACCGGGCGTGAAGATCGCCGCCGGATTCTACGATTCGACGCCCGAACGGCTCGCGAACCTGCGCGCCGCCATCGACAACGACCTGTTCGGTCCCGAGCTCGAGAAGATCATCGAGACCTTGCGCGCCGGCGGATGGGAGATCGGCGGCGCGACGCTGAAGACCGCGCCGCGTGGATGGGACAAAGACCATCCACGGATTGCCCTACTGCGGCACAAAACCCTCACCGTGAGCCAGGACTTCGGATTCGACGACTTCATCCACACACCCGAACTCATCGAGCGCATCCGGGCGGGCTGGCGCGAAGGCACACCACTGGTCGAATGGGCGATGCAACACGGCTGAGCTGGGGTCAGAACGACGGAACCGGGAACGGGGTCCGAAACACTGCCGGGGAGGGCAACGAAAAAGGACGCCGCTTGGGCGACGTCCTCTTCTATGTGGTCCCGGCTGGGATCGAACCAGCGACCTTCCCGGTGTGAACGGGACGCTCTTCCACTGAGCCACGGGACCAGTTTGTCGTGACCAGATCCTTCGGTCTCGACCGGAAGACATTAACACGATGACCCTGCGTGCAACCAAATCGCAAGGTCGATCCCACCGACCCCACCAACACCACCCGAAACTCGATCAACATCGGCGCCGCTTCACCCGAAATCCGCCTGATCAGGCGATTTGTGACTTTGCGGGTCGGTCCGATAATGTTTGTCCTCGTTGCCAGGACAGCACGACCAAGACCCTGGTTCCGAATGCGGATGTAGCGCAGCTG
Source organism: Williamsia sp. z71 (assembly GCF_059553375.1). Classification (NCBI taxonomy): domain Bacteria; kingdom Bacillati; phylum Actinomycetota; class Actinomycetes; order Mycobacteriales; family Nocardiaceae; genus Williamsia; species Williamsia sp. z71. The sequence goes on from NZ_JCANWX010000005.1 coordinate 126,384, forward strand.
GTAGCGCATCACCTTGCCAAGGTGAGGGTCGCGGGTTCGAATCCCGTCATCCGCTCGAAGATCGAGATTCACCGTGGCGGTGTGGCCGAGTGGTGAGGCAACGGCCTGCAAAGCCGTGCACACGGGTTCGATTCCCGTCGCCGCCTCCATTGTTTGAATAGGCTTACAACTGAACAAGATCTAGCGCGATTAGCTCAGCGGGAGAGCGCTTCCCTGACACGGAAGAGGTCACAGGTTCAATCCCTGTATCGCGCACCATCGTCGAAGAAGCCCCGGCTTGTACCGGGGCTTCTTCAACGAATGCGGATGTAGCGCAGCTGGTAGCGCATCACCTTGCCAAGGTGAGGGTCGCGGGTTCGAATCCCGTCATCCGCTCCAAACAGATCGAATCCCCATGAACAGGCGCGATTAGCTCAGCGGGAGAGCGCTTCCCTGACACGGAAGAGGTCACAGGTTCAATCCCTGTATCGCGCACCATGGTTCGAAAAGAGAAACCCGGCCCCCAGGCCGGGTTTTTCTCGTGTCCAGATATGTCGATACGCAGCGCGAACGGGCACTGCATGCCGCGGCACAGCGCATCTGCGCCACGTTCGTCTGAGTCCAGAACATCCCCCGCACTCCCCCGGTCGGGCCGCCACGGCGGCCCGGCTTTTTTTTCGGTGAATAAATTCGCTTGACCGGCACTCAAGTCAGTGCTTGAGTGGCAGTCAAATGAAAATGACACGCACCTACACCCAGACCGGTCGCGCCGAGAGCAAAGTCGCCACCCGCGAGCGGATTCTCGCCGCCGCGAAAGACCTCTTCATGGAGAGGTCCTTCGAGGATGTGACCCTGGCCTCGATCGCCAAGGCATCGGGTGTCTCGCACCAGACGGTGCTCAATCATTTCGAATCCAAGGCCGGGGTGGTTCGCGGATTGGCGGAGTCGTTGGCGGAGCAGACCAACGCCGCCCGTCACGCCGCGCGGCCCGGCGACGTCCGCGGTGCCATCAACGCACTGGTCGGTGAGTACGAGCTGATGGGTGATGCGAACGTCCGATGGGCGATGTCGGCGGACCGATTTCCCGACCTGGCAACCGCCCTCGACAAGGCGCGGACCCTTCACCAGCAGTGGCTGGTCGCGATGTTCGGCGACCAACTGCCCACGGAACCGGCAGCCCGTGTCCACGCCCTCCATACGTTGCATGCGGCGACCGACGTCTATGTCTGGAAACTGCTCCGGCGCGATCTCGGTCTGAGCCGGGCGGCCACCGAACAATCCATGGCCGACCTGGTCGTCGGCGTCCTGAGAGGAACCAGAACATGAAGGCGCACACGTACCTCTTCGCCCTGGTCGACGGCGGCGGCACCGTACCTCCTGAACTCGGCGCGGCGAGACGACTCGTCGAACGGGGCCACCGCGTCACCGTCCTCGCCGAGGATTCGATGACCTCGGACGTCGAATCCATCGGTGCGAGATTTGTGCCGTGGACCGCCGCACCCAACCGGGCGTCCCGCAGCGCCGCGGACGACCCGCTCGAGGATTGGGAATGCTCGAACCCGATCACGTTGTTCGCCCGCCTGCGCAACCGCCAATTCGTCGGCCCCGCACCTGCCTACGCCCGTGACATGGCGGACGTCATCGACTCCGTTCATCCGGATCTGGCGGTCTGCTCGTTCTTCGCGGTCGGTGCGATGGTTGCCGCGCAGGCCCGCGGGGTCCCGTTCGACGTGCCGTTCGCCAACACCTATCTCCTGCCCACGACAGGCATGCCGCCGGTTGGTCTCGGCTTGCAGCCGGCCCACGGCCGGGTGACCCGGCTCCGCGATCGCACCGTCAGGGCATTGACACTGAGCCAGTGGAACAAGGGCACCGAGGCCCTGAACAGACTGCGGGTGTCCTACGGTCTTGCGCCGGTGGCCGAGTTCTTCGACCAGATGCACGCGGCACGCAGACATCTGGTCCTGACCTCCGCCGGGTTCGACTTCCCCGCCCAGATGCCTGCGCACGTCCGGTATGTCGGCGCCGTCCTCGACGATCCCGCCTGGACCGGTGCCGACCGGTGGACCCCGCCCGCCGGTGACGCACCGCTGGTCCTGGTGGCCCTGTCCTCGACGTTTCAGGACCAGGCGGCCTGCCTGCAGCGAATCGTCGATGCGCTCGCGCAGATGCCGGTTCGTGGCTATGTGACCACCGGACCTGCGATCGACCCGACCACCCTGCACGCGCACGCCAACGTCACCGTCGTCGCGGTGGCACCTCACTCCGCGGTTCTCGAACATGCCCGTGCCGTCATCACCCATGCCGGGCACGGCACGGTGGTCCGCGCGCTGGCCGCAGGCGTGCCGATCGTGGCGTTGCCCCATGGCCGGGACCAGGCCGACAACGCAGCCCGGGTCAGCGCCCGAGGTGCCGGGATCACGCTCTCGCGCAAGGCGACGCCGGACAAGATCGCAGCGGCCACGCAGCGCGTCCTGGACACTCCGTCGTACGCGGCGGCCGCGGCCGAACTCGGCGTGATCATCAGGCGCGACGCGGCGGCGGGCACCCTGGTCGCCGAGCTCGAGGACCTCGATGTCTCCGGAGCCGTGAACCGGCAGCCATCGGCGTCAGGGTGATGATCGACCCTTGAGTTGCTCCCGATAGACCAGCAACTGGTGCCCGGGTGCGCTCGAGACACCGAAGGCGTGGAAGTCGATGGTCAGCAGACCTCGTTCGTGATGCAGAAGCTCCTTTGTTTCGTGTGTCTTCGGCGCAACGTCGTGCATCGCCCACAGCGCCGGAAACTCCGCACTGTTCCGTCGCAGCTCGGCGATGAGCTCACGAAACCGGGCCGGGGTCTCACCGAAATCGGCGCTGGCCCGCAAGTTGGCGACAGTGGCCCGGGCCGAGGCCTCCCAGTCGACGAAGAACGAGCGCCCATGTGGGTCGAGGAGCACCATCTCCAGGAGATTCCTCCGGGCGGCGAATCCACCGAACAACTCCTCCGCCTGCGCGTTCAGTGCGATCACGTCGAGGACCGGATCGAGGACAATCGCCCCTGCCTCCTGCCAGGTGTCGAGCAGCGTCAGAAGCTCGGCGGGCACCGGCCGATTCACTGCCTGCCCATCGAGCTTCCATGCGACACCGGCCAGCGCGTAGAGGTGCCGTTGCTCATCGGGTGTGAGCCGTAGGGTCCGCGCGAGGGACGCCAGGATCTGTTCCGAAGGGTGCCGCTCGCGCCCCTGCTCCATCCGCCGGTAGTAATCCACGCTGATGTCCGCATCGGTCGCCACCTCGTCGCGACGAAGGCCCGGAACGCGCCGGTGGCCCACGATAGGTATTCCGAGCAGCTCGGGCTGAACCCGGGCGCGTCGGGTCTGGAGGAACTCTCCTAGATCTGCCTGCGTCATGGTCGAAGCCTACTGTCGGACGGCAATCCGAACCCCTTGTGAGAGTGGCCCTGTCGCGGCCTCCCTCACCGTCGCTCGGACACGGACGCTGGTGAGGTGAACACAACACAGAACACCACCACTGCCCAGATCCCCGGACCTCAGATCATCGCCGGAACCCCCCTCGCCGGGAGAGTCGCCGTCGTCACCGGCGCCTCCAGCGGGATCGGCGCCGCCACCGCGGAGCGCTTCGCCGAACTCGGCGCCTCGGTCGCGCTCCTGGCCCGCCGCGGCGACCGGATCGACACACTCGAAGACCGCATCCGCGCCAAGGGCGGCATCGCTCTGGCCCTACCGACCGACCTCACCGACCGCGACGCCGTCCGGTCGACCGCGGATCGGATCGCCGACGAACTCGGCACGGTCGACCTGCTCTTCGCCAACGCCGGCGTTCAACTCATCTCCGGGATCAGCGACCTCGCCGTTGCCGATTGGGACGCGCAGATCGATCTCAACATCAAGGGCACGATGAACACGATCGGGGCATTCGTCGGCCCGTTGGAAGCGGCCGCCGCGGCAGGGCGACCGGCCGACCTCGTCGTCACATCCTCCACCGCCGCCGTCCGGTATCTCGAAGGTTTCCAGGTGTACTCGGCCACCAAGGCCTATCTCACCCAACTCACCCGGCTGCTCCGCATGGAACTCGGCCGGAAGAAGATCCGCGTCTGCGCCATCGAACCGGGCATGGTCGACACAGAACTCCCCGACCACGTGACCGACCCCTCCGCGAGCAAGCTGATGGCGGACCTCATCGAACAGATCGACGTACTGCAATCAGCGGACATCGCCGAGACCGTCGCCTTCCTCGCCTCCCTTCCCGGGCACGTGAATCTCACCGAAATCCACATCCTCCCCACCGAGCAGATCATCTGACCTGTCGTCGGCTCCGGAATCCGGGGGGGCCGGAACCGTCGACGTCAGCGCGGGAAGGGTGGTGAACTGAAAGGGTGCGTGCCCGAGACAACGTGGCCGACGTCTTGATCAAACAATGAGATTCTCCGCCGACCCGCCGACCGACAAGGATGACCAGCCGCATGACCCAGAACGACAGGGCTCAGATCCTCATCGCCGTACCCGAGGACGCGGTTGAGATCGCGGCCGTTGCCGCCGTGACCTTCCCTCTCGCCTGTCCGCCGGAACTGACCATCACCGACATCGAACACTTCGTGGCCCACAACCTCACGGCCGAACATTTCCTGGCGTTCATGGCGGATCCAACCCACCATGTCTTCAAGGCAGTCGACCCGGCCACCTCGAAGATCGCCGGGTACGCGCTCGTCGTCGACGAAGAACCCACCGACCGCGACGTACTGTCGACCATCACCGCGCGACCGGTCACCATGCTGTCGAAAATGTACGTTCTACCAGGCCATCACGGCCGCGACGCCTCGGCCGGGCTGATGGCCGCGGCTCTGAACCACGCGGCTGCGGCAGGCAGCGAACTGATCTGGCTCGGCGTCAACCAGAAGAACATCCGGGCGCAGCGCTTCTACCAGAAGATGGGTTTCGACATCGTGGGCCACAAGACCTTTCAGGTCAACGGCGCCATCTGCAACGACTTCATCTTCGCGCGCAGCCCTCAGGGAAGCCCCGCCTGATCCTTTGCGGGTCAGGGCCGTTCACCTCGGGCTGCCTTCTCGACGATCGCGACGATGCGCTTACGCTTCGTCTCCGGCCGCTTGGCCATGGCGATCTGCGTCAACGCGAATTTCCTTGCGCTGGGCGGGAATCGGTCCCAATGACCGCGCGCCGCCGGGTCGTCGTCGAGCGCAGATGCCAGTTCCGCCGGTTCGATGAGCGCCTCCGCGTCCTCGAGGAGATTCCACAAACCGGAGGCCTTGGCATCATCGATCACCGCTTGTCCCGGCGGCCGCATGCGACCTTCGGCGATCAGGTCGGCAACACGTGCCCGGTTCGATGCGGCCCACACGCTGCTACGACCCCGGCGGGTGAACCACATGCCCCGGCGATCGGCATCGACGGCTCGCGTGTGGCCGTCGATCCAGCCCCAGCACAGCGCCTCTCGCACGGCACCGTCGTAATCGAGCGGCACCCTGCCGGACTCCCTGCGCCAGAAAACCAGCCAGACACCTGGCGAGGTGTCGTGGTTGGCCTCGAGCCACCGGCTCCACTCAGCCAGATCTGCGGGGTGCAGGTGTGGCGCCGCGGGATCAGCCATGTGACCAGCCTACGGCGGACCGATCAAAACCCGGTCCGGATCGAACGCCGGCCGGCTACCTGGATTCGGCGAACCGCGACAGCGCCAGCAGCCTGGAGGTCGCCCGCAGGTACTTCTTGCGGTAACCGCCATTGAGCATCTCTTCGGTGAAGATCTCGTCGAGCTTCGACCCCGAGACCATCAGCGGGATACCGGCGTCGTACAGCCGGTCGGCGAGGACCACGATCCGCAGTGCCACCGTCTGATCGGCCGCCGGGTGCACCCCGGAGACGCAGGCGACGCTGACGCCTTCGACCAAGGCCTTGTACTTCGACGGATGCAGTTTGGCCAGATGCGCGCACAGCTCGTCGAAGTCGTCGAGCGTGGCGTTCGGGGTCTTCTCGGCCAGTTCCCGCAATTCGGCCTCGGTGGCCGGATCGGGCGCGGGCGGCAGATCACGGTGGCGGTAGTCGGGACCGTCGACGCGAATCGCCTCGAAAACCGCCGACAGCTTCTTGATCTCCCGCAGGAAATCCTGGGCTGCGAAGCGGCCCTCACCGAGCTGTCCGGGCAATGTGTTCGACGTGGCGACAATCGAGACACCCTTCGCCGAGAGTTCGGTCAGCAACCGCGACACCAGCATGGTGTCACCGGGATCGTCGAGTTCGAACTCGTCGATGCACAGCACCGAGTGCTCCGAGAGCCGCTCGAGGGCGTTGACGAAGCCGAGGGCACCCACCACGTGGGTCACCTCGACGAATGTCGCGAACGCCTTGGGCTCGGGCATCGCGTGATAGATCGACGCCAGCAGATGTGTCTTACCGACACCGAACCCGCCGTCGAGGTACAGACCGAGTCCGGCCTGTGGTGCGGACTTGCGGCCGAACAGGCCTTTCTTGCCGCCCTTGACCTTCTTGGCGCGTTCGACGAAGGCGCGGGCCGCGGCAACCGCCTGGGCCTGACTGGGCTCGTTGGGATCGGGTATGTAGGAGTCGAAACTGACCTCGTCGAACATCGACGGCGGGACCATCTCACCGATGAGGGCCTCGGGTGCGACCTGCGGCGTGCGGTCGCTCAGACGTGCTGGCATGTCGCGAGCCTAGTCAAGTGGTCAGAATGGTTCCGTGCACCCATTGACGAAAGCGACCCAGCTCACAGGAACCCGGGGCGTCGACCGCGCGGGAACCACGGTTGCGGAGCTGTGTCCCGAGGCTCTCGCCGACCTCTACGCCTATCCCCCGGCCCCGGCGGGCGCTGTCGTGATGCGCGCCAACATGATCGGTTCCATCGACGGTGGCGCGGCGGTGGACGGTCTCTCCGGCGGCCTCGGTGGCGACGGGGACCGTCGGCTGTTCATGGTGCTGCGCGGACTGGCCGACGTGGTGGTCGTCGGGGCAGGGACCGCGGTCGCGGAAGGTTACGGGCCGGTGCAGCCCAACCCCGACATGGCCGGACGTCGCGCCGGCTTGGGTCAATCGCCCGTGGCGACACTGGCATTGGTGAGCAACGCGCTCACCATCGCGCCCGACAATCCACTGATCACCGACCCCGGAACCGAGATCCTCACCTGCCGCGACGCCCCCGCGGACGCCCGGGCACGTCTCGTCGACGCCGGTGCCACGCTCGTCGACTGTGGCACCGACAGTGTCGACATGACCGCGGTCGCGGCCCATCTGGCCGGCAGTGGCCGGTGGCGGGTCCTCTGCGAAGGGGGTCCGTCGCTGCTCGGCACACTGATCGAGAAGGACCTGCTCGACGAGTTGTGCGTCACCGTCGCACCGGTGCTCACCGCCGGCGACGCCAGGCACCTCACCGCAGGCGGCACCGCGGCCCGGCAGATGCGGCGGGCTCACGTCCTGGCCGACGACGAGGACTACCTGTACGTGCGCTGGGTGCGCGATCCGCGATGACCGCCCGCGCCAGTACCCTCGCCATCATGCGACGCCCCACCGTGATCCGCCGACGGCTCCGACTGTGCGCGATTGCCACGGCAGTGACCATCGGTGCGTTCACCGGATGCTCCGCCGGTCCGGACCCCGGTCCCGATCTGGTGATCGAGCAGGACGGTGACGGCGGGCAGGCGCCATCGACCGCCGAGGCACCGCCGGAACTGGCGGCCCCGGCGTCGGACCTGAATTGGACCGAGTGCACCGACGCGACGGTCGAACGCCTCGGCGTCGCCGCGCTCCCCGACGGCATCACCCTCGACTGCGCCAACTACACGAACTCGGTCACCCCCGGTGTCCAGAGCATCGATTCCGTTCTGGTGTCCGCGGTGCGGGCCCGATCATCGGCGACCCCCGCCGAGGCACCTCCGTTGGTCCTGACCTCGGGCACCGACCTCGCGTCGGCCCGAACGCTGGTCTCGCTGGCCGCAGGCGGCGGCAGCGCCCTGCTCGCCGGTAACCCGGTGGTCGCCGTCGACCGCAGAGGCACCGGCGAGTCGACCCCGCTCGACTGCATGACCAACCTCGAACGGAACACCCTGCTCAGCAACGGCTTCAGCGAGTCAGCTGATGCGAGCGCGGACCGCGAACGCCGCCTGGCCGCGGCGGGAACCTCCGCATCCGACGGCTGCACCGAGACGCTGAGCCCTCACCAGGTGCAGTTCACCACCAACAATGCGGCCGCCGACCTCGAGGAACTGCGTGTCCTGTGGGACGTCGAGCACATCGGGATCATCGGAGTCGGCAACGGCGCCGCGGTGGCACTGGCGTACGCCGGTCTGTACACCGACCATGTCGCCCGACTGATCCTGGACACCCCGGCCCCGTACGGCGCCAACGCCCAGAACTCGGCCCAGCAGATCGCCGAGGGAACCAACGCCGCGCTGCGGACCTTCGCCGAACAGTGCCGGGCACTGAGTTGTTCTCTCGGCGCCGATCCCGCGGCCACCATCGCCGGACTCCTCGAACGGGCCCGGGCCGGGAACGTCGGCGGATTCTCCGACACCGACATCCTCCTCGCGGCGACCACCACGATCGCCCTGACACCCGGTGACCGGCCCGCGGTCATCGCCGCCACCTCCGACCTGCTGAGCAAGGCCGACGACGGCACCCTGGGCCCGCTGCGAACCGCGATCGAACAGTCCCGTGAACTGCGCGGCGGTGACGGCCAACTGCTCTCACGCTGCAACGACACCACCGAACCGGTCGGCCAGAACCAGGTCGCGGATCTGCTCGCCGAATGGAGTCAGCAATATCCGCTGACCGGCAGCAATGCCGCACTCGGTCTCCTGCGCTGCAACGGGTTCCCTTCCGGCGACGCACCGCCGTCGCTGCGCGAGCTACCGGTGCCGGTTCTGGTCCTCCGTGGCGCCGGTGACCCGATCAACGGGCCGGTCGCCACCGACGGTGTCAACGGTGGCCTGGTGGGCGCCGGTGCCGACTTCTCGATGCTGACGTGGGAAGGGCTCGGGTACTCGGTGACCGCGCATTCGGACTGTGCCGGCCAGGCCGTGATGGCGTATGCGCACTCCGGAACACCCCCGACGACGGGCGCTTGTCCGGCCTGAGTCCCGTGTCGGGCGCCGCGGCCACCGGTGGCCGTAGTACGGTGCGGCAGTGCCGATGAATGACACCCGCGACGACCAACAACTGACGACCAGCCCTGCAACGATCCGTGATCGATTGCTGTTTCCGCAGGTCGACACCGGTCGGATCGTGTCCATGGTGTTGTGGCCGGTCGCGATCCTGATGGTGATCCAGCGGTCGCTGATCCTGGGTGTCAACGGCGACCGGACCGACGATTTCGCACCGGTGTACCGCGCCGCGCTGGCGTTCCTGCGCAACGAACCGGTCTACAACGGCAACTACAACACCGTCGATCCGCACTACCTCTACCCTCCGTCCGGCACCATGCTGATGGCACCACTGGGTTACCTCGATCCGGAGAAGTCGCGGTGGCTGTTCATCTTCGCCTCCGCGGTCGTGCTGGTGTTCTGCGCCTACCTCATCACCCGGATGTTCGGGTACTCCTGGCGTTCGCCGGTCATGCCGGTGGTGTTGTTCGTGTTCTTCCTGTCCGAGAGCGTCTCGCACACCCTGATCTTCGTGAACTTCAATTCCTTTGTGCTGCTGGGTGAATTGCTCTTCATGACCTGGGCACTGCAGCGCAAGGATCTGTGGGCCGGTGTCCCGTTGGGTATCACGATCGCGGTCAAACCGGTCCTGGCCGTGCTGCTCCTGCTGCCGCTGCTCAACCGGCAGTGGAAGGTGTTCGTCGGCGCCATCGGGATGCCGATCCTGCTGACCGCGATGGCCTGGCCGCTCTCGGCCGACCCGATGGACTTCTTCACCCGCACCGCCCCGTACCTGTTCGAGGCGCGGGACTACTACAACAGCTCGATCGTCGGCACCGGCGCCTACTTCGGCGTCGACACCTGGCTGGTCTGGCTTCTGCGGCTGGCCTTCGTCGGTATGGCCGCGTTCAGCCTCTGGTTCCTGTACCGCTACTACCGCCAGAGCGATGAACTGCTCTGGATGGCAACCTCGTCGGGCGTTCTGCTGTGCACCTCGTGGCTGGTGGGTTCACTCGGCCAGGGCTACTACTCGATGCTGCTGTTCCCGCTGCTGATGACCGTCCTCTTGCGGGGTTCGGCCGTCCGGAACTGGCCCGCCTGGCTGGGCGTCTACGGATGTCTGTCGTTCGATGCGTTCTACTCGATCAGGTGGGAAGCCTTCGGCCGGGCCATCGAATACAACAAGGTCACCTGGGGCTGGTCGCTGCTGATGATCGCGGTGTTCTGCTCGCTGCTGTTCCGCTACCTCGATCTGCGCAAGCGCGACCAACCGATCAAGGCCGAACTGCCGGCCTGACCCCCCACAGCTCCACAAACGAGCCGGTTATACGAAGACGAGCCACATATTTGTGGCTCGTCTTCGTATAACCGGCTCGTTTGTGAGGGCCCGATCGATCAGGGCAGCGAGGCGATCAGCTTGTCGACCTCGACCCGCGGCCCGGTGTAGAACGGTGTCTCCTCCCGCACGTGCATGCGGGCCTCGGTGGCCCGCAGATCACGCATGAGGTCGACGATCCGGTGCAGTTCGGGGGCCTCGAAGGCCAGCAGCCACTCATAGTCGCCCAGCGCGAACGACGAGACCGTGTTGGCCCGCACGTCCTTGTAGCTGCGAGCTTCCTTGCCGTGGTCGGCGAGCATCTTGCGGCGCTCGTCGTCGGGCAGCAGGTACCACTCGTACGACCGCACGAACGGGTAGACGCAGATGTACTTGCCCGCTTCCTCACCGGCGAGGAAAGCCGGGATGTGGCTCTTGTTGAACTCGGCCGGACGATGCAACGCGACGTTGCTCCACACCGAGTTGCTGGCCTTGCCCAGGATCGTGGTGCGACGGAAGTCGGCGTACGCAGCCTGGATCTGCTCGACCTCTTCCGAATGCCACCAGATCATGAAGTCGGCATCAGCCCGCAGGCCGGCGACGTCATAGAGGCCACGGACCACGACGCCGCGCTCTTCCAGCGAATCGAAGAACTTGGTGGCGTCGGCAATCGCCTCGGCCCGATCGTCACCGAGTTCACCGGGGCGAACCGAGAAAACCGAGAACATCAGATAGCGGACGGTGGCATTGATTTCGGCATAATCCAGGCGGGTCATGGATTTCATACTGCCACCCACCGGCTGTGTCTCGGCAGCCCAGGGGGCCGATGCGCGAGGGGTCAGGCGATCAGGTCGGCCACGAGTTGGCGCGCTGCCCGGTCGGCCCGGCCGATACACGCCGGGACCCCCACCCCGTTGTAGGCCGCACCGGCCAGGACGAGTCCACGCGGACGGCTCTGGTCGAGCTCGGCGACCAGTTCGGCATGCCCGGTCGCATATCGCGGCAGTCCGGAAGGCCACCGCTGCACCACCGCGTCCACCGGTCGCAGGGGCTCGCCGCGGCCTCCTGAGATGTCGATGACGGTGGACAGGTCTCCGGTGGCCCAGTCGATCAACTGTTCGTCGTCGATGCCGGTGACCGGCGCACCGAACCGGCCGTAGGACGCGCGGACGAGCGCGCCGTCACCGGCCAGATGCGGCCACTTCTGGCTGCTGAAGGTGAATGCTTTGGCGCGCACCACGGTCTCGTCGCTGGCCACCAGCACGCCGGACAACTCCGGCAGGATCACCTCCGGGCCCAATGCCAGTGCCACCACGGCCGATCCGGAGACGTCGATGCGCGACAGTGGTGCGGCCAGGGCGGGTTCGGACCCCAGCACGCGGGCCGCAGCCGGCGCCGCGAGCGCACAGACGACCCCGTCGTAGGCGTCTCCGTCGACCAGCCAGCCGTCCTCGCCGCGGCGAACATCGTCGACGGCATGGGTACGCAGCGTGACCGCGGACCGCTCGATCAGCACGTCGAGGAGCTCGGAATAGCCATCGGTCAACGCGCCGAAGATCGGTCCCTGACCCGGAGTGGCGCCGAGCAGTTCGGTGACAGCCGCGGTCAGACTCGGGGCGCCGGCGTCCAACGTTGCGGCCAGCGCGGGCAATACCGCCCGCAGACCCAGGTCGTCGGCGCGGGCGGAGTAGACACCGGAGAGCATCGGGTCGACGCTGCGGTCGACCACCGAACGACCGAAACGCTGCGCGACCAGTCCGCCGATGGACACATCCTGACCGGACGTCCACCGGAACGGCCGGGTGGGTTCGTCGGTCATCAACGCCAGATCGGCGGGTTCGGCGAGATGCGCGACCACGGCCGGATCGGCGGGAATCCCCATGAGCGTGGGCCGCGCCATCGGCTCGAGCGCCGACCGGGCCAGGATCCGGGGACCGAGCGTGCCCGGGTGCACCATCCGCCCCGAGATACCGAGTTCGTCCAGCAGCGCGGGGACTTCGGGGCGCCGGACCAGGAACGCCTCGGCGCCGACATCAAGCCGTCGACCGGCCAGCTCGACGCCCTTGAGGGTGCCACCGAGCCGATCGGTGGCCTCGAAGATCTCGATGTCGACGGCCGGTCCGAGCAGTGTCCGTAGACGGTAGGCGGCCATCAGACCCGAGATACCGCCGCCGATCACTGCCAGCCGCGAGGGATTCACAGCGAATGCACCAGCTCCACCACCCGCGTCAGCATGCTCGGGTCCGTGGTCGGCAACACGCCGTGACCGAGGTTGAAGATGTGGCCCGCGGAACCGGCGGCCACGGCGGCGTCGGCTTCGGCAGCGATCCGGCGGACGTGGGACTGCACGACCTCCCAGGGCGCGAACAGCAACGCCGGGTCGAGGTTGCCCTGCAACGCCTTGCCGGGACCGACACGGCGACCGGCCTCGTCGAGCGGTATCCGCCAGTCGACACCGACCACGTCGGCGCCTGCGGTGCCCATATCGTGCAGCAGCTCACCGGTTCCGACGCCGAAGTGGATACGCGGCACGTCGTAGGACGCGAGTTCGGCGAACACGCGCGCCGAATGTGGCCGGGCGAAGGTGCGGTAATCGGCAACCGAGAGTGCCCCGGCCCACGAATCGAACAGCTGGATGGCGTCGACGCCGGCTTCGAGCTGCACCTTGAGGAAAGCGATGGTGATGTCGGCGAGTTTGCCCACGAGTTCGTGCCACACCTGCGGCTCGGAGTACATGAGCGCCTTGGTGTTCTCGTAGTTGCGGCTCGGTCCGCCCTCGATCAGATACGACGCCAGGGTGAACGGTGCGCCGGCGAATCCGATCAGTGCGGTGTCGCCGAGCTCGGCCTTGAGCAACTTGACGGCCGACGAGACCGCGCCCACGGCTTCGGGCCGCAGGATCGGCAGGGCCTGCACATCGGCGTGTGTACGCACCGGATTTGCGATCACCGGACCGACACCGGAAACGATGTCGAGGTCGATGCCGGCGGCCTTGAGGGGAACCACGATGTCGGAGAACAGGATCGCCCCGTCCACACCGTGGCGGCGGACCGGCTGCATGGTGATCTCGCAGACCAGTTCCGGATCAAAACAGGCCTCGAGCATCCCGCGACCAGCACGGATCTCCCGGTACTCTGGTAGCGAGCGCCCAGCTTGGCGCATGAACCAGACCGGACGGTGGCTGGGAACCTGCCCGCGGGCAGCCGCGACCAGCGGAGAGACAGTGCGAGCATCATGTTCAGACATCACCTCCACATGCTGCCATGTGCCGCTCGGCGCGCCTCCGCTGCGTCCGACCTGATCGGCCCTACGGTCGAGCAGTGACCACATCCGGAGCCTCGACCGAGCCTGCGGTCTTCCGCAGCGCAATCGAATCGATGCATGCGGCCAAGGTCCGGTCGGAGATCGAACTCGGCAGCATTCGTCCACCACAACGACTTGCGCCCTACAGCTACGCCGTCGGCGCAGAGGTGACCCAGCCTGACGACGACATCGCAACAGATTCCGACGGGACCGCATTCGGCCGGTTGATCCTGCTCTACGACCCCGACGGCCATGAGGCCTGGAACGGCACGATGCGCCTGGTGGCGTTCATCCAGGCCGAGATGGAGGCCGATCTGGCCACCGATCCTCTCCTGCCCGAGGTGGCCTGGAGCTGGCTCACCGAAGCGCTCGAGAAGTCGGACCGCGTGGACGTGACGGCCCTGGGTGGCACCGTGACGTCGACGACCTCGGTTCGCTACGGCGACATCGCCGGGCCGCCGCGGGCGCATCAGCTCGAATTGCGTGCGTCGTGGACGGCGACCAACGATGACCTCAGCGGCCACGTCGAAGCGTTCTGCAATGTGCTCGCACTCGCCGCCGGTCTTCCGCCGACCGGTGTGACACGCCTCGGGTTCGCCGAAGCGTGACCGATCCCGCCACACCGGAACCGGCCGCAGAACCCGACCGGCCACCGGCCATACCGCTCACGACACCGGCCGACGGTGTCCCGCCGGTCCTGACCACGCCCCAAGAATTCGCCGACGCCGCGCGGCGACTGGCCGAGGGTTCGGGACCCGTTGCGCTCGACACCGAACGCGCCTCGGGTTTTCGTTATTCGGGCCGTGCCTACCTGATCCAGATCCGGCGCAACGGCAGCGGCACGATGCTGATCGATCCGATCGAGCACCCCGAGGCACTCGGTCCGGTGGCCGACGTCCTCGACGGTCCGGAGTGGATCCTGCACGCCGCCGACCAGGATCTACCGTGCCTGCGCGAGTTGAACTTCCGGTGCGCCGCGCTGTACGACACCGAACTGGCCGGCCGGCTCGCGGGTATCCCCCGGGTCAATCTGGCCGCCATGGTCGAACACTTCCTCGGCCTCGGACTGGTCAAGGGTCACGGCGCCGCCGATTGGTCCCGTCGCCCGTTGCCCGACGAGTGGCTGAATTATGCGGCCCTCGACGTCGAGGTCCTGATCGAGTTGCGCGACGCGGTGCAGGCAGCACTCGTCGAAGCAGGCAAAGATGGCTGGGCTGCACAGGAATTCGAGGCGATCCTGGCCCGGCCCGATCCCATCCCCCGCCCTGATCGCTGGCGACGGGTCTCGAAGATCCACACCATCAAGTCACCCCGGACCCTGGCCGCGGTACAGCAGTTGTGGAACACCCGGGAAGATCTGGCCCGTCGACGCGACACCGCCCCCGGTCGTATCCTTCCGGATTCGGCGATCGTGGCCGCCGCGGTCGCGGACCCGAAAACCCTGGACGAACTCTACAAACTGCCGGTCTTCGGTGGTCCCCGGCAACGGCGACTGGCCGGCCGCTGGATGGCCGCGCTCGAGACCGCGCGGACCCTGCCCGACAGCGAACTCCCCTCACGCCGTCCGCCGACCACCGGCCTGCCGCCGGTCAATCGTTGGGAGGGCAAGGATCCGGCGGCCGCGGCCCGCTACACCGCCGTCCGCGCCGGGTTGAGCGAACTCTCCGAACGCGTCGACGTACCAGTCGAGAACCTGTTGCTTCCCGACCTCGTCCGCCAATTGTGTTGGGAGGGCCTGAATTCGGTGTCCACCGAGGCCGTGGCCGAACGATTGACCGCCGGTGGAGCTCGACCCTGGCAGGTCGAACTGACCGCACCCGTGATCGCCGAAGCGCTGGCTCCGCCACCCACCGAATAGCAATTCGCGGGTGGGCTAGCTGATGTCGTTGAGATCTTCCTCGTCGGCGCTCGACAGCGGCGCCTGCATACTCGAGACCATGGCGGTGATCGCGCGGGCCACATCCTGCGCGGTCAGGCCGAGTTCGTCGAGCAATTGACCACGTGACGCGTGGCTCAAGAATCGCTGCTCGATGCCGACGTCGCGCACCGGCGTCGAAATGTTCTCTGCCCGAAGCTTTTCCGACACCGACGATCCGACACCGCCGTGCACGCCACCATCCTCGACCGTCACCACCAGTCGATGCGCCTGTGCCAGACCGACAATCGACTCGGGCACCGGGAGCACCCAGCGCGGATCGACCACGGTGGTACCGATCCCCTGCTGGGAGAGCCGGGCCGCGGTGTCCAGCGCCAGTGACGCAAACGGTCCGACCGCCACGATCAACACGTCTGCGTCCTCGCCGCGCTCGGGCCGGTGCAGCACATCCGTACCGTCGGAAAGTCGTTCCACAGCCCGGATATCCTCCGGGACCGCCCCTTTCGGGAAGCGCAATGCGGTGGGTCCGTCGTCGGTCTCGAGCGCCTCGGCCAACTCTTCGCGCAGACGTGCCGAGTCGCGGGGCGCGGCCACGCGCATGCCCGGCACGATGGACATCAGTGACAGATCCCACATGCCGTTGTGGCTCGGGCCGTCGGGCCCGGTGACCCCGGCTCGATCGAGCACCAACGTCACCGGCTGCTTCAACAGGGCGACGTCCATGAGCAGCTGATCGAAGGCCCGATTCAAAAACGTCGAGTAGATCGCCACCACAGGATGCATACCGCCCAGGGCCAGGCCCGCAGCCGAGGTCAGCGCATGCTGCTCGGCGATACCGACGTCGAACATCCGCTCCGGGAAGCGCTCGCCGAAGGCCGAGAGTCCTGTCGGTCCGGGCATCGCCGCGGTGATCGCCACGACGTCCTCACGATTGCTGCCCGCCTCGATCAGCGCGGCGGAGAAGACCGAGGTCCAGTCCGGCGCCGAGACACTGGTGGACTTGCCGGTTTCGGGATTGATGATGCCGGTCGCGTGCATCCGGTCGGCGACATGGTTCTCGGCGTGGTGATATCCCATGCCCTTACTGGTGACGGTGTGCACGATCACCGAACCGCCGAACGACTTGGCTTGTCGGAGCGCGTTTTCCAGCGCTTCCTGATCGTGGCCGTCCACCGGCCCGACGTACTTGATGCCGAGGTCGGTGAACATCGCCTGCGGTGCCAGTGCATCTTTGATGCCGGTCTTGAGGCCATGGAGCGCGGCGTAGGCGATCTGGCCCAACAACGGCAGTTTCAGTACGGCGCGCCGGCTCTCGTCGAGAACACGTTCGTAACCGGGCTGCAGGCGCAGGCCGGACAGGTGCCGGGCGAATCCCCCGATGGTCGGCGCGTAGGACCGGCCGTTGTCGTTGACGACGATGACGACCGGACGATCACCGGCCGCGATGTTGTTGAGCGCTTCCCAGCACATGCCGCCGGTCAGGGCACCGTCGCCGACCACGGCCACCACGTGCCGGTCCTGCTTCGACAGTTCGAAGGCCTTGGCGAGTCCGTCCGCGTAGGACAGCGCCGCCGACGCGTGCGACGACTCGACCCAGTCGTGCTCGCTCTCGGCACGTTCCTGGTAACCGGTCAGTCCGCCGCGCTGGCGCAGGGTGTCGAAACGGTCTTTGCGGCCGGTGACGATCTTGTGGACATAACTCTGGTGGCCGGTGTCGAAGAGCACAGCATCGTTCGGCGAATCGAAGACCCGATGGATGGCCAGGGTCGTCTCCACGACACCGAGATTCGGGCCGAGATGGCCACCGGTGGCCGAGACCTTCGCGATCAGGAACTCACGAATATCGGCGGCCAGCGCCTGCATCTGCGCGACGGTCAGTTCGCGCAGGTCGGTGGGCGAATCAACCGAATCCAGCACGCTCATCCCAACATCCTTTCAATGGCCAATCTCCAGACGGGGAAAAACTCCGCCGACTCGTACCACCGGGCTGCGATGACACGTGAGTTACCAGTCTACGGATTCTTCGAGACCGTGAGCCGCAGGGATTGGTTACGACGCGGCCGGCTTCGCGGGACGCAACAGCGCCACCGCCTCCATGTGGTGGGTCAGCGGGAACGCGTCGAAACCGAGCAACGTGTCGACCTCGTATCCGCCACGGCGGTAGTCGCCGAGGTCGCGGGCGAAGGTCGCCGGGTCGCAGCCGACCGCGATGACAGCCGAGGGTCCGGCGGCCGTGATCCGATCGACGACCTCGCGGCCGGCACCGGACCGCGGCGGGTCCACGATCACCACGTCGGGCGACGGCAGATCGGCCATCGACGGCAGGACACTGCCCCGGTGCACCGAGACGCGATGGTCGTCGGCGAAGGTGCGGTCGGCGGCTGCCGTGGCACCGCGGTCGGCCTCGACGATGTGAACGCGGGCGGTACCCCACGACTCGTCGTTCTCGTCCAGGACAGCACCCGCCAGGACACCGGCCCCGCCGTACAGATCCCACGCCACCACCGAACGCGGCAGCTCGGCCGACCTCATCAGGCTTCGGACCGTGGCACTGTATCCGGATGCCGCCAGCCGGTGGGCCTGCCAGAACCCGGTCACGGGCAGCTCCCAGGTGCGGCCGCCGACGGTGCGGCGCACGGTCGGCGCCCCGGCCAGCAGTACCTCACGTCGCGCGGTCGAGCGCTGCGCCCGTTGTTGCTGTGTCCGTCGCCGTCCCGACTGTGGCCGTTTGCCGCGTCCCCCGCGATGCGGTTCGGTCGCGGCGGCGATGTGGACCACATGGCGGACACCGTCATCGCCGACGGTCAGCATCAGTTCGGAACCGGGCTCGAGGTCGCCGAACTCGTCGAGGCCATCAACCATCCCGGCAACCGGCTGAGCACAATCCAGGCGTGGGATGACCGAGTGCGATTGGTAGGCCCGCACGCCGGGACGCCCTTGCCCGTCGATGAAGAGGCGTTCCCGCACCCGCCACCCGGTTTCCGGGGCGACCGTGGCCTCGGGGTCGAGGGAGACCACCTCGCCGTCCCACTCGATGCCTGCCATCCGGCCCAGCAGCTCGGAGAGGACCTGCGATTTCAACTCGCGGGCATAGGCGCCCGTCGTATGCGAAAGGTCACAGCAACCCGCTCCGGCACCACCGGCGGACACCGGGGCGCCCACCTGGCAGACCGCTTCGATGCGATGGGGCGATGCCTGGACGATCTCGCGGATCTCCGCACGGCAGAAACCTTTGCCCCGATCCTCGGTGACCACCACCCTCAGCGTTTCGCCCGGCAGGGCGTGGCGGATGAACACCACCCGGCCATCGCGGCGGCCGACTCCGATTCCACCGTGGCCGAAGCGGTCGACGGTGATCTCGAATTCGGTTCCCAACCATCCGTTGCCGGCTTCCTGGGATTCCTGCTGTGGCATTGAGCCGGTCACTACAAACCTGTTTTCTCTGTTGGTGTCGGACCGGCAGGGGGCGAGCCGACACCGCGACGGGTGTCGCCCGGTGCGATGTACGTGCGGTCACGCTTTCGCCGATCCGAGGAACTGAGCTGCCATGGTACCGACGTGACCATCACGCCCGGTTCGAACAGCAGCCGGCCCTTGAGCCGCAGCGCGGACTGGTTGTGCAGGATCTGCTCCCACCAGTGACCGACCACATACTCGGGGATGAAGACGGTCACCACGTCCCGGGGTGATTCCCGCCGCAACCGCCGGACGTACTCGATGACCGGACGGGTCACCTCCCGATACGGCGAGGCGATCACCTTGAGCGGAACGGTGATGTCACTGTCCTCCCACTGCGCCACCAGTTTTCGGGTGTCCCGCTCGTCCACGTTGACCGTGATGGCCTCGAGGGTGTCCGGGCGCGTGGCGCGGGCGAACGCCAGCGCCCGCCGGGTCGGCAGGTGCAGCGTCGAGACCAGCACGATCGAATGGGTCCGGCTCGGCAGCACGGCCTCGTAATCGGAATTGTCCAGTTCGGACTGCACGGACGCGTAGTGCCGGTGGATGAGTTTCATCAGACCGAAGATCGCGACCATCGCCAGGATCGCGATCCAGGCCCCGGCAAGGAACTTCGTGATGAACACGATGATCAGCACCGACCCGGTCATCACCAGTCCGATGCTGTTGATGATCCGCGACCGGATCATCCGGGACCGGGCTCGCGGATCACCTTCGGTCTTGAGGTGCCGGGTCCAGTGCCGCACCATCCCGATCTGACTGAGGGTGAAGGAGACGAAGACGCCGACGATGTAGAGCTGGATGAGTGCGGTCACCTCGGCACCGAAGGCGACGACGAAGGCGATGGCCGCAACGGCCAGGAACAGGATGCCGTTCGAGAAGGCCAACCGATCGCCGCGGGTGTGCAGCTGCCGTGGGAGGTAACGATCCTGTGCGAGCACCGATCCGAGAACCGGGAACCCGTTGAAGGCGGTGTTCGCGGCGAGCACCAGGATCAGTGCGGTGACCACGGTCACGAAGTAGAAACCGGGGCTGAATCCGCCGAACACCGCATGTGCCAGCTGTGCGATGAGTGATTTCTGCTCGTAGTCGGCCGGTGCACCGAGCAGATCCCTGGCCGGATCGGAGACGTACTTCACGCCGATCTCCTTGGCCAGCAGGATGATCCCCATCAGCAAGACGATCGAGATGGTTCCCAGCAGCAGCAGCGTGGTCGCCGCGTTGCGCGACTTGGGCTTCTCGAAGGCCGGCACGCCGTTGGAGATGGCCTCCACCCCGGTCAGCGCCGCACACCCGGACGAAAAGGCGCGTGCGACAAGGAAGACGAAGGCGATCCCGACGAGGTGGTTCTCTTCGGCGACGATCTGGTAATCCGCGGTTTCGGACTCGATGTTGTCCCCGAACACGAAAACGCGCAGGAACCCCCAGATCAGCATCACCACCATGCCGACGATGAAGGCATAGGTGGGAATCGAGAACGCGGTACCCGATTCTCGCAGCCCGCGCAGGTTGATCGACGTCAACAGGATGATCGCGACCACGCAGAACCAGACCTTGTGTTCCTGCACGAAAGGTACCGCCGAGCCGATGTTCTCCGCGGCCGAGGCGATCGAGACCGCAACGGTCAGCACATAATCGACAAGCAGTGCGCTACCGACGGTCAGTCCCGCGGTGGGTCCGAGGTTGGTGGTGGCCACCTCATAGTCGCCACCGCCCGACGGATAGGCGTGCACGTTCTGCCGATAACTCGCCACGACCACCGCCATCACCAGTGCGACCGCGAGTCCGATCCACGGGGTGTAGGTGTACGCCGACAGGCCGGCCACCGAGAGCACCAGGAAGATCTCCTGCGGCGCATAGGCAACCGACGACATCGCGTCGGACGCGAACACCGGGAGCGCGATCCGTTTGGGCAGCAGGGTGTGCCCGAGTTTGTCGCTGCGGAATGGACGCCCGAGCAACAACCGCTTCGCCGCCGTTGAGGCCTTGGACACCGTGGACACCAGGCAACAATAGGGCCTGCGATGACGTAAGGCCACGCCGGTCGCGGTACCGTTCCGGAGAGCATCTGCTCGGGTGAGACCAGCGAGGAGTCGGCATGCGTGTTGTGGTGATGGGATGCGGTCGCGTCGGGGCGTCCCTTGCCGGCCAGTTGCAGGATGCCGGGCACGCGGTCGCGATCATCGACCGAGATCAGACGGCATTTCGCCGCCTGCCCACAGATTTTGGGGGCACCACCGTCAAGGGTGTCGGCTTCGACCAGGAAGTGCTCCGGCGAGCCGGGATCGAAGGCGCGGACGCGTTCGCAGCGGTGTCGTCGGGAGACAATTCCAACATCATCGCCGCGCGCGTCGCACGCGAGACGTTCAGCGTGCCCAAAGTGGTCGCCCGGATCTATGACGCCAAACGCGCCGCCGTCTACGAACGCCTCGGGATCCCGACCGTCGCCACCGTGCCCTGGACCACCGATCGGTTCATGTCGGCGCTCGGCGGGGCGGACAGCGGCGACGTTGCCTGGACCGAGCCCTCCGGCCAGATTGCGCTCGTGCAGCTCAGCATCCACGAGTCGTGGGTCGGTACCTCGTTCACGCTGTTCCAGGAACAGACCGGTTCGCGGATCAGCTTCGTCAACCGACTCGGCAAACCACTTCTTCCTGGACCGAAATCCGTTCTCCAGCAAAATGATCAGGTCTTCGTTGCCGCGTTGATCGACAATCTCGACAAGGTCCGTGCCGTGGCGGGAACCCTCGCCCCCGAAGCTGACTGACAAAGATCCCCGCAGACCGAAGGAAGAAATCATGAAGGTCGCGATAGCCGGTGCCGGTGCTGTCGGGCGATCGATCGCCCGTGAGCTGCTCGCCAATTCCCACGAGGTGCTGCTCCTCGAGCGCAACCCCGATCACATCGACGAAGAAGCCGTCGTCGGTGCCCGCTGGATCGGCGGTGATGCCTGCGAACTCGACAACCTCGAACGGGTCGAACTGCACAAGTTCGACGTCGTCATCGCCGCGACGGGCGACGACAAGGCGAATCTGGTGGTGAGTCTCCTCGCGAAAACCGAGTTCGCGGTCCAGCGGGTGGTCGCCCGGGTGAACGATCCCCGCAATGAGTGGCTCTTCGGTGAGGACTGGGGTGTCGACGTGGCGGTGTCCACCCCGCGGATGCTGGCGTCACTGGTCGAAGAGGCGGTCTCGGTCGGAGATCTCGTGCGGTTGATGACGTTCCGGCAGGGTCAGGCCAATCTGGTGGAGATGACCCTGCCCGACAACACTTCACTGGCCGGCAAGCCGGTCCGCAAACTCAACCTGCCGCGCGATGCCGCACTGGTGACCATCCTGCGCGGCGGCCGGGTGATCGTTCCGCAACCCGACGATGCCGTCGAAGGCGGCGACGAACTCGTCTTCATCGTGCCGGCCGAAGCAGAAAGCGAACTGCGGGCCGCCATCATCGAGCCGGCGGCGCCTGCTCGCTAGTCTCGCCGGGGCCGTCGACGTCGGGCGCTGCCGCCGTCGCCTCTTCGTCGACCTCGTTCTTCTGTGCCCAGCGAACCAGGAGCACCGTGGCCAGGGCGGCGGCCGCGGTCAACGGCCAGCCCATCGCGATACGCGCCACGGCCAGGCCACCGGTCTCGTCGTTGTCGTAGAGGAATGACTGCACCAGGTAGCGGATGCCGAACAGGGCCGCCCAGACCGCCGTCGCGATGTCGTAGGCCAGCAGGGTCCGCCGATGGCTGCGCCACTGCGTCCCATTGCCGTTCACGCCGTTCCAGATCACGCCGACCAGGGGCCAGCGGACGAGGATCGAGGCCGCGAACACCCCGGCGTACAACAGCGTCGTCCAGATCCCGAACAGGAAGAACCCCTTGGCATCACCGGTTCGGTGGGCGATGAACGCACACACCGCAACACCGATGACACCGGAGATGGCTGGTTGGATCGGCTCGCGCCGGGCCAAGCGCAGCACGAAGATCACGAAGGCCACGGCCAGTGCCGCGTAGATCGCGACCGTCAGATTCCACAGCGAATTGGCCGGAACGAACGCGATGATCGGAAGCGACGAATAGATGAGTCCGGAGACGCCACCCATCTGTTCGAGAACGGTCTGGGCCGGCGGTTCGTCGACGTGTGCCGCGTCCTCCCGATGCCCGCCGGGTTCAGCTCTCACCGAGCAACTCGTAGTCGGGGTTGAACATCACCTTGCGGCCGTCGTGTTCGCCCATCCGGCCGCGGACGATCATGGTGCGCCCGGGCTCGATCCCCGGGATGCGATTGCGCCCGATGAACTTGAGCGTGACCACGTCGGTGCCGTCGAAGAACTCCGCTGCCACACCTGATTTCATGGTCTTCGCACAGGTCTGTACCGATCGGAGTTCGCCCTGCATGGTGACCTCGTCACCAGCCGAACAATCACAGGCGCGCTGGGCGCCGGTCTGCTTGGACTGCTCGGAGATCGTCTCGGCGTCGAGCTGCTCGAGGTCTTCGGTGAGTCTGCGGGTGAGGCGCTTGAGATATCCGCCTGCGGTCATGGCGCTACGCACCCTTTCGCCAGTTCAATCGTGCCGCCACATCGCTACTGCATGTGGTCGGCGGGGCTGTTGCTCTCGCCAGGGTAGACCCCGGCACTGCCTAGTTCCACTCGCCGCGGCAAGATCATCACATGCCGCTTTCGACCGTGTCGCAGACCACTGGGTCAAACCCTGATCTGGTGATCGTGGCCTTGCCCGGAACCGGCTCCGACGGGGATTTTGCCGGCCGGGCTTTTGCCTGCCGAACCATCCCGGTGATTGCCGTCGACCCTACGAGCGATGGCCTGATCAGCGGTTATCTCCGCGCCCTCGACAACACTGCCGCGGCCGGCCACCGGGTGCTGGCGGCCGGGGTGTCGATAGGTGCCTGCGTTGCGGTCCGGTGGGCGCTGCAGAACCCGGACCGATGTGCGGGCGTCTTGGCCGCACTGCCACCCTGGCTCGGAGATCCGGCGACCGCTCCGGCTGCACACAGCGCCCTGCTGACCCGTGATCACCTCGCCCGGACCGGTCTCGATGCCACCATCGAACAGATGACGGTGGGCACTCCCGGCTGGCTGGCCACCGAGCTCGCCCGGTCGTGGCGGGCCACCGCCCCGGTGCTCGATGCGATGCTCGCCGAGGCGGCCGGCCATCACGCGCCGAGCGCCGCGGACATCGCCGGACTGTCGGTGCCGCTGTCGATCACCGCGACCATCGACGACCCGGTCCATCCGTACGAGGTGGCACAGATCTGGCGGGACGCCGCACCGCGAGCGTTGCTGCAGAGCATCACCCTCGACGAGCTCGGCGCCGATCCCGGCGTACTGGGCAGGCGATGCCTGGACGGCTGGCATCAGCTCATCGGGTGAGCGGGCGCACCCTCATCGCTTGGGGCGGTTACCCAGCTGCTGCATTGCCGATCCACGCGAACCGGTGCCCGGGGGCGGGGTCTGTACCTCTTTGTCGGTCGCCTCGGCCGCGGCCGGCTGCGGCTGACCCTGAATCCGGACCGTCGCCTGCGCGGACTGGGCCTGTGCGTTGCTTGCTTGCGGCGCGGGCGCGGCGCCGGCGTCCATCGTCCCTGACTTCACCATCTCCTGTTGCGCGGCGGCCACCTGCTCGGCGAGGACCGGCGGCAGGACGATCGGCAGCGGGGTGCGGGGCGGGTGCGGGTCGTCACCACGACGGACCACGGTCTCGCTGACCACCGCGCGAGCCACTTTCGCCAGGCTCTCGGCACCCGCGCTCGGCGCGCTCGCCACACAACGGATCATCCAGCGCGGGCCGTCGACACCGATGAAGCGGTGCACTCCCCCGGGAACGGTCGCCACGACCTCCCGGCCCCAGAAACCCGTTTCGATGGCCGTCGAAGCGCCCTCGGCCTGCAGTGATTCGGTGAGTTCGCTCACCACATCGCGCCACTGCCCACTCGATTTGGGAGCCGCGAACGCGGCGACGGTGATTCGCCCGTGCGGTGTCACCAGGAACACCGACTGCGGCTGATGGTCCACCGACATCTCGACGGTCACCTGACCACCCTCGACCACCGGGACGAGGACGGAACCGAGATCGAGATGCGAGTTGTCGAATGTCGAGCCGGGGGCCAGGTCATCGATGTCGTACGGCCCCTGGCCGCTACCGATCACCTTGGGCTCGGCGTTCGTGTCGTGTTCGGGGTTGGGGCGTCCTCGACGGATACCCCGGGATCGTCTTTCGCGTGCCATTTCTCAGCTGCTTTCTGACGCGTTCGCGTTCAACCTCGCGTGACCGCCACTCGAACCGTAACCGCCTGCACCGCGGCTTGTTTCGTCCAACTCGTCGACTTCGACGAAGTCCACGAGTTCGACCCGTTGAACCAGCAACTGCGCGATGCGGTCACCTCGCGCGATGACGATCGGTTCGTGGGGGTCCAGGTTGATGAGGCAGACCTTGATCTCGCCGCGGTAACCCGCATCGACGGTGCCCGGCGTGTTGACGATCGACAGACCGGCGCGCGCGGCGAGTCCCGACCGCGGATGGATCAGACCCACCGTCCCGATCGGCAGGGCGATGGAGATCCCGGTCGGCACCAGTGCCCGCTGCCCGGGCGCGAGCTCGATGTCGATCGCGCTCGACAGGTCGACGCCGGCATCCCCGGGATGCGCCCGCCGGGGCAGTTCGATGCCCGGATCAAGACGCCTGATGGCGACCTGTCCGACGGACTGGACGGCGAGAAATGGTGCGTCGGCAGGGGTGCTGCCAGGATCGGTTGCCACACCGGAAGACTACGCTGGCGCCGTGCCTCCATTTCCATCACCCGACACAGCCGGAGACCCCTCCCAGACCCACGACGGCGGCGGCGGTGAGCGCCGGGGCATCGTCTACGACGAACGCCTGCAAGTACCGCTGTGGTGGTGGCTGGTCGCGGCGATCGTCATCGGGCTGCTCGGCTACGAGATCCAGCTCGCCCTGCATGACACCGCCCTGAGCCCCATTGCCTACATCGTTCTCGTTCCGCTGGCCGCATGGCTGCTCTGGTCGATGGGCCGCACGCGCGTGCGCGTCGCCGACGGCGAATTGTGGGCGGGCAACGCCCATCTCCCGATCAACCTGATCGACCGGGCCGCCGTCATCCCGGCCAGCGCGAAAAGCGCAGCACTCGGACGACAGCTCGATCCGGCCGCATTCCTCGCCCACAAGTTCTGGGTCAAGACCATGGTTCTGCTGGTTCTCGACGACCCCGACGACCCGACGCCGTACTGGCTAGTCAGCACCCGCCACCCGGCCGAGCTGATCGCCGCACTCGGGATGACCGACGCGGCGTCGGATTCGTCCGACTGACCCGAGGTTCAGCGGCGCGGCGATGTGAATGCATTGCGCCGAAAAACACAATCGCGTCGATGATGTCCCCGGGGCCACGGCCCCTGGTGACACCATCGACGCGATGAGTGTCTATCAGTCTGCTGCAAGTGATTACGCGCAGTCGACGCAGATGCGCGAGTTGCCGTTTTCTGTTGCCAACCGACTGCGGTGATACACGAGGAAGCAGCTGGTGCAGGTGAACTCGTCGGCCTGCTTCGGGATGACCCGAACAGACAGCTCCTCGCCTGACAGGTCAGCGCCCGGGAGTTCAAAAGACTCAGCGATGTCGCCTTCGTCCACGTCGACCGAGGCCGCCTGCGCTTCACTGCGACGAGCTTTCAATTCTTCGAGTGAGTCCTCGGACACCTCGTCGGATTCAGTACGCCGGGGCGCATCGTAATCAGTTGCCATATTTCCGCCTTAGGTAGAAGCACCTGCGACCCGAGGTACCCGATGTGAGCAGGTCCCGCGTGTCCCAACAAGCCGCGCACGTCCTCGTCTGCAAAGTCCGCGACAGTGCCCTTTGATCAACAACTCCTCTGTGGGGATTCGTCGCTCAACAGGGCAAGTATATTGTGATGTTCGCCACAGTTCATCGGATGTCCGAGTTTCGGGTTATCCAATCTGAGGCGGCTGAATCCTAGCCCAGCCGCTTCATAGAGTCAACAACACTCCCGAGGCAAAAACATTCCCGGTCGGTCGCTGCCGAGCGGACCGATGGCGACCGTTTAGAGTTTGACTCGCTCGTCCCCATCTGAAGCGGAAGGCACCAGCAGCCCATGGTTTCGCAGATCACCTATGGCTATCCCACCGACGACCATGGTCGCCCGTTTCGTCGGCGGCGATATGCCCCCGCGATCATCCTCGCGGTCGTGTTGGCGCTGATCGCCGTGGTCGTCTGGGTGGGTGCGCTGTCGTCGAGCGGAACCGAGGCCGCACCGGTCGACTGCCCGGCACCGCCGACGCCGTCCGCGACACCCGATACCCCCGCACCGGTCGTCGGCACCCCCGCCGACCGGGAAGAGATGCTCCGGATCTCCCCCGCCGCATTATCCGGGTTCCAGATCAGGGTCCTCAACGCCACCGACGAGCAGGGCAAGGCGCAGACCGTTCTCGATGACCTGACCTCCCTGGGCTTCCAGGGCACCCCCGAAGGCGCCTACGGCGACGATCCGCTCTACCCGGATCGCAATCTGGACTGCTTCGGACAGATCCGTTTCGGGGACGCGGGCAAGGCCGCCGCCGCCGCACTGTGGATCGCCGCGCCCTGTACCCAGCTGATCAACGACGGCCGCCCCGACACCGTCGTCGATCTGGCCATCGGCGAATCCTTCAGCGACAGCAGCCAGAGCCAGGACGCCCTCGCGGTCCTCGACACCCTGCGCAGCGCCAACCCACAGGATCCCAACACCGGTTCCGACCCGACCCTGGTCTCAGCGGTTCACGAAGCATCCTGCTGAACCGGGATCGGCTCCAACGCGCCGATTCCGGCCAGCAACGCCCGCAACTCGGCGGCGATGCCCGGTGCCATCGCCAACGTCACATCCCCGTCGCTTCCGCGGGATGTGGGGTCGGGGATCTGAACGATCGCACCGGCCTCTTCGGCGATCAATGACCCGGCCGCCCAGTCCCACGGGCTCAGTCCGTGCTCGTAGTGCGCATCGACGGCCCCGGTGGCCACCATGCACAGATCCAGGGCCGCCGAACCGATCCGCCGGATGTCCCGGATCTGCGGCAGGAGCCGGGCGATCAGGGCACCCTGCACTTCGCGACGGGACGCGGCATAACCGAATCCGGTCGCCACCAGAGCCAGGCCCACGTCATCGACGTCGTTGCAGCGCAACCTGACCGGGCCCGACCCCTCGTCGGAAAAGGCACCTTCGCCGCGGGTCGCCGAATAAGTAACACCGCGGGCGACGTCGACCACCGCACCGGCCACGGTCTTGCCGTCGACCTGGGCACCGATCGACACCGAGTAGGCCGGGACGCCGTACAGGAAGTTCACCGTCCCGTCGATCGGATCGACCACCCAGCGCACGCCGTCCGGGACCGCGACCGACCCGCCTTCCTCCTCACCGAGAACCGAGTCGCCCGGGCGCCGGACGGCCAGCAACTCCCGGATCAGCGACTCCGATTCGGTGTCGACGATCGTCACCGGGTCGGTGTCAGTGCTCTTGGTCGACACGGCCTGCGGCACAGATTCATTCGCGACGCCGATCCCGAAGACCTCGGGTCGCCGGGCGCGGACGTGCCGGGCGGCCTCTTCGGCCACCGCAACGGCAACAACGGTCAGTTCATGTGGATCGAGTTGGGGCACACCTACATGTGAGCACACCGGGCCCGGTCGCCACCGGCCCGGCCCGCCGCCACCGCAGATACACAGTTCACTGCCACAACACGCAGAACCCGCGCGGGCTGACTAGCCTGAACAACGGCGGGCCGGCGCAGACCCCGGTCCCGCACCAGTCGACCGAAGGAGCCACATCCCGTGTCCAGTGAATCCGCAGACGGTAGTCCCACTCCCGCGTCCGGCCCGGATCAGGCTCTCGGCGTCGATGTCGGTGGTTCGGGGATCAAGGGCGGCATCGTCGATCTCGAGTCCGGACAGCTCGTCGGCGAGCGATTCAAGGTCCTCACTCCCCAACCGGCCACGCCACAATCCGTCGCCGCCGGGATCCGTCAGGTCGTCGAACACTTCGAATGGACCGGTCCGGTCGGTGTGGCCATCCCCGCCGTGGTGACGGGCGGGACCGCCCGGACCGCCGCGAACATCGACAAGGCCTGGATCGGTACGGACGTCTACAAACTCCTCACCGCCGAACTCGGTGACCGTCCGCTGTCGGTGCTCAACGACGCCGACGCGGCAGGGATGGCCGAGGACCACTACGGCGCGGGCAAGGACTACAAGGGCGTTGTCATGTTGCTGACGTTCGGTACCGGTATCGGTTCGGCGATCATGTACAACGGCGTCCTGATCCCCAACACCGAGCTCGGTCACATGCACGTGGGCAAGAAGGAAGCCGAGCATCAGGCGTCCTCGAAGGTCAAGGAAGACAAAGACCTCTCGTACCCGCAGTGGGCCGAAGAAGTGTCGAAGGTGCTCAGTGCCTACGAGGCACTGTTTTGGCCCGAGGTGTTCATCGCGGGCGGTGGGATCAGCCGCAAAGCGCACAAATGGATTCCACTTCTGACCAATCGGACACCCGTTGTACCGGCGACTTTGCAGAATACGGCGGGAATTGTCGGCGCCGCGATGGCAGTGGTGTCGGGGTTGCGACCCTGAGTGCCGTTACAATGGCACACAGGCTGGCTTCGAGCCGGTTCCCCCAAGCCCCAGCTTCGCCGAGTTCACTCGGCCTGACACTGCCGTCGCGACGCAATTCCCCGCGGCACAGTGTCATGTAGATAGCCCGAAAGGTAGTACGTGGCAGCCACGAAGACCCGCCAAACTGAACCAGATGCCGAGCAGTCGGAATCGGAGTCGGTGACCGCACCGCGGGCACGCAAGGCGCCCGCAAAGAAAGCAGCCGCCAAAAAGGCCCCGGCCAAGAAGGCTGCCAAAAAAGCACCTGCGAAAAAAGCCGGCGCGAAGCGGGGTCCCAAGGACGACGTTGACGGCATCGACGGCGACGGCATCGAGAACGAGGCCTCGATCGACGACATAGACGTCAACGAGGACGAACTCGAAGAGGTCACCGTCGACGATGACGACGATGACGACGACACCACCGTGGTCGCCGTGGTGGCTCCCGGCAAGGCTGCCGCCAAGACCAAGAAGGCCGACGACGAACCGTCCGAGTCCGACAAGGCCTCCGGCGACTTCGTGTGGGACGAGGACGAGTCCGAGGCCCTGCGCCAGGCCCGCAAGGATGCCGAGCTCACCGCCTCAGCCGACTCCGTCCGCGCATACCTCAAGCAGATCGGCAAGGTCGCTCTCCTCAACGCCGAAGAAGAGGTCGAGCTCGCCAAACGCATCGAGGCCGGACTCTTCGCCACCGAGCGGATGCGCCGGCTCGCCGAGGCGGGCGAGAAGCTCACCGTCGCGCAGCGTCGCGACCTGTCATGGGTTTCCCGTGACGGCGGCCGCGCCAAGAACCACCTCCTCGAGGCGAACCTGCGACTCGTCGTCTCGTTGGCCAAGCGCTACACCGGCCGCGGCATGGCCTTCCTCGACCTCATCCAGGAAGGCAACCTCGGTCTGATCCGTGCGGTCGAGAAGTTCGACTACACCAAGGGCTACAAGTTCTCGACGTACGCCACCTGGTGGATCCGTCAGGCGATCACCCGCGCGATGGCCGACCAGGCCCGCACCATCCGTATTCCGGTGCACATGGTCGAGGTCATCAACAAGCTCGGCCGTATCCAGCGTGAGCTGCTCCAGGATCTGGGCCGTGAGCCCACCCCGGAAGAGCTGGCCAAGGAAATGGACATCACGCCGGAGAAGGTGCTGGAAATCCAGCAGTACGCGCGTGAGCCGATCTCGCTCGATCAGACGATCGGTGATGAGGGCGACAGCCAGCTCGGTGACTTCATCGAGGATTCCGAAGCTGTGGTGGCCGTTGACGCGGTCTCGTTCACGCTCCTTCAGGATCAGCTGCAGTCCGTCCTCGAGACGCTGTCCGAGCGTGAGGCCGGCGTTGTCCGGTTACGCTTCGGACTCACCGACGGACAGCCGCGCACCCTCGACGAGATCGGTCAGGTCTACGGCGTGACGCGTGAGCGGATCCGTCAGATCGAATCGAAGACCATGTCGAAGCTGCGGCACCCGTCGCGTTCGCAGGTCCTGCGCGACTACCTCGACTAGTCACGCCCGCACCACGCGCAAATGGCCGGATCCCCATGGGGATCCGGCCATTTGTTCATTCGCCCTGTTCGACGACCTCGGCCAGCCAGTCGAGGATCTCACCACGCACCTGCGCCCGGTTGGTCTCGTTGAGAACCTCGTGACGGGCACCGGCGAAAACCCGGACGCTGACGTCCTCGAGACCGCCGTTCCGGTAGTGGGCCGCGAGTAGATCGACCAGTGCTCCCCCACCGTTCACCGGATCCTGGTCGCCCACCGCGATGAGGATCGGCAGATCCGGCCGGATCGCGGCCACCGCAGGTCGTTCCGCGATGCGCCGGGCGCCGACGAACATCGCCCGAGTGGAGTCCACGTCGATGCCGAAACCGCACAGCGGGTCCTTCACGTAGTCGTCGACAACGGTGTTGTCGCGGGAGAGCCAGTCGAAATCCGTTCTGGCGGGGGCGAACGGCGCGTTGAACGCTGTCAGGTCGAGTTCGGCATCGAGATCGAGCGCCGGTTCGAGTCCGTCGAGCGCGGCGGTGCCGGTCAGCACCACGGCGTCGACCTGGTTGCTGTCGTCGAGTAGGTATTGCTGCACCGCAAACGAACCCATGCTGTGCGCGAGGACTACCAACGGCAGATCGGGTTGCTCGGTGTGCACCATCGAGATCACCCGTCCGATGTCCGCGACCAGCTGGCGCCATCCGTCCGGACCGAGGTCACCGAGCTCGCGGTCGGCCAGTCGGGAACGTCCGTGGCCGCGATGGTCATAGCCGTACACGACATACCCGTCGTCGGCCAGCGCCTCGGCGGTCTCGGTGTATCGCCGGATGTGCTCACCCATCCCGTGGATCAGGAGCACCGCCGCCACCGGTTCATCGGTGGGGTCCCAGCGAATACCCGAGAGCTTTGTGCCGCGACTCGAATCGACCGTGAACTCAGAAGGCATGTATCCCTTTCAGCTGCGATATGCCGGCGATCAGCTGCCGGAATATCCGATGATTGCATCTGGATTCGTATTCTGAGCCATCAATCGGGGTACACCGCGTTTACACCCGACCTGAGTGCGCGTGTCGTGGAGACAGATGACCGCGCCACCGGTCGGTTCATCGCCGGGCCCTGCCGGGAACGTCGTCTACTGCCAGTGCTGTCGCTGCTGCGACTTCTGGTCGGGCCCGCGCAGGTCGAACAACGCCGAGATCGCTCCGTTCAGAAGCCAGATCACCACGCCAGAAGGGGCGCGGTTCTGGCTCCCGAGGGCACCCGCCGGGTGATTCACCAGCGAGAACGGCCTCACCTACTAGTGCAGTTGCGGGTAGCGCCCGGACTCGTCGACGTCATAGCGCTCCACCGCGGTCACCGCGCCGGCCGGTAACCCGCCGTACAGGTGGGGGAACTGCAACCCCGAGGGATCCGGTGGATCGCCGTTCTCCCACACGATTTCGGCACCGACACGGAGCGGATCGATGGTCAGTAACACCAGATCGGACTGATCCGAATACAGGAGATTCGCCGGGATATGAACCTGCCGACGTTCAGACAGGTGCACAAAACCCTGTTCGGCCAGAGATGGGGGCTCGATCGATCCGGTCGTCCTGGCCTCGAGCCAGTCGGAGATCGAACAGAGATGGACCAGGTTCGTTCCTGCACTCACCCCACCAGCCTGCCGCATCAGCCCGGCAGCGCGCCAGGGGCAATTTCATTGCGGGCGCCCGGGGCAATTTCATTGCGGGCGCCAGGGGCGATTTCGCCACCGCTGCCGGCACCATTTCCATGCCCCGCATCGCGCCCGCGTTCGTCGCGCCCGCTCTCGTCGCGCGCGGTGAAGACGATGGCCGCGATGACCAGTGCGATGCCGCACAGTTCGGCGGGCGACGGTATCTGCGACAGCATCACGGCGCCGACCACCGCCGCGGTCACCGGGAGCAGCGCCAGCAGCAGCGCGAATCGGGCCCGGGTCAGGCGAACCAGCACGATCTGGTCGAGCAGATACGGGATCGCACTCGAGAGCACCCCGACACCCACGCCGAGCGCCAAGAGCCGCCAATCCCATAAGGCCCCGGGATCGGTGGCGGTGCTCACCCCGATGACCAGCGGCGCGCAGATCACCCCGGCCATGGACAGTCCGATCGCCAGATCGTCGATGCCGTCCCGCCAGGACTGCCCCGACATTCCGCCACCGGAGACCGACTTCCCGATCAGGATGTAACCGGCCCACAGGGCAGCGGCCATCAGCGCGAACAGCACCCCGATGGGTGACCCCGACAGGCTTGCACCGCTCAAGAGCACCACCCCGACGAGGACCACGAGCACCGCGATGCCGTCTGCGAGCCGCCGCGAACCGGCCGCCGCGACGACGATCGGCCCGAGGAACTCGATCGCAACCGCCACCCCGAGGTCGATGTGATCGATCGCCAGATAGAACGACATGTTCATGCCCAGCGTCACCAGCCCGAACGCCGCGGCGATCAGTAACCGTCTGTGGCCGAAAGACCCCGCCACGCGCGGCCGGCGCCGGCCGGCGAGCGGCCACCAGATCGCCAGCAGCGCGGCTCCGGCGCCCATCGTGCGCAGCCAGGCCACCGCCGCGGGGTTCAGGTCGTCGAACAACGGGACCGCGATCGAGGCACCGACGTACTGACAGATCGCCCCGATCACGAACAGCGCGGGCAGCAGCGCGAGGCGTCCATCCGGGCGCGGGCCGGTGTCGGCGGACGGGTGCATCGATCAACTGTAAATGCCGGGGGCCGACGGGACTTGCCTCACACCACTCCGGTTACATATGTTGCAGAGCGCAGGTCGCCTGTTACGGGTGAGTGACGACACACCCGGAGGACCCGGGGAACAAAGACGATCGGCAATTCGTCTGAGAGAGTGAGACCTGGATACACCGCCCCGGTGTATTAGCTCGCGAAGGGAACCGCGCCACGCAGGCCCGGGACGGAGGAAAAATGTCAGACACCATCACCACGCCCCCGATCGCCATGCAATTGACCACTGCTGACCGCTGTGATCGTTGCGGTGCCGCAGCACGAGTGCGCGCCACGCTCTCCACCGGTGGAGAGCTGCTGTTCTGCCGTCACCACTTCAACGAGCACGAAGCACGGCTTGTCGACATGGGTGCGACAGTGACATCCGAGGACGAGCTCGTCTAAGACAACAAAACAACAGCACTGCCGCGGATCACTCGAGTGATCCGCGGCAGTGCTGTTTTGCGGGGGGTTACCGCAGTGACGGCCGAGAGCCGGAGACCGCGCTCAGCGCCACTTGCGCAGCGCGTCGATCCGCTCCTGCAGTTGTTCAGCCGTGGCCATCGCGGTGGGTGGACCACCGAGTCGTTCCCGCAACTCGTTGTGCACCTGGCCGTGGGGCTTGCCGGTGCGGTGGTGATGCATGGCCACCAGGCTGTTGAGTTCTTTGCGCATGGCGGTGAGTTGCTTGCCCACCGACGGTGACCGCTCGACCGGCGGTGCCGGAGCCGGATCGGCGGTTCGGTTCTCGACCTGATTGGATTGCCGTTTACGGAGCAGGTCACGCACCTGGTCGGCGTCCAGGAGACCGGGCAGGCCCAGGTAGTCGGCCTCTTCGTCGCTGCCGGCGAACGTCGCGGTGCCGAAGGACGACCCATCGAAGATCACCTGATCCAGCTCGGCGTCGGCATGCAGGGACTCGAACCCCTTCTCGTCCTCGCCCGCTTCATCCTTCTGCTTGTTCGCGTCGTTGAGCAGCGCATCTTCGAGACCGTCGGATTCCCGGTGCGGCTTGCCCAGCACGTGATCGCGCTGCGCCTCGAGCTGGCTGGCCAACTGCAGCAGGACCGGCACCGACGGCAGGAACACGCTGGCGTTCTCCCCCGGCCGTCGCGACCGCACGAACCGGCCGATGGCCTGGGCGAAATACAGCGGGGTCGACGCGCTGGTGGCGTAGACACCGACCGCCAGACGCGGGACGTCGACGCCTTCGGACACCATCCGGACAGCAACCATCCACTCGTCCTTGGATTCGCTGAACGACGCGATCCGCCCGGACGCCTTCGGATCATCCGAGAGCACCAGCGTGGGCATCTTCCCTGTGATCGCCTGCAGCAGTTCCGCGTAGTCGCGCGCGACGGTCTGATCGGTGGCGATCACCAGGCCGCCGGCATCGGGCATGCCGGTGCTGCGCAGTTGCCTCAGACGCGTGTGAGCGGCCTGCAGGACGGCCGGGATCCAGTCGCCGTGCGGGTCGAGGGCGGTGCGCCAGGCGCGTGCGGTGTGTTCGGCGGACAGCGGTTCGCCCAGTCGGGCGGTGAACTCCTCGCCCGCACTGTTGCGCCAGCTCGCCTCACCCGAGTACGCCAGGAACACCACGGGGCGCACGACGCCGTCGGCCAGCGCGTCGGAGTAGCCGTAGGTGTAGTCGGCGACCGAACGGGCGCCGCCGCCCGGTTCGGGTTCGTACGTGATGAATGGGATGGGACTGTCGTCGGACCGGAAGGGCGTTCCGGTCAAGGACAACCGCCGGGTGGCGTCGGAGAAGGCCTCGCGGATCGCATCACCCCAGCTTTTCGCGTCACCGCCGTGGTGGATCTCGTCCAGGATCACCAGGGTCCGGCGGTTCTCGGTTCGGACACGATGTCGCGACGGGTGGGCCGCGACCTGGGCATAGGTCAGGACCACGCCGTTGAAGTCGGAGCTGGTCTGGCCCGCGGAGTTGCTGAAATTCGAATCCAGGGCGATGCCCGCCCGGGCGGCCGCGCCGGCCCACTGATGTTTCAGGTGTTCGGTGGGTGCGACCACCGTGATCTGGTCCACGGTACGGTCGGCCAGCAGTTCGGCGGCGATCCGCAGACCGAAGGTGGTCTTACCGGCACCCGGGGTGGCCACCGCCAGGAAATCCTTCGGCGCGGCCGACAGGTACTTGGTCAGCGCCCGTCGCTGCCAGGTCCGTAGCGACGACGCTGCCGGCGCCGGGGCCGGGGTGGTTGTCGATGGCTCGGAAACGGCTGTGGGTCGGGTCACGGCAGAGCACAACTCCTTGACGCAGTTGAGGTTTGAACAGTGGTGCACCGTTCGACGAAGTCGGACGAGTGCGCCTGGCGGTCGGTGTCGGCGACGAAGCGCTCGGCGAGCCCAGGCATCGGGGAATGCTACCGCGGATCGGCGGGCGATCGGGTGCAGGGCGGTGGCGGCGCGGCAACACGCATCGAATCCCAACTTCGGCAATGCTTGAGACCATCAGTGCATCAGCCGGGCCCGCCCCCGATTCCGTCCCCGAACCCACGCCGTCGACCCAGACCCGTGGTGATGACGCAGATAGACCCACGATTGCGGGGGTGACCAAGCGCCTGCCCTGGATGCTCTGGCGGACCATCACGAAGTCCTGGGATGACTCGATCTTTGCGATGGCAGCCCAGGCGGCGTTCTGGCAGACACTCTCGCTACCCCCGCTTCTCCTGGGATTACTGGGCACTGTGGGGTATATCGCAAATTGGTTCGGGCCCAACACCGAAGAGATCATCTCCGACCGGATCATCAGTTTTTCGGACCGAACCTTCAGCGCGAACGTCGTCGACGAGCTCATCCGGCCCACCGTCGACAACGTGTTGGTCAGCGGCCGCGCCGAGGTGATCTCGCTGGGCTTCCTGCTGTCCCTGTGGGCAGGGTCGTCGGCCATGGCGAGTTTTGTCGACTCGATCGTGATCGCACACGGCCAGCACAACGTGCGTCATCCGGTCACCCAACGGCTGTTCGCCCTGTGGCTGTACGTGTGTTTCCTGGTACTCGCCGTGCTGACCCTGCCGCTGGTCGCTCTCGGACCCACCTATGTGCGCGAGGTGATCCCGGACTCGTGGCACCCGGCGAGCACTGTGGCGATCGAGTACGGCTATTTCCCGGCCGTGGCGCTGTTGTTGATCGCGGGTCTGACCACGCTCTACCGCGTCGCACTCGCCAAACCACTGCCCTGGCATCGCCTGGTCTGCGGCGCGCTGCTGGCAGGGTTGGTGTTCTGGTGCGCCAGCGCGGTCCTGCGCTGGTATCTGACGGCCATCACCGCAACCGGGTACAGCTACGGTGCGCTGGCCACACCGATCGCGTTCCTGCTGTTCACGTTCTTCCTCGGTTTCGCGATCGTGGTGGGCGCCGAGTTCAACTCGGTCGTGCAGCAGCTGTGGCCCGCGAATCCCACCAAGATCGACCAGATGCGCGACTGGGTCTCACAGCAGACCAGCGACATCACCGATCAGTTCCGCAGCACTCCGCAATGGCTGCCGACGGGCCCGATCCAGAAGAAGCCCGACCCGGTCCGAAAGACCCGGGCCGACGATCAGGGCCCGCCGCCGCAGGTGTGAACGCGCCTCGCGCAGGTGGGACTCAGTCGCCCTTTTTCATCTTCGAGTAGATCTTCTTGCACTTCGGGCAGACCGGCGAACCCGGCTTGGCCGAACGCGTGACCGGGAACGTCTCACCGCAGAGCGCCACCACGATGTTGCCCATGACCGCACTTTCGACGATCTTGTCCTTCTTGACGTAGTGGAAGAACTTCGGTGTGTCGTCCTCCGTGGTTTCGTCGGTGGTGACGTCCGGCTTGTCGAGTGTCTGGGTATCCATGCCGTCAATTCTGCAACGACCTGGCCCGTCGGGCCAATATCGACCCGATGTGGCCGTCGGCGGGAACAAAGAGGATAGTAGAAATCGTGGGTTCGAAAGATCACGCGCCCGAAACGTTTCTCATCACCGAGGCACAGACCTCCCTGGAAGAACAACATCGCGCTCGCGTACGCAGATACCTGACGTTGATGGCTTTTCGCATTCCGGCACTGGTCATCGCGGGAATCGTCTATGCGACCACACAGAACGGGTTCCTGGCGCTCGGCGTGATCGTGCTGTCCATCCCCATTCCCTGGATCGCGGTACTGATGGCCAACGACCGGCCACCCCGATCCAAAGACGAAGTGCTCCATTACAAGTACAGCGGTCCGTATTCACGACAACTGACCGACGGCAACGATTTCCACGGAATCGATCGACGCAAAGAGTGACCATCACAGAACAAACGGCCGACCTGTACACCCAGGCCGACGGCCTACGCGAGGCTTTTCTGCGCGCCGACTACACCACCGATGGTGTGTTGCGCCTGCTCGGAGAACAGGCACATGCGGCCCTCGGTCGCGGCGAACCCGTCCCGGCCCGCCGAATCTGCGCCGACGGCGGTGAACTCGGCGTCCTGGTCCGCCTCCTCCTCCTCGGCGACACCTGTACAGAAGCGCAGGTCAGCGCCGCACTGCGGCCGGTGACGGTCGACGATGCGCTCCGGCACGGCATCGTCCGCCGTGACGATCGCGGGCTCTACGCAGCGATCGACCTGCGGCCCTTCGACTTCGGCGCGGGCAACCGGTGGCTGTTCTCCGACCTCGACGGCACGCTGCGCCGTCACAGCATCACCGAGGACCATGTCCTCGGTGTCGGCCACGCGTCGCTGTCACTGCTCCGGGCCACCCCCACCGAGCCGGTCGGCCGGCTTCTCGACGTCGGCACGGGATGCGGTGTGCAGGCCGTGCATGCCGCGGATTTCGCCGCACATCTCACCGCAACCGACATCACGGACCGATCGCTGGCCCTGACCCGCGCGGGCATGGCCATCAACGGCATCGCACCTTCGCGGTACTCGCTGCTCAAAGGGCCATGGTTCGGCCCGGTCGGTGGCCAGAAGTTCGATCAGATCGTCGCGAATCCTCCTTTCGTCGTGGGACCGCCGAAGGTGACACACACCTACCGCGACTCCGGTCTCGACCTCGACGGTGCCAGCGAGTTGATGTGCCGGACCGCACCGAACTTCCTGACCGAGGGGGGAACCGCCTCGATGCTCGCCTCCTGGGTCATCACCGGCGACGATTGGCGTGAGCGGATCGCGCAGTGGATCCCCGACCAGGGTGTCGATGCCTGGGTGGTGCAACGTGACGTCGCCGACCCGGCCCTGTACGTCGGCACCTGGCTGCGTGATGCCGGCCGCGATCCGCGTGACCCGGCATCGGCCAAGATGGCCGATGCGTGGCTGACTCACCTGCAGAAGGCCGGAGTCCGCGGTATCGGATTCGGCTTCGTGTTCCTGCGCCGCACCGATGAGCCCACCGACCTGCTCGCCGAAGAGCTGAGTCACTCCTTCGAGGATCCCCTGGGCGCCGAGGCCACCGACTACCTGCGTCGCGTTGCCTGGCTACGCAGTCACGACGTGGGTGACGAGCGATTCTCGGTCGCCGACGGCGTCGCTCTGGAACAGGTGTCGACGCTGGCGGCCGAAGGCGGCTGGGAGCGCATCGTCACCCGCATCCACCGGCCGGACGGTCCGCGGTGGAGCCACGAGATCGACCAGTTGGGGCAATCGCTGCTGGCCGGTCTCAACCCCGACGGATTGTCCCTGGACGAGGTGACCGAACTGCTCGCGGTGGCAACCGGCGAGGAGAACATCGATGCCGCGGCCGTGCACGAATTCGTCGAGGGTCTGATCCGCCACGGCATCGTCCTACCGGCCCGCTGGGACGGCCTGCGCCGGGAAACTTCAGTACACTCTCAGTAACTTCTCAGCCCGGTTCTCGAAAGACGCAGGTCACGGGGTTCACCTCGTGATCTCGATGAGGAACTATCTGCACCGGCCCCTCCGTTGAACAGTGTGAAAGCAACCGCACTTGAGGAGGCCGACATGTCCAGCCCCACCACCACCATCCGTCCGGCGATGACCGAACAGGACCTGGATGCGCAGAGCCCGGCCTCGGATTTGGTCCGTGTCTATCTGAACGGGATCGGCCGCACCGCGCTGCTCACCGCTGAACAAGAAGTCGAACTCGCCAAGCAGATCGAGGTCGGCCTCTACGCCAAGCATGTACTCGCCACGCGCAAGCGTCTGTCCGCGGTGAAGAAGAAGGATCTGGCCCAGCTGGTCCGTGAGGGTGAGTCGGCACGTGCCCACCTCCTCGAGGCCAACCTGCGCCTGGTTGTCTCCCTGGCCAAGCGCTACACCGGGCGCGGCATGCCGCTGCTCGACCTCATCCAGGAGGGCAACCTCGGGCTGATCCGCGCGATGGAGAAGTTCGACTACGCCAAGGGCTTCAAGTTCTCGACCTACGCCACCTGGTGGATCCGTCAGGCGATCACCCGCGGCATGGCTGATCAGAGCCGCACGATCCGGCTGCCCGTCCATCTCGTGGAGCAGGTCAACAAGCTGGCCCGCATCAAGCGTGAACTGCATCAGCAGCTCGGACGTGAGGCCACCGACGACGAGTTGTCGTCAGAATCAGGTATCCCGGCGGAGAAGATCGCCGACCTCCTCGATCACAGCCGCGACCCGGTGAGCCTGGACATGCCGGTCGGTAGCGACGAGGAGGCACCCCTGGGCGACTTCATCGAGGACGCCGAGGCGACCTCGGCCGAGAACGCCGTCATCGCCGGACTCCTGCACAGCGATGTGCGGTCGGTCCTGTCCACCCTCGACGAGCGGGAACAGCAGGTCATCCGCCTGCGCTTCGGCCTCGACGACGGTCAGCCGCGCACCCTTGACCAGATCGGCCGCATGTTCGGCCTGTCCCGCGAGCGGGTCCGCCAGATCGAGCGCGAGGTCATGTCGAAGCTCCGTCAGGGTGAGCGGGCCGAGCGTCTGCGCGCCTACGCCAGCTGAGACACACATACGTTCATCGCGTAGATCAGCCGCCACCAGACATCGTCGGTGGCGGCTGATCGCTGTTCGGACCCGGCCAGGGACCGGAACCGAGACCAGTCCCGTCCCGTCAGAGCCGGCGCGGTCCGGAATCGTGTTTGGCCGGTACCGGCCCGACGGTCATCCGGGCGGACAGCACGGCAACGCCGCCGGGGGTGGCGTGGATCGGATCGCACACCACTTCACGCGTTTCGGGTATGTCGTCGACCAGCGCCGAGATCCTGGTCACCAGATCGATCAGGGCCTCCTTGTCGACCGGTTCGGATCCGCCGTACCCCGACAACAGCGGCGCCGACCGCGGCGCCTCGATGAGATCGGCGGCGTCGGCTTCGGTCAACGGCAGCGCCCGGTAGGCCCGGTCCCCCAGCAGATCACTGGTCACGCCCGCGAGTCCGAACGACATCAGTGAACCGAAGGATGGATCGTCGCGGACCCGGATGACGGTGCTGATGCCCTTGGGCGCCATCTTCTGCACGTGCAGCCGGGACTCCCCGGTGACCTCCCGCAGTTCGACCATCGCGAGTTCGACGGCATGTTGATCCGGCAGGTCCAGCCGGGCACCCTCGCGGTCGGCTCGCCCCCGCCACACCGAGGAGAACGCCTTGACCGCCACCGGATAGCCGAGCTCATTTGCCGCCGCGACACCTTCGTCGACCGTACTGACTTCCCGGAACGGCACGATCTCGATTCCGTAGCAGCGCAACACCTCCGCGGTCAGCTGATCGTCGAGATCGATGACCGCGCCGCCGGCCCTCTCCACCGCTTCGCGAACCAGTCGCCGGGCCAGGTCGGGATCGACGTCAACCGGGCGCCGGACCTGTGATGCCGGCCGCGAACGCCACTGCGCGTACCGCCAGGCGT
This sequence comes from Williamsia sp. z71, assembly GCF_059553375.1. Taxonomy (NCBI): domain Bacteria; kingdom Bacillati; phylum Actinomycetota; class Actinomycetes; order Mycobacteriales; family Nocardiaceae; genus Williamsia; species Williamsia sp. z71. Next base: position 168,107 of record NZ_JCANWX010000005.1, read on the forward strand.
GACCCAGCGCTTCGGCGGCCCGCTCCGGACTCGGGTAGGACGGGATCGAGCCACGCGCCGGGGTGCCGTACGGCCCCAGGACCGTCAGATGCTGCGGAATGCCTTCCACCGCAAGGAATGTGGTGACCACCGGTTTGTCGGAACCGGACATCCCGGTCATCAGTGCTTGCGCGTACCGGTCGACGCTGATCGCGACCGGCGGCACGAACACCGCGATGAGTGCATCGACATCCTCGTCGGCGGCCGCGGTGCGGACCGCTTCCTCGAAGGTCTCCGGAGAGGCTCCCGGCCCGAGATCGACGCGCTGCACGACCTGCAGCCCGAAGTGACTACCCGCCTCCTGCGCCAGCACACCGAGGGCCGTCGAGTTGCCGACGATGCTCACCCGCGGCCCCCGCGGCAGCGGCTGATAGGCGAAGACCGTTGCGCAGTCGAAGAGTTGACCGATGGTGCTGACCTGGATGACACCGGCCTGGGCCAGCAGGGCCCGGGTACTGGCGTCGTCGAGCGAATGATCGGCGGCCGCCATCGCCGGCGGCACCGCCCCGCGGCCGGACTTCACCGCCACCACCGGCTTGCCGCTGGCGACCCGGCGCGCGAGTCTGGTGAACTTGCGCGGGTTACCGAAACTCTCGAGGTACAGCAGCACCACCTCGGTCTCGGGATCGGTGTCCCAGTACTGCAGCAGGTCGTTACCCGACACGTCGGCGCGGTTGCCGGCCGAGACGAACGTCGACAGGCCCAGCTGCCGGCGGGCCGCGGTGTCGAGGATCGCGATGCCCAGAGCGCCTGACTGACAGAAGAATCCGACCGCACCGCGACCGGGCACGTGGGGGGCGAGCGTGGCGTTGAGGGAGATGGCCGGATCGGTGTTGACCACGCCCAGCGCGTTGGGGCCGACCAGTCGCATCCCGTGTTCCCGGACCGATTCGACCAGCCGACGTTCCGAGGCGAGCCCGGAATCGCTGGTGTCACCGAACCCGGCGGAGAGCACCAGCATCGTCTTGACGCCCTTGTGCAGACAATCGTCGAGCACCTCTTCGACGGCGTCGGCCGGGACCGCCACGATCGCCAGATCCACCGGGTCGGGGATGTCCCGCACCGTGGAGTAGGCCCGGATGCCGCGGACCGCACGGTGTTCGGAGTTGACCGGGAATACCGGACCGGTGAATCCCCCGGCGATCACATTGGCCAGCACCGCATTTCCCACCTTGAGCCGGTCCACCGAGGCACCGATCACCGCGACCGATCCCGGACGCAGCAGATTGGCGACACTGCGTGCCTCGGACGCCCGTTCCCGGGCGTTGCGCACCGACAACAGCGCTTCGGTGGGGTCGATGGTGAACTCGACGTGGATGGTGCTGCCGTCGAAGCTGCGGCGCAGCTGATATCCGGCGTCGCGGAACACCGCGACCATGTTCGGGTTCTCCGCGAGGACCTCCGCCTCGAACTTCTCGAATCCGCATTCGGCGGCCGCACCCGCGAGATGTTCGAGCAGCACCGGACCGAGGCCACGGCCCTGATGCTCGTCGGCGACGACGAACGCGACCTCGGCCGTGGTGGGCTTGCCGCTCGCCGCCAGACCTTCATAGATCCCGATGGCGATGATCTCGCCGCCGAGGACACCGACGAACGCCACCCGTGAGTAGTGGTCCACGGTGGTCATCCGGGCGAGTTCACGGGCCGGGATGTGCGGAAAAGGGCCGAAATACCGTAGGTAGCGGGTCCGCTCGGACAACCCCGAATGGAACCGGACCAGGGCGTCCGCGTCCTCCGGGACGATCGGCCGCAGATGGACCACCCCGCCGTCGCTGGCCAGGACATCAGCGATCCAGTGGCGGGGGAAGTCGTGGGGCCCACGCTGATCCGGCCGGATGTTCTCGGTCGCCGGTTCGCTGATCTGCAAATTGTCAGTCACGGGGATCCTCCGGGTCGAGACCGCACATCGGGTACACAGCTCGACGCGTTGCCATGATGGTGGCGTCGAGGCGGGTCTGCGCCGCCTCGGTGACGCCCTCCATCAAGGGGCCGCCGCCGTCACCGTTCCAGGGTAGGTAGTCCAGGTCGCCACCGTCGGTCATGGTGGGTGCCGGATCACCGCGGAGTGACTCGTCGAGCAACTGCGATTCGACTTTGGCTGCCTCGCGCCAACTTTCATCGATGATCGTATCGGGTGCGATGTCGTTGCCGGTGACCGCCGCGATCAGATGGGTCCAGCTGCGCGGCACCACATCGACGATGCCGTAACCGCCACCACCGACCGCGAGCCAGCGGCCCTCACAGTATTTGTCGGCAAGATCACGCATCGCCAGGATCGCAGCGCGCTGGCCGTCGACCGTGAGCGAGAGGTCCGTCAGCGGGTCGCGCACGTGGCTGTCGGCGCCACACTGACTGACGATGATCTGTGGACGGAACTGGTCGATCATGGCCGGCACGATCGCATTGAAGGACCGCAGCCAGAGTTTGTCGTTGGTTTCCGGCATCAGGGCGATGTTCACCGCGGTCCCCCGCGCGTCCTTCTCACCCACCTCTTCGGGCCATCCGGTGGCGGGCCAGAGGGTGGCCGGGTGCTGGTGCAGCGACACGGTCAGGACCCGCGGATCGGCGGCGAACACCTTCTGCACCCCGTCACCGTGGTGGGCGTCGATGTCGATGTAGGCGATCCGGTCGTAGCCCTGGTCCAGGAGCCAGCGGATCGCGACCGCACAGTCGTTGTAGATGCAGAAGCCTGCCGCGTGTCCGGGCATCGCATGATGCATGCCACCGCCGATGTTGACCGCGCGCGTGACCGAGCCGGACGCGATCGCCGCCGCGGCCGCCATCGTTCCGCCGACCAGCACTCCGGCGGCCTCATGCATCCCCTCGAAGGCCGGGTTGTCGGCACTGCCGAGGCCGAACAACCGTTCCAGCAGGTGCGCGGCGCCCTTGGTGTGGTCATCGATGTTCGATGCGGCCCGGACCGCATCGAGGTAGGACGAGGTGTGGACGGTCTGCAGCAGCCGGTCGTCGACCGGCATCGGCGCACTGGTCTCGACACCGTCGAGCACCCCCAGTGACCGCGACAGTGACATGGTCAGCGCCAGCCGGACCGGGTTCATCGGGTGCGCGGGGGTCCACCGGTAGCGCAGGAAATCGTCGCTCCAGATCACTGCCGCAGACCCGGGATTCGACGTATGTGACCGAGTGCTCATGGATTGAGCCTAGTGTCCTGGTCGACACCGCATGCGTATGTGACCCACGACCCCCCGCAGGAGTACGGACTTGACCCTTCCGGGCGGGTAACCTGGGTCAAGACGAAAGGGATGGAGATCGTGAACGAACTGATCGATACGACTGAGATGTATCTCCGGACGATCTACGACCTCGAAGAAGAAGGCATTGTTCCCCTTCGGGCGCGGATCGCCGAACGGCTAGAGCAGAGCGGACCGACCGTGTCACAAACCGTAGCGCGGATGGAGCGCGACGGCCTGGTACTCGTGGCCGGCGACCGACACCTCGAGCTCACCGACAAGGGCCGCAACCTGGCCACGTCCGTGATGCGCAAACACCGCCTGGCCGAACGGCTCCTGGTCGATGTCATCGGGATGCCATGGGAAGACGTGCATGCCGAGGCCTGCCGCTGGGAGCACGTGATGAGCGAGAACGTCGAGCGCAGGCTGCTCGAGGTCCTCGACCACCCGACCACCTCACCGTACGGAAACCCGATTCCGGGGCTGGAATTGCTGGGTTACTCCCCCAACAACGCACCTACCGCGATGACCCGGATCTCCGAATTGCCGCAGGGCGAACCGGTTGCGGTGATCGTGCGCAGGCTGTCCGAGCACGCCCAGGCCGACCCCGAATTGATCAGTGCCCTCCAGGAAGCGGGCGTCGTTCCGAGCGCTCGCGTCAACGTCACGGTGCTGCCGGACTCCATCGTGGTGAGCACCCCGGGTCATTCCGGGCTCGAACTCTCCGAAGAGATGGCACATTCCGTCCAGGTCGAGAAAGTCTGATACCAGACCTCAATGAAACTCCTTGTCACCGGCGGAGCCGGGTATGTGGGTAGCGTCTGCGCGCGTGTCCTGATCGAGCACGGTCACGACGTGACCATCATCGACAATCTGTCCACCGGCAATGCCGATGCCCTCCCCGCGGACGCCGCCTTCGTCGAGGGCAACGTCCGCGATGTCGCCGCCGGCGTCCTGACCGGACAGTCCTTCGACGGTGTCCTGCATTTCGCCGCCCAGTCACTGGTCGGCGAATCCGTCGAACAGCCCGAGAAGTACTGGTACGGCAACGTTGTCGAGTCGCTCGCGCTGCTCGAGGCGATCCGGATATCGGGTACACCGCGGCTGGTCTTCTCCTCCACCGCCGCCACGTACGGCGAGCCGGAGTCGGTCCCGATCCTGGAATCGGCGCCGACCCGTCCCACCAATCCCTACGGTGCCACCAAGTTGGCCATCGACCATGCGATCACGTCCTACGCGCACGCCCACGGCCTCGCCGCGACGAGTCTGCGGTACTTCAACGTCGCCGGAGCCTACGGTGGCGCCGGCGAGAACCGGGTCATCGAAACGCATCTGATCCCGCTGATCCTGCAGGTGGCGCTCGGTCACCGTGAGCACATCAAGATGTTCGGCACCGATTACCCGACCGACGACGGCACAGCCGTCCGCGACTACATCCACGTCCAAGACCTCGCAGCTGCCCACGTGCTGGCCCTCGAATCGGCTGTCGCCGGCCGCCACGAGATCTTCAACCTCGGCAGCGGCACGGGTTTCTCTGTGCGACAGGTCATCTCGGCGGTCGAAGAGGTCACCGGCCGAAAGATCGATGTGGTGGATGCGCCGCGGCGGGCCGGAGATCCGGCGGTGCTGATCGCCTCGAGCGACAAGGCCATCGCCGAACTCGGCTGGTACCCGGAGAAAACCGATCTCTCGGTGATCGTGGCCGACGCCTGGGACTACACCCGATCGCTCGGCGCGCGCGCCCACTCGACGGTCTGATCAGGCCGCCGGGCGCATCACCGGTCCGGGCAGCTCCACACCCAGCGACCGGGCAACAAGATAACCCGTCTGGGCACAGTCACCGATCACATGCGGCGGTATTCCCTGATTCAGCGCGTCGCTGTACAACGACGCCATCGAATACCCCGGACTCGCCTCGAGCGCATGGTCGAACGCGACCCCTGCCATAGCGCCGTTGCCGTGCACGTAATGCACGAATCCGAGGAGGGTCGCCGCGGCCGCCTGCCCGCGGCCGCGCAGCCGGCGGCAGAGTGTGGCCCACATCTGCTCGGCTTCGATCCACTTATCGGTGACCGCCAGGGCCATCAGCGCGTCGCGGACACAGAGTTCACGTAGCGCCTTGTCGAGGATCTTCAATTCGTCACAGCTCAGAGCACCGGTGTCACCGCGGCGGATCAGTGACAGTGCGAACTCGAGATCTCGTCGTTCCTGCAGGCGACGCATGTGATCGATCACCACATCCAGCGGGGTTCGGTGCTCGCCGAAAGCCTCGACGCATTCCTCCAGTACCCACTGGTCGATGAAGCTCTGGTCCACCGACCCCGTCTCGCCGGCGATCGTCATCCCTCTCCGTCCGACCCGGTCGGCCGCGAGGTCGCGGTAGGCGAGGTCGTCTGCCGCCGACACCATGTGAGCATCACAGGCGTCATCGCCGCAGTGCGGTAGCGGGGCCAGATGTTCGACCATCTCACTGCGGGTCTTCAACACCCGCCGACCCTTGCTGACCGCACGTGCCACGGCAACGGGACTGATCAGCGGGTCTCCCAACAGGCCCGACTCCGGTCCCGAATACACCTGCATCCCAGGCCATTCGCCGTGCGACCGGTTGTCCCACACGGTGTGCCATTCCAGGCCGACAGCGATCGCGGCTGTGGCGAAGGCTCCGTTCAGCCCGCCGGTGGCCGACAGGTGACGGTGGATGACCGCGGCCAGCCGCCGGTACTCGTCGGAGTCGGCCGGATAGGTGTCGTCGACGATGACCGCCACCACTCGGACCACCTCGTACGACTCGCAGACCGCGGCCAGGTGTTCGATCACGCCGAGCATCGCGGGGGTGGGTAGTCCGGCATCGTCGAACGCCAGATCGTGGCGCATCGTGGTGCCGATCTCGGTTCCGTCACCGTCGAAGGTGATCAGGATCAGTGACCGCTGTGGGATGAAGCCGAGTAGAGCCGGAACCGCTGTGATCAATGCGCCCGGACCGGAGACCGAAGTTGTGTATTCATCAGATGTCATGTGGTGATGGTCGGACCCGCCGCCGACCGGACATCGGGACCGCCCGGGACTTCAGCCGGGTTGTCCACCTTGTCGAGGACCATCCACAGGCCGGGATCATCCACAGGCGTGGGTCAGCCGCGTGAGCGGTCCACCGCGGTGGTGTACAGCTCGTCCAGCGCGACACCGTTCGGTACCGGTCCGGAACCCGGCGCCATGACGGTGACGTAGACCCGGACACCGTCGTTCTGCGCGACCAGTGCGGTCATCGTCTGGGTCATCTGCCCCGACACCGTGACCCGCCGGAAGGCCAGCGACTCCTGCGAGTCGGCCGGCGACGGCGGCAACACTGTGGTGGTCACCGTGGCGGTCACACCCTGATTGGTGGTGGTGTACGTCGGGCAGGCCTCCAGCCGGGCCTCCAGCTCGGACAACGGAGAATCCGTGAGCACCGTGATGGCGCTGAGGATGCCGGCATTGGCGGCCGCGCCGGTGGCGACCAGTGCCACCGCCTCATCGGACGACGCCGGGAGCGGGGTGGGAGCACAACTGGCGGGCGTGACCAGACCGCCGACCGGGAACCCGGCGGTATCCGCCAGCACCGCAGCCAATTTGTCGCCCGACACCTCGGTCGCGTTGTATCCGGGTGGGAAGTCCGCCGCGCTCACCGATCGGTCCCGCACGTCGATCTCCTCCGACGGGAAGGCGCCCGGGCCGGACGCGGACGACGGCGTCGCGGTCTTCGGAGCAGCGATCGGATCACCGTCCACTGCACTTGTGCAGGCACCCAGGGACAGGGCAGCCGCCATCGCCATCAGCACTACCCAGCGCGGCTTGATCCACTTCGAAGACACCCGACTCACCCGCCCACTGTGCCATCACGACCACGCCATTGGCGTGCGCGACACGACTAGACTCGCCGGGAGCAACCGAATCGCTAGGGAGAACACCGCATATGGGGATCATCGGCAAGATCAAAGGTGAGCTCGTCGACATCATCGAATGGATCGACGATTCACGCTCCACGTTGGCGTGGCGCTTTCCCCGCTACAACAACGAGATCAAAAACGGGGCCGAACTCATCGTTCGGGAAGGTCAGCAGGCGGTTTTCGTCTACCGAGGCAAGCTCGCCGACCGATTCGGGCCGGGTCACTACACATTGACGTCCGAGAACCTGCCGCTGCTGAGCACGTTGCAGGGCTGGAAGCACGGATTCAACAGCCCGTTCCGGTCCGAGGTGTACTTCATCAACACCCGCCCGGTCACCGATCTGCGGTGGGGCACCCCCAACCCGGTCACGGTCCGCGACCCCGATTTCACGATGGTCCAGGTCCGTGCCAACGGTTTGTGTGTCGTTCGGGTGGCCGAACCCGAGATCTTCCTGCGCGAGGTCATCGGCACCGACAGTTCCGTGGGTGTCGACGAGATCACCGAGTTGATCCGCCGGGTCATCACCCTGGCGTTCTCGGACATGATCATGGAGACCAGGCTCGGGGTCATCGACCTCCAGGGCCGTCAGGTCGAGTTGTCGCAGAAGCTCCAGGCCTTCGTCAATGAACGGGTCGACGACGAGTTCGGCTTGTCGATCGACGCGATCACCATGAACATCTCACTGCCCGACGAGATCACCACCGCCATGACACGCGGGGTGGCCCGGGGTGTGGAGGAGAGCGGTTTCCTCAACAACGTCGGCGATCTCGGCCGGTATCAGCAGGGCAAGGCCGCCGACGCGATGGTCGCTGCGGCCCAGAACCCGGGCGGCGGAACGATGGGCGACATGATGTCAGCCGGCATGGGCGTGGCCCTGGGCAGCCAGATGGCCGGCCAGTTCGGTAACCAGGGCGCACCGCCGGCGCAGGCGGCACCGGTACCACCGCCGTTACCGGGGGCTGCGACATTCCACATCGACAACGGCGGTCAACCGGCCGGCCCGTTCACCATCGCCCAACTCCGGGCCGCAGTCGCCTCCGGGCAATTCACCGCGTCGACGCTGGTCTGGAATCAGGGCATGCCGGGCTGGGCGCCGGCCGCAACCGTGCCCGCACTGTCCGGCCTCTTCACCACCCCTCCCCCGCTCCCGACCAATCCCACGGCGTAGGAACATGGCCGACCCACATCTCCCACCACCCCTGCCCGACAACAACTACGGCGCGGATACGGCGCCCCCGCCGTTGCCCCCGATGCCGCCGCCGCCGCCCGAGTCGGGGCCGTCCGATCCGCAGCGCGCGATATTCCAGGTCACCGAACAGACCCGCACGTATCCCTGCGACAGTTGCGGTGCGGCACTGGTTTTCGATCCGGCCACCGGCGCCCTGCTGTGCCGCAGTTGCGGTCGCTCGCATGCGATTGTGCTCGACCCCCGGCGCCGTGTCGTCGAACACGATCTGCAGTCCACGATGACCGCGTTGCGCAGCCTGGTTGCCGAGCAGCCGGCGTCGTCGGCGGCGGTGAGCGAACGGGAGATCATCTGCCAGAGCTGCGGCGGCAGAACCACATTCAGCGGTACCCTCACCGCCACGCGCTGCCCGTACTGCGCCACCCCGATCCAGCGCGACGACATCCACGACGCCCCACTCCGGTTACCGGTCGACGGGATCCTGCCGTTCCAGGTCGACGACAAACAGGGCCGTGAGGTCATCGAGAAGTGGATCAACAGTCGTTGGTTCGCGCCGTCGGAGTTCAAGAAGTACCGGGAAGTCGGTTCGTTCACCAGCATCTACGCCGCATATTTCACCTATGACGCCGATACGACCACGTCCTATACCGGCATGCGCGGTGACACCTACACCGTCACCACCGGCAGCGGCGAGAACCGGCGCACCGAGACCAGGACGCGATGGAGCCACCGATCGGGTGTGCTGCGCAACAACTTCGATGACATCGCGGTGCTGGCGAACACCGGTTTCGACACCGACCGGGTTCACGAACTCGAGCCCTGGCCGACCGGACAGGCCACCCCGTACAGTCCGGAGTTCGTTGCCGGACATCTCTGCCGTACCTACGACCTCGATGCCGACCAGTGTTTCCCGGTCGCACAGTCACGGATCAACGCCGGTATCGACACCGCGATCCGGCGCGACATCGGCGGCGACCATCAGCGCATCAACAACAAGGACACCAGGTACAACGCGCTGACGTTCAAGCATGTGCTGCTGCCGATCTGGCTGCTCACGGTTGTCTATGCCGGCAACCCTTTTCAGGTTTTCATCAACGGTGTCACCGGTGAGGTCCAGGGTCAGCGACCGTGGAGCACGGTCAAGATCGCCTTCGCCGTACTGGCGGCGCTCATCCTCATCGTCGGCGTCGTCGTGGCCTGGCAGGCGCTCAAATGACCACGATGATCGTGCTCGTGGTCCTGGCCGCCTGCGTGGCCGCGGCGGCCGGGGTCTTCGTGATGACCCGACGGATCCGGGCCGGCGCCCTGGCGGCCAACGAGATCATTCCCGGACAGCCGACCAATGCCCCGTCGTCCTGGGCGGGTTCACACGATCCTGAGGCTCGGCTGCACCGACGGATCCGAGATGCGCTGGCGCTGTTGCGGTCCGATCCGAAACTGGAGTACGACGGCGCCCGAATCGACGCCCGGGTCCGAATCGAGCTCGCCGCAACGGAGCTCGACAATCGCCTGATCGCCGCCGCCGCGTCGCCGAGCAGGATTCGCGAATCCATCGTCGCGCAATCGGATTCAGCCGTGACCGAACTGGAGAACGTGGCGGCGGCACTGTCTGCCGGCGGCGAGATCAACCTCGAACAGGTGCAGACCCTGGTGACCCGGATGAGCTCGCCGCCGGCGATCGAGAGCTAGCGGCGGCACTAGCTGCCGCGCTTGATCCATTCCTCCAGGTGTGGGGCCTCTTCCCCGACCGCGGTGGAATCACCGTGTCCGGTATGGACTTTGGTCTGCGCGGGCAGCGTGAGGATCTTCGTCCTGATGGATTCGATGATTGTGCCGAAGTCCGAGAACGAACGACCGGTCGCGCCGGGCCCACCCGAGAACAGGGTGTCCCCGGAGAACAGGACATCGAGTTCGGGCACATAGATCGCACACGAGCCCGGCGAATGGCCGGGGGTGTTGAGGACCACCAGATCGGTTCCGGCCACGCTGATCTTCTGCCCGTCGGACAGATCACCATCGGGCCTGACGTCGGGGTATGTCTGATCCCAGAGCATGGTGTCGCCGGGGTGCAGCAGCATCGGCGCGTCGGTGGCCTTGGACAATTCCGGCGCGGCGGTGATGTGGTCGTTGTGGCCGTGGGTCAGCACGATCGCTTTGACCTTCCGGCCGCCGACCGCGTCGATGATCGGTGCCGCGGTGTGCGCGGCATCGATGATCACCACCTCGGACTCGTCGCCGATGATCCAGATGTTGTTGTCGACATCCCAGGTTCCGCCGTCGAGGCTGAACTGCCCCGAGGTGACGACGTGCTCGACATCGATGCTCACAGGACCACCACCGAACGCAGCACCTCGCCGGCCTCCATCTTGTGGAAGGCCGATTCGATGTCCGTGAGGCCGATCCGCTCGGACACGAACTTCTCCAACGGCAACCGACCCTGCTGGTACAGATCCACCAGCATCGGGAAGTCACGTTCGGGCAGGCAATCGCCGTACCAGGACGACTTCAACGCGCCACCACGGGAGAAGAAGTCGACCAATGGGAGTTCCAGGGTCATCTCCGGCGTCGGCACACCGACCAGGACCACCACACCGGCCAGATCGCGGGCATAGAACGCGGTCTTGTACGTCTCCGGACGACCGACGGCGTCGATCACCACATCGGCGCCATTGCCGTCGGTCAACTCCTGGATCGCCGCGACCACGTCCTCGACCTGCGAACCGTCGATCGTGTGGGTGGCACCGAGATCCTTGGCCCATTCCAGTTTTCGGGCATCACGATCGACCGCGATGATCTTGGTCGCCCCGGCCAGACGGGAACCGGCGATCGCGGCATCACCGACACCACCGCAGCCGATGACCGCGACGCTGTCACCGCGTCCGACATTGCCGGTGTTGATGGCCGCGCCGATACCGGCCATCACTCCGCAGCCGAGCAGTCCGACGACAGCGGGGTCCGCATCGGCCGAAACCTTGGTGCACTGGCCCTCGTGAACCAGCGTCTTGTCGGCGAACGCGCCGATACCCAGCGCCGGGGTCAGTGCGGTGCCGTCGGCCAGCGTCATCGGCTTGCTCGCGTTGTGCGTGTTGAAGCAGTACTGCGGTCGGCCACGCTTGCAGGCCCGGCATTCGCCGCAGACCGCACGCCAGTTCAGGACCACAAAATCGCCGGGCGCCACCAGGGTGACCTCATCACCGGCGGTCTCGACGATGCCGGAGGCCTCGTGGCCGAGCAGGAAGGGGTACTCGTCGTTGATCCCACCCTCGCGGTACGCCAAATCGGTATGGCACACACCGCACGCCAGAATCCGCACCACCACATCGCGTGGCCCCGGATCGGGGATGGTGATGGTCTCGATCGTGGTCGGGGCGCCCTTGCCCGCCGACACCACACCGCGTACCTGCTCTGCCATGACAACCTTTCGCCGCGCTTGTATTTGTCGGTCCGGGTTTGCCCCCACGTCACTTTCGGTTTGGGACCACGGTCCCTCGCCTGTCGTGCGCCTCGAGTCTGTGCCCGCACCGTTTCTCCGGTCCCGATCGGTTATCACCTTATTCGATGCCCAGATCGACATGTATGCATCAGTCGCAACCGTTCGCCGACGGTGAACGGTTGCCGGGAATCGCGACACGCGTGGTTCTGTTGTCCCAATTGAACTGTCTACACAGCGCGAACCGACGGCCTGCCCGGCACAGGGATTGGGACCAAAGGTAAAGATGAGGGACAATAGTTGAATACAACAGCACGACCAGGCAGCAAGGAGGTTCGCCATGGACGACAAGTCCACGCTCTATGAACTCGAGTTCCCGGCACCACAGCTGGCTGGTGACGAGGGCGAGGGTCCGGTACTGATCCACGCACTCGAAGGCTTCGCCGACGCCGGTCACGCCATCAAATTGGCCGCCGATCACCTGCGCCAGAGTCTTGATTCAGAACTGGTGGCCACGTTTTCGACCGACGAGCTGATCGACTACCGCTCGCGGCGGCCGATGATGACGTTCTCCGGTGAGCAGTTCACGTCCGTGGCGATGCATGAGCTGACCCTGCATGCCATCCGCGACAACGGGGGCAAGCCGTTCCTGCTACTGGCCGGCTCCGAACCCGACATGCGCTGGGAGCGTTTTGTCGCGGCGGTGACCGGTTTGGCCGATCAGTTCGGTGTGTCGACGGTGATCGGGCTCAACGCGATCCCGATGGGCATCCCGCACACCCGCCCCTCGACGATCACCGCGCACGGCAACAACAAGGATCTGATCGACTCGCTGCCCCAGTGGGGTTCGGAGCTCAAGATCCCGGCCAGTGCATCGATGCTGCTCGAACTCCGACTCGGTGAGCACGGATTGTCGACCGCCGGATTGTCGGTCCACGTGCCGCACTACCTGGCACAGGCCGAATACCCGGCCGCCTCACACAAGCTGATCGAAAGCCTCGGTGAGGTCACCGGACTCGATCTGCCGATGGCGGCCCTGGCCAACGCCGCAGACAAGGTCCGCCGGCAGGTCGACAAGGAGATCTCGGGCAACCACGAGGTCGAGTCGGTGGTGACGGCACTGGAAACCCAGTACGACACCTTCACCCAGGCCCAGCAGGAGAAGGCCTCACTGCTCGCGGCCGAAGGCGATCTGCCCACCGGTGACGAACTCGGTGCCGAACTCGAACGCTTCCTGGCCGATCACCTCAGCGGCGGCAACGGGACCGATGCCGGCGCCGAGACCGATGGCGATAAGCCCGGGGACGACGCCGGTCAGTGACCACCCCACTTGCCTTTCCGGACCACAAAGAACCCGACCTCGACGAGCTGTATGCCGACTTCACCGCGTGGTGGTCCGCGCGGGGCATCGAGCTGTACCCACACCAAGACGAAGCACTGATCGAACTCGCCGGTGGGTCGAACGTCATCCTGTCGACGCCCACCGGCTCCGGCAAGTCCCTCGTCGCCAGTGGCGCGTTGTATTTTGCTGCCGCGCAGGGCAAACGGGCCTTCTACACCGCCCCGATCAAGGCCTTGGTCAGCGAGAAGTTCTTCGACCTGTGTGCCCAGTTCGGCGCCGAGAACGTCGGCATGCTCACCGGGGATGCCTCGGTCAACCCGACCGCGCCGATCATCTGTGCCACCGCCGAAGTGGTCGCGAACATCGCGCTGCGTGAAGGTCCGGACTCCCCGATCGGCGTCGTGGTCATGGACGAGTTCCATTACTACGCAGAGCCCGATCGCGGATGGGCCTGGCAGGTACCGCTGATCGAGTTGACCGGCAGCCAGTTCGTGCTGATGTCGGCCACCCTGGGCGACGTCAGCTTTTTCGTCGACGACCTGACCCGTCGTACCGGCCGGGAGACCGCCGCGATCACGGGCACCACTCGCCCGGTCCCCCTGGAGTACTCGTATTCGACGCGACCGGTACACGAGACGATCGAGCATCTGATCGCCAAGGACCGGGCGCCGGTGTACGTCGTCCACTTCACCCAGCTCTCGGCGATGGAACGCGCCCAGGCATTGCTCAGTGCCAACATCTGCAGCCGCGCCGAACGTGACGCGATTGCCGAGGAGATCGGTGATTTCCGGTTCAGCACCGGCTTCGGCAAGACATTGTCGAAGACCGTTCGGGCCGGCATCGGCATCCACCATGCCGGCATGTTGCCGCGCTACCGACGTCTCGTCGAACGTCTTGCCCAACAAGGACTGTTGCGCGTCGTGTGTGGAACCGACACCCTCGGGGTCGGGATCAACGTCCCCATCAGGACGGTGCTGTTCACCGGCCTGACCAAGTTCGACGGCATCCGGCAACGACACCTGCGGGCCCGCGAGTTCCATCAGATCGCCGGCCGCGCCGGTCGGGCCGGCTTCGACACCCGCGGATTCGTGGTGGCGCAGGCGCCGGACCACGACGTCGAGAACGCCCGGTTGGTGGCCAAGGCCGGTGACGATCCGAAGAAGCTCAAGAAGATCCAGCGCAAGAAGGCCCCGGAAGGCTTTGTCTCATGGGGTGAGGCGACTTTCGAGAAGCTGATCGTTGCGCCGCCGGAGCCGTTGCGGTCACGGTTCCATGTCACCACGTCGATGCTGCTGGAAGTCATTGCCCGGCCGGGTAATTGCTTCACCTCGATGCGCCACCTCCTCGAAGACAACCATGAGACCAGGGCCCGGCAGCGCGGCCACATCCTGCGCGCGCTCAAGCTCTACCGGTCGCTGGTCAACAGCGGTGTGGTGCAGCGACTCGAAGAGCCCGACGCGTACGGCCGCATGGCGGTTCTGGCCGTCGACCTGCCGAACAACTTCGCGCTCAACAACCCGCTGTCCCCCTTTGCCCTTGCCGCCTTCGAATTGCTCGATCCCGATTCGCCGACCTACGCGCTGGACCTGATCTCGATCGTCGAATCGACCCTCGACGATCCGCGCCCGGTGCTCATGGGCCAGCAGAAGGCCGCCCGCGACACGGCCATCGCACAGATGAAGGCAGATGGCATCGAGTACGAGGAGCGCATGGAGTTGCTCTCCGAGGTGACCTGGCCACGTCCGATGCGCGAGTTCATCTTCGAGGCCTTCGACATGTACCGTCGCGGGCACCCCTGGGTCATCGACACCCCGCCACGCCCCAAATCGGTACTGCGCCAGATGATCGAAGAGGGGATGGACTGGGGCGATCTGATCTCCCGGTACTCACTGGCCCGCAGCGAAGGTGTGGTCCTGCGGTATCTCACCGACTGCTATCGGACACTGCGGCAGAGCATTCCGAACGCCGCGCGCACGGACGAGATCGACGACGTGGTCGAGTGGATCGGCGACTTGGTCCGCCGAGTCGACTCGAGCCTGCTCGACGAGTGGGAACAGCTCACGCACCCCGACGCCGACAGCACCGGACCCGCCGATCTGGCACCACCGTCGGCCGGCCGGCCGGTCAACCTTCGTGCCACCCGGGTGCATCTGCGCAACACCATGTTCCGCTTTGTGAATCTGTTGTCACGCCGCGACTGGTCGGGGCTGCAGACGAGTTACCCCGATCTCGACTGGGCCGATGAGATGGCCGACTTCGTCGACGAATACGGACCGGTGCAGGCCGGGCCGGAAGCCCGCGGACCGGCTCTGTTCAGCCTGACCGAGGACAACGGCGAGTGGCTCGCCCGACAGGTCCTCGACGACCCGGATGGCGACCACGGCTGGTCACTGCTGGCCCGGTTCTCGATGCCCGACACCGCAGAGGACGAACCCGAACTCCTGGACCTGGAGATCATCCCCGGCTGACGAACACGGTCCTGCCCGCCGGCGGAATACGTATCGTTCCCGACCTCTCGCTCGCCGATCTCGACCCGGCCGACAGTGCGATGCTGATCCTGCCCGGCGCCTCGGCGTACCTCGACGGCGGATTGACCGAGTTCATCGAGACCGCCCGACGATTCCTCGACGCGGGCGTGCCCGTCGCCGGCATCTGCGGAGCGACGGTGGCAATGGCACAGGCCGGCCTTCTCGACGACCGGCAACACACCAGCAACGCCGCCGAAGCACTGGCCCCCACCGGATATGCCGGCGCCGATCATTACGTCGACGCACCGGCGGTGACCGACCGCAGTGGCCCCGGACATCTGATCACCGCTGCCGCAATGCATCCGGTGCCCTTCGCCCGGGAGATCTTCGCCGAACTCGACCTCTACACCCCCCAGACCCTTGCGGCGTGGGTCAAGTTGTTCAGCGGCGACCCGGCCGGCTACCACGACCTGATGGCCGCAACCGCGTGAGCGACCCGCAGTCACTGCTCAGCGACTCCGCCCTCACCGCATTCCGGCTCAACGGTCAGTTCCTGGCGGTTGCCGAAGCCCTCGCCGCGCCGGTCGGACTCACGGCCACCCGATGGCAGGTGCTGGGAGCCGTTCTCCCCGAACCGCTGTCGGTCTCCGACATCGCCCGCGTCATGGGCATCACCCGGCAAAGCGTCCAGCGGACCGCCGATCTACTCGCCGAGGCCGGCCTGGTGGCCTATCGCAACAATCCGGCACACCGCAGAGCCAAGCTCGTCGAGGTGACGCCGGAAGGCCGCGAGGCCGTGCGCGGTATCGACCCGCAGCACGCCGAATTGGCCGGGCGTCTCACAGAAATCCTGGGCACCACGCGCTGGACCGAGATCGTGGCCGGACTCCACGAATTGTCGGCCGCCCTCGAATCCCTGGATACCCAGCCGGATTGACGAGGACTCAGACCGGCCGAGCGGCGCCTGTGCCCGATCCGACGATGGCAGCTGTGATGACTTGCGCCAGTTGGCGATACTCGACCTCACGTCCACTGGTGGCCCGCATGACCAGACCTATCCGCCGCCCGGGTCGCGGCCGGGTGAAGCTGGCGATGGCCAGAGCCCCACGCGCAGTTTCGGTCTGAACCGCGGTCTGCGGGATGAGTGTCACGCCCAGACCGCCCTCGACGCATTGCACCGCGGTGGCCAAAGACGCCGCGCGCGTGGGTCCGACGTCGGGACGGACACCCGCGAGCCGGCACACCTCCAACGCCTGATCGCGCAAACAGTGACCTTCGTCGAGCAATAGCAACGGCAGGTCGGCCAGGGCGGCCGGATCCACCCGACTGCGTCCGGCCAGCGGATGACCGGGAGGCAGCGCCAGAACGAAGTCCTCGTCGTACATCGGTACCTCGATCATGCCACCGGCGTCGGCGGGCAGCGCCAGGATCGCGGCGTCGATCGAATTGCGGCGCAAAGCATCCAGAAGCCGGCTCGTCTGATCCTCAACCACCCGCAAAGCCAGTTCCGGGAGCTCACTGGCCAGATTGCGCAGGATGCCCGGCAACACATACGGTGCCACCGTCGGAATCAGGCCGAGCCGCAACGTACCTGACAACGGTCGTGCGACACCCCCGGCGGCGGCGGTGAACATATCCACCGCTTCGATTGCGGCCGCGGCCCGGGCCAGTAATGCGTCGCCTTCACTAGTCAAGAAGACACGCCGGGTAGAGCGTTCGACCAACCTCAATCCCAAGCCCGATTCCAGTGCCGCCAGGGCCTGCGAGAGTGAAGGTTGACTCACTCCTAAACTCTCTGCGGCAGAACCAAAGTGACGTTTATCAGCGATAGCTGCAAAGGCCTTCAGTCCGGCGATCGTCGGCTGATAAGTTTGATCGGTCATGCCTATCACTATAGTGCTACTCATCACGTATCATTCTCAGTGGATTCAGGGCAGTATTAGTCACGCTGCTTTAACAGACCCCTAAGGAGAGCATTCATGCCATTGCTGACAATTGGTGATCAATTCCCCGCTTACAACCTGACGGCCGTCATCGGCGGTGACCTCTCGAAGGTCGACGCCAAGCAGCCCGACGACTACTTCACCACCGTCACCAGCGACGACTACGCAGGCAAGTGGCGGATTGTCTTCTTCTGGCCCAAGGACTTCACGTTCGTGTGCCCCACCGAGATTGCCGCCTTCGGCAAGCTGAACGACGAGTTCGCTGACCGCGACGCCCAGGTTCTGGGTGCCTCCGTCGACAACGAGTTCGTGCACTTCCAGTGGCGCGCACAGCACGAAGACCTCAAGACCCTTCCGTTCCCGATGCTTTCGGACCTCAAGCGTGAACTCGCCCAGGCCACCGGCGTTCTCAACGCCGACGGTGTTGCCGACCGCGCAACGTTCATCATCGACCCGAACAACGAGATCCAGTTCGTCTCGGTCACCGCGGGTTCGGTCGGCCGCAATGTCGACGAGGTCCTGCGCGTGCTGGACGCACTGCAGTCCGACGAGCTGTGCGCATGCAACTGGAAGAAGGGCGATCCCACCATCGACGCCGGCGAACTGCTGACCGCCAGCGTCTGATCGCTTGCGCGACGAAGTAATCGAACCGATCGCCTGCTCGTAGAAGGAAATAGACAGATGAGCATCGACAATCTCAAAGAATCACTGCCGGAGTACGCGAAGGACCTCAAGCTCAACCTGGGTTCCATCGCACGCACCACCGTCCTCAAGGACGAGCAGCTGTGGGGCACTTTGCTGTCCACCGCGGCAGCGAGCAAGAACGCGACCGTCCTCAAGGAGATCGCTGACGAAGCTGCCGACAACCTGTCGGCAGAGGCGTACAACGCTGCCCTCGGTGCCGCATCGATCATGGGCATGAACAATGTGTTCTACCGTGGCCGCGGATTCCTGGACGGCAAGTACGACGACCTACGTCCCGGACTGCGGATGAACATCATCGGCAATCCCGGGGTCGAGAAGGCCAACTTCGAGTTGTGGTCGTTTGCCGTCTCGTCGATGAACGGTTGCGGCCACTGCGTCGCCGCCCACGAGAACACCTTGCGCGAAGACGGCATCGAGCGGGAGGCGATTCTCGAATCGCTGAAGGTCGCGTCGATCATCGCAGGCGTTGCTGCAGCACTCAGTACTGCCGAGGTACTTGTCGGATAGCGAAAACCTCGCTGCCGCAGGCACTGGAGTACAAAAAAGGAGCAGGGACCCGGCGACCGGGTCCCTGCTCCTTTTTGTTCTATGGAATCACCTCAGCGCGTCGGCGATCCGCTGCGCCATCTCACCGACCTGGGCACTGGTCATCACAAACGCCGGCGAGATCTGCAGGGCGCCTTGCCCGGCCGCCCGTCCGCTCACGCCGTGCCTGCGCAGCGCGCCGATGACCGCCGGGGCGGTCGACGGATCGGCCAGTTGCACAGCGGCAACCGCGCCGAGTCCACTGCGGACCTCGCTGACCGCGGGCAGATCCGCCAACGGTGCCAGCAGGACGTCAAGGTCTGATTCGAGCCGTGCAGCCTCTTCGATCAGTCCCTCGGATTCGATGATGTCGAGGTTGGCCATCGCTGCCGCCGCGGCGCCCGCGTGCCCACCGTAGGTGTATCCGTGGCGCCACCACACACCACCGGAATAGAACGGCTCAGCGATCTTCGGGGCGACGAACAACGCCCCCATCGGAACATAACCCGACGTCAAACCCTTTGCGGTGGTGATCATGTCGGGCTCGAGACCGAACCGGCTCGAGGCGAACCACGATCCGCCGATCCGGCCGAACCCGGTGACGACCTCATCCACGACGAACAGGACGTCGTGGTCGCGGCAGATCTGCCGAACCTCTGCCAGGTAGCCGTCGGGCGGCAGATAGATGCCACCGGCACCGATGATCGGCTCGACGAAAAAGGCGGCGATGTTGTCGGCGCCGATCCGCTCGATCAGGCCGAGCAGGCTCTTGGCATCGTCCCATTCGACGGTTGCCGCGTCGGGCATGAGCTCGCCGTAGTTCTCGCGGTTGAGCGGCAGACCCGACAGCGCGGTGCCTGCGACGTGCATGCCGTGATAGGCCTTCGTCCGGCCGACGACGATCTTCTTCTCCGGCCGACCCATCTCGTGCCAGTACCGTCGCGCGAGTTTGACCGCCGAATCGACCGAGTCGCTACCACCTGATGTGAAGAACACCTTGCTGCCCGGGATCGGGGCGAGCGCCGAAAGACGATCGGCCAGTGCAGCGGTCACATCGGAGGTGATGTCGCCGAAGCCGGAGTAGTGGGCCAACGTGCCGAGCTGACGGGCAACGGCGTCCGCGATCGCAGTCCGCCCGTGTCCGACGTTGGTGAACCACAGGCCGGCCGTGGAATCGATGTATTTGTTTCCGGCGGCGTCCCAGATATAGGCGCCCTCGCCCTTGGCAACAACAAACGGTCCCGAGGCGCTCACCGCGCCCATGTCGGCGAATCCGTGCCAGAGACCGGCAGAAGAAGAAGCAGTCATGGCCTACATCATGCCTGCCCAGGTGGCGAGAGGATGCAGGCGACTCCGGCGACTACCATTGAGGCGATATGTCGACCGCGCCCGAACAGCCCAGCAGTCCCGCCGCGTCCGGGCAGCCCACCACCCCCGGGCAGCGCCGACGCCGCAAACGCCCATCGGCGGGCACATCTGCCGCCAGAAGCGGACCCCGCGCGTCTGCCGGACCCGGTCCGGAAGAGCTGGAGCGCCGTCGCGCGCTGGTGCCCAAGCTGAACTACCCCCCGGAGTTGCCCGTGTCGGCCGCCCGGGCGGACATCGCCGCCGCGATCGAAGCACATCAGGTTGTTGTCGTGGCCGGCGAGACCGGTTCGGGCAAGACCACCCAGCTGCCGAAGATCTGCCTGGAACTCGGCCGCGGAATCGCCGGGAAGATCGGCCATACCCAGCCACGACGGCTCGCGGCCCGTTCGGTCGCCGAACGTATCGCCGAGGAAACCGGCACCGAACTCGGCGGAGTGATCGGCTACTCGGTCCGTTTCACCGACAAGGCGTCCCGCGACACCCTGGTGAAGGTGATGACCGACGGCATCCTGTTGCGGGAACTCTCCCAGGATCGCCTGCTGCGCGACTACGACACACTGATCATCGACGAGGCCCACGAACGCAGCCTCAACATCGACTTCATCCTGGGATACCTCAAGCAACTGCTCCCCGGGCGGCCCGACCTCAAGGTGATCATCACCTCGGCCACCATCGAGCCCGGTCGCTTCGCCGATCACTTTGCCACCGAGGACCACCCGGTCCCGGTCATCGAGGTCTCAGGGCGCACCTATCCCGTGGAGATCCGGTACCGGCCACTTGTGGTCGAGGACGAGGACGAGGCCGACCTCGACCAGTTACAGGCGATCGGCGCGGCGGTGGACGAACTGTTCGCCGAGGGCCCCGGCGACATCCTCGTGTTCTTGCCGACCGAACGCGAGATCACCGATACCGCCGCCTCCCTCAAGCATCTCGAGGCGCGGGGCGTCGAGGTGATCCCGCTGTTCGCGCGGCTGTCCGCCGCCGATCAGCACCGCGTGTTCGCCTCCCACAAGGGCAGGCGAATCGTGCTGTCCACCAACGTCGCCGAGACATCGCTGACCGTGCCGGGTATCCACTATGTGATCGATGCGGGGACCGCTCGCATATCGCGCTATTCGACCCGCACCAAGGTTCAGCGACTGCCCATCGAGCCGATCTCGCAGGCCAGTGCCCGCCAGCGCGCCGGACGTTGTGGTCGTGTGGCCGCGGGCGTCTGCATTCGCCTGTACAGCGAAGACGACTTTCTCAGCAGACCCGAATACACCGAGCCCGAGATCTTGCGCACCAACCTGGCCGCGGTGATCCTGAACATGACCTCGCTCGGTCTCGGCGACGTGGGCAAGTTCCCGTTTGTCCAGCCGCCCGACCCCAAGGCGATCCGCGACGGTCAACAGCTCCTCGACGAACTCGGTGCACTCCTCCCGGCGACACCTGACAACCCGGTACGGCGACTGACCCCGATCGGTCGGTCACTGGCGAGGATCCCGGTGGACCCACGGTTGGCCCGCATGCTGGTCGAGGCCGACAAACAGGGTGTTCTCGGACCGATGCTAGTGCTGACCGCAGCGCTGTCGCTGCCCGATGTCCGGGAACGGCCCGCCGAACACCGGCAGGCCGCAGACGAGTCACACCGCAGATTCGCCGCTGACGGATCCGAGTTCCTCACACTGCTCAACCTGTGGACCTATCTCGAGGACACCCGAAAAGAACTGTCATCGAGCCAGTTCCGCAAACGTATGCGCCGTGAATACCTCCACGCACTGCGCATCCGTGAGTGGCGCGATCTGCATTCACAGCTCGTCCGGATCGCCCGCGACCTGGGCTGGACCGTCCCCGGCGACTTCGAGACGCCCGAACCCGATTCGGCCACGGCAGTGGCCGTCCATCAGTCGGTCTTGTCCGGGCTGCTCAGTCAGATCGGTGTCCGTGAGGGCGAAACCAAGGAGTTCCTCGGCGCGCGCGGCACCAAGTTCATGATCTTCCCCGGCTCACACCTGTCGAACAAGCCACCCCGGTTCGTGATGGCAGCCGAGATCGTGGAGACCTCTCGGCTGTGGGCCCGGACCGTCGCCCGCATCGAACCCGAATGGGCGGAGCGTCTGGCCGGGGATCTGGTGAAACGCCAGTACAGCGAACCACATTGGTCGAGTAAACACTCTGCGGCGATGGCCTATGAAAGGGTCACGCTCTACGGTGTACCCCTGGTCACCAGGCGCCGGGTGAACTTCGGATCCATCGATCCCGAGGCCGCCCGCGAGTTGTTCATCCGCAGTGCCCTCGTCGAAGGTGACTGGCGCACACAGCATCCGTTCTTCCACCGCAACCGGGCGCTACTCGACGATGCCGAAGAGTCGGTGCACCGGGTCCGGCGCACCGATCTGGTGGTCGACGACGACACGCTGTTCGCCCACTATGACCGCCATGTGGGCGACGAGGTGGTCTCGGGCAGGCACTTCGACACGTGGTGGAAGACCGCGCGCAAGAAGAACCCGAATCTCCTCGATCTCGATCCGGCCGACGTCGTTGCCGGCGATCCGGCCGGTTTCCCGGACGTCTGGCGGCAGGCCGATGCCACCTACGATCTCCGGTATCGCTTCGAGCCCGGCACCGCGGACGACGGCGTCAGCGTGTTGATCCCGCTGCCCCTGCTGATGCGGGCCCGGCCTTCCGGTTTCGACTGGCTGGTCCCCGGCATGCGCACCGAACTCGTCACCGAACTGATCCGCACGCTCCCGAAAACCCTTCGGCGTCAGATCGGTCCGGCTCCGGACCTGGCCTCGCAGATCCTCGACGCGGTGACACCACGTGCGAAACCGCTGACCTCCAGTGTCGCCGCCGAACTCACCCGGATCACCGGGGTGAAGATCGCAGCCGCCGACCTGCGGCCGACCGCACTCCCCGACCACCTGCGGATGACCTTCGTGGCTCTCGGCCCCGACGGTCAGGAGCTCGGCCATTCCAAGTCACTGGCGGAACTGCAGGAGCGCCTCGGCGGCAAGGCCCGCGCGGCACTCGAGAAAGAGGCCGCGACAGCGCCGGCGCCGGTGGCAACGACCTGGACCGACAAGACGTTCGGGACCATCCCTCGTTCGGTGCGCAATACCGTTGCCGGACAGGAGATCACGAGTTATCCGGCACTGGTGCCACGGAAAGGCGGTTTCACCGTCGCACCCATGTCGACCGAGTCCGAGCAGCGCAGCGCGATGTACAACGCCCTGATCGGGCTACTGATCAATGATGTGCCCGGGCTGCGCCCGAATGCGACGTCGGCGCTCGGCACCGCGCAGCGGTTGGCGCTGAGCCAGAGCCCGTACCCGACCGGGGAGGCGCTGCTCGCCGACTGCGTGCGCGCTGCGGTGATCGACCTGGTCCCCCCGCAGCCGCAGGTCTGGAACGCTGCCGACTACGCCGCACTGAAAAGCCATGTCACGGGGCAGGTCACGAGCCGCGCCACGACCAAACTGCGTCAGGCCGCGGCTATCCTGAGCCGGGTGGCCCCGTTGCGCACCGCCATCGCGGCCACCACGGTCTCCGACGCAGCCGACGACGTGCGGGATCAACTCGCGGAGCTTGTTTTCGATGGGTTCATCTCGGCCACCGGTGCCGAACATCTCGCCGAGATCCCGCGCTACCTCGATGCTGCGCTGGCCCGGCTGGAACAGCTACCCGCCTCGGCTGCACGGGATTCCGCGTCGATGGCAGCCATCGACCGCGTGGTGGCCGCGTGGACCGACCACCTGCGGACGATTCCACCGGAACGTCGCGATGCGGTCAGCGAGGCGGCGGGCTGGATAGTGGAGGAATTACGAGTCGGACTGTTCGCTCAACAGCTCCGAACCGCATACCCGATTTCAGAAAAGCGTGCCATCAAGGCGATCCGCGACCTGCGTTAGGCCGCGGGGTGTCGTCAGGACTTGCTCGACCTGAGGTCGTCGATTTCTTTCTGGAAATCGTCCACCGAGTCGAATGACCGGTAGACCGAGGCGAATCGAAGGTAGGCGACCTCGTCGAGTTCCCGGAGCGGGCCGAGGATGGCCAGACCTACCTCGTTGGCGGGGACTTCCGCCGAACCCGATGCCCGCACGGCTTCTTCCACCTGCTGCGCGAGATGCTGCAACTTGTCGTCATCCACCGAACGGCCCTGGCAGGCGCGGCGGACGCCGCGCATGACCTTCTCGCGGCTGAAGGGTTCGGTGACGCCGGTCCGCTTGACCACCGAGAGCACCGCGGTCTCGACCGTGGTGAAGCGGCGTGCACACTGCGAACAGGCACGGCGACGACGGATGGCCTGCCCCTCGTCCGCCACTCGCGAATCGACTACGCGGGTGTCCTCGTTCTTGCAAAACGGGCAATGCATGCACGATCCCTCGACAGTCGACGGCCTGGGCGGATTGACCAGACACTCTGCCTTCGAGGATACCGTCCGTGATCGCGGCCCCTCCACCGTCTACCTCGCGTAGACCGGGGTGACCAATGCCTGACCCACCGACAGTGCCGAGTTGTTCATTGCATTGAGCTCCATGATCTTCGCGACCACGGTCTCGGTCGGCATCTCGGGGGCGATACGTGATGCGATGGCGCCCAACGACTCCCCCGACTGGACGCGGACGACCTCGGTGCCCAGCCGGGCCGGATCGCTCGACTGCTGTATGACTCCGCCGAAGAACGTCATGAAGGCGACCACCAGCATCAGCCCCACGCCGGTGACCGCCGCGCCCGCCCAGGCGCGCCTACGGACGAAAACCATCTCACGTTCGGTCGGTATCCGCTGCTCGGAGTTACGCGATGCGGCACAGGAGACGGCCACGCGGCGCTGCGCGGACAGTCGGCGACCGGCGGGGCGGGTCGTGTCCGAGGGCCGTACCGGGCGCGTGGTGCGCGTGGCGGTATCGCTCTCGGGGTGGTGAACAGGCCGAGCTGTGGCCGGCCGGGTGATGGTGGTGGCTGCAGTCATGGGTTCAGTCCTCGGTCATCGGTTCAATCCCTATTCGATCACTCGTTCGATTGAAAGAGTGTTCGATTTGTATCACGGGCCTCCGACAAAGCGCCACGCCTTCTCGAACAAATGTTTGAGACTTGTGACCATTTGCACTATCTTTGTCCCATGGACCCCGCCCGACACCGCATGAACTGGAGGACCTGATGGCCGATACAACCCAGCCCCCGACACCGGCGGACGGGGCCGCGACCACTGTGGTCGCCACCGAACCACTCGCCGAGGGCTCACTGACCCCTCGCCAGAAAGCAGTTCTCGAGGTCATCCGTACCTCGGTCCGCCAACGCGGCTACCCGCCGAGCATCCGGGAGATCGGCGACGCGGTGGGCCTGACCTCGACGTCTTCGGTCGCCCACCAGCTCCGCACCCTCGAACGCAAGGGTTTCCTGCAGCGCGAGAACAACCGGCCCCGCGCGGTGAACATCCAGGACACCGACCTCAACCCGGCCACCGCGGCCGGTCAGGTCCAGACACCGGACGAATCCATGCCCACGCCGACGTTCGTCCCGGTGCTCGGCCGGATCGCCGCCGGCGGGCCGATCCTGGCCGAAGAAGCCGTCGAAGACGTCTTCCCTCTCCCCAAGGAGCTGGTCGGCGAGGGTTCGCTGTTCCTGCTCAAGGTCGTCGGCGAATCGATGATCGACGCCGCCATCTGCGACGGCGACTGGGTGGTCGTACGCCAGCAGAATGTGGCCGACAACGGCGACATCGTCGCCGCGATGATCGACGGTGACGCCACGATCAAGACGTTCAAACGGACCAAGGACGCGGTGTGGCTGATGCCCCACAACCCGGTGTTCGATCCGATCCCGGGCAACGACGCCGTCATCCTGGGCAAGGTCGTCACCGTGATGCGCCGACTCTGACCTGCCGGTCGTAGGCAGATCATCCCCAGACAGTACAAAAGGCGGGGTGTACCGGAACCTTCCGGTACACCCCGCCTTTCGCGTTCGAGGCGGTGAGCGATCAGATCCTGGGGTCAGACCCCGAGGCTGCGGCCGATCACTTCCTTCATGATCTCGGTCGTTCCGCCGTAGATGGTCTGCACGCGAGAATCGAGGAACGCCTTGGCGACCGAGTATTCACGCATGTAGCCGTACCCACCGTGCAGCTGCAGGCACCGGTCGACCAGGTGCACCTGGTTCTCGGTCGCGTAGTACTTGGCCATCGCGGCGTCGGGGACGGTCAGTTTCTTCTCGTTGAGCAGACCGATGCAGTGATCGACGAAGACGCGGGTCGTCGTGGTCGAGGTGGACAGCTCGGCCAGCAGGAACCGGGTGTTCTGAAAGTTGCCGATCGAACGCCCGAAAGCCTTGCGGTCCTTGGCGTACTGGATGGTGGTCTCCAGCACCTGCTCCATCGCGGCAGCAGCGACCACCGCAATCGACAGCCGTTCGCGCGGCAGGTTCTGCATAAGGTAGATGAAGCCGAGACCCTCTTCACCGAGCAGGTTCTCGGCGGGCACTCGGACGTTGTCGAAGCTCAGCTCGGCGGTGTCCTGTGCCTTCATGCCGACCTTGTCGAGGTTGCGGCCGCGTTCGAAGCCTTCCATACCGCGTTCGACGACCAGCAGGCTGAAGCCTTTCGCGCCGGCCTCCGGGTCGGTACGTGCGACCACGATCACCAGGTCGGCGTTTATGCCGTTGGTGATGAAGGTCTTCGATCCGTTGAGCACCCAGTGGTCGCCGTCTTTCTTGGCGGTGGTCTTGATGCCCTGCAGGTCTGAACCGGTTCCGGGCTCGGTCATCGCGATGGCGGTGATGAGTTCACCGGAGGTGAACCCGGGAAGCCAGCGCGCCTTCTGCTCGTCGGTCGTCAGCTCCAGCAGGTA
The DNA here is from genome assembly GCF_059553375.1 of Williamsia sp. z71. NCBI lineage: Bacteria > Bacillati > Actinomycetota > Actinomycetes > Mycobacteriales > Nocardiaceae > Williamsia > Williamsia sp. z71. Next base: position 195,055 of record NZ_JCANWX010000005.1, read on the forward strand.
CGGCGCGATGACGTCGTTGTGCAGGGTGAATCCCAGACCGCTGTATCCACCGCGGGCGGATTCCTCGGAGACGATGGCCTGATAGCGGAAGTCGTCGACTCCGCCGCCGCCGAACTCCTCGGGTGCATCCACGGCGAGGAAGCCGTTCTTACCTGCTTCGATCCACACATCGCGATCGACGATGTTCTGCTCTTCCCACCGGGCGTGGTGCGGCGCCACGTGCTGCTCGAGGAAGCTGCGGTACGAATCGCGGTAGAGGAGGTGTTCAGGCTCGAAAAGCGTACGTTCCATCAAGGTCTCCATAACGAGGTGTCAAAACGTGCAGGTTCCAACAACTGTAACTGGATTCTACATTTACCCCAAGAGGCTCGACGGTCCCGATTTCAGGAACAGCCTGATTCAGAACAGATCGGAGGCCGCGAACTCGGCCAGTGCACTGGCCAGCGCCGAGGGAACACTCGCGACGATCTCGGTGCCATCGGGCCCGTGTTCTTCCCTTGAGACATCGCCTTCGGCGTGGATCCGCGAGACCAGGTCACCCCGGGAATAGGGCACGCGGACGGTGACATGGACGTCGTGCCGCGACACCAGCTCGCGCACTCGCTCGAGGAGCTGCGGGATGCCTTCTCCGGTGGCCGCCGAGATGAAGACCGCATCAGGGAACAGACCCCGCAGCTGAGTCAGGACCGTCGGGTCGGCCACGTCGATCTTGTTCACCACGAGAAGCTCCGGCGGTGCGGTCGCCTTCTCGTCCTGGATCACCTGATCGATGACCTTGCGCACCGCACTGATCTGGTCGGTGGGTATCGGGTCCGAACCATCGACGATGTGCAGCAGCAGATCTGCGTCCGTGACCTCCTCCAGCGTCGAGCGAAACGCCTCGACGAGCTGGGTGGGCAGGTGTCGGACGAAGCCGACGGTGTCGGTCACCACGATCTCGCGTCCGTCGTCGAGGGACATCCGCCGGGTTGTCGGGTCGAGGGTGGCGAACAGGGCGTTCTGCACCAGCACACCTGACCCGGTCATCGCGTTGATCAGACTGGACTTGCCCGCGTTTGTGTAGCCGACGATCGTCACCGATGCGACAGCCGACTCTTTCCGCTTGGTGCGCTTGGTGTTTCGCGATGTCTTCATCTCGCGGATCTCGCGGCGCAACTTCGCCATCCGCTCGCGGATGCGCCGGCGATCGGTCTCGATCTTCGTCTCACCGGGTCCACGAAGACCCACGCCGCCGTTGCTGCCCGCACGGCCACCGGCCTGGCGGGACATCGATTCACCCCAGCCACGCAGACGCGGGAGCATGTACTCCATCTGGGCCAGCGCGACCTGGGCCTTGCCCTCCCGCGACGTGGCGTGCTGGGCGAAGATGTCGAGGATCAGGGCGGTGCGGTCGATGACCTTGACCTTGACCACCTTCTCCAGCGCGGTGAGCTGGGCGGGCGTCAGTTCACCGTCGCAGATGACGGTGTCGGCGCCGGTGGCCAGGACGACGTCACGGAGTTCATGTGCCTTGCCCGACCCGATGTAGGTCGCCGGATCCGGCTTGTCCCGGCGCTGAATGAGGCCTTCGAGCACCTCGGAGCCGGCGGTCTCGGCCAGTGCCTTGAGTTCGGCCAGACTCGCCTCCGCCTGCGTGGTGGTACTTCCCTGCAGCCACACACCCACCAGAACAACGCGTTCGAGGCGAAGTTGCCGGTACTCGACCTCGGTGACGTCGGTGAGTTCGGTGGAAAGACCCGCCACCCGCCGCAGCGACGCGCGATCGTCGAGTTGCAGGTCGCCGAGCGTGGGTCCTTTGTGGAAGTTCGGTAGCCGGACCTCCGGGGCGCGAGGCCCTCGCGCATTCGAGTCCGGACCCGCTGAGTCGGTGTCAGCCGAATCGTCGGTATCCGGCTCCGCCGGGTTCAGGTCTTCGTTGAAGTCGTCGTCGTTCGAGCTGGATTCGTGTTCAGTCATGAGGTCACCATGGTTACATTCGGACAGGCGCACTGCATAACGGATTTAGCGCCACCCTGCGTTGAGCATTCCGGCGCCGACCAAAACCGATGGCCCACGGAGCTCGTTGTCGTTCTCGCCGACGGTGACGGTCACCGCTCCACCGGGAACGTTCACGACCACCGCACCGGTGCTGCGCCCGACCGACCGCAGCGCGGCATTGGCCGCCGCGACGGTGCCGGTACCGCAGCTGCGGGTCTCCCCCACGCCGCGTTCGTGCACCCGCATCGACACCTCACCGACCAGCGCACCGTCGGCCGGTCCACTCAGTGGCGTCATCAGTTCGATGTTGACGCCTTCGGGAAAGTCGTTGTGGTCAAACGAGATCGGCGCGGTGAGATCGATCGCCTCGAGACGCTCGAGGGTCAAGCCCTCGACGACACAGGCCAGATGGGGATTGCCGACGTTGACCGACAAGCCCGAGTACGTCTGATCGCCGATGGTGGCCTTGCTTTCGCCGCCGGTCCGGGCCCGGCCCATCAGCACACTCACATCGGCCGTGGATTCGGTCAGATGGTGGACGGTCACCTCGCGGCCACCGGCGCGTGAGCCGACAGTGAAGGTCCGCCCGGTGACCAGGTCATGTGCGGCGAGGTAGTGGGCGAACACCCGCACCCCGTTGCCACACATTTCCGCGACCGACCCGTCCCCGTTCCGGTAATCCATGAACCAGTCGTTCTCGGCGACACCGGAGGGAAGCGCCGCGAGCACCCCGGCACCGAGAAGGGCCCCTGCGGTGGCCACCCGGAGTACGCCGTCAGCACCGATACCGCGGTGCCGATCGCAGAGCGTGGAGACGAAATCCGGTGTCAGGTCGAGTTGCACGCCGGCATCGGGCAACAGCACGAAGTCGTTCTCCGTACCGTGCCCCTTCACAAAATCAACACGCCCGAACATCTGGTCAAGACTACCCGCACCGGACCCGGTCCGGTTCTCACCGGCCGGCGGCACGCAGCGCCTGCCCGAGCAGATCGGGTGTGGCCGCATCGAGCCAGTGCACCCGCGGATCCCGCCGGAACCACGACCGCTGCCTGCGCACGTATCGGCGCGTCCCGATAAATGTCAGTTCCTGCGCCTGGGCGAGGTCATACTCCCCGTCCAGGGCGGCGATGACCTGCGAATAGCCGATGGCCCGCGCGGCGGTGACGCCCTCGCGCAGGCCGTGCGAGAGCAGCCCCTGCACCTCGTCGACAAACCCCTGCGTAAACATCTGTTCGGTCCGCAGCGCGATGCGCGCGTCGAGTTCTTCGGTATCGCGGTCGAGCGCGATGATGGTTGTGCCCCAGCGTGGTTCACCGATGGTCGGCGCCGAGGCGGCGAACGGTCGACCCGTCAACTCCACCACCTCGAGCGCGCGCACGATGCGCCTGCCGTCGGTGTCGAGGATGTTGCGGGCGGCCTCGGGATCGACCTCACCGAGCCGATCGTGCAGGGCCGGCGAGCCCACGCGTTCGAGCTCGGCCTCATAGCGCCCGCGGACCTCCGGATCGGTGGCCGGAAACTGCCAGTCATCGAGCAACGCCTGGATGTACATCATCGACCCACCGACCACGACCGGTGTTCGCTCCTGCGCCAGGAGCGCCTCGACGTCGGCGCGCGCGGCGTGCTGGTAGCGGGCCACGGTGGCGGTCTCGGTGACGTCGAGGACGTCGATCTGATGGTGCACGATGCCGCGGCGCTCGTCGGCGGGCACCTTTGCGGTGCCGATGTCCATCCCTCGGTACTGCTGCATCGCGTCGATGTTCACGATGTCGCCACCGAGGGCTTCGGCGATGTCGAGGGCCAGATCGGATTTGCCGCTGGCCGTGGGTCCGATCACGGCGATGGGGTTCACCATGTGAGGTCACCCGGCGTCGGATGCGCCGGCGTCAGATCCCACAGCGCAACGCTGTACCCGACCCCGAACGGTGCTCCGGCATAACGTAATTCGGAGGCGACCTCGTATCCCTGGGTCGCCGCCGCGGCGACCTGCCATGGCCCCCTGCCGTCCACACCGAAGAGTTCGCACTCCGGTTGATCGAGGGCGGCAAGCGCGGCGCGGTCCCCGGAACCGAGTGCGTCGTCGATCGCTGACTGGAATGTCTCGGAGCCCTCGGCGGAGCCGCCGGGAGCCTTGGGACCGAGCGTGCCGGCGCCATCGGCGACCACCAGCAATCCGACCGGATAAGACCGGGTTGCCAGGTATCGGGCCAGCACGTGCCCCTGTTGCGCGCAGGCCGACGGGCCACTGGAGCTGAACACCAATTCGGTGGTCAACCGGATCTCCGGATCGACCTGGCCACGCAGCCATCCACCGATCAACAGCGAGAGTTCCATCTCGGGGTCGGCCTGACCGGACGCCTCCGGGACCAACTCCACCTGAACATCCACGCCGAAGCCGGCAAAGGTCCCGCGCGCCGCGACCGGCCGCGCCGGATCGCCTGCTCCGACGAGCACCCATTCCCGACACCGGGTGGACAGATCGGCGCATACCTGCAGGCTCGCGGCCCGAACAGGCAACAACTCCGGTACCTGTGGCCCGGACAGTTCGGGGACCAGAGCAGGCGCGGAGGGCACAAAGGCGGCGGCGATCAACACCTTCGCAACGCTAGTCGACCGACGGTACTGCGCACCGCCGACACCGTCCCGGTCGCGAATCCACCACTCATTTGTCGGCGACTGTCCCCACCCGTGCCGGTGAACTGCTTCAATGGTTGTGGGCGGTGGGCGTGAACCACCGTCGGCATCAGATGTGACTGGCAGCCGTGTCGCGCGGCAGGGATAAGGAATGACATGACCGACCACACGCCGCAGCCGGCAGCCACCGACAACCCCACCCCGACTCCGGGCCCCAAACCAGGCCCCAAGCCCGGTCCCCGGCCCGGCCCGCGGCCCGGCCATCACCCACCCGCCCATCCTCATCCCGCACCTGTCGAACCCGGTCGGCAGGCTTCCGACCCGTCCGAGTTCGGTCGCGTCGACGAAGACGGTACGGTGTGGTTGAAGAACTCCGCAGGCGAGCACCAGATCGCGTCCTGGCAGGCCGGAACCGCGGCCGAAGGTCTGGCCCACTTCGGTCGCCGCTTCGACGACCTGGTCGTCGAGGTCGAGTTGCTGGAGGAACGCCTCGACGCGGGCACCGGCGATCCGCGCAAGACCAAGATCGGCGCCGCGGCGCTGCTCGAATCACTTCCGACCGCCGCGGTCATCGGCGATGTCGACGCCGTCGCCCTCCGTCTGCAGGCCATCATCGACTGGGCCGAAGGCGCCGCCGAGAAGGTCAAACACGAGCGCGACGAATCCCGCGCCAAGGCCGTTGCCCGCAAGAACGAGTTGGCCGAAGAGGCCGAGGCCATCGGCGCCGAATCCACACAGTGGAAGGTTGCCGGCGACCGGATGCGCCAGATCCTCGACGAGTGGAAGACCATCAAGGGCGTCGATCGCAAGACCGATGACCTGTTGTGGAAGCGCTACTCGAAGGCACGCGACACCTTCAACCGACGGCGTGGTGCCCACTTCGCCGAGATGGACCGCGAGCGAGCGGGCGCCCGCGCCCGCAAGGAAGAGCTGATCGCGGAGGCCGAGGGCCTGTCGTCCTCCACCGAGTGGGCGGACACCGCGGCCAAGTTCCGCGAACTGCTCGTCCAGTGGAAGGCTGCCGGACGCGCACCCCGCGACCAGGACGACGCACTGTGGAATCGATTCAAAGCCGCCCAGGACGTGTTCTTCGGTGCCCGCAACGCGGCATCTTCCGAACGCGATGCGGAGTTCGAGGAGAACGCCGCCGCGAAGATCGAGCTCCTCACCCGCGCCGAGAAGACGATCGATCCCGAAAGTGACCTCGAGGCGGCTCGTCGCGACTTCCGCACGATCCGGGATCAGTGGGACGAGATCGGGAAGGTTCCCCGAGATCAGATGCACTCGCTCGAAGCCCGCATCAAGGCGGTGGAGAAGCGTATCCGCGATGCCGAGTCGGCGCAGTGGGAACGGACCGACCCGGCTGTGAAGGCTCGCGCCCAGCAGTTTGCCGACCGCGTTGCCCAGCTCGAAGATCAGGCGGCAAAGGCAGAGGCGAACGGCAAGGACAGGGATGCCCGCAAGCTCCGGGAACAGGCCGAGCAGTGGCGTGAGTGGGCCCGCGCGGCCGAAGGCGCGATCAACGACTGACGTTCGCGAAGACAAGAAATGACCGGGCCGATGGCCCGGTCATTTTCTGTATCGGCGATGTTCTCGCGCGCCGGTCAGACGTCTTTTCTGGGATGCTTGGTAGCCGACTTGCGCTGCAGTGCAATCGCTTTGAGCTCCTGCGCGGCCGCATCATCGCGGCGTTGCGCCTCCAGGGACAACTGCACCGAGGTGCGTACCCACACCACCCGCGACCAGTGGAAGGTCAGGACGAACATCGCAAGCCAGCCCACGACGAGTCCGGCGCCGACACCGCTCGGGGGTTCGAAGCCCGATACGCCCGGGGTGTTGCGCGACCACCAGGCCAGCATCCCCGCCACGCAGCCCACGGCACAGCCGCACAGCGCGATCCAGGCCAAGAACCAGCGCCGGGTGAGCAAAGCCAGCGTCGAGAAACCGATGCCGAAGACCAGCTGGAGCCAGACCGAGATCCGCGAGGTGATGGTGACGTTCTCCGCCGCGGCCTCGGAGTTGAATGTCAGCACTTCGATACCGCTGACCGAACCGGTGTGCGGCAACACCATCGACAGCATCAGGACCAGCACTGCGCCGGCAACCACCAGCGCGCGGGCACCGGGGTCTATCTCCCCGGCGACCTTTCGCTCGGCTTTGCGCAGGTCGCCTTCGAACTGCTCGAAATCATCGTCTCGGTTGTTGCTTGCCATCAGATCTCACATCCCGAACCGCAGCCGGATTCGACCGGCGCTTCCATTGGTTTTCCGATTGTCGGCAGACCCAGACCCACCCCGATCGGCGGGGTCTGCGGTGTTGTTCCCGCGGCATGGGCGTCGCCCGCGCGGGTGCGGCGGTGATTCCGCACACCGGAGTCGGCCAGCAGGTAGTGCGGTGCCGCGCCGGTCACCTCGGTGTCGATCAGGTCACCGGGACGGATCGCGGGGTCGCTGGTCTCGAAGTGCACCAGCCGCCCGTCGCGGGCACGTCCGGTCATCCGACCGGAATCCTTGCGCCCGTCGGCGGTCACCAGGACCTCGACCGGGCTTCCGATCAACTTCTGATTTTCTTCCAGACAGATCCGGTCCTGCAGGTCCGTCAGACGCATATAACGTTCCGAGACAACCTCTTTCGGAACCTGGTCGATCATGTCGGCGGCAGGTGTGCCGGGCCTCGGTGAGTACTGGAACGTGAAGGCACTGGTGAACCTCGCCTTGGCCACCACGTCGAGGGTTGCCTGGAAATCCTCTTCGGTCTCCCCGGGAAACCCGACGATGATGTCGGTGGTGATCGCCGCGTGCGGCATCGCCTCACGGACCCGTTCGATGATTCCGAGAAACTTGGTACTCCGGTAGCTGCGTCGCATCGCCTTGAGGATGCGATCCGAACCCGACTGCAGTGGCATGTGCAACTGCGGGCACACGTTCGTGGTCTCGGTCATCGCCTCGATCACGTCGTCGGTGAACTCGGCCGGATGCGGAGAGGTGAAACGGACCCGTTCGAGACCTTCGATCTCACCGCAGGCGCGCAGCAGCGATGCGAACGCCCCGCGATCGCGGCCCATCTCCGGGTCGGCGAATGACATCCCGTATGCGTTGACGTTCTGGCCGAGCAACGTCACCTCGAGCACACCTTCATCGACAAGTGCCTGAACCTCGGCGAGGACGTCGCCGGGACGCCGGTCGACCTCTTTGCCCCGCAGCGCGGGAACGATGCAGAACGTGCAGGTGTTGTTGCAGCCCACCGAGATCGACACCCAGCCGGAGTACGCCGACTCCCGCTTGGCGGGCAGCGTCGACGGGAAAGCCTCGAGCGAATCGATGATCTCGACCTGCGCGACCTCGTTGTGACGGGCCCGTTCGAGAAGCACGGGCAGCGAGCCGAGGTTGTGCGTGCCGAAGACGACGTCGACCCACGGTGCCTTCTGGACCACGGCGGCGCGGTCCTTCTGCGCCAGACACCCACCGACGGCGATCTGCATCCCCGGGCGCCGGACCTTGACCGGGGCCAGGTGGGAGAGATTGCCGTACAGCTTGTTGTCGGCGTTCTCACGAACTGCGCAGGTGTTGAAGACAACCAGGTCGGCCTCGCCGTCGGCGTCGGCGCGGACGTAGCCCGCTTCCTCGAGCAATCCGGAGATCCGCTCGGAGTCGTGCACGTTCATCTGACATCCGTAGGTGCGGACCTCATAGGAACGAACTTCGGCGGTCTGGCCGGCGGTACTGTCCGTGGCCTGCGGATCTGTCAACGAGATTGTCACCTGCCCCAGCGTACTTGCCATCGCCGACCTGGCGAAATGGCGCCGGTCAGCTGCTTATTCCACCGCTTGGGATCGGTAACCGCCCAGTACCGGCGCCGAACCGTAGCCGGGGTTGCGCAGTCGAGCGCCACGTCATACCAATAAGGTCGGTATTCATGACAGCATTTTCGGACGGTCCGGACGCCGCGAAGTCGGCCCCGACATCTCAGGCCGGCGCCGCGAACACCATGATCAGCATGAAGAATGTGCAGAAGCATTTCGGTGATCTGCATGTGCTGAAGGACGTCCAGCTCGACGTCCCCGCCGGCCAGGTGGTCGTGGTCCTGGGTCCCTCGGGATCCGGCAAGTCCACTCTGTGTCGCACGATCAACCGCCTCGAGCCGATCGACAGCGGCGAGATCTGGATCGACGGGAGCATCCTGCCGAGCGAAGGCAAGGCACTGGCGGCACTGCGCGCCGATGTCGGCATGGTCTTCCAGTCGTTCAACCTCTTCGCGCACAAGACAATTCTGCAGAACGTCACCCTCGCGCCGATCAAGGTCCGCGGCAAGGGCAAGGCCGAGGCCGAGAAGCGCGGACTCGAACTTCTCGAGCGGGTGGGTATCGCCAGCCAGAAGGACAAGTACCCCGCGCAGCTCTCCGGCGGTCAGCAGCAGCGGGTGGCCATCGCCCGTTCGCTGGCGATGGAACCGAAGGTGATGCTCTTCGACGAGCCCACCTCCGCCCTCGACCCCGAGATGGTCAACGAGGTGCTCGACGTGATGGTCTCCCTGGCCAAAGAAGGCATGACCATGGTCGTGGTCACCCACGAGATGGGTTTTGCCCGCAAGGCCGCCGACCGCGTGATCTTCATGGCCGATGGAGCCATCGTCGAAGACGGCGATCCCGAGACATTCTTCACAGCGCCCAAGTCCGACCGGGCCCGTGACTTCCTCGGCAAGATCCTGGGCCACTGATGAGTCAGACGAGTACCGCACGCCCCACAACCCGAACCCGGCCACGACGACTGACCACGCTGCTCGGCCTCGCGCTCGCCGCGGTGGTGGTCACGACCGGGCTCGCCGCCTGCGGCAACACCAATCCACGCAACCTGCTCGAGTCGATCCAGAACGGTTCGGTGGTCGCCGGCACGAAGTTCGATCAGCCCGGGCTGGGCCTGCGACACCCCGACAAGTCCTTCACCGGATTCGACGTCTCGGTGTCCGAGTACGTGATCAACAACATCGCCGAGACCAACGGCTGGGAAAAGCCGAAGATCAAGTGGCGGGAAACACCGTCGGCGCAGCGCGAGACCCTCATCGCCAACGGTGAGGTCGACATGATCGCGGCCACCTACTCGATCAATGCGGCCCGGTCCAAGAAGGTCGCCTTCGCCGGTCCGTACCTGATCAACTATCAGGGTCTGCTGGTCCGCGAAGACGATGAGGAGATCCAGACCCTCACCGACCTGAACAAGGGCAAGAAGCTGTGTTCGGTGACCGGTTCGACGTCGGCGCAGAACGTGAAGAACCAGCTGCCGAACGTCCAGCTACAGGAGTTCGATTCCTACTCGTCCTGTGTCGAGGCCCTGCGCCGCGGCAAGGTCGATGCGCTGACCACCGATGAGGCGATCCTCGCCGGGTTCTCCAACTTCTATCCCGGCGAGTTCAAGCTCGTCGACATGACCTACCCGAAGGACGCCTGCGCGGGCAGCCCGAAGTCGCTCAAGAAGGCCGGGACCCCGTTCTCCACCGAGCGTTACGGCATCGGTCTGGCCAAGGAGTACCCGCAAGCAGTGGCAGCGGTCAACGAAGCGCTCGTCAACATGATGACGCCGCCTCCCGGCGGTGGACCCTCTGCCTGGGAGCTCGCGCTGCGCGAGGCGATCGGCGATTCCGAGGTCGACACGATGATCGCCCGTGCCGATACGGCCGACTCCAAGTACACGTTCGTCCCGACACCGGCTGATCTGGCGTTCCTCGACTCCACGTCCACGCCATGCCCGGAAGGACTCTCATGAGCGAGCTGTGGTCCGACATCGGACCTGCCCTGTGGCCGGCTTTCTGGGTCACCATCCAGTTGACGTTCTACTCCGCCATCGGCGCATTGATCTGGGGAACGATTCTCGCGGGCATGCGGGTGTCCCCGGTTCCGGTCATGCGTGTGTTCGGCACCTGGTACGTCAACATCGTCCGCAACACCCCGTTGACGCTGATCGTCATCTTCTGTTCGGTGGGCCTGTATCAGAACCTCGGCCTCGCCCTGGCGCCGGAGAACGAGAACTTCGTCGAGAACAACAATTTCTGGCTGGCCGTTCTCGGATTCGTGCTCTACACCTCGACGTTCGTCTGCGAGACCCTGCGGTCGGGTTTCAACACCGTGCCGATCGGCCAGGCCGAGGCCGCGCGCTCGCTGGGATTGCCGTTCTCCAAGGTGTTTTCCATCATCGTGTTGCCCCAGGCCCTGCGATCGGTCATCGGCCCGATGGGCAGTGTCCTGATCGCCCTGACCAAGAACACCACCATCGCCTCGGCGATCGGTGTCGCCGAGGCCTCACTGCTGATGAAGGAGCAGATCGAGAACCACGCTGATCAGGTGGTCTGGATCTTCATCATCATCGCCGCCGGATTCATGGTGATCACACTCACCGAAGGCTTTGTCTTCGGTTACCTGGCAAAGCGATTGGCGGTCAAGCGATGAGCAGCGCAACTGTTCTGTACGACGCACCCGGACCGAAGGCCCGCAGACGTAACCTCTTGATCGCGATCGTGTTCGGCGTGATCCTGCTCGCAGCGTTCGTCTACGTGATGATCGCCCTGGGGGACAACGGTCAGCTCACCGCCGAGAAGTGGGATCCGTTCATCAAGGCCGACACCTGGACCACCTACCTGTTGCCGGGTCTGTGGGGAACGATCAAGGCCGCGGTGCTCTCCATCGTGTTCGCCCTGATCCTCGGAGCCCTGCTGGGCATCGGCCGGCTGTCCGAGCACCGGTGGATCCGGATCCTCAGCGGCGGCACGGTCGAGATCTTCCGCGCCATCCCGGTGCTGATCCTGATGATCTTCGCCTACTACCTGTTTGCCGAGTATGCGGTCTTCCCCGCCGAGCAGCTGGCGTTTGCGGCCGTGGTCACGGGCCTGACGCTGTACAACGGTTCCGTGATCGCGGAGATCCTGCGATCGGGCATCAATTCGTTGCCCGCCGGACAAGCCGAGGCCGCCCATTCGCTCGGCATGCGCAAATCCCAGACCATGCGCATGGTGTTGCTGCCGCAGTCGATCACCGCAATGCTCCCGGCATTGATCTCGCAGATGGTCATCGCGCTCAAGGACAGCGCACTGGGATACGCCATCGGCTACATCGAAGTGGTGCGGTCCGGCATCCAGTCGGCATCGTTCTACGGCAATTACCTGCCGGCGCTGGTGGTTGTCGCCATTGTGATGATCATCCTCAACTTCGGGTTGTCGACACTGGCCACCGTGGTCGAACGTCGGGTCCGGGTGGGCAAGCGCAAGGGCACCGTCGGCAAGGTGACCATCGAGGACGACGCGATCACCGCAGATCGCTGAGTTCGGCCTTCACCAGATCGAACGCCAGCGACGGCGCATAGCCGCGACGAGCAAGCATCGCCACCAGGCGGCGCATGTGCTTGTCGCGGCTTTCGCGTTCTGAGACGTCCTCGGCGCGGAGCCTTGCGGTCTTGCGGCGGAGCAGTTCTGCGGCACGCTCACGCTCGGCGTCGTCGTCGACCTGGCTGACGGCCTGCTCGATCACCGTGTCCATGACGCCCTTCTGGCGTAGTTCATGGCGCAGTGCGGTACGCCCCTTGCCGCTGTGCAGGTGGCGTGAGCGCACCCACTGGTCGGCGAAATCCGCGTCGTCGAGCAGTCCGGCGCGTTCGAGCCGCTGCATCACAGAATCGACTTCGGTCTCCGGAAAATCTTTGTCCTGCAGCCGTCCTCGCAATTCGGCCCGGCTGCGCGCCCGGACACCGAGCAGTCGGAGCGCGGCATCGTATGCCGACGCGCCCGTACCGCCGGCTGCCCGGTTGAACCCCGGGGGCGCTGCGTCCGGCGTCGACACCGACTCGGGTTCGACGACCGGCTCCGCCGCCGGTGGGGGGTCCACAGATACAGGTCGGGAGAGGATCTCCGCGGTCGCCGATCGCAGCTCGGCGATGTTGGCGCGGACATCCTCTCCCCCAGGGTCGTTCACCTGTTGTTGTTCCTTTAGAACTCGACCGGTGCCGGTGCGACGGCGTCATCTGCGGTCAGCACTGCACCGATTCCGAGCTTCTCTTTGATCTTCTTCTCGATCTCATCGCAGGTCTCGGTGTTCTCGAGCAGGAACTTACGTGCGTTCTCCTTGCCCTGGCCGAGCTGTTCACCCTCGTAGGTGAACCACGAGCCGGCCTTACGGATGAATCCGTGCAGCACGCCCATGTCGATGATCGAGCCTTCTTTGCTGATGCCGTGGCCGTACAGGATGTCGAACTCGGCCTGCTTGAACGGCGGCGCGACCTTGTTCTTGACCACCTTGACGCGGGTCCGGTTACCGACCGCGTCGGTGCCGTCCTTGAGGGTCTCGATCCGGCGGACGTCCAGACGTACCGAGGCGTAGAACTTCAGCGCCTTACCACCGGTGGTGGTCTCCGGCGATCCGAACATGACGCCGATCTTCTCGCGCAACTGGTTGATGAAGATCGCAGTGGTGCCCGAATTGCTCATGGCACCGGTCATCTTGCGCAGCGCCTGGCTCATCAGACGCGCTTGCAGGCCGACGTGGCTGTCACCCATCTCACCTTCGATTTCCGCACGCGGAACCAGCGCGGCCACCGAGTCGATCACCAGGATGTCGAGCGCACCGGAACGGATCAGCATGTCGGCGATCTCGAGCGCCTGCTCACCGGTGTCGGGCTGCGACACCAGCAGTGCGTCGGTGTCGACACCCAGCCGCTGGGCGTAATCGGGGTCGAGTGCGTGCTCGGCGTCGATGAACGCCGCGATGCCGCCGGCCTTCTGCGCATTGGCAACAGCGTGCAGGGCCACGGTGGTCTTACCCGAGGATTCCGGGCCGTAGATCTCGACCACGCGGCCACGCGGCAGCCCGCCGATACCCAGCGCGACGTCCAGCGCGATCGAGCCGGTGGGGATGGTGGCGATCGGCTGGCGGGCGTTCTCACCGAGTCGCATCACCGAGCCCTTGCCATAGTTCTTGTCGATCTGGGCCAAGGCCAGGTCGAGTGCCTTCTCGCGGTCTGGTTGGGCTGCCATTTTTTCCCCTAGTGGTTTGGCCGAGTTCTCGGCGGTGGTACCGCCGGTCTGGCGGGAGCGAGCTTTTTTTCGCGTGTTCGGCATCTCTTTGCGCACTGACATCACGCTAGATCAGCCCTCTGACAATCCGGCGAACCCGCGGTCCGCCGGTGCCGACTTTTCCCATCGTTGCTTGCCCACCACTCTAGGCGAACATCTGTTCGAGTCAACCACCGGCGGGTACGACACGCCGGGTGAGAATCCGGGAACGGGCTTTCTACCAGCGATTGCGAGGGACGTCGAAGTCCCGGCACAGGGCCACCCACACGTCGCGGGGATCCACCCCGGACTCGAGAACCTGCGCTGCCGTCTTGCCACCGAACTCGATGAGTGCGTGGTCGACGAGCATCGAATCGGCCGTGGCGGCGCCGAACTCGGTGGTCAAGAGTTCGGTGAATTCGGTGAGTCGCACGCCGTCAAGGCTAGCGAAACAGTTCCCGACCCGCCGCCCGGGTACACAACGCAACCGGATCGAGGACATCACCGTTGCTCTCACCCGCCCGGCGCGCGGCAGCGGCAAATGAATTGTTCTGCAATATTTTTCGGATCGCCGACGACATCGCCCCGACGGTCGGCGGACGGACGACCTCCGCGCAACCCCATCGCCGGGCCCGCTGCGCGAGCTCCCACTGATCCCCGCCACCGGGAACCAGCACCTGCGGTACCCCGGCGAGCATCGATTTCGCGAGCATCCCGTGGCCGCCACCACAGATCACCAGTGCCGCCTCGGCCAGCAACTCGTCCTGCCTGCCGTGCCCGGCGAGGGCCCAGGCGGGCAGTTCATCGACCTGCGGGGCCAAGCCGGAGACCACGGCGCGCACCGGTGTTCCGAGCACCTCCGGGTCCAGCGCCATCAACGCCGATTCGATCAGACCCACCGAGCCGGTGGCCGCGGTGGACGGCGCGATGACGACCAGGGGCGCATCGCCGGAAGGCCGGTCGAAGATCTTGTCGGTGGGCTCCCACAACAGGGGGCCGACCACCTCCGCGCCGACAGGCCAATCCGGGCGGGGAACCTCCAGAGCGGGCAAGGTGGCGATCATCCGGGCGGCGGGTTCGGGAGCCCGCGCCGGCAGTCCCATCCCGGCCCGCGCGGCTTCTCGTTGTCGCTCACCCTGCCGGATCGAACGTGCGGTGGCCGCTCGCATCAATCCGTCCCGCAGCCGCCCTGACAAGCCGGTACCCGGTTCCAGCCCGCTACCGATGGGTGGGAGTCCCGCCGAGGCCCGGTAGAGCGGATGCGGGGAGAGTTCGATCCACGGCACACCCAACGATTCGGCTGCCCATCCCCCGCACACCGTGATGACGTCACAGATGACCAAGTCGGGACCGAAGTCGGCCAGTTCGGGAATCAGTGCCCCGCACATCCGCGCCGCGCGGGCGCTGAGCTTGGCGCCGGCGTCGCCGTCGTCATCGTCGGTCTGCGCGGCGAGCCCGGGCAACTGCCGAACCCGCAGGCCGCGCAGTGCGGCCGCTTCGGCCCAACCAGAGCCGGTATAGACAACCGGCGAAAAACCGTTGCGCTGCAACAGGTCTGCGAGAGAAAGCATGGGAAATGCATGACCGGCGTCCGAGCCGGCCACCAGGGCTATCCGCAACTACGACTCCTCGCCTGCCGGTGGCACCGTTACCGGCCGGTGTTCGTCGGACTCTTGTCGGTACTCGCCCACTTGATCACCGCGATCACACCGATCACCACGAGGCCGATCACCAGAATTGTGAGCAGGCCCTTCACCAGCGCCATGATCAGCCCGAAAGCCAACCACACCACCAGAACCGCCAGCAATACCTTCCACCACATGTCATCCTCCTCGCCTCGACGTCCGTGCCACCAACGGTGCCAGCACAGCACGCCGTTGTCACCGGAGAACAGGCAAGATGGGGGGAAGTTCAGGGACTACCCCGAGTCCGGCGGTCAGTTCGCCTGGGGCTTCTCGACGTTGACCGATGGCGCCGCCGGTTCGGCGGCAGGTGCGGCCGCGGACTCACCGGCAGCCAACGATTCACCTGCCATGGAGGCCCGGATCTGTTCGAGACGGGAATGCCCGGCCATCTGGACGCTGGCCTGCTGGACCTCCATCATGCGACCCTGCACCGAGTTACGGGAGAGTTCGGCCGACCCGAGTGCGTTGGCGTAGCGACGTTCGATCTTGTCGCGCACCTGCTCGAGGTTGGGGGTGTTGCCGGGCGCGGCCAGCTCGCTCATCTGGTTCAACGACGCCGAGACCTGCTCCTGCATCTTCGCCTGCTCCAGCTGGCTCAGCAGCTTGGTCCGCTCGGCGAGCTTGTGCTGCAACATCATCGAGTTCTGCTCGACCGCGTGCTTGGCCTGTTCGGCCGCCTGCAACGACTGATCGTGCAGCGCCTTGAGATCTTCGACGCTCTGCTCACCGGTCACCAGCTGCGCGGCGAAAGCCTCGGCGGCATTGGTGTATTCGTTCGCCTTGGCGGTGTCGCCGGCCGCGGTCGCCTTGTCGGCCAGGGTCAACGCCTGGCGGGTGTTGGCCTGCAGGCGCTCGATGTCCTCGAGTTGCCGATTGAGCTTCATCTCGAGCTGGCGCTGATTGCCGATGACCGCCGCGGCCTGCTGCGACAGCGCCTGATGTTGACGCTGCGCATCTTCGATCGCCTGCTGGATCTGAATCTTCGGGTCGGCGTTCTCATCGATCTTGGCGTTTCCGAACGCCATCAAGTAACGCCATGCCTTCACAAACGGGTTAGCCATTGCCCCTGCCTTGTCTTCAGTCCGATTCCGAGCAGTCCTGCACCCAATCTATCGTCTGAACCCGCGCAGTGACACCGGCGAAGGTCAGGCGGCAGCCAGAGCCGATGCCGGCTGCGGTATGACAACCTTCGTCTCGGTCGCGATCGATGCGCGCCCGGACGGCTGCGCAGCGTGGTCCAGATCGGTCCGGAGGGTGTCGCGGACGTCCAGCAGAACGTCGGCGATCTCTACCTCGAGCGCATCGCAGATCGCGGCGAGCAGTTCGCTCGACGCCTCTTTTTGGCCGCGTTCGACCTCGGACAGGTAGCCCAGGCTGACCCGGGCGCTCGTCGATACTTCACGCAAGGTGCGGCCTTGATCCATCCGAACCCGCCGCAGGCTGCCACCGAGTGCTTCCCGCAGGAGTATTGCCATATGAGTCCTCCTCGACACGTCAGTCTGTCCAACGCAGTACGGCCCGAGAACGTTCCCGGTCCGTGATCGGCGTTCAATCCTGGAGATCGTGGGTCCGCTTCCGTCGCTGCCGCGGGGTGCAGCACTCCCACGAACTCAGTCGAGCCAATCGAGCAATTCACCGATCGACCGTGTGCACGACATTAGACGAATATCCCACCGGTCGCCCCGCAGCGACATGCCCACGACCTTGGTGTCGAATCCGGCGTTCCCGACCGGATGACCGGAGCGCGTCCGGGCCAGACCGCAGAACACCGTCCCCGGGGACTTACCGTCCTGAGGATCGGGGCCGGCCACCCCCGTCAGGGAGATCCCATACGTCGCGCCGCACCTTTCGGCCGCACCGATCGCCAGCTCCTCGGCGGTTTGCTCCGCCACCGGACCGAACTTCTCCAGCGTCTCGGCCCGGACACCGGCCAGCCCCGCCTTGAGATCGGTTGCGTAGACGATCAGTCCGCCGCGGAGCACTGCACTGGCGCCGGGGATTCCCGCGATCATCGCGGACAGCAGGCCCGCCGTGAGCGACTCACCGGTGGCCACCGTTTCGTCCCGGCGACGCAATTCCGATACCAACCGCGCAGCCGGTTCCCCGGCCAACGGATCGGTGCTCACCGTCCGGAACGGTCGCCGGGATGCCCGGACCGCTCGTCCCGGCGCAGCGTCGCCGCATCCCGGCGACGCTGGGCCCGTTTGGCGAAGGCCTGCCACACGTAATCGATCCCGGTGACAATGGTTGCCACCAGCGCGGCACCCATCAGCACGACCGCGACCCAGTGCAGCGGACCCGACAAGGGCAGCACGTAGAGGCCGATCGCAAAGACCTGCAGAAGTGTTTTGATCTTGCCGCCGCGACTGGCCGGGATCACCCCGTGCCGCAGGACCCAGAAGCGCAGGACCGTGATCCCCAGTTCCCGGGCCAGGATCACGCCCGTGACCCACCAGGGCAGCTCGCCGAGAATCGACAGACCGATCAGCGCCGAACCGATCAGCGCCTTGTCGGCGATGGGATCGGCGAGCTTTCCGAAGTCCGTGATCAAACCGCGCTCTCGCGCGATCCGGCCGTCGTAGTGGTCGGTGATCGCGGCCAGCGCGAAAACGCCCCACGCCAGCGTTCGCCACCACGGGTTGTCGCCACCGTCGATGAACAGGATCGCAACGAAGACCGGCACCAGCACGATCCGGAAGATCGTCAGGATGTTGGCCAGGTTGAGGATGGGGACCTCTTCGCTGACGAGATCCGAAATCGGATCGGGCTCGGCGCCGGTGACCTCGCGGCGCAAACGATCAGCCACGCGATGCACCCTGCAGCGCCGAATCGTTATGCCCAATACCCACGTGCTCAAGGATAGGTTGCCCCGCCTGTGGCGAAGGCCCGGGGTACACAGGTATTACTGTTTCACGCATGGCATCTGACAACAGCTCGGCCAACGAGCCTGCTGCTGCAACCGATTCGAAGGTCGAGGCGACCGTGCGCCGGGCACGAACCTCGGACGTGCCGCGCATCAAAGAACTGATCGACCAGTACGCGGGCAAGATCCTCCTCGAAAAGAATTTGGTGACGCTGTACGAGGCGGTCCAGGAGTTCTGGGTCGCCGAGATCGACGGCCGGGTGGTCGGGTGCGGAGCTCTCCACGTCCTGTGGGCCGACCTCGGTGAGATCCGTACCGTCGCCGTCGACCAGTCGATGGCCGGGCACGGCATCGGCCACCAATTGGTGAGCCGGCTGCTCGACATGGCGCGGCAACTCCAGCTGAGCCGGGTGTTCGTGCTCACCTTCGAGACCCGCTTCTTCGGCAAACACGGATTCGTGGAGATCGCCGGCACGCCGGTGACCGCCGAGGTGTACGAGGAGATGTGCCGGTCGTACGACGCCGGCGTCGCCGAGTTCCTCGACCTGAGTTTCGTCAAACCCAACACCCTCGGCAATACCCGGATGTTGGCCACCCTCTGACACCTGCTCGTCCGACCCAAACTCTCCGACCGAAAGAAGCACCGTGGCAACGTTTCTCGTCGAGTACACCTTCTCCCCCAGCACCGCGGCCATCCGCGACGAGACCCGGCCGGCGCACCGCGCCTGGTTGTCGGGCCTGTGCGACGACGGGATCCTGAAGGCGTCCGGGCCCTTCCCGGACGGCCTCGGCGCTCTGCTGATCTTCCGGGCAGAGGACGAGGCCGCCGTGAAGGCCCTGATCAAAGATGATCCGTACGTTCCGGTCTCGGCAATCGACGCCACGTCGATTCGGGCGTGGAACCCGGTGATCGGACCGATCAGCGACTAGTCGGGCGTGCCCCCGGAGGTCAGGGACTCCGCTTTCCGGTCGTCGGACCGCGTCTTGAGGAGGCTGGCCACCGTGGTGATCACCAGGGTCCCGAGGATCACCGACAGCGACAGCGGGGTCGATATCACCGGCACCGAGACGTGTTCACCACCGTTGATGAACGGCAGGGTGTTCTCGTGCAGCGCGTGCAGCACCAGCTTCACACCGATGAAGCCGAGGATGAACGAGAGTCCGAACGACAGGTACACAAGCTTGTCGAGGAGACCGCCGAGCAAGAAGAAGAGCTGACGCAGCCCCATCAACGCGAAGGCGTTGGCGGTGAACACGATGTACGCCTCTTCGGTAAGACCGTAGATCGCCGGGATCGAATCCAGCGCGAAGAGCACGTCGGTGAAGCCGATCACGATCAGCACCATCAGCATCGGAGTGGCCATGCGCTTGCCGTTCTCGATGGTGAACAGCTTGTCGCGGTCGTAGGCGTCCGAGGTACGCAAGAACCTCTTGACGAACTTCTCGACACCGCCCTCGACCTCCTCCTCGGTCTTGTCCGGGTCGTCGGACTCACGGAGAAGCTTGATGGCGGTCAGGATCAAGAACGCGCCGAACAGGTAGAAGACCCACGAGTAGGCGCTGATCGCCGCCGCACCGACAGCGATGAAGCCGCCACGTAGGACGAGGGCGATGACGATACCGAGCAACAGCACTTTCTGCTGGTACTCCCGCGGTACCGCGAACTTGGCCATGATGATGATGAACACGAACAGGTTGTCCACCGAGAGCGCTTTTTCGGTGACAAAGCCCGCGTAGTACTCGGTACCCGAACTCGACCCCCACTTCCACCAGACGAATCCGCCGAAGATCAGCGCGATGGTGATGTAGAAGGCCGACCAGAAGCCGGACTCTTTGAGCGAGGGTGCGTGTGGGACCCGCACATGGGCGAAGAAGTCGAATACGAACAAGCCCAGGATCACCAAACAGGTGACGATCCAGACGGTGGGCGAAACGTGCACGAGTGCAGCC
This sequence comes from Williamsia sp. z71, assembly GCF_059553375.1. NCBI lineage: Bacteria > Bacillati > Actinomycetota > Actinomycetes > Mycobacteriales > Nocardiaceae > Williamsia > Williamsia sp. z71. Next base: position 215,194 of record NZ_JCANWX010000005.1, read on the forward strand.
TCCAAGCTGTCGAAGAAAGGTAAAAATCACTTTACCTAATAGTTTCGACAACCCGGTTCGTCGACCACCGGCGCAGAGCTCCGCACCCCTCAGAAATCGTCCGAATCGTCCTCTGTGTCACTGTCGCCGCCACCGGTGATCGAGTAGATGACACCGGCGAGGTCCTCGGGTTTGACGAGCACATCGCGCGCCTTCGACCCCTCTGAGGGACCGACGACTCCGCGACTTTCCATCAGGTCCATCAGGCGCCCGGCCTTGGCAAAACCGACCCTGAGCTTGCGTTGCAGCATCGAGGTGGAGCCGAACTGACTCGACACCACCAGTTCCACCGCTTGCAGCAGGTCGTCCAGGTCGTTGCCGATATCGGCGTCGATGTCCTTCTTGTCCGGAGCCTTCTGCGCGGTCACACCCTCGGTGTAATCGGGCTCACTCTGCTCCTTCGCGAAATCCACCACGGCCTGGATCTCTTCGTCCGTGATGAACGCACCCTGCATACGGATGGGCTTGTTGGCGCCCATCGGCAAGAACAGTCCGTCACCCATACCGATCAGCTTCTCGGCACCGGGCTGGTCGAGGATGACTCGTGAGTCGGTCAGCGACGACGTCGCGAACGCCAGCCGCGAGGGAACGTTGGTCTTGATCAGACCGGTCACCACGTCGACCGAAGGGCGCTGCGTTGCCAGGACCAGGTGGATACCGGCGGCACGGGCCTTCTGGGTGATCCGGACGATCGATTCCTCGACCTCACGCGGAGCAGTCATCATCAGGTCGGCGAGCTCGTCGACAATCGCCAGGATGTACGGATACGGCTTGTAGACGCGTTCGGAACCGAGCGGGGTCGTGATCTCCCCGGAGCGGACCTTGCTGTTGAAGTCGTCGATGTGTCGCACCCGGGACGCCTTCATGTCCTGGTAACGCTGTTCCATCTCCTCCACCAGCCAGGCCAGTGCCGCCGCAGCCTTCTTCGGCTGCGTGATGATGGGGGTGATCAGGTGCGGGATGCCCTCGTACGGCGTGAGCTCCACCATCTTCGGGTCGATCAGGATCATCCTGACCTCCTCCGGCGTCGCGCGGGTCAGCAGCGAGACGAGCATCGAGTTCACGAAGCTCGACTTACCGGAACCGGTGGAACCGGCGACCAGAAGGTGCGGCATCTTCGCCAGGTTCGCGGCCACGAAGTTGCCCTCGATGTCCTTGCCCAGGCCGACCACCAGCGGATGCTTGTCCTTACGGGTCGACGATGCGGTGAGCACGTCGGCCAGGCGGACCATTTCCCGGTCGCTGTTGGGCACCTCGATACCCACGGCGGATTTGCCGGGGATCGGGGCCAGCAGCCGGACGTTGTCGGTCGCCGCGGCGTAGGAGATGTTGCGCTGCAGGGCGGTGATCTTCTCGACCTTCACACCCGGTCCGAGTTCGACCTCGTACCGGGTGACCGTCGGACCGCGAGTGAACCCGGTGACGGCGGCGTCGATCTTGAACTGCTCCAGGACGGCCGAGATCCGGTCGATCATCTCGTCGTTCGCGGCGCTGCCCAGCTTGGGCGGGTCGCCCTCGATCAGCAGGCTGGCCGGCGGCAGCTTGTAATCACCCTCCACGGCACGGTCGACCAACATCCCGTTCTGCGGCATGTCGTCGTCTTCGTCGTCGTCGGCCGGAACCGGCGGCGGGGTGGGCTTGGCGACCGGTCGCTTGCGGACCGGCTTCGCGCCGGCCGGAGGAGTCTGCAGGGCTTCGGTCACCGCCGCCGGGGCACCGTCATCGTCGATGATCTCTTCGGTCAATGCCTCCCCCGCGGTCACCGGTACCGGTGCCGGCGGCGGGGTACGCCGACGGGGCCGGCTCGGCGGCTCGGGGCGGGTCGCCAGGGAGGGAAGGTCGGGTGGGTAGTTGTTGTACGGGTCACCGTAGGCCGGGGCGCCGTAGGAGTCGTCGGCGCCGAACTCGTCGTCTTCGTAGTCGCCGTCCTCATCCCATTCACCGGCGACGCCGAGACCGAGGTACGAACTGACGACCGCAAACAGTTCGCGCACTGTCAGCCCGGACAGCAGCAGCAGTCCAAACGCCATGCACAACAGCAGAATCGGTACCGAGATCCAGGCCGTCAACCCGTCGGTCAGCGGTCCGCCTACAGCAAAGCCGATGAATCCACCGGCGTCCTGACGCTCAGACAGTTCGGCCGGACGACCGGCGAAGATGTGCCAGAGACCGGGCAGTGGGAGCCCGATCAGCAGCGCAGAACTGATGTATCGACCGCGACTGCGCGGGTTCGGTGCGTGCCGCATGAGTACGAAGGCGGCCCCGATGAAGACCAATGGCAGCAGCATGGCCACGGTCCCGATGACGGCGCGGGCCGCGGAATCGACAAACGCCCCGACCGGACCACCGGCGTCGAACCAGATCGCCGCGACCACCACGATCGAGAGTGCGAGCAACACCAGCGCGAGTCCGTCGCGGCCCTGTGTGTGAACGTTCTGGTCTGCTCCCCCACCCGACGCATCGTCGAAGGGATCGTTCGACGATCCGGCCGGGCCATCGTCGCCGTACTCGCGTTCGTCGTAGTGCGGGTCCCCGCCGCGCGAGCCGGACCGGGCGACCGCCCCGACACCCTTCGCGACCAGGCCCCATCCCGCACCGACACCGGCGCCCACCGCTTTGAGGGCCGACCGGCGCGGCGGCGCGGACGCCTTGGCCCGCGCCGAGGTCGCTGCCGACCTGCTCGACCCCCGGGCCCCCGCGGTCGACTTCTTGGCTGTCGTCGCCTTCTTCGCAGCAGGCCTCTTGGCGGACGCCGAGGCCTTCTTCGCCGGAGCCTTACGCGGGGCAGCCTTCTTGGCGGCAGGTTTCTTCCCGGCCGCGGAACCGCGAGCGGGCGCGCCAGAGCGAGCGGTGGACTTGGTTGCCATGGGTGCCACCTTAGTCGGCAACAGTCACACAAACCTCATCTACAACACGCGCATCTCGATCGCGTGTCGTATTCGTGATGGTTCCTAAAAACCGCGTTTCGCTGCCTTCACCGCGGCGACCGCGTCGGCGTCGCCCTCGAAATCCAAACGGGTCTGGGCTCGTCCGAACGCGAACAGCAACAGTTCCAGTGGTTCACCGGTGATCCGAACCGTCGGTCCATGGCCTCCGGTGGCGATCTGCTCACCGTCGGGGGTGACCAATTCAACAGTGGCCGGCGACTTGGCAATCGCTCTTTTCGCCATTGCCTTGAGCGGGGTGAGGATCGCCTTGTTCTCGGCGGCCCCGAGGGTCCGGGGCTCCCACCCCGGCGCCGCGCGGCGGACGTCTTCGTGGTGCACGAACATCTCGGTGACGTTCACGAAGCGGTCAAGCGGCTTCAGCGGCGAATACAGCGGCGGACCGGCGGCGAACTTGGCGATCATCGAACCCCAGTCGTCCTTCGCCACCTTGTCCTGCACCGACTTCGTATGTCCGGCCAGCGCCGGGATCAGGATGCCCGGTGAGGCATCCGGGCGGTACTCCCGCACGATCATGTGGGCGGTCAGATCCCGGGCCGTCCATCCCTCACACAGGGTGGGCGCGTCGGGTCCGACCGCACGCAGAGTGGTCACAAGCGCTGCACGTTCATCTCGGGCAATCGTCATGGCACCACCCTATGCGGCACCGACCACCCTTGTGGCGCACAACACTAGCTGTTGCCGGAGTCGCTCACCGTCAGAACCGTGGGCACGATCATCGGCCGGCGGCGGTACTTGTCGGCGACCCAGCGGCCGACCACCCGGCGGATGGTCTGCGCGATCCGATGTGCGTCCGTGACACCTTCGTTGGCCAGCTGCTCGAGAGAGTGGTCGACGAGGTTCGCCGCTTCTTTGAGCGCCGCCGGATCGTCGGAGAATCCCCGACCGGAGACCTCGGGTGGGCTGACGGCGCGACCGGTGTCGGCGTCGATCACCACAGCGATCGCGATGAAACCACCTTCGCCGAGCACGAGCCGTTCGGACAGCGTCGACTCGCCGACATCTCCGACCGACAGTCCGTCGACGTAGACGAAGCCCACCGGAACCCGGCCGGTGATGGATGCGCGGCCGTCGACGAGGTCGACGATCACGCCGTCTTCGGCGAGGACCACGGACTCGGACGGAACGCCGGTGGCCTCGGCCAGTGCGGCGTTGGCACGCAGGTGGCGCCATTCACCGTGCACCGGCATCACATTCGATGGCCGGACTGCGTTGTACAGGTACAGCAGCTCGCCTGCCGATGCGTGTCCGGAGACGTGCACCTTGGCGCTCTGCTGCGTGACCACGGTCGCACCGCGCCGCGCGAGGCCGTTGACCACGGCAAACACCGAGTTCTCGTTACCCGGGATGAGCGAGGACGCCAGGACGACCAGGTCGTCGGCATGGATGTTGATCTGCCGATGTTCGCCCTTGGCCATCCGGGAGAGCGCCGAGAGCGGCTCGCCCTGCGACCCGGTCGAGACCAGCACGAGCTTGTTGTCGGGCAGTGCGGCAGCGGTGTCCATGTCGACCACGACGCCGTCGGGCACCCGCAGGTAGCCGAGTTCCTGGGCGATCTGCATGTTGCGGACCATCGAGCGTCCGACGAATGTCACCCGGCGCCCGTGGGCGTGGGCCACGTCGACGACCTGCTGGATGCGATGGACGTGGCTGGCGAAGGACGCCACGATCACGCGGTGTTTCGCCTTGCCGATCACCTGATCGAGAACGCCACCGATCTCACGTTCGGGGGTGACGAATCCGGGGACCTCGGCGTTGGTCGAGTCGACCAGGAAGAGGTCGACGCCCTCGTCGCCGAGCCGGCTGAAACCGGCGAGGTCGGTCAGACGACCGTCGAGTGGCAACTGGTCGAGCTTGATGTCGCCGGTGTGCAGGACCACGCCGGCACCGGTGCGGATCGCGACAGCCAGTGCGTCCGGGATCGAGTGGTTGACCGCGAAGTATTCGACCTCGAACGGACCATGCTTGGTGAACTCGCCCTCGAACACCTCGATAAGCTTGGGACGAAGGCGGTGTTCTTTGCACTTGGCCGCGAGCAGGGCCAGCGTGAACTTGGCGCCGATCACCGGGATGTCGGAACGCAGGCGGAGCAGGAACGGGACGGCACCGATGTGGTCTTCGTGCCCGTGCGTCAGGATGATCGCCTCGACGTCGTCCATCCGATCCTCGATGTACCGGAAGTCCGGCAGGATCAGGTCGACACCGGGCTGGGCATCTTCGGGGAACAGCACACCGCAGTCGACGATCAGCAGCTTGCCGTCGTATTCGAAAACGGTCATGTTGCGGCCGATCTCACCGATTCCACCGAGCGCAACGATGCGCATACCGTTGGCCGGGAGTTTCGGCGGGACGCCGAGCCTGTTGCTGTTCTCGACAACCCGGGCATCGGTTCGTTTCGCTGCAGACTGGCCCTGACCGCCACGGCGATTCCGTGGAGACCTCTTCTGTGCGACCGACTTTGATGACTTGGGCGCGTTGGATTCGGAGATGTTGTCCGCCTTCGGTTCCGCCGCAGCGGGGATCGTCTGTGGTTTCGGCTCTGCCGGTGGTCCGGCCTTGCGACGGATCACTCTGCCGCGCTTACGCCCGGGCGATTCTGGAGATGTCATGAAAGTACCTTCGCTGCACGCAGATCCGCGATCAACGCTTCGATTTGTGGACCGTTCGCCGGCACCTGCGGTAACCGGGGGTCGCCGACATCCATACCCAGGATGCGCAGCGCTGCCTTGACCATCGTGACGCCTCCGAGACGGCCCATCGCGTTGACGAGCGGGATCATCGACACATTGAGTTCGCGGGCGCGGATGAGATCACCCTTGTTGACGGCGTCGAGCATGTCGCGGAGGCGATCGGGAACCAGATGTCCGATGACGCTGACAAAGCCGGCTGCACCGATGGAGAGCCACGGCAGGTTCAGCGCGTCTTCACCGGAAAGGTACTGGAGGCCGGTGTCGGCCATCAGCGACGCGGCCGAGTTCAGATCACCCTTGGCATCTTTGACACCCTGGATGTTCGGGTGGCGGGAGAGCTCCAACAGGGTGCGGTGCTCGATCGGGATGACCGATCTCGGCGGGATGTCGTAGAGCAGCACCGGCACGTCGGTGGCATCGGCGATGGCGGTGAAGTGGGCCAGCAAACCGGCCTGCGGCGGACGTGAGTAGTAGGGGGTCACCACCAACAGGCCGTGTGCACCGGCCGCGGCCGACTCTTTGGCGAACCAGACACTCTCGCGGGTGTCGTAGCTGCCGGCACCCTGCACGATCCGGGCGCGGTCACCGACCGTGTCCAGGACGACCCGGAGCAGCTCGAGCTTCTCTGCGGGCGTGGTGGTGGGCGACTCGCCTGTGGTGCCGGAGACAACCAGACCATCGCAGCCGCCCGACACAAGCCGGTCGGCAAGTTCGGCGGCTCGAGCGAGGTCCAGCGATCCGTCAGCGGTGAACGGGGTAACCATCGCAACACTGACAGTCCCGAAGGGGAAGCTCTGTGGTTGCGTCGCACCGGTGATCATGGTCGTTAAGGTTACCGGAGCACAGGCCAGTCGCTTAATCCGTGGCGACTAAGGGCCGTGGCGGCGTTTCAGCCTTCGAGAACAAATGGTGAGGTTGCCACTTCGGTGCCGTCCGACAGCGTCCCGATCTCGAAGTCCCCGAAAACCGTTGGCGCGACATCGGTGAGCTGACGCAGGCATTCGATCGCCAGTTGCCGGATCTCGACATCGGCGTGTTCGGTCGCCCGCATTCCGATGAAATGACGCCATGCACGGTAGTTGCCGGTCACCACGATCTTGGTCTCGGTGGCATTCGGCAGGACTGACCGGGCCGCCTGGCGGGCCTGCTTACGTCGCAGGATGTTGTTGGGTACGTCAGAAAATTTCTCCTCCAACGCGGTCAGCAGCTCCGAATACGCCTTCCGGCTCGCGTCGGTGGCCTCGATGAACAGTGCCTCGAGTTCCGCGTCGCCGCGGATGGCCGGTGGTGGCACCACGTTCGAATCGTGCTCGGGCACAAAGCGTTGCGAGAGCTGCGAATAGGAGAAGTGACGGTGCCGGATCAGTTCATGGGTGCACGAACGCGAGATCCCGGTGATGTAGAACGTCACGGTCGCGTGTTCGAGCAGCGACAGATGTCCGACTTCCAGGATGTGACGCAGGTACCCGGCGTTGGTTGCTGTGCGGGGGTTCGGTTTGTCCCAGCTCTGGTAGCAGGCCCGGCCCGCGAACTCGACCAGCGCTTCCCCGCCGTCGACGTCAGTGCTCCACGGCACATCGGCAGGAGCGTCGAACGACGTCTTCGCCACCAGTTGCACCTTCAACGGCACCAATTCCGACACTGCGTTTCCTCTTTCCTGTGGGTTCGAGCCTCACCGATTGTCCACCACCGCGCAGACGGACATGCGATCGACCTCTGGCGGCCCGGACAGCCACGACACCGGGTCCGTTCGACGATCATGTCTCAGGCAAATGCGGCAGACCCGACCGCCCGGGCCAGCTCCGGGGCAAGATCTCCCCGATCACCGACCTCCACCCGACCGACACCGAGCCAGACCGCCATCGCGTGGAGATCGGCTGCCAGCGACTCCGCCACCGCCCTGGGGTCGGCCCCGGGCTCATGGAAGGCTCCGAGGACCAGCAGGCGGTTACCGGGCCGGTCGGTCTTGAGGTCGACACGGGCCACCAAACGGTCTCCCATCAGGTACGGGAGTACGTAGTAGCCGTGGACGCGTTTGGCCTCGGGGACATAGATCTCGATGCGGTAGTGGAAATCGAAAAGCCGCTCGGTGCGTGGCCGGAAGAAGATGAGCGGATCGAAGGGGCTGAGCACTGCGCTCCGACTGACCGTCCGTGGGATCCGCGCCGCCGGGTCCAGATAACCCGGCTTCGACCAACCTTCTACTTCGACCTGCCGGATCTGTCCCGCCGACAGCAGGTCGGCGATCGCGTCCCGCGCAGGTTGGGGCTTGAGCCGGTAATAGTCGCGGATGTCGACCTCGGTTCCCACACCCAACGCGGTGATCGAACCCCGCACCAATTCACGGATCGCGTCGTCGCGGGCGATCTCGACGTTCGAATACTCCCCCACCACGTTCTCGGTCAGGTCGTAATAGCGATTGAAGCCGTTGCGTCGCGTTGCCGAGAGTTCCCCGGCCGCGAACATCACCTCGCACAAGTATTTGACCTGGCTACGGTCCCACCAGGTACCTTTTTTCGGACGTTTCTCGTGGCCGAGGTGATCCTCGATCAACCCGCTGGTACTGGGTCCGATCGCGGCGATCGTCTCCCGGATGACCGCGCGCATCGCCGCCGCCTTTCGGTCTCCCACCGCCTCGCGATAGCGGCCGTGACGGAAGTCGTCCATCCGCCAGCGGAACAGCGGCCAGTGTTCGATCGGCACCAACGCCGCCTCGTGTGCCCAGTATTCGGCGAGCAGGGTCGGCCGACGCGGACCCGGTTCCCAGGCTGCCTGTTCGAGTACCGCGCGATCATAGTTTCCGAGGCGACTGAAGATCGGCATGTAGTGGGCCCGGACCGCGATGCTGACCGAGTCCATCTGCAGCAGTCGGGTACGTTCGAGCACTCGTTGCAGGTGTTTGCGGTTGACGGCGCCGGTCGGCATCCGGTCTGTAAAGCCCTGTGCCGCCAAAGCAATTCGGCGTGCTTGCGCACCCGACAGCTGATCGTGGCCCGCCACTACGCCCTGACCGTGTACGTCAGGAAGCGGTACCGCAGACCGTTCGCGGATTCCAGCCACGGCTCATCGGCGGAGAGTTCCCAACGCCGCGGATCCAACTCCGGTGCCGCGGTGTCACCGTCGGGCACCTCGATGTCGATTTCGGTGACATAGGCGGTATCGGCCAGATCCGTCGCGGCCCGGTAGATTTCACCGCCGCCCATCACGAAGACAGTGGGATCGAGTTCGCGCCCGGCAGCGATCGCCGACTCGACATCCGGAAAGCTCCGGGCACCCTCGCCGAGCCAGTCCCGTTGCCGGGTGACCACCAGATTTTCGCGCCCCGGCAACGGACGAAACCTCGGCGGCAACGAGTCCCAGGTGCGGCGACCCATCACCACCGGATGTTTACCGGTGACCCGCCGAAAGTACTTCTGATCTTCGGACAGCTGCCACGGCATGTCCCCGTCGCGGCCGATCACGCCGTCGACAGACTGCGCCCAGATGAGTGCGATGGTCACCGGATCAAACCGCCACGGGCGCTTTGATTCCCGGGTGGTACTTGTAGTCGAGCACCTCGATGTCCTCGTATCGGTAGTCGAAGATCGAATCGCGCTGCGCCAAAGCCAACGTCGGGTACGGGTACGGGTCACGCGAGAGTTGTTTGGTGACCTGTTCGACGTGGTTGTCGTAGATGTGACAGTCACCGCCGGTCCAGACGAACTCCCCGACCTCGAGGCCGGCCTGAGCCGCCATCATGTGGGTGAGCAAGGCGTAGGACGCGATGTTGAAGGGCACGCCGAGGAACAGATCGGCGCTGCGCTGGTACAGCTGGCACGACAGTTTGCCGTCCGCCACATAGAACTGGAAAAACGCGTGGCACGGCGGGAGTGCCATCTGCGGGATTTCTCCGACGTTCCACGCCGAGACGATGTTGCGGCGCGAATCCGGGTTGGTCCGCAACAGCTCGAGTGCGGCGCTGATCTGGTCGATGTGTTCACCCGAGGGTGTCGGCCAGCTACGCCATTGCACGCCGTAGATGGGTCCGAGCTCACCGTTGGCATCTGCCCACTCGTCCCAGATGGTGACCCCGTGTTCCTGCAGCCATCGCACGTTCGAATCACCGCGCAGGAACCACAGCAGCTCATAGACGATCGACTTCAGGTGCACACGCTTGGTCGTGATCAGCGGAAACCCTTCGGCCAGGTCGTAGCGCAACTGGTGACCGAACAGGCTCCGGGTGCCGGTGCCCGTGCGGTCGGCCTTGGGAGTCCCCGTTTCGAGGACCAACCGCAGCAGGTCTTCATAAGGGGTCGGGATGTTCACCGCGTCGCTCACGGGGCCAAGTCTAAAGGGCGACGCCGACATCCCTGGACATGACGGCCTCAACCGCGCCGAAGCACCCTCGGCCTCACACTGTGGAGTTTTCAATGAGCACGCTGCGCAGGGAATTCCTGCACCGCGGTTATGCGGCGGTGAGTTCGGTGGTCAGGGTTCGGCGGGCGTTGGATCTGATCGCGGTCCTGGTGGCGTCGTCCGGAGCGATGAACCACGGATGGCCATCGCGGTTGATGAAGACCTCCCAGCCGCGGTGATGGATGTAGCGGTGGTGTCGCCGACACAGCAGGACCATGTTGATCATGCTGGTGCCACCGCCATGGCTCCAGAAGTCGATGTGGTGGGCGTCGGTTCGGCCGGGCGGGCAATCGCACCCGGGGAAGGCGCAGCCTCGGTCGCGGGCGATCAACGCTTTGCGGATGGCCGGCGTCACGGTTCGTTGATCGCGGCCGACATCGAGGGGTACCGAATTGTTGTCGAGCAAGATCTTGGTGATCACTGAATCGCAGGCCACCATCTGCGCGGTTGATGCTGATGCGGGTCCGGTCCATTCAAATGCGGGTGCCAACGCGGGCGCCTTGGCACCCGGGATGCCGCGTAGTTGCAGCTCCTGCAGGTGTTCCGGGGTCACCGTGACCACCACATGCGGTTTGGCGCCGCCGCGCGTCGGACGATCTTCCTGATCGAGATACGAATCCAGCAGGCGTTCCAGAGCATCCGCACGAATCTGGGCATTCGACCGGCGATCCGGTGACCCATCGGGTTCGGGTACCGGCCTCGATAATGGATCAAGCGCGACCCGCAGTTTCTCGCCCAGCAAGTTGTCCAGGTCCAGGCTGCCGTGGCTGCGTCCGTCGTCACCGGTCCCGAGGGTGAACTCGTTGAGGTCGTGGTTCTCGGCGTCGGGGATCTCTTTGTCCGGCGGCGACAGCACGATCGCCATGTGGCGTGCCCGCGCCGACACCGCCGCCGGACTCGCCATCAAGGCCTCGGTCAGTAAACCGCGCACACAGTCAGCGCGGTCCTCGCCGGCCAGATCCGGGTTCCGACGCTCAATGTGGTTGAGCCCTTTGACGATCGAGTCCACATGCTCACCCGACAACGCTCCGTCCACACCGTAGGCCGCCACTGATGGAATGTCACCGAGCGCCTTGCTCACCCGTACGTAGCGATGGGCCGCCACCGGCGCCACCCCCTCCTTCTGGAGCAGTCCGGCGGTGGACCGCTCACCCGACCTCTGAGCCAACCCACGCCGATCGACTTCACCGACCAGTCGGAAAAGTATCTGTTCCACCACATGATTGAGTCGAATAACCGCCACCGTGCGAGCTGAAATCTCAGCATCATCCCCGGCGACCACAGCCGCATCCCCGGCCAGATCCGACAACCTGGCGAACATTCCCCCGAAGTCCATGGGACAAGTTTACGGCCCAAACCCGATTCGCACAAGCTTTCGAACGAATTAATACTGTTGCATCCCAACATATTTCGCCAAACTAGCCGAGAAGATCGGGCAGTCTATCGAACGGGTCGGACACCGATACCCCGCGAGATAATTGTCACCCCATCAGCTAGACCAACTGGTCCGTGTCGGGGCGGTGGTTTCCTCTTCCTTCTCACCGCCCACCACCTCGAACAGGTAGGACAATCCGCAATGGGCAAGCTCCGGCTCCGCGACGTCACCCCAAAAGAGAAGCAGCGCTTCGCAATCTGCGCACATGAAAGTGGTCATGCAATCGTCGCGACCGTTCTCGGCGACGAGGTCGGCGCGGTGGAACGGAAGCCGAATCACCCGACGAACCTCGGGCAATGCACCTTGGGCGCTGAGCGATTCCCTGGCGTCAACAGCGCCCGCATCGCCTACGCCGGGCCGTACGCCGAAGCGTAGTGGCGGCATGGCGGCTTGCAGGCCGCCAGAGCAACAGCGATAGCTGCCGACGACCTTTCCGTTCTTGGTACGGACGATACGGGAGACCAGAACGGCGGCACAGAGTCAATCGCCGAACACGCAGATGGACGGCCCAACTCAGAGAAGACCGGAAGTAGTCGGTCAGTCGTCAACATTCCGGACGACTCCATCGATATTTCCGAGCACACGGCCGAAGGCGAGGAACCCGAAAGCAACTAGCTCATAAGCTGCGCGGCGACTGTCGCGCCCAACTCCCAGCACCGCTCCAGGTCCGCCTTCCCGGGCTTGCCCGACACTATGACGTAGTCGGCCGCCTTCGCCCAGCCGAGACCCGTAGTGATCGAATCGACGGCGCGTTCGGCCCCCTCGGTGCCCTCGTTGCCGTGCAGATACAGCCCGAACGGGCGGCCCCGCGTCGAGTCGAGAATCTGGTAGTACGCGCCGTCGAACGCATGCTTGAGCGCGCCGCTGATGTAGCCGAGGTTGGCCGGCGTCCCGAGTAGATAGCCGTCGGCTTCGAGCATCTCGGCCGGTGACACCGTCAGCGCGGGCCGCCGCACCACCTCGACGCCCTTGATCTCGGGATCGGATGCGCCGCTGACGACCGCTTCAAACATCGCCTGGCAATGTGGCGACGGCGTGTGGTGGATGATCAACAAACGCGACATCAACAATCCCCCTGTACTACTACGACTCGGACTCTTTCTCCTGCGCCACAGCACGTTTCATCATCTCGCGAGCGCGGCTGCGGTCGCCGGCGTAGTCGTAGGCCCGCGCGATGCGATACGTGGAGCGCCAATTGCTCGGGTCGGCTTCCCATTCCGCCTTGACCTGCTCGAAAAGCTCATCGGCGGCCTCACGTTCGATGCGGCCCGAAGGACGCCTCGGCAACGTCGACACGTCGAGTTCCCCGCCCTCCTCGCGCATCCGGCGGGCCAGACGCTGATGAGCGATCCCGGACCGCAGCGCACCGACGACCATCCAGACACCGAGCAAGGGCAGGATGATCACACCGATACCCAGACCGATCCCGACCACTTCACCGGTGGCCATCAGATCGATGGCACGAGAACCCAACAAGAAGAAGTAGAAAAAGAGGACCAGGACGAGAACGGCGATCCCGACGACGATCGGCCGTGCGTCTTTCTGCTTTTCGCTCACTACCTCAGGCCCGCTCACAGGTCCATCAAGTCGTCGAGACCGACGGTCAGACCCGGACGACTGCTGATCTCACGGACACCGAGCAACACCCCGGGGACAAACGAGGTGCGGTCGATGGAGTCGTGCCGGATCGTCAAGGTCTCACCCTGCGTCCCGAAGAGCACCTCCTGATGGGCGACCAGTCCGGCGAGCCGGACCGAATGCACCCGCACCCCGTCGACATCGGCACCGCGGGCGCCCTCGAGTTCGGCACTGGTGGCATCAGGGCTGATCGGCACGCCCGCCTCGGCCCGCGCCTGGGCGATCAAACCCGCAGTCCGGTACGCAGTGCCCGACGGCGCATCGGCCTTGTGCGGATGATGAAGTTCGATGACCTCGACCGAATCGAAGAAGCGCGCTGCCTGCTGGGCGAACCGCATGCTCAGCACTGCGCCGATGGCAAAGTTCGGAGCGATCAGGACCCCGACACCGGGCTTGTCGGCAAGCCATCCACGAACTGTGTCCAGTCGGGCCTCGTCAAAGCCGGTTGTCCCGACGACCGCGTGAATCCCATTCTCTATCAGGAACTTCAGGTTGTCCATCACCACGTCGGGGTGGGTGAAGTCAACCACCACATCGGTCGAGGTCTCGACAAACCGCGACAACGGGTCACCCTTGTCGACGCCGGCGCTGAAGTCGAGGTCACCCGCGGCTTCGACGCCCGACACAATTGCCTGGCCGACTTTGCCGCCGGAGCCGAGTACACCTACTTTGATCTGGTCAGTCACCCGGCCGAGTCTAGCCAGCCGGGCTCCGCCGCTCCCACCAGGGAGACCTGACGCCCGATCAGAAGATCGGCGCCGAGCCGCGCAGATGCTCGAACACCAGCGACGTGTTGGTGCCGGCGACCTCGGACCGGGCGTTGAGCATCTCGATGAACTTCCGTAGCGCCTCGGTGTCGGCGGTGGCCACGTGCAGTAGATAGTCGTCGGCTCCGGACAGGAAGAAGACGTCGATCACCTCGTCTTTGCGGCCGATCTCGGCGACAAATCGCCTGATCTGACCACGCGCATCCGATTGCAGACTCACCGCGACCATGGCGCGCAGTGGACGACCCACCGCCGCCGGGTCGATGTCGGCAAAGAACCCCCGGACCACCCCCATGTCGATGAGTCGCCGGATTCGCCCATGACACGTCGACGCCGCGATACCCACCTCCGCGGCCAGCGCACTGTTCGACATCCGCGCATCGACCTGCAGCAGTGCCAACAGTCGCCGATCGATGTCGTCGAGGCCAGGTGCCCGGGCCCGAATATTGTTCGACTCAGGCTCCATCGCGGCCTCCATATCCGAAGATTGTTCATCCAAAGATATCAAGTTGAGAATCTTCATCATGGATCTTGCGTAGTACTCGCTGTTTCTTCACCCTGGGTATCAGGCCGAGCCCACCACTACCGGAGGAGTTGTCCATGCGTGTCGGCGTCCCACGTGAGATCAAGAACAACGAGTTCCGAGTCGCCATCACCCCGGCCGGGGTGGCCGAACTCACCCGGCGCGGCCACGACGTGATCATCGAACACGAAGCGGGCACCGGATCCGCCATCGCCGACACCGACTACAAGGAAGCGGGTGCGCAGATCCTCGGCACCGCCCGCGAAGTGTGGGAACAGGCCGACCTGCTGCTCAAGGTCAAAGAGCCGATCGCCTCCGAGTATGAGCTGATGCGTCAGGGACAGATCCTGTTCACCTACCTGCACCTCGCGGCCAGTCGCGCGTGCACCGAGGCACTCCTGAAGTCCGGGACCACGTCGATCGCGTACGAGACCGTGCAGGAATCCGACGGATCGCTGCCGTTGCTCGCCCCGATGAGTGAGGTCGCCGGGCGGCTCGCCCCACAGGTCGGCGCGTACCACCTGATGCGTTCGGCGGGCGGTCGCGGCGTGCTGATGGGCGGGGTCCCCGGGACTGCACCGGCGGAGGTGGTTGTCATCGGCGGCGGCGTCAGCGGCGTCAACGCGGCCGCGATCGCGGTCGGGATGGGCGCCGAGGTGACAGTCTTCGACCTCGACATCAACAAGCTACGGGCGATCGACGCACGCTGGGGCGGTCGGGTTCACACCTGCTACAGCACCAAGTTCGACCTCGACGAGGCGATCAAGCAGGCCGACCTCGTCATCGGGGCCGTGTTGGTCCCCGGCGCGAAGGCACCGGTCCTGGTCCCCAATTCACTGGTGGCACAGATGAAACCCGGCTCGGTATTGGTCGACATCGCCATCGACCAGGGTGGCTGCTTCGAGGACTCCCGACCGACCACCCACGACGATCCGACGTTCATGGTCCACGGTTCGGTGTTCTACTGCGTGGCCAACATGCCCGGGTCGGTGGCCCGCACGTCGACGATGGCGCTGACCGGAGCGACCCTGCCCTACGTCCTGCGCCTTGCCGATCTCGGGTGGATCGAGGCCTTGCGCGCCGATCCGGCGCTGGCCAAGGGCTTGTCCACGCACGAGGGCGAACTCCTGTGCCCGCACGTCTCCGAAGCTCTGGACATCCCGCTGGGCGTCTCACCCCTGCGGATCTGACCCGTCCGGGCCGGCCCATTCCCGGACCGACATGTAGTGGGACATATTGTCCATCCGCCGCTGGACTGCCGACACCTCGCGGACCGCTTGTCCGACGAGGCTGCGGTCCAGCGGCGAAAGGCGTTGCATGGTCAGCACATCCGAAGCCGCCTCGCCACGATCGAGTTGTGCGACCTGGTAGGTCAGCCGGATCTTCTGCAACACCTCGAACACCTCGATGAGCGTGTTCGCGTTGTCCTCACTGAGCATGGCACTGCCGGCTGCGGCCGCGAGTCGGCCGCGGGTGCCGAGCTCGGGGCTCTGCACGCTCAGCGCTGCCCACCGGGCGATGTTGATCACCGGGATGAGCGCATGACCTTTGATGTCGAACGTCCCACCCCGCCGCGACAACACATCACGCATGGACCGCAATTTCGCCTTGTACGACAGTGATTCGGCGAGCAGCAGCCGCATCGTCCCCGGGTGCCGGCGCAACTCGCGGAACACCTCGGAGACCGCGGTGGCCCCCGGATCACCCCAGATCGGACGGCCATCGAGCAACAGCGACGCCAGGATCATGCCCTTGTTGTCGAGCGGCGACTCGAGCCACTGGCCGGCAACGGCCCGCCACTGACTGTGGGTTCTGGAGAACAGCGGCATGTCGGCGGTGGCCCCGTTCTCGTCGACACCGAAACCGCACTGCCGCAGCACGGAACCCACCTCGGCGAAAGCCGCACGATAGGCCGCGATCTCCTGCGGATCGGTCACCGAGTCGTCGAACGAGACCGCCGAATCCACATCAGAACTCAACACCGATTCCCGACGGGCGTTGCTGCCCAGTGAAAGCCACGTCAACGATGCGGGATCGAGATCGGGTCGGGTGGCCAGCACCATCTCCAATGCCCGCCGGACCACCGCATCGGTCAGCACCGACAGAACCGCGGTCACCTCATGAGAAGGCCGCCCGCGGCGCAGGAGATCGGCTGCCACATAACGCATCCGCCGACCCCGTTCGGCCAATGTCTCGAAAGAGTTCGCCCGGGCGATCTGCTCACGCAACGACACACCCGCACCGGCCGGGGCGTTGACGAAGTCACCGGGCACCACCACACCGCGCAGCACGCCGTGGGGATCGGTCACCGGAACACAGGTGACGCCCCGGTCCAGGATCTCGACGAGGACATCGGATGCCGGGGTGGTCGTCAGGGCCGTGACCGCCGGGTAGGACATCACCTGGTGCACCGGCTGTTGCAGGTCCGAGCCGGTGGCCACCACCCGGGCGCGGATGTCCCGGTCGGTCAGCACCCCGAACCGCCCGTCCGGGCACGGGATGACGATGTAGCCGCTGTGGTGTTCGGAGATCTGCTGAGCGGCCTGCTGCACGGTCATGTCCGCAGTACCCACCACGGGCGCGGTCCGCAATAGTTCGTCCACCGTGCCGAAATTGCTGACCGCCGGCGAATCCGCGCGTTGGGCGACCGTCAGCTTGCGGGCCAGGAACTCCGCACCGGCCAGCGACGAGAACACCGGGCGCACCGTATGTCCGGGAATCCGGTAGACCCGGACCGGACCGGCGGCCAGGGCCAGTGGACCGATGGTCGATCCGGTCAGCATCGCCGAGAAGCCGAAAACCCCGCCGGGACCGAGGATCTCGTCGGGGCCCTGCGGGTTGCGCTCGGGCGAGTTCCACAACTCGACCTGCCCGGACACCACCACCGCGAGCTCATCGATCGGCTCGACGAATCCGTTCATGATCGCGGCACCGGATTCGTGGTCCTCCACCCGCGTGGCGGCTGCGATCTTCGATAATTCTTGATCGCCGAGCGCGTCGAAGGGCGGGTGCCCGGAGAGGAACTCGGCGATCGACGACGTCATGGGACAATCGTGCCAGGTTGCCGACCACAGCGCGCAGCGCCCGTCAGTTCACCAACGCGGTCAGTGACTTCGGGAGCTGGCGATGGCTGCGGTAGGGACCGATCACGGCGGCACCGAATGGTTGTCCGAGCAGCTCCCTGGCCACTCTGCTGGTGTCGGTCGCGCTGACCCGGTCGATCTTTCGCAACGCCTCGTCGACTGTCATCCGCTTGCCGTAGTTGATCTCGCCGCGGCCGTTGCGGTGCATCCGGGACTGCGAATCCTCCAGGCCCAGGACCATCGCCCCACGGAGCGAACCCTTGGCGCGGGCGAGCTCTTCGGCGGTGATGCCGTGTTCGGCGACCTCGGTCAGGATCTTCGTCATGACCGACGTGACCTCGGCGAGATGATCGGGCGAGCAGCCCGCGTACACCGAGAAAGCACCTATATCGGCGAACGAGTCGATCGACGAATAGACCGAGTAGGCCAGTCCGCGAGACTCCCGGATCTCCTGGAACAACCGGGAACTCAGTCCCCCGCCCAGTGCGGTGTTGAGGACCGACAGTGCCCATCGGTCGCCACTGCCACGGCCCGGCGCCCGCACCCCGAGCAGCAGGTGCGCCTGCTCGGTATCGCGATACGACAGCTCGAGCGTGGGCTTACCGCCGATCGCCTTGGCGCCCGTACGAATCGGCGCCGGTTTGGCTTCCTTGTCGAGATGTCCGGCGAACGTGGCGCGCGCGGCGGCAAGGACTTCGGCATGGTCGACGTTGCCCGCGACCGACAACACCATCTTGTCGGGGGTGTAGCGGCGCTGATGGAACGAACGCACCTGTGCCCGCGTCATCGAGGTGATCGATTCGGCCGAACCGATGACCGGCCTGCCGAGCGGATGGTTGCCGTACATCGACGTCATGAACAGATCGGCGAGCAGGTCCTCGGGATCGTCGTCGCGCATCGCGATCTCTTCGAGGACCACCGCACGTTCGATTCCGACGTCTTCGGTGCGGCACTCGCCGCGCAGGACGACATCGGCGACGATGTCGATGGCCGTTGCCATGTGCTCGTCGAGGACGTGGGCGTAGTAACAGGTCTGCTCTTTACCGGTGAAGGCGTTGAGCTCTCCACCGATGGCGTCGATCTGCTCTGCGGTACTCGCCGCCGAGCGCGTCGGTGTCGACTTGAACAACAGGTGTTCGAGGAAGTGCGCGGCCCCGGCAACCGAGGGCTTTTCGTCTCTTGATCCAACCGCGACCCAGAGTCCCACCGACGCCGACCGCACGCCGGGGAGATACTCGGTGACCACCCGCAGCCCACCGGGCAGTACGGATCTCCGTACTGCCCGGTGGGTAACTGAGGACACAGACTTATGCGTCCCGGTCAAATCTGCTGTGCGGCTCAGGCTTTCGCCTCTGCGCCGGCGTCGGCAGGTGCAGCGGCCTCGTCTTCGACGGGGACCAGGCTGATCTTGCCGCGATCATCGATGTCGGCGATCTCGACGCGGATCTTCTCGCCCACGTTGACCACGTCTTCGACCTTGCTGATCCGCTTGCCCTTGCCCAGCTTGGAGATGTGGACGAGGCCGTCGCGGCCCGGAAGCAGCGAGACGAACGCACCGAAGGTGGTCGTCTTGACGACGGTTCCGAGGAACCGCTCGCCGACCTTGGGCAGCTGCGGGTTGGCGATGGCGTTGATCATGTCGATCGCGGCCTGGGCAGACGGACCATCGGTGGCGCCGACGAACACGGTGCCGTCGTCCTCGATGGAGATGTTCGCACCGGTCTGCTCGGTGATCGAGTTGATCATCTTGCCCTTGGGCCCGATGACCTCGCCGATCTTGTCGATCGGAACCTTGACCGTGGTCACGCGCGGCGCGTACTTGCTCATCTCGTCGGGCTCGTCGATGGCTTCTGCCATGACCTCGAGGATGGTGTTCCGCGCGTCCTTTGCCTGGGCCAGAGCCGAGGCCAACACGCTCGAGGGGATGCCGTCGAGCTTGGTGTCGAGCTGCAGGGCCGTCACGAAGTCCTTCGTGCCCGCGACCTTGAAGTCCATGTCACCGAAGGCATCTTCGGCGCCGAGGATGTCGGTCAGGGCGACATAGCGCGTCTGGCCGTCGACCTCGTCGGTGACCAGACCCATGGCGATACCGGCGACCGGCGCCTTGAGCGGCACACCGGCGTTCAGCAGCGACATCGTCGAGGCGCAGACCGAACCCATGGACGTCGAGCCGTTGGAGCTCAGCGCCTCGGACACCTGGCGGATCGCGTACGGGAACTCCGCGACCGACGGCAGCACCGGCATCAGAGCGCGCTCGGCGAGTGCGCCGTGCCCGATCTCGCGACGCTTCGGCGAACCGACACGGCCGGTCTCACCGGTCGAGTACGGCGGGAAGTTGTAGTGATGCATGTAACGCTTGCTGGTCTCGGGTCCGAGCGAGTCGACCTGCTGGGCCATCTTGACCATGTCGAGGGTGGTGATACCCAGGATCTGGGTCTCGCCGCGCTCGAACAGGGCGCTGCCGTGTGCGCGCGGGATGATCGCGACCTCTGCGGACAGCGAGCGGATGTCGGTGACACCGCGGCCGTCGATGCGGAAGTGGTCGGTCAGGATGCGCTTGCGCACAAGCTTCTTGGTCAGCGACCGGAATGCGGCACCGATCTCCTTCTCGCGGCCTTCGAACTGGCCGGCGAGCTCGGTCAGGATGTCCGACTTGAGCTCATCGGTCTTGTCGTCACGCTCCTGCTTGCCGGCAATGCTCAGGATCTCTCCGAGACGTGCGGCGCCGGCTGCCTCGACGGCTGCGAAGACGTCGTCGCCGTACGGCGGGAACAGCTGGAAGTCACCGGTCGGCTTGGACGCCTCGGCGGCCAGCTTCTGCTGTGCTTCACACAGGCGGGCGATGAACGGCTTGGCTGCCTCGAGGCCCTCGGCGACAATCGCCTCGGTCGGCGCCTGGGCGCCGCCCTCGATCAGCTCGATCACGTTGTCGGTGGCCTCGGCCTCGACCATCATGATCGCGACGTCGGCGCTGTCGCCTTCACCGGAAACGACGCGGCCGGCGACGACCATGTCGAAGACTGCGCCTTCGAGCTGCTCGACGGTGGGGAATGCAACCCACTGGCCGGCCTTGTTCTCATCAGTCGGGATCAGGGCCACGCGCACGCCACCGACCGGTCCGGAGAACGGCAGTCCGGCGATCTGGGTGGACGCCGAGGCCGCGTTGATCGCGACGACGTCGTACAGGTCCTTGGGATCGAGGCTCAGGATGGTGACGACGACCTGGATCTCGTTACGAAGACCGTCGACGAACGACGGGCGCAGCGGCCGGTCGATCAGACGGCAGGTCAGGATCGCGTCGGTGGACGGACGGCCTTCGCGGCGGAAGAACGATCCGGGGATGCGGCCGGCGGCGTACATCCGCTCTTCGACGTCCACGGTCAGCGGGAAGAAGTCGAAATGGTCTTTGGGGTGCTTGCCGGCGCTGGTGGCCGAGAGCAGCATTGTCTCTTCGTCCAGGTAGGCGACGACTGCGCCGGCTGCCTGCTGCGCGAGACGTCCGGTCTCGAAACGGATGGTGCGGGTGCCGAAGGTGCCGTTGTCGATGATGGCGGTCGCTTCGGTGATCTCGTCGTCGTACTCCACAGCGTCTGTGCTGGTGACGTCGGTCATGTGTGGGAATCTCCTACTGTTGGCTTTCAGGTTCGCGACCGACCTGCTAACAGTCGGCCGGCTCGCGGGCAAACACACGCGAGTAGGCCCTGCGCCAGGAGAATGTGCGGCTGTCGCCGTGTGACGGCCGTCGATCGAAGCCGCCGGACAAAATAACTACGTTCCGGGAGCCACTACCGAAGACCGCTCACCAGTGCGGACGCACAGACGAACATTTTCCTGGCACAAAAGCCAAGCCGAGGATATCACTCGACATCCCCGGCTTTGACTATCTTGGGTTTACATCTGGACGGCCAAGCCGGTCAGATGCGCTTTGCCGGGCGACTCGCCGAGGCGTGTCACCGTGGTGGCAACTAGCGGCGCAGACCCAGGCGCTCGATCAGCGTGCGGTAGCGCTGCACGTCGACCTTGGCGACGTACTTGAGCAACCGGCGACGCTTGCCGACGAGGAGCAGCAGGCCACGACGGCTGTGGTGGTCATGCTTGTGCTCTTTGAGATGTGCGGTCAGATCAACGATCCGCTTGGTCAGCATTGCGACCTGAGCCTCAGGAGATCCGGTGTCGGTCTCATGCAAGCCGTACTCGGCGAGAATGGTCTTCTTTTCTTCAACGGTCAGTGCCACTAGAACTCCTGGTTATGACGATCGCGCGTGAGTGTGAGTACACCCGGCGGTCTTGCAACCACCGCATGAACGTGATGTGGCCACCGCGAACCGCAGCACACACCAACCGACAACTCTACCGGCGGGCCGACCGCCCGACCAAATCGTCAGATCACGGCAGCAGCAGGCGGGTCTGGTCCACGTCGGCGGCGATCTGGTCGGTGAGGTTCGAGACGTCGTCGTACTTCGCCTGACCACGGATCCGGGCGACGAAGTCGACTGCGACGTGCTGGCCGTACAGATCCGCCGAGGTGTCCAGGACGTACGCCTCGATGGTCCGGGTGCGGCCGGAGAACGACGGGTTGGTGCCCACCGACACCGCTGCGCGGTAACTCTCCCCCGGTTCGACGTGGCCGACGACCGGCCCGGCACCGAGGACTGTGAACCAGGCGGCGTACACACCGTCGGCCGGGATCGCCGAATACATCGGCGGGGCGATGCTGGCCGTCGGGTAACCGACATCGCGGCCACGGCCGTCACCGCGGACCACAACGCCCTCGACGCGATGCGGTCGTCCGAGCGCTTCGGTGGCGGTCGCGACATCACCGGCGTCGACACACGACCGGATGTACGTGGACGACAGCGTCACCGCGTGTTCTCCCAGGAGCGAGACGGCCTCGACCTCGAAGCCGAACCGCTCGCCGAACTTGCGCAGTGTGTCGACGTTGCCCGCCGCCTTCTTGCCGAATGTGAAGTTGTCACCGACCACCACGACTTGGGCGTGCAACCGCTCGACGAGCACCTCGTGGGCGAAATCCTTGGGACTCTGCGCGGCCAGCACCGGCGTGAACGGCATGACGCAGAAGACGTCGATACCGAGTTCCTCGGCCAATTCGGCGCGTCGGGTCAGGGTCGAGAGCTGTGGCGGATGGGTCCCCGGGCGCACGACTTCGGCGGGATGGGGATCAAACGTCATCAGGACCGCGGGCACGCCTCGTTCTTTGGCAGCCCGGATGGCCCTGGTGATCAGTTGAGCATGCCCCCGGTGGACGCCGTCGAACACGCCGATCGTGACCACACACCTGCCCCAGTCCGCGGGGATATCGTCAAGCCCTCGCCAACGCAACACCGCACAAGCCTACGACCCCGCCCCGCCCGGTGCGACAGCGCACACGCCGTCGACCCGCCGGGGCCGGGAAACGGCGTTCAGTTCGGTGCGGCGGTGACACAGATCCCGGGCGGTCGTCATAAACTCGGTCGGTGCCCCCTTCGAAGACCCCTCCCGAATCCACGGTGGACGCTGCCACCCTGGCCGGGCTCAAGGCGGTCTCCGAGCTCTCGACGGTCACCCAGGACTATCTGAAGGTCATCTGGACCGGGCAGGAATGGAAGCCCGAGAAGATCACCACGAAGATGCTCGCCGAGAAACTCGGTGTGTCGCCGTCCACGGCTTCGGAGGCGATCCGCAAACTGGCCGACCAGGGCCTGGTGGTGCACGAACGCTACGGATCGATCACATTGACCGAGACCGGTCGCACCGCCGCGATCCTGATGGTCCGGCGGCACCGCCTGCTCGAGACCTTCCTGGTCCGGGAACTCGGATACAGCTGGGACGAGGTCCACGACGAGGCCGAGGTTCTCGAACACGCGGTCTCCGAACGGTTCATGGCCCGACTGGACTCCAAACTCGATCATCCGACCCGCGACCCGCACGGCGATCCGATCCCGTCGATCGACGGTTCGGTGCCCACTCCCGACGCCTCGCTGCTGGCAGATCTGGAGGTCGGTGCCGGCGGACGCATCGCGCGGATCGCCGATACCGATCCGGAGATGCTGCGGTACTTCGATTCCGTCGGTATCGCGCTGGACCGCAGAGTGGTCATCCGCGAACTCCGGCCCTTCGCCGGGACCATCGAGATCAGCATCGACGAAGGCGCGCCCATCGACCTGGGAGACATTGCCGCCCGGGCGATCTGGCTCGTCACCGCTTAGCCGCCCCCGCCCGTGCCCGGCGAACCGGGGTCGCGCGGCAGTTCAGCAAGCCAAGTGTCGACCGCGCGTTGTGAGCGCAACCGGACGACAACGAGGTGCGGATACTCCGAGGCGATCCGCGGCACGAGGTCGGTGTACTTATGCCGGGTGGTGACCGCCCACCGAAGGACGTGCATGCGGTCGGTCAGAATCACTCGGAGCGGCGGTTCGACATTGCCGTTCCAGAGCACTTCGCGGCGCAATCGGCGGCGCACGGTCCGCCGCAGCAGCCGCGGGAATGTGGTGCGCCAGAACGGGGGATCGAGCCAGACCAGGAGTTCGGCGTGCTGCGCGAGGATCCGTCGCGCACTCGCATACTGCCACTCGGTGACCCACGACCCGGTGCCGACGAGCGCGCGTACGTCGTCGCCGAACTCGGTCCGCGGCGTCCAGTTCGGCCCATGGAAGAGGGCATCGATCTCGGTGTGGGGCACGCCGATCACCGTCGAGATCCGTCCGGCCAGAGTGGTCTTGCCCGAGCCCGACACGCCGGCCACCAGAACGCGTCTCGGGCGTTCTCCCGGGTTCACCGGCCGCGTAGGGTCGCCGGTCGCACCACCATGACCGAACTCGCGCGACGGCCCTTCTCCTGTAGTAGCGCAATGGTGTGACCGTCCGGGTCGATGGCGGCGTAGGTCCCGTCCATCCCGATCGGCTCGAGCCACCGGCCCTGACTGATCGATTCTGCCTCTTCGGCGCTGATGTACCGGTGCGGGAAGGCGAACTGCGCGGCCGCATCGATGTCGAGGGAGACACCCGGCTCATCGGCGACCTCTTCGAGGGTGCGGGCGACGTCGAGTCCGAACGGTCCAACCCGGGTGCGCCGCAACGACGTCAGGTGTCCCCCGACCCCCAGCGCGCTTCCGAGATCGCGGGCCAGTGACCGGATGTACGTGCCGGCCGAGCATTCGACCTCGACGTCCACATCGGTGTACGTGAGCGCGTCGGGATCGTCGTCGCCGGGCGGCACCACCCGAACCTCCCCCACCTCGAAGCGGGAGACGGTGACCGGCCTGGCCTTCAATTCGAACTCCGTGCCGTCACGCACCAGCGCATGCGCGCGGCGGCCGTCGACCTTGATGGCACTGACCCGGGCCGGGATCTGACTGATGTCGCCGGTCAACACGGCAATCTGCTCGGTGATCTGTTCGACGTCGATGTGCCGGGCGTCGGCCGACGAGATGATCTGGCCCTCGGCGTCATCGGTGTCCGTCGCGGCCCCGAGACGGATGGTGGCCGTGTACGCCTTGGTGGTCAACGACAGCAGGCCGAGCATCTTGGTGGCCCGCTCGACCCCGATCACCAGCACGCCGGTGGCCATCGGATCAAGTGTGCCTGCGTGCCCGACTTTCCTGGTCTTGAGCAGCTTTCGGCACCGGGACACCACGTCGTGACTGGTCAGTCCCTGGGCTTTGTCGACGATCAGCAGGCCGGCACCGTCCAGGCCCGAACTCGGTTGGGTCATAGCGAGATCACCGCGATGATCAGTCCGCCCTCGACAAGCCAGCGGCCGTCGAAACGCAGCAGCGGTTCGCCACCGTCGATGGTGGCCCCATCGACCAGCAACTCGCTGCGAAACGTACCCATGCTCTTCGTCTCCGTCTGTTCGAACGTAATGTGTGCGTCCTCGAAACCCAGCCAGCGCTTCGTCAGCGGGAACCAGGCCTTGTACGTTGCCTCCTTGGCGCAGAACAGGAGTCGATCCCAGTGCACGGAGTCGTCGCGGGTGGCGAGGACCTCACGCTCGGGTTCCAGACTCACCGCATCGAGCACCCCCTCGGGCAGGGGCGCGTGTGGCTCGGCATCCACACCGAGTGACCGCACCTGCATCGAGTACCCGGCGATGGCGGCCCGGTACCCGTCGCAGTGGGTGAGGCTGCCGACCACCTGGCGCGGCCACAACGGCTCGCCCTTCTCGCCACGCAGGATCGGCACCGGTTCGATGCCCAACTGGCCCAGAGCTTCTCGCGCGCAGTTTCTCGTGGTCACGAACTCTTTGCGGCGCTTCTCCACGGCCCGTGCGATCAGTCCGGCCTCGGCGGCCAGGGGTGCAACATCGGGCATCTCACCAAACGATTCGGCCACCGCAACCCCGGAGGGCAACAGCTTTTCGATCATGGTGTCCCGCCTCGTTCCTGTTCACGCTGCGCTCTGCGCGCCTTGATGTCTTCCCGCTTGCGCGTCAATTGTTCGGCGAACTCGGCGGCTCGCTCCCGATAGTCGGGGGGCAATTCGAACCGGGCCCCGTGTTCGGGCAGGTGCTCGGGCCGCAACCCCTCGTCCGGCGCGATCTTGCGGAGCAGGGGTTCGGGCAGACCCCGCCGATTCCATTCGCGGGGATAGCCGACCGAGACCTCTTCGAAGCGGACGTCGTCGTACCAGGTGGTCCGCGGGATGTGCAGGTGTCCGTACACGCAGCACGACGCGTTGTACCGGGTGTGCCAGTCCGCGGTCAGTTCACTGCCACACCACAGCGCGAACTCCGGATACATGAGCGCGTCGGTCGGTTCGCGCCGCAACGGCCAGTGGTTGATGAGTACTTTCGGCTCGGTCCGGTCGAGTTGATCCAACCGCTTGCGGGTCAGTTCGATCCGGGCGCGTCCCCATGCGTCACGCGTCGGATAGGGCTCGGGCGAGAGCAGGAACTCGTCGGTGGCCACCACGTTGTTCTCCCGGGCCACGGCCAGCGCCTGCAGCTTGTTCGTGGTTCCCGCGGGCCGGAAAGTGTAGTCGTACAACAGGAACATCGGCACCACACGGACCGGGGTCGAACCATCCCCGGCGTCGAAGAGCGGATAAATGTCCTCGGGGGTGAGGACGCCGAGGTCGCGGCACATCTGGATGAGGTAGTCGTATCGCGCCACCCCGAAGATCTGCATCGGATCCTTGGCGGTGGTGTACAGCTCGTGGTTGCCCGGGACCCAGATCACGGTCTGGAACCGGGCCTTGAGGCGGCGCAGCGTGTCGGACAGGTCGTCGGTGCGCTCACTGACGTCGCCGGCGACGATCAGCCAGTCGCCTTCGCTCTGCGGCTGGATCCTGTCGATCACCGATTCGTTGCCGCGATGTGCGACATGTAGGTCACTGATCGCCCACAATGTCGCCATGGATATCCCTTCGCGCGCGCCTTCGGGGCGGGTTTGCCCCAACACGCGAGGGTAGTCGACTACCGGGCGGTGCTGTGTCCGGCCTCGTCGGTGGACGGCGTCACCAGCTGTGCTGCGACGCTGTGGTAGCGGTCGCCACCGACCCCCTCGATCCACCACCGGACACCGGCGGCCGGTAACCGGCCCCCGCTGTCGACAACCCATCGCCGGTAGACGTCATCGGTCAGATCGACGGCCACGTCCGCACCCCAGCCCTTCCCTGCCGACCGTTCGAGCACCCGCCATCCCTGCTGGAATCGCGAACCGACCGCCGGCCTGAAGCGGCCGGCCACCGCGCTCAGCATGTTCAGCAACCGGTAGGGACCTTTGAGGGTCTTGTGCAGCATCACGTCCTGCGGTTCGGTGACGAGGCGGCTGTCCGCGAACACCAGTCCGGCCGCGCGCGCCTCGCCGACCATCCACTTCAACGATCTGTTCGCCAGCTCGTACTCTTTGTACCCTCCGCCGACGTCGCTGTGAACACCGTCGAACCAGAGCTGTTTGACGTCGGGTGTCGCGTTGTTCTTGTCGTTTTCCGTCCACAGTGCGGGCGCAAACGACCGTCGACGCTCGTGAATCGCCAAGGCGTGCCTGGCCGTCGCGACCTGGGGCGTCAACGAAACATTGTGGAACTGGTACTTCCTTCGGGTCACGCCCGGCACACCCAGCGTGCCGACGGTGTCGAACACGCCGAGGAACCGGACGATGACGTCATTCTCGTCGTAACAGTCCGTCCGGAAGTCGGCCAGATCCCTGGCCCAGCCGGCGGTGGGCTTCTTCCCCTCGGCCGGGCGCCCCCGGTAGAGCGGCATCACATCCGGCAGTTTGCCCTTCGCCAATCCGTCAGGGGTGAGCAGACCGATCGCATCGATCATGCCCACCAGGCTCCGCGCGGTGTAGGCACCGCGACTGAATCCGAAGACGTAGACCTGGTCTTCTTTTTCGTAATTGAGGGCCAGAAACCGGTAGGCCCCGACGATCGCCGCGTCGAGTCCCAGCCCGAAGGCTCCACCGACCAGCTTCTCGAACTTCGTGGCACCGGTACCGACTCCGGCGGCGTAGTAGACGATCTGAACAGGACGTCCTGTCGGCGTGGTCTCGATGGAGCGGGCGATTCTCTCGATGTTCGAGACGTCCTTGTCATCGGCGTTCTTCCACGTGCCGTCGCAGCACACCACCAGGTTCTTCAATCCCGTTCCCTCCCGGCGAGCAGTTGTCAGTTCTCGTTTTTCAGCAACGTCGCCAGGTCCGCACGGTCGGAGAGATCGAGTTTGGTGCAGGCCCGGTAGATGTGGCCCTCGACGGTGCGCACCGAGACCGTCAGCCGTTCGGCGATCGCCTTGTTCGACAAACCTGCCGCAACAAGCGTGGCGATCTCGCGTTCCCGCGCGGTCAGCGGCAACGGATGAGCGGCCGCGATCATGGCCGGCGTCCTCAGACCGCCGCATTCCGCGGAGAGCCGGGACGCAGTGGACGCCGAGGTCGCCATCGCCGACCGATTGCCGGCGGCGTCGTGAACGGTGGCAGCCTGCGCGGCGGCGTCGGCGGCCGAGACGAGCGACCCGATCTGCGCGAACTCACCGGCACTCCGGTCCAGTGCGGCGCCGTCCCCGGCTGCCACGGCAGCGGCGTGCCGGGCGTACGCATCGACCAGCACACCGTCGATTTCGCCGGCCAGTTCGGTCAGGCGCGGCGCGGCGGTCTCATCACCGAAGCGGGCCGCGGCGTGCAACGCCTCGGCCTCGACGCTGTATTGGCCGGCGTCGGCCGCCTGCTCGGCCGCCGCACGCGCAACCGAGATCGCTTCGCCGGTCACCCCTTGCGCCGCCGCGAGCCACGCGGCGGTGAGCTGGACCTGTGGGCCGAACACCGTCACGTAGCGACCACTGCGCTTCTGGGCATCGGTCAGGACGCGGAGCGCGTCGGCATCGCGTCCGAGCGCTGAATTGCATTGGGACAGCATGATTCTCGCCGGGAACGTCCAGGCCGCCGCGGAGGTGGTCTCCAGCGCGGCCAGCGACTGCTCGAAACGGCCGGCGGCCGATTCGAGTCGACCTCGGGACAGGTCCACCAGACCCATGACGGTGGTGGCTATCGCCCAGCCCAGGAACTGACCCGCGGCGTTGAACTGCAGATTGCGGCCCGCCTCCTCCTCGGCCTTGTCGAACTGCCCGGTGTAGACCAGGCCCAGAACGCCGCCGTATCCCGCCATGAACTTCAGCAAACCGTCGGTTTTCAGTTCCACTTCCCGGCCGCGGGCGGAGATCTCGGCAACCTCGGAACCGCGTCCACTCAGTGCCCGCGCCCAGCCACCGCCGAAACATGCCCATTCCAGTGCCCAGGGAGAGGTCTGCGGCGCCTCGAGTACCCGCTGCGAGCGCTCCAGGGCCTCGTCGAGGCGCCCCTCGAACAGGGCGCAGGCCGATGCAATGCCGTCGACCGCCTGCACCAGCACCGGATGATCGACCCGCTCGGACACCGACGCGAGCACCTCATCGGCGCGGCGGCTCTCGCCCATCGACCACAGCAGGTTGCTGATGCGGGTCAAACCCCAGTGCACCAGCTGCACCGGATCCATGTCGTCCGGGTCGAAGGCGGTCAGAGTCTCCTCGGCGGCCTCGGTGCGCCCCTGCCACAGCAGCGCCCGGGCGAGCAGGTTCGCCGCGATGAGACCTCCACCACCGTCGAGCGCGGCCTGCGCAAAACGTTCGCCCTGTGGCACATTCGCCAACGAGATCGCGTCGTTGGCCGCCTCGCAGAGCAACCCGGCGTCCACCTTTTCGTCACTGTCGAGGGAGAGCTCGGCCAGCCGGATCCGCTCGGCCGGGCCACCGACCTCGCGGCCGGCCAGTGCTTTCACCAGCTGACCACGTAGCCGGCGGGACGAGGCGATACCGAGCCGACGCCGGATCACGTCACCGAACAGTGGATGCGTGTAGTGGACGTTGAACCGCGAACCCTCACGAGCCACCCGGATCAGTCCCCGGGCTTCGGCGTCGTCGACCGCCGCGTCGCCGGCGAGTTCACTCAGGACATCCATGTCCAACGGTTCGCAGAACGTCAGGAGTTTGAGCACCTGCAGGGAGGCGTCGTCGAGCTGATCGATCCGGCTCTCGAGCAAGGACGCCAGCTCCGAGGTGACCGCGGCCCGTCCCCGGAGCTGCCACACCCCGCGGACCTGCCGCAACGCGCCGGACTCGAGTGCACCTTCGACGAGGTGATGCAGAAACAGGGCGTTGCCGCCGGAGGCGTCCCAGATGACGTCGGCACTGAGCCCTTCGAGATGGCCACCGAGGACCGATTCGATCAACTCGACACTCTGCTCTTTGGAGAACGGTGAGAGCACCAGCCGCACGAGGTGCCGGTCTTTCCAGAGCGAGGTCACCGCATCGGGTACCACCTCACCGCTGCGGACCGTGGCGATGATCCGGACGGCCCGATCGATGGCGAGCTGGTGCAGCAACGTCGCCGACAGCTCGTCGAGTAGATGCGCGTCGTCGACGCCGATCACCGTGTCGCCCCCGGCCAGCAGGGCCGCGCGGGCAGCGGACATGAACGTCACCGGATCGGTGGACGTCGCCGGTCCGACCAGATGTGCAAAGGCGCCGAGCGGGATGCTCCGCGCCGATTCGGTTCCGGCCACCCAGCGCACCTGCCCGGACATCGTCCCGGTGGCATAACGAGCCAGGGTGGTCTTGCCCACGCCGGGTTCACCCGTGAGGACAACACCGAGGTCGGGTGCCTCGGACGCGAGAGCCGACTGGATCGTCTTGAACTCCCGCTCGCGTTCTATCAACGGCCATGTGCGAGCCACGGATAAATACTAGGCCGCAAACATCCAGGTTGGAGGTTAACTTTGGGGCGAATGCACGTTCGCAACCTCGGTCCAACGACCACCACGCACCCGCCACACACCTGTGATCAGTCGAAGTGCCATGAAAACGACCAATCCCGACCAGATCCCGGCCAGGCCCCAATCGAAGATCAACGACAGCCAGATCAGCGGAAAGAATCCGAACAGTGCACACGCCAGGGTCGCATTTCTCAGAAATGCCGCGTCGGCGCTGCCCAGGAGAACGCCGTCGAGTGCGAATACCACACCGGCCACCGGCAGCATCGCGACGAAGAACCACCATGGTGTGCCGACGGCGTCGAGGACGTCGGCATCAGCGGTGAAGATTCTCGGGACCAGCGAACTCCCCAGCGCAAACGCCACAGCCAGGACGATCGAGACCCCCACCGACCACTGGGTCACGCGGCGGGTGACCCGCCAGGCGGCCGGAACCTTGCCGGCCCCGAGCGCCGCGCCGACCAACGCCTGCGCGGCAATGGCGAAGGAATCGAGCAACAGCGCAACGAAGTTCCACAGTTGCAGTACCAGTTGGTGCGAGGCCACCGCCGCCACCCCGAAGCGGCTTGCCACCGCGGCTGCGGAAAGGAAACAGATCTGGAAGGACAGACTCCGCAGGATCAGGTCACGTCCCAGAGACAGCTGCGAGACGATGACCGACCACCGGGGGCCACGACCAGACACATGTTCTCGCGCGCATTCGGCGACCACCCGCACCGCGAACAACATTCCGGCGACACTCTGCCCGACCACGTTCGCCACCGCGCTGCCCTCGAGCCCCATCTCGGGTGCCCCCAGCAGGCCATGGACCAACAGTGGACACAGAACGGCCGAGATACCGAGTCCGACAACCACATAAACGATGGGCCGTCGGGTGTCCTGCACACCCCGCATCCATCCGTTCCCGGCCATCGACAGCAGAATCAGAGGCACCCCGCAGACCGCGATCCGAAGCCAGCCGGTCGCCTCCTGCGCCACCGATCCCCCACCGGTCAACACGTCCAGAATCCACGGCGCACCGAGTTGAACCACCGCGACGATGGCGGCGCCCACCCCGAGCGCGATCCAGGTCGCCTGCATACCTTCGAACACCGCACCGGCGCGATCACCGGCGCCGAACTTCTGTGCGGCGCGGGCAGTGGTGCCATAGGACAGGAATGTCAGCTGGGTGCTGACGACCCCCAACACCAGGACACCGACGCCCAGGGCGGCGAGATCGGTCCCACCGAGGCGCCCCACCACCGCCAGATCGAGCATCAGATACAGCGGTTCGGCGATCAGGACCACCAGGGCCGACATGGACAGCCGCAGGATCCGTCTATTGGTCGGATCGGTTTCCGGCGCCGATTCTGCGTCGCCGGAGATCCCGGATTCGGTGCTCACACCGAGGCGAGGAACTGCCCGACCACCTCGGCGGCGGTCCCGGATGCGCCGAAGCCGGCCGCGAGCCGATGACCTCCGCCACCATGCACCAGGGCTATGGGCACGAGATCAACCTTCGACTTCGCCCGCATCGACACAGTCCACTGGCCGGGGGAAGATTCTTTGAACACCACGGCGACCTCGGCTTCGGCGGTGGTCCGCACGATGTCGACCACGCTTTCACTTTCTTCCCAGCCCAATTGGGCTGTCGAAGCATGGTCCACCACCGCGTACACCAGCCCGAGACCGTCAAAGGCGGTCTCCACCAGTACCGCGGACCCCAGCGCCGAGGCGACCATGGACAGCCAGGCAAAGCGGTGGGTATCGAGCAGAGTTCTGGTCCATCTGCGACCGTCGACACCGACCTCGAGCATGCGCGCCGCGATCAGGTGAGAGCTCGGCCGACCCCATTTGAAGGAGCCGGTGTCGGTGACCACGCCGGCGTAGATGCAGGTCGCCATGTCGAGCCCGACATCGACACCGAGCGCGTCGATGATCGACAGGACGAGCTCGGCGGTGCAATCAGCTTGTGGATCAACATAATTGACCGTGCCAAAACCGTCGTTGGACACGTGATGATCGATGACGATCGAATGCGTCGCCGACTCGACCACCGACGACAAGGCCTCGAGACGGTAGATACTCGCGCAGTCGACGGCCACCACGACGGGGTATCCGACGACATCGGTGGAGTCGATGATCAGATCTGCGCCGGGTAGTTGGGCAAGCGCGGTCGGCAGCTCCGTCGGTCCGGCGAAACTGACCTCGACGACGGCACCGAGCTGCCGCAACGCCTCCGCCATGGCCAGACCGCTGCCGATCGTGTCGGCATCGGGCCGGGTATGGCACAGAACAGTGACCTCCGGAGCCGCCGACAAGATCTCGGCGACAGAGCGCAAGATCTCGTCGGACGGAACCCGAGTGGTACTCACCGCAGGCCTGAGCCCGGGGCTTCGTCCCCGGAATCCTCGTCCTCGTCGTCGGCCCGCGGTTCACGGTAGGGGTCGGCGTCACCGGCCGGAGCGGCGTCACGCGCGAGGCGGGCCACCTCTTCGTCCTGAAGACGGGCACGCTCGAGCAACTCTTCCATCTCCCGCGCGGTGTCGGGGATCCGGTCGAGAACGAAGCTCAGCGTCGGGGTGAACCGAACACCGGTCCCCGCACCAACTTTCGACCGCAGGACTCCGGTGGCCTTGGCCAATCCGGCCGCGGCGGACGCATAGTCGGGCGGTGTATCAAGCGATGGACCCATCACCGTGTAAAAAATCGTCGCCTCATGGAGGTCACCGGTGACCTTGGCATCGGTCACCGTCACATAGGCGAGCCGGGGATCCTTGATCTCACTCGCGATCGCCGAAGCGACGATCGTCGAGATCCGCTTGGCCAGCCGCTGTGCCCGTGCTGGGTCTGCCATGGCAGCTCACTCTCCTGATTTCCGGTGTATCCGGCCGCCGGCCGGACCACCCATTGTCTCTCATCCGCAGTCGGTCGTACCGCAACGACATCGCCGGGCGTCGCTGCCGCGAGCACTTTCAATCGGCGCTGCCGCGAACGGTTTCAATCGTCGCTGCCGCGAATGGTGCGTCGAACCGACAGTACTTCGATCTCGGGGCGACCCGAGATCAAGGCCTCGCAGGCATCGAGCACCTCACCGACGTGCCGGGAGTCGCCGGCAACTGCGGCGACCCCGATCCGGGCACGGCGGTGAAGGTCGTGATCGTCCACCTCGGCCACCGACACCCGCAGACGCGCCAGTGATGCGACGATTGGTCGCACCACTGAGCGCTTCTGCTTGAGTGAGTGGATGTCGCCGAGAAGTAGGTCGATTTCCAGTGAACCGACGAACATCTCAGCCTGCCGGGACGATCAGTCCCGTGCCTTCTCCCGCAACTCGTAGCTCTCGATCACGTCGTCGACCTTGATGTCGTTGTACGAGATCGTCAGACCACATTCGTAACCGTCGCGAACCTCGGTGACATCATCCTTCTCGCGCTTGAGCGAGGTGATGGTGAGGTTCTCGGCGATGACCTTGTTGTCACGCAGCAGACGCGCCTTGGCGTTGCGCCGCATGATTCCCGAGGTGACCAGACAACCGGCGATGTTACCGACCTTGGACGACCGGAAGATCGCCCGGATGTCGGCCCGACCCAGCTCGACCTCTTCGTAGACCGGCTTGAGCAGACCCTTGAGGGCGCTCTGGATCTCGTCGATGGCCTGGTAGATCACCGAGTAGTACCGGATGTCCACGCCTTCACGGTTCGCCAGCTCCGTCGCCTTGCCCTCGGCCCGGACGTTGAACCCGATGATGATCGCGTTCGACGCCGACGCCAGGTTGACGTTGGTCTCGGTGACGCCACCGACACCGCGGTCGATGACGCGCAACTGCACCTCGTCGTCGATCTCGATGCCCATGAGGGCCTCTTCGAGGGCTTCCACGGTTCCCGAGTTGTCACCCTTGAGGATCAGGTTCAGCTGTGAAGTCTCCTTCAGTGCCGAATCCAGATCTTCCAGGCTGATCCGCTTGCGGCTGCGTGCGGCCAGCGCGTTGCGCTTACGCGCATTGCGGCGATCCGCGATCTGCCGGGCGATCCTGTCCTCGTCGACCACGAGCAGGTTGTCACCTGCGCCGGGGACCGACGTGAAGCCGATGACCTGGACGGGGCGCGACGGGGTGGCCGCGGTGACGTCTTCGCCGTGCTCGTCGACCATCCGACGGACGCGTCCGTAGGCGTCGCCGGCCACGATCGAGTCGCCGACGTGCAGCGTTCCGCGCTGGATGAGCACGGTGGCCACCGGTCCACGGCCGCGGTCGAGGTGCGCCTCGATGGCAACACCCTGGGCGTCCATGTCCGGGTTGGCCCGCAGGTCGAGCGAGGCATCCGCGGTCAGCAGCACTGCTTCGAGCAGTGCGTCGATGTTGGTGCCCTGCTTGGCCGAGATGTCGACGAACATCGTCTCGCCACCGAAGTCTTCGGCAACCAGCCCGTATTCGGTGAGCTGGGCACGAATCTTCTGCGGATCGGCGCCTTCCTTGTCGATCTTGTTGACCGCCACGACGATCGGCACGTCGGCCGCTTGTGCGTGGTTGATCGCCTCGACCGTCTGCGGCATGACGCCATCGTCGGCTGCGACCACGAGGATCGCGATGTCGGTGGCCTTC
This sequence comes from Williamsia sp. z71, assembly GCF_059553375.1. Classification (NCBI taxonomy): domain Bacteria; kingdom Bacillati; phylum Actinomycetota; class Actinomycetes; order Mycobacteriales; family Nocardiaceae; genus Williamsia; species Williamsia sp. z71. Next base: position 250,532 of record NZ_JCANWX010000005.1, read on the forward strand.
GCACCACGGGCACGCATGGCGGTGAACGCCTCGTGACCGGGGGTGTCGATGAAGGTGACCAGTCGCTCGTTGCCGTCCAGTTCGGTGAGGACCTGGTAGGCGCCGATGTGCTGGGTGATGCCACCGGCCTCGCCCTCACGGACGTTGGCCTTACGGATCGTGTCGAGCAGTCGGGTCTTACCGTGATCGACGTGACCCATGACGGTCACCACCGGCGGACGCTGCTCGAGATCTTCCTCGCCGCCCGCGTCCTCGCCATAGGTGAGGTCGAAGGAGTCGAGCAGTTCGCGATCCTCGTCTTCCGGGCTGACGACCTGGACGACATAGTTCATCTCGCCGCCGAGCAGCTCCAGCGTCTCGTCGTTGACCGACTCGGTCGCCGTGACCATCTCGCCGAGGTTGAACAAGGCCTGCACAAGTGCTGCCGGGTTCGCGTTGATCTTGTCCGCGAAATCGGAGAGCGAGGCTCCACGGGCAAGGCGAATCGTTTCGCCGTTGCCACGTGGCAACCGGACGCCGCCGACTGCGGGAGCCTGCATGCTCTCGTACTCGGCGCGTTTTGCCCGCTTCGACTTGCGTCCACGACGAACTGCACCACCGGGACGACCGAACGCGCCGGCTGCGCCGCCACGACCACGGCCACCGCCACCGGGACGACCTCGGAATCCACCGGGAGGGCCACCGGTCGGAGCACCGGTCGGAGCTCCGCCGCCGCCGCCTGCGCCACCGCGGTAGCCACCGCCACCACCGGCACCACCGGGACGACCGCCGCCGCCACCGGGTCCACCGCGGCCTCCGCCGGGTCCACCACGTGCGCCGCCGGGTCCTCCGGGACCGCTGGGGCGAGCCGAACGGGCCGGCATCGCACCCGGGTTGGGGCGAGGAGGCATGCTACCGGGGCTGGGACGGGGTCCGCCCTGACCGGGTGCGGGACGGGGACCGCCCTGACCCGGAGCCGGTCGGCCACCGCCGGCACCTGCACCTGCACCTGGGCCGGGACGCTGGCCCCCGCCTGGGCGGGGTCCGCCGGCACCCGGTGCCGGACGCGAAGCGGGGCGTTCGACCGGTGCTGCACTCGAATAAGGGTTGTTGCCGACGCGCGGGGCACGCGGGCCGGGCTTGGGGCCACCGGGACGCGGCGCCTGAGCCGGACGTGCCGGAGGTGTCGCGGCCGGGGCTGCTGCTGCGGCGGCCGGGGCCTCGGGCGCAGCTGGAGCCGGTGTGCTCTTCGGAGCAGCCGGTGCGGGTGCACTCGGCGCCGGTGCGCTCGAGACGGGCTTCGACGGGGCCGGAGCCTGCGCAGCGGGGCGCGGGGCCGGGGTCGGAGCTGCCTTCGGCGCGGGAGTCGGCCGTGCACCGGGCTTGGCGCCGGTGGACGGTGCTGCAGGAGCACCTGCACCTGCATTGCTGGTGGATACCGGTCCGGGACGGGCTCCGCCCGGTTTTGCCTGTGATGGTTTACCGGCCGGGGCGTTGCCTCCGGCGGTTGCTGGCTGCCCTCCGGTGTTACCGGTGGGGCCGTCCTGTCCTGGGAAGGACTGGCGAAGTCGCCGGGCCACGGGGGCCTCAACGGTCGACGACGCAGATTTTACGAACTCGCCTTGCTCACTGAGACGTGCAAGCACTTCCTTGCTCGTCACTCCCAGTTCTTTGGCCAATTCATGCACGCGGGCCTTGCCTGCCACTGCTCTCCTCACTTGGAGGTCGAGCGGCATTGCCCGCTACGACCTCGGTTTACGTCCGAAACGTGCTCATCGCAAGAACTTCACGGTGTGCTCATGTCTTCTGCTACCTGTTCCTTAGTGGCCGACTGGTGTCGACCTCTCTGTTTGGCTACCGATTCGATTTCTCGACCCAGTAGATCGGAGTCGACGGTCAACCCGCCGATCCGAAATGCCCTGGCGAAGGCCTTGCGCTGAATCGCGGTTCCCAAGCAATCGGGATCCGGATGCAGCCAGGCGCCGCGCCCTGGCATGGTCTTCCGATGGTCGATCACGACCACCTTGTCACTGTTGTCGCGCCGCACGACCAACCGAACGAGTTCGGCGGCCGGGTGACACTGTCGACATCCGATGCACGTACGCATCGGCAGATTTTCGCGGTGGCGCGAAGGATCACTGTGGACCACCGGTGAGTCTACCGTCCGCAGCGAGTCAGATGCTAATGACACCCGTCTCAGCGCGTGTCCGCTCAGCTCGCACCTGCCGCAGAAGGCTCCGCATCCTCGTCGGTCTGGGCGTCGCTGCGGATGTCGATGCGCCATCCGGTCAGGCGGGCAGCCAGGCGTGCGTTCTGCCCTTCCTTGCCGATGGCCAGCGACAACTGGTAGTCGGGCACCACGACGCGGGCGGCCTTGGCCACCGGATCGACGACTGTGACCGAAACCACCTTCGACGGCGACAACGCGTTGCCGACGAACACCGCCGGGTCGTTGTCGTAGTCGATGATGTCGATCTTCTCGCCCGCGAGTTCGCTCATCACGTTGCGCACCCGCTGCCCCATCGGCCCGATGCAGGCACCCTTGGCGTTCAGACCGGGGACCCCGGTGTGGACGGCGATCTTCGAGCGGTGACCGGCTTCGCGGGCCACCGCCACGATCTCGACAGACCCGTCCTCGATCTCGGGGACCTCGAGGGCGAAGAGTTTGCGGACGAGGTTGGGATGCGTACGCGAAAGCGTGATCTGCAGACCGCGGGATCCGCGGGCGACGCCGACGACGTAGCACTTGATCCGCTCGCCGTGCACGTAGGTTTCACCGGGCACCTGTTCGGCCGGCGGCAGTACACCCTCTTGTCCGGTGGCCTCACTGCCGATGCGCACGACCACCATGCCGCGGGCGTTGGCCCGCGCGTCCTGCTGGACCACACCGCCGACGATCTCGCCCTCGTGCGTGGAGAATTCACCAAAGTTCTTGTCGTGCTCGGCATCCCGTAGCCGCTGAAGGATCACCTGGCGGGCCGTGGTGGCGGCGATGCGCCCGAAACCCTCGGGGGTGTCGTCCCATTCGGAGATGACGTTGCCGTCGGCGTCACGCTCTTGGGCCATCACGCGGACCTTGCCGGACTTGCGATCGACGTCGATGTACGCGTGGGGCGCAAACCCGTCGGTGTGCCGGTAGGCCGTCAGCAATGCCGACTGGATGGTTTCGATGACGGCATCGATCGTGATGCCCTTTTCGGCCTCGATCATACGAAGCGCGGCAATGTCGATATTCATTTGTTCCCTTTCCTTCTGGCCTCGATCTGCTCGGGATCAAGACCGCACACCTCGAGTTCGGCAGCGCTGGGCTCACCGAAATCGACCTGTACAAACGCTTTGCGTACTGATGCCAATGCCACCGTCGTGGTGGCGAAACCCTTACTTGTCTTCGTGACCAACTGCACGGTCGACTGCTCGTCGTCGAGTGCCCCGATCCGGCCGGCGACGCGCTCAGGCGGATCGGCCATGAGATCGACCACCACCTTGCGGCCAGCGGCGCGGCGCCAGTGACGCGGTTCGGTCAACGGGCGGTCAACACCCGGCGAGGTGACTTCGAGTGTGTAGGTCGGCCATGCCGCCAATGCGTCTTCGGACTCCGCACCGGACTCGTCGTCCGTGCCGTCGAGGATCGTCGAGATCGAGCGGCTCAGCTCGGCCAGTTCATCGAGTGAGGCTCCGCCATCGCGATCGACGACCAACTTCACCAGGTTCTCGGGGCCGGTTGCCACCACCGAAAGTTCCTCGACGTCGTATCCCTTGTCGGTGACCACCGGTTCGATCAGTCCACTGATCCGTTCGTGGTCGATTGCCCCGGGCATCGGTGTCTCCTCCATGTGCAGTTGTCAGGTCTTTACTCCCAACAGCTTAACGCCACCGGATGCCTGTCCTTGACCATCGACTGCGCCATCAGGTGACGAATGGGCCACAGTCGGTCACGAACCGCCGAGCGGTGCGCGCCGGTCGGCCCCCGCCCACCCGGGCTGGCACTATGACCGTTGTGACGGTCAGTGAAGTTTCGGCATCAGACGGCATTCGGGGAATCACGCCCTCCCGCCGCACATTCCTGCAATCGGCAGTGGCGCTCGCTGCGGGTGCGACGGCGATCTCCGCGCTCGCGGCCTGCGGTTCGGACTCCGGTACGACCGCGAAGCAACGACTCGCCGACCAACTACTGCCACAGGTCACCGCGGCCAACACCGACGCCGCTGCCGCGTCGGCCGCGATCGCGCTGAACCCGGACCGGGCCGCGGCACTGACGGTCATCGCCGAGCAGCGGACAGCGCATTCGATCGCTCTGACCGACGAGATCACCCGACTCGATTCCGGCCGGGCACAGACCGCGTCGAGTTCTGCCGCCCCGGCCCCTTTGGTGACACCACCGACCATCGAAGAACTCCGGACACAGCTCACGGCCTCTGCGAACTCCGCCGGTAGCCTGGCCGTCGAACTCGACGGTTACGTCGCCGGCCTCCTCGGGTCGATCAGTGCCGGAACCACAACTCTTGCGGCGGTGCAGCTTTCATGACCACAACCACCGATGCGCTCACGGTCGCCCTGGCCGCGGAGAACGCTGCGATCTTCACCTACGGCGTTGTCGCGGCCTATGCGGCGCCCTCCCGCGAGCAGGCGATCAGCGAGTACACCGCGCAGCACCGCGCACTGCGGACCGAATTGGAGGCGGCCCTGACCACGGCGAACGCGCCGGTGCCGCCGGCGGCGGCCGGGTACAACCTGCCCGTCGCGGTCACCGATCCGGTGTCGGCGCTGACGGTCGCACTGGCGGCCGAAGAGGACTGCGCCGTGTCCTATCGCGGCCTGCTCGAGCGGGCCGACGCTGCGGACAACCGCGGGCTCGGCCTTCGCGGACTGACCGACAGCGCCCTGCGGGCGGCGAATTGGCGTGTGGTCCTCCGGATCTCACCGGCAACCGTCGCCCTGCCAGGCGGAGACCCAACGTAACGCAACTCGGCCCGGTCACAGACCGGGCCGAGTTGTGGAAGATCTATCAGCGGTTGGCGAGCAGTACCTCGACCGCGGAGTCCGAGGCGACCTCGACCGCCTCGCCGGTGAACCGGTCACGGATCTCGACGGTGCCGTTGGCCCATCCCCGGCCGACCACCACGACAACCGGCATGCCGAGCAGTTCGGCGTCCTTGAACTTCACGCCGGGGCTGGCCTTGCGATCGTCGAGCAGCACGGACATCCCGGCGGCATCGAGTTCGGCGGCAAGACTCTGTGCACCGGCCCACGCCTGCTCGTCCTTGTTCGCGATCACGAGGTGGATGTCGTACGGCGCCACCGACTTCGGCCAGCGCAGGCCTTTCTCATCGTGCTGCTGCTCGGCGATGACGGCAACCATCCGCGAGACACCCACGCCGTACGAACCCTGGATCAGGCGGACCGGCTTGCCGTTCTCGCCGAGGACGTCGACCTCGAAGGCGTCTGTGTACTTGGTGCCGAGCTGGAAGATGTGACCGATCTCGATGCCGCGGGCGGCCACGAGGGTACCGACGCCGTCGGGTGACGGGTCGCCGTCGCGCACCTCGGCGGCCTCGATGGTGCCGTCGGGGACGAAGTCGCGCCCGGCTACCAGGTCGATCACGTGCTTGCCCTGTTCATCGGCACCGGTGATCCATGCGGTGCCGTCGACGACCCGCGGATCGACGAGGTAGCGGACACCGCCTGCCTGCAGCCCCTTCGGACCGATGTAGCCACGGACCAGGAAGTTGTTGGCCGCGAAGTCGGCATCGCCGATCATCTCGACGCCGGCCGGCTCCACCGCGGCTTCGAGCCGCTTCATGTCGACCTCACGGTCGCCGGGGATCCCGATCGCGAGCAGTTCGGTCTCGCCGTCGGGGTGATGCAACTTCACCACGACGTTCTTGAGCGTGTCGGCGGCGGTGAAGCCCCGGTCCGGGAAGGTCTCCTGTGCCCAGGCGACCAGGGTGTCGATGGTCGGCGTGTTGCCGGTGTCGTACACGGTGGCCGCGGGCAGACCCTCGATCGGCAGCGCCGGGGGCGCCGGGGTGACGACGGCCTCCACGTTGGCCGCGTAGCCCGACTCGGGGCTGCGTACGTAGGTGTCCTCGCCCACCTCGCTCTCGGCCAGGAACTCCTCCGACGCCGATCCGCCCATCGCACCGGACGTGGCGGCGACGATCACGTACTTGACCTGCAGCCGGCGGAAGATCTCCTGGTAGGCCTCGCGGTGGGCGTCGTAGGACGCCTTGGCACCGTCGAGATCCAGATCGAACGAGTACGAGTCCTTCATGATGAACTCGCGTCCGCGGAGGATGCCGGCGCGGGGACGCTCCTCGTCGCGGTACTTGGTCTGGATCTGATAGATCGTCAGCGGCAGGTCTTTGTAGGACGAGTACTCCCCCTTGACCAACTGGGCGAACAGCTCCTCGTGGGTGGGGCCGAGCAGCATGTCGGCGCCCTTGCGGTCCTTGAGGCGGAACAGCGCGTCGCCGTATTCGGTCCACCGTCCGGTGGTCTCGTAGGGTTCGCGCGGCAGCAGGGCCGGCAAGGAGATCTCCTGGCCGCCGATGTTGTCCATCTCCTCGCGGACGACGGCCTCGACCCGCCGCAGCACCTTCAGTCCCAGTGGCAGCCAGCTGTAGACACCGGGGGCGACGCGACGGACATAGCCGGCGCGGACCAGCAACCGGTGGCTGGGCACCTCGGCGTCGGCGGGATCGTCGCGCAGAGTGCGCAGGAAAAGGGTCGACATGCGTGTGATCACGTCAGACACCTTATCCTTGTGCCGACTACGCGCCGCATCCCTGTGACCAGACCGGGTTTGGTCGGTGGCCGGGGTGGAGCGATACGGTCTATCACTGTGTTGATCGTGCTGCCCCCCTCCGAGACCAAGGCCGCGGGCGGTCGTGGCGCTCCCCTCGACCTCGACCTGCTGTCGCTGCCCTCACTGACGCCGCTGCGCCGCAAGATCGCCGACGCGCTGGTAACCCTGGCCGGCGACCCGGCAGCGAGTCAGAAGGCGTTGGGGCTGGGGGTTTCCCAGTTCGACGAGATCGAGCGCAACGCCCAGTTGTGGACCAGTCCCACCCGCCCGGCGATCGAGCGGTACACCGGTGTGCTGTTCGACGCCCTCGACTACAAGTCGCTGACCCGGGCCGCGAAGGGCAAGGCCGCCGATCGGCTCGCGATCGGATCTGCCTTGTTCGGTGTGGTGCGGGCCACCGACCCGATCCCTGCGTACCGGCTGTCGGCCGGCTCGAAGCTCCCGGGATTCGGAACTCTGGCCGCCACCTGGAAACCGGCCCTGACCGACGCACTCGTCGGCCTGGCCGAAGATCTGATCGTCGATCTGCGGTCGGGCGGCTATCAGCAACTGGGTCCGATACCCGATGCCATCACCGTGACCGTGCTGACCGAGAACGCGAACGGCACCCGCACGGTGGTCAGCCACTTCAACAAACATCACAAGGGTGTTCTGACGCGTTCACTGCTCGGCTCACGCAAGCAGATGCGGGACGTCAACTCGCTGGCCGCGGTGGCCGTCGCGGGCGGTCAGCGCGCAGAGATCAGCTCGGACCGCGAGCTGATCATCCTCACGGACTGACCGGCAGCACCTCGGACTACGCCGTCCACTCGTCGGGCTCGCCCGAGGTGTGCGCGACTTCTTGCGCCGCCTGCCCCTCGGCCACATCTTCCGGGGTGAAACGCATGAACAGCACGACGATGCCGGCCGCCACGGCGATCAGCGCGCAACAGACGAAGGCCAGTCCGTAGCCGCTGGCCAACGCATCGAGCTCGCTCGCGTTCATCTGGTCCACCGGCCCCGTGGTGCCGCCCTCGGACAACGTGCGGCTGGTCACCATCGCGCCGACGGCGACCAGCGCGATCGCTCCGCCGAGGTTCTGGGCCACCTGGGCAAGTGCGGTCAGTGGTCCGATCTCGTTGGGGCCGACACCGGCCACCACGGACAGGGTGAGCGGGATGACGGCCATACCGACACCGGCGCCGATCACCACGACCGGGACAAAGATGTGTGGGAAGTAAGCGGGGGCATCGCGGGCGATACTCGCCGCATACGCGCAGCCGGCCACCACGACCACACCGCCGAACAGGACCAGCCAACGCGGCTGGTATCGGAGTGCGAGTTTGGAGGCGATGGCCGCCGCGGTGCCGAGTCCGAAGGCGAACGGCACCACTGCCATACCGCTCTGGATCGGCGAGTACTGCAGGATTCCCTGCAGGTACAGCGAGATGAACACCGCCATACACATGATGATGGCCCCGGCCAGGAGGATCGCGACGAGCGCCGCCACCCGGCTGCTGTTGGCGAACAGTGAGAACGGCAGGATCGGGTTCTCGGCGCGGCGTTCGACGAATACGAACGCGATCAACGAGGCCAGGCCGACGACGAGCGGGATCACCACCACCGGGCGCAGCCAGCCGCCCGGTCCCTCGTTCACCGCCAGGACGACCAGGGTGCAGCCGAGGGTGGCCAGGACCGCGCCCTTGACATCGAGGGACATCCGCTCGCCCTGCGATTCACGCAGGCACATGACGGCCCCGAGCACGACCAGCAGGCCGATGGGCACGTTGATCAGGAACACCAGCCGCCAGGAGAGTTCGGTGAGCACACCGCCGGCGATCAAGCCGGCGACCGATCCGATGCCGGTCATCGCCGCATACACCGCAAACGCCTGATTTCGCGGCTTGCCGGGCGCGAAGGTGGTCGCGACCAGCGCCATCGCGGTCGGGGCGGCCACCGCGGCCGACGCACCCTGCAAGGCACGCCCGATGATCAGGCTGATCGGATCCCAGGCCAGGCCACAGAGCAGCGAGGTGACGGTGAATGCGGCCACACCGGCGACGAACATGCGCTTGCGGCCGAAGGTGTCACCGAGCCGCCCACCGAGCAGCATCAGGCCACCGAAGGCCAGTACATAGGCGGTGATGATCCAGGCGCCACCGCTGTCCGACAGGCCCAACGCGTTCTGGATTCTCGGGAGCGCCAGCGCGGCAACCGTGCCGTCGAGCACGACCAGCAACTGCATCCCGCCCAGCACGGCGATCTGCGGGCCCCATACCCGGGTCTGGCCGATGTCAGCGCCCACGGCTGGTGATGAGGTCATGGGGATCGAGGCTACCGGTGACCGACTCCCGCTTCACAATCATGGTTGTAACGATCGCACGATGGATCGCCTCACTCACAGCGCCGCTTCGAAACCGGCGACCGGTCCGATCACGACGATCGCGGGTGGCCGGACCCGTGCGTTCCTTGCGTCCATCGCAGCATCTCCGAGCCTGGTGCGAACCACCCGCTGACTGCTCAGCGTGGCGTTTTCGATGATGGCGACCGGGATGGATGCGTCGCGACCGCCGGCGATCAGTGCGTCGGCGAAGATGTCCAGCCGTTCGACGGCCATCATCAGGACGATGGTCCCCCGCATCTGGGCCAGGGCAGGCCAGTTCACCAGTGAGTCGGGATGGTCGGGCGGGATGTGTCCGGAGACGACCACGACCTCGTGGGTCACGCCGCGGTGGGTCACCGGGATGCCGGCCGCCGACGGTCCGGCGATGGCGCTGGTGATCCCGGGGACCACGGTGACCGGGACGCCGGCGGCAACACAGGCCTCGAGTTCCTCGAACCCGCGACCGTAGACATACGGATCGCCGCCTTTGAACCGGACCACGAACTTTCCGGCCTTGGCGCGGTCGATGAGGACGTCGTTGATGGCCTCCTGCTTCATCGCGCGGCCGTAGGGCACCTTCGCGGCATCGATGATCTCGACGTGGGGCCCGAGTTCGGCGAGCAGTGCCGGCGGCGCGAGCCGGTCGGCGACGACGACATCGGCGGCGGCGAGCAGCCGTCGTCCGCGCACGGTGATCAGATCCGGGTCGCCGGGACCGCCACCGACCAGCGCCACACCGGCGGGTTGCCGTTCCTGGGCCGCCGCTTCGAGTCCGGCCGCACCGAGCTCTCGACCGCCGAGTGCCGAAGCGATCGCGGTGCGCACGGCTGCGGATCGGCGATGATCGCCGGCCGCCAGGACACCGATCGTGAGGTTGTCGTGGCGCAACGAGGCGGGGGTGACAGCGGTGCCGTGGCGGGCGTCGTCGGCGCGGACACAGAAGATCCGGCGCTGCTCCGCCTCGGCGACCACGGCGGCATTGACGTCCGCGTCGTCGGTACAGGCCAGGACGTACCAGGCGTCCTCGAGGTCACCGGGTTCATAGGGACGAGGGTGCAGGGTGATCCCGGGGAAGGACTCCACCGTGGGGGTGGCCTCCGGCGTGATCACGTGGATGTCGGCGCCGCTGTCGGCCAATGTGCCGAGTCGGCGCTGGACCACCGAACCCCCGCCGATGATCACCACCCGCCTGCCAACAAGATTCAGCCCGACCAGATAATGGTCGTGGCCCATCTCGGCTGTCGATTCGGTCATGCGTAGACCGTACTGTGGGCCCGGATGACCGGCCGATCTGGACATACCCGAGCCGGACTACAGGGGTAGCTCCCCGGTCTGGCGGATCCGCGCCCACACGTCGGCGGTGGGTATCCCCTGCCGATGCGCGGCCGCGGCGATCAGCCGGGCCAGCATGCGCGAGGCGAGGTATTCGGTCTCGGTACTGTCCGCGGAATCGGCACGGATCTGGTTCCACCAGCTGATGTTCCCGCAATGTGCGGCCTCGGCCATCGAGATCACCGCATCGAACGGCACCTGGCGCTGACCGACGTTCTCGACGGTCACGAGGCTGCCCGTTCCTCGCGGGCGAGGATGCGTGCCCGCGATCGTTCGAATCGGTCGACTTTGCTGTGCAGGTCGTCGAGGTACGCGGCCAGCTCGTCGCGGGTGCGTTCGCCTTCCGGACCGAAATCGGTGCGCTCGAAGATGTTCCATTTACGCAGGACCGGTTCGACGACCTCGTGTAGGTGCTGTGGAAGGTCGTAGATACCGGCTTTGGCGATCAGCATCGCGTTGCGGCGGAAGCCGGGCATCGAGGCACCGGGCATCTGGAACATCGACAACACCAGGTGGATTGCCTTGATGGTCTGATCGGGCGTCAGGTCGAGGGCCCCGGCGACGATGTTCCGGTAGAACAGCATGTGCAGGTTCTCGTCCGCGGCCACCCGCGCCAGCATCCGATCTGCGATCGGGTCACCGCACGCCTTGCCGGTGTTGCGGTGCGAGACCCGGGTCGCCAGTTCCTGGAAAGTGACGTAGGCCACCGCGAACAGCATGTCGGAGGACCGATCTCGATTCCCGTCATCGGTGGGCATCGGGTTGAAGCCCTGGGTCATGTGGATCATGCGGGCTTCTTCCAGTGCCACCGGATCGATACCGCGGGTGACGACCAGGTAGTCGCGCATCACCACGCTGTGTTTGTTCTCTTCTGCGGTCCACCGCCCCACCCAGTAACCCCAGGCGTCGTCGAGGGTGAAGTTCTGGGCGATCACCCGGTGATAGGACGGCAGGTTGTCCTCGGTCAGCAGGTTGGTGAACATCGCCGCCTTGGCCGTCTCGTCCAACGAGGACTGGCTCTGGTCCCAATCGGTTCCACCGAGTGCGGCGAAGTTCTGTCCCTGATCCCAGGGCACGAAGTCGTGGGGGTGCCAATCCTTGGACATCGCCAGATGCCGGTCGACCTCTTCTTCGCAGACGGGCAACAACTCGCACATCAGATCCGACCCGGACATCGTTTTCATACAATCGAGTGTGCTCCCGCACACCCACACTGCGCGTGGGTCGAAAGTCCCTGTTCACCGGGGCCATCGCCTCGTTTGTGGTGCGGTACTTTGGAATCCATGACGGCGAAAATCAGGGCGTTCCTGGTCGATGATCACGAACTGGTACGCCGCGGACTCCGCGACCTCCTCGGGACGGCCGAGGACATCGAGGTGGTCGGTGAGGCCTCAACTGTCAGTGAGGCATTGGTCGCGATCGCTGCCGCAGTACCCGACGTGGCCATCCTCGACGTCCGCCTCCCCGACGGCAACGGCGTCGAATTGTGTCGCGAAATACGCAGTGCCACACCGTCGGTGCAGTGCCTGATGCTCACCTCGTACGCCGACGACGAGGCGTTGCTCGCGGCGGTGATGGCCGGCGCCGCGGGGTTCGTGCTCAAGCAGATCCTCGGGCACAACCTGGTGGCCGCGGTGCGCACGGTCGGCACCGGTGGCTCGCTGCTCGACGCCGGGAGCACCGCGGCGTTGATGGCCAAGCTGCGGGCCGATGGCAACGGCACCGATCCGCTCGCCGAGTTGACCGGCCAGGAGCGGGAGGTGTTCGCACTTGTCGGCGAAGGGATGACCAACCGCCAGATCGCCGAGCAGATGTTCCTCGCCGAGAAGACGATCAAGAACTACGTTTCCCGGATCCTCGCCAAACTCGATCTCGAGCGGCGGACCCAGGTGGCCGTGATGGCCACCAAGTTGAAGGAGAAGACCGAGCGCAGCCGTCAGTCCTAGCGGAGTTACAGCGGTACCGTCCAGGTGATGGTGGTCCCGCCTCCGGGCGTGTCGGAGATGGCGAATGTGCCGTCGTTCTGTTCGGCCCGTCGCGCGAGATTGTTCAATCCGCTGTGGGTCACGGTCGTACCGATCCCCACCCCGTTGTCGGTGATGGAGATGCTCAACACTTCGTCCGCGGAAACCAGGACGTCGATCCGGTCCGCCTTCGAATGCCGCAGTGCGTTCGAAATACCTTCGCGCAGAACAGCTTCGATATGTCCGTCGAGCCGCGAGGGCACCAGCGTGTCGACGGGTCCGGCGAAACGCACCGACGGTGAGATCGGCGCGTGAGCAGACAACTCGGTGACGATGTCCAATGCCCGACGCCGCAGCGTGGCCGAATCCTGGGCACCCTCCCCCGAGGTGTTGAGATCGAAGATCGCCGTCCGGATCTGCTCGACGGTCCGATCCAGGTCGACGATGGCCTGACTGAGCTGTCCATCTCCCCCGCTCCGGGCCGAGAACGACTGCAACGACATCCCGATCGCGAACAGCCGCTGGATCACATGATCATGCAGGTCCCGGGCGATCCGGTGACGATCGGTGAGCATGTGCATCTGCCGGGTCACCGCCTGCTGCTGATCGTAAGCCAGTGCCATCGAGGCGATGTCGGCCGTGGCGATCAGACCGGACTCCTCCTCCTCGGCCCAGATCGGGCGCTCGGCGTGGGTCAGCATCATCACGCCGAGACGCCCTCCGGAGCGCAGCAGCGGCACCATGCTCACCCACGCCGCGCCGCCGCGCACCAGCGGTGCCGGGATTTCGCTTGCCGGGGCGACCTCGAGGCCGGCGAACTGCCCCAGCTCGAAAGCACCCAGGCGCGGGGGTTCGCCGGTGTGCGCCAGAACAGTCGCACGGTTGTCGTCGGTACCCACCATGAAAACGTCTGTGGCCCCGGCCAGATCCGCGAGATCGTCGGCCAGCGAGGTCAGTGTGTCCTCGAGCGCGGCTCCGACGAGCGGTCCGGCGCCCCGTCGAGCCAGCATCCGCATCCACCGTTCCCGGGTGCGTGCGCTCTCGAACAACCGGGCGTTGTCGATCGCCACACCGGCCGCGGCCGAGAGCACCCGGACGGCCACCTCGTCGGCTTCGTTGAATCCGCCGCCGGTGACCTTCTCGGTGAGATAGATACTGCCGAACACCGACCCGCGCACAATGATGGGCGCCCCGAGGAAGGTCGCCATGGGTGGATGGTTGGCGGGGAATCCGACCGCGCTCGGATGGGCACCCAACTCGTCGATGCGTAACACCTGCGGATGGTTGATCAGCAGGCCCAGCACACCACGACCCACCGGCAGGTGCCCCATCGTCGCCCGCACCTGCGGTTCGATGCCGGTATGGACAAACGCCGAGAGCCGTCCGTCGTCACCGCGCACACCGAGCGCGCCATACCGGGCGTCCAGCGCATCCACGGCCACATTGATGATCCGCTGCAGGGTGGCGTCGAGATCGAGACCGCTGCCCACGGCCAGGACGGCCTCGAGGAGCTCACGCATGACGACCGGACTGTCACGGAGCTCGCTCATGTCGACCCCGGCGAGCAGCCCCGCCGTCAGATCGACCTCCCCTGCACCATCGTCCATCGCCGGGCCCGGGTTCACCGTTGCCCCACAGGGACCCGGCGCGCGGCATTCACCAGCCGCGACATCGCCTCCGGATTGCCGGCCGGATGCGTGTGCAGGTAGGAAGCGTGAACCTGGGCGCCGGGCCGCGCCGACGTCCAGCCTTCCTTCTCGGCGACCCCGTCGCGCCGCCAACCCCAGGCCGATGGCACCGAATCATCGACTGCGGTAACGGTTGTGCGGTGGAACTCGTGTCCCCGAACCCGCGTGCCGGCGTCGAACAGCATCGAATCGGTGATGGCCACCGCATCGCGATAGCCCAATGTCAGTCTCTTGCCGAAGGTTCCACGTAGCGGCAGCACTCCGGCCATCGCGTGGTTGTCCAGGCTCTGCGACAGATACAACAGGCCGGCGCATTCGGCATGGATCGGGATCCCCGAAGCGGCCGCGGCGCGCAGTGCGGTGAGCAGCGGCCTGTTCGACGCCAAGGCGGCGGCGTGTTCTTCGGGGAATCCGCCACCGATCACCACGGCGGCAACACCGTCCGGCAAGAGGTCGACCACCGGGTCAAAGGTGACGACGTCGGCACCGGCCGCCCGTAGCATCTCGCTGTGCTCGGCGTAGCCGAAGGTGAAGGCCGCGCCGGAGGCAACCGCGATCACGGGCCTGCCGGTTCCGCCCGTCGCCGCCTCCGGGGTACCCACCTCGTCAACGGCAGACCAGACCGCGCCCGATCGTCCTGCCGGACCGATGTCGGCGGCGGCGACCAGAGCCGGCACATCCACTGCGCCGCTGATCAATTCGGTCATCGCATCGATGGCGCCGAGCGCTTCGGGACCGCGTTCGGCAGCCGGGATGAGACCGAGGTGACGGGAGGGCACCGCCATCTCCGAATTGCGCGGCACCGCACCGAAGACCTGAAGTCCGGCACGATCACACGCCTGGCGCAGGACATATTCGTGTCGCGGTGAGCCCACCCGGTTGAGGATGACACCACGGATGTCGATACCCGGGTCGAAGCTGACGAATCCGTGCAGGATCGCCGCCAGGGACTGGCTGTGCCCTGATGCGTCGACCACCAGCACCACCGGCGCACCGAGGATGTTGGCCACCTGCGCGGTCGAACCCGGAGCGATCGCGGGCATGTGGTCTTCGGTGATCCGACCGTCGAACAGGCCCATCACCCCCTCGATCACCGCGATGTCACATCCGGCCGAACCCGCCCGGTACAGCGGTCCGATCCGTTCCTCGCCGACCAGCACGGGATCGAGATTGCGCCCCGGCCGGCCGGCTGCGATGCCGTGGTAGCCGGGATCGATGTAGTCCGGACCGACCTTGAACGGCGCCACCTGATGGCCCGCACGTGCCAGCGCACCGATCAGACCTGTTGTGATCGTGGTCTTTCCGCTCCCCGACGCCGGGGCGGCGATCACGATGGCCGGCGGCGACGTGGTCACCATTCGATGCCCTTTTGCCCTTTGCGGCCGGCATCCATGGGGTGGCGCACCTTCACCATCTCCGTGACCAGATCGGCGGCCTCGATCAGTGCCGCCGGCGCCCGGCGACCGGTGATCACCACGTGTTGCTTACCCTCGCGGTTGCCCAGCACCTCGAGAACATCGTCCAGATCGATCCATCCCCAGTTGATCGGATACGTGAACTCGTCGAGAACATAGAACTGATGCCGCTCGGCGATGATGCGACGGCGGATCTCGGCCCAGCCCTGGGCGGCCTGCTCGGCATGGTCGGCCTCGCCCCCGGCATGCCGGATCCATGACCAGCCCTCACCCATCTTGTGCCACTGCACCGGACCACCTTGCCCGGTGGCGCTGTGCAGTTCACCGAGGGCGGTGAGCCCG
Organism: Williamsia sp. z71; assembly: GCF_059553375.1. Taxonomy (NCBI): domain Bacteria; kingdom Bacillati; phylum Actinomycetota; class Actinomycetes; order Mycobacteriales; family Nocardiaceae; genus Williamsia; species Williamsia sp. z71. Next base: position 266,419 of record NZ_JCANWX010000005.1, read on the forward strand.
GTCTCCTCGCCGACCTTCCACTTCGCACTCTTCACGAACTGGAAGACGCCGATGTCCAGTCCGGCGTTCCAGGCACGCATGGCCATCCCGAAGGCCGCGGTGGATTTACCTTTGCCGTCCCCGGTGTGCACAGCGAGCACCGGCTGATTGCGCCGTGCACGTGTGGTCAGTCCGTCGTCCGGAATAACGGATGGAACACCATGGGGCACAACATTTCCCTTCTACACCACCACTGAGTGAGGACTCATGTCCGAGACGCTCACGCCGCCGATCGGACGACCGCGGCGACGCCACCGGCGGTCAGATCGGCGAGCTGCACACAATCACCGGCCAGCTGACCGGCAAGCACCCGGGCCAGACCCAGTCGAACCATGCCCTGTTCGCAGTCCACCACGATCGCCGACGTGCCGTCCCGGCGCAGCCGGTCGGCGGCTGCGGCCGCACGGGTCAGCGCTCCACTGCCCGACGTGGCCCTGCCATCGGTCAGCACCACGATCAACGGTCGTCGGTTCGGTTCTTTGTAGGCATTGCGGCGCACCACGTCTCGCGCCATCAGCAGCCCTTCGGCCAACGGCGTCCGGCCACCGGTCGACACACCCGTGAGCCTGCGGACCGCGGCATCCACCGAACGTGTGGGCGGCACGGTGACCTCGGCCCCGGCGCCACGAAGGGTGACCACCGCGACACGATCGCGGCGCTGATACGAATCGGTCAGCATCGACACGACCGCGCCGGACACCGCGTCGAGCCGTTTGCGGGCCGTCATCGAACCCGACAGGTCGAGGACGAACACCACGAGGTTGCCCTCTTTGCCCCGTCGCTCGGCGTAACGGATGTCGTGCGGCAGCACGCGCAGGCGGGTGTGCCCGCGTTCGATGTGCTCGTCGGCGGCGGCCAGGATCGTGCTCATCAGGTGCACCCCGTGCCCACCGTCACGAACCCCGCGGACAGCCTGTCCCCGGCTGCTCGATGACGGCGACCGTCGCCCCGGTTCGCCATTGCCGACCCCGGTGGCGCGCAACGCCTTCACCGCGCTCCCCCGGCGGTCCGATGAAAACCCTGGACCCGGGGGTGCTGCACCACCCCCGCCGGGGTTATCCGGATCAGGATCGGGTTCACCGGATTCGGGCGCGACGGAGCCGGGAACCCCACCATCAGGTGTGGCCGAACCGTCTGGCGCACTGTCATTCTCGGTATCGGGGGCCTCAGACGTCTGCTGATCAGCTTTCTCGACGGCGTCGTCGATCTGCTGCTCGGTCAGGCCGGGCTCGTCGAACGGGTCACGCCGACGCCGGTGTGGCAACGCCAATTCGACGGCGCGCCGAACATCGATGTCTTCGACTTCCGCAGCTCCGCGCCAGGCCGCGTGCGCCCGGGCCGTCCGGGTGACCACGAGGTCGCCGCGCAGACCATCGACTTCAAGTTCCATGCAGATCGCCGCGATCCGGCGCAGCTGCGTCGTCGGTAGGACAACCGATTCCAGGATGGCCCTTGCCTTTTCGATCGCGGTGGCGATCTCGGCATCGGCATCGGCATACTCTGCGGCAAATCCCGCGGGATCGGACTCGAATGCCATGCGGCGTTCGATCACCGCGACCCGCTGCGACACCTCGCGGGGCGCAGTCACATCCACCGCCAGGCCGAATCGGTCCAGCAGTTGCGGTCGCAGCTCACCCTCTTCCGGGTTCATCGTGCCGACCAGGACAAACCGCGCGGACTGGGTGTGGGACACACCATCTCGCTCGATGACCACCCGCCCGGTCGCGGCCGCGTCGAGCAGCACGTCGACCAGATGATCGGCGAGGAGATTGACCTCGTCGATGTAGAGGACGCCGCCGTCTGCGCGCGCCAGCAGCCCGGGAGTGAAGGCCTTTGCCCCCTCGGCGAGGATCTTCTGCAGATCCAGCGACCCGACCACGCGGTCCTCGGTGGCACCGATCGGCAGTTCGACGACGGCAGCCGCCGAGCCGGCCTGCCGTGGCAGCAACGGTCCCAGCGCACGAACCACCGTCGTCTTGGCGGTCCCCTTCTCGCCGCGGATCAGCACCCCACCGATCGCCGGGGCTATCGCGGAAAGGATCAGAGCAAGCTTGAGCTGCTCTGATCCGACCACCGCGCTGAACGGGAACCGGAGATCCGGTTCCGCCGGAATCGTCACACCGTCAGCGATAACCGCCACGCTTCATCGGGGTATGCGGGACACCGTCGAGCAGGTACTCCTCGCCATCGACGACAAACCCGTGCTTGGCGTACATGTCGAGAAGGTAGGTCTGTGCGTGGATCTTGCACAGATCCGACCCCACATCGGCCAACGCGGTCTGCAGCAGACGGCTGGTATGGCCTTGCCCACGACGCGACCGCTCGGTGCACAGGCGACCGATCCGAAAGGACTTGCCACCGTCGTGCTCTTCGATCAGACGCAGGGTGCTGATGATCTCGCCGTCTTCTTCCAGCCACAGGTGCCGGGTGTCGGGATCGAGGTCACGCCCATCGAGTTCGGCGTACGGACACGCTTGTTCGACGACGAACACCTCCAACCGCAGCTGAAAAATCTTGTACAGCGTCGGCATGTCGATGTCCTGGGCCCAACTGCGGTGCAGGCTGGCGGTAGCTGTCATATGCGATACCTATCACACGGCAGCAGGCGCTGCCAGGTGAGCAGAAATCTCACCGGTGCCCTGCCCGTTGGTGTCGACCAGGTTCAGCACTTTCGAAGACCAATCCCACACCTGGGTGAACAGATCCGGGTTGTCGTTGAGCTTGGTGCCGTACGACGGGATCATCTCGATGAGCTGCGGCTCCCAGGACTGGAAATGCTTCGGGAAACAGCGCTGCAGGACGTCCAGCATGGCCGGGACCGCCGTCGAGGCACCCGGTGAGGCACCCAGCAGACCGGCGATGCTGCCGTCCTCGGCAGCGATCACTGCGGTGCCGAACTCGAGCGCGCCGCCACGGCCCTTCTTCCGGATGACCTGGACGCGCTGACCGGCGATGATCATCTCCCAGTCCTCGGCAGCCGCGCGGGGCACGAACTCGGACAGTGTTTCCACCCGGTCGGCAGTACCCGCGGCGAGCTCGCTGATCAGGTACTTGAGCAGACCGAACTCCTTGGGAGCGATCGACAGCATCGGGATCGCGTTGCCCGGCTTGATCGACGCCAGCAGGTCGGTGTTCTTACCTTCTTTGAGGAACTTCGGCGACCAGCCGGCATACGGCCCGAACAGCAGGCCCGGAGTGCCGTTGATGACGCGGGTATCGAGGTGCGGGACCGACATCGGCGGTGCACCGACGGCGGCCTTGCCGTACACCTTCGCGCTGTGCTCGGCGATCAGCTCCTTGTTGGTGCAACGGAAGAAGGCACCGCTGACGGGGAAACCGCCGAAACCCTTGGCCTCCTTGATGCCCGACTTCTGCAGGAGCTGCAGGGCGCCTCCGCCGGCACCGACGAACACAAAGTTCGCCTTGACCGTGGACTTCTCCTTGGTGCGAAGGTTCTTGACCTTCAGGCGCCAACTACCGTCCGATTCCTTGTTCAGGTTCGTGACGGAGTGGCCGAAGTTGACGGTGGCACCGGACCGACCGACGAAGCCGAGCAGTTGCTGGGTCAGCGCACCGAAGTCGACGTCCGTACCGCCGGTGAACCAGTTGAGTGCCACCGGATCCGAGAAGTCGCGGCCGGCCGACATCAGCGGCAGGCGCTTGGTGAACTCGGCGGGGTCGGTGATGTACTCCATCCCCTTGAAGAGGGTCTGGCCGGCGAGGTTGTCGTAGCGCTTGCGGAGGTAATCGACATTCGACTGGCCGTGAACGAAGCTCACGTGTGGGATCGGGTTGATGAACTCCTCGGGAGAGGAGAGCACGCCGGTCTCGACGGAATTGGCCCAGAACTGCCGCGACACCTGGAACTGTTCGTTGATCGTCAGCGCCTTGGTGATGTCGACGTCCCCGTCGGCGGTCTGCGGGGTGTAGTTCAACTCACACAACGCGGAGTGTCCCGTACCCGCGTTGTTCCACGGATCGCTGCTCTCGGCAGCGGCCGCATCGAGGCGCTCGAAAATGCTGATCGACCAATCCGGCTGCAGACGATGCAACAGCGTCGCCAATGTGGCGCTCATGATTCCGGCGCCTACCAGCGCAATGTCGGTTGTGATCACTTCACCGTCGCGCGGGGTTGCAGACTCAGACACTCCAGCTCAACTTCCTGTTCCAGCCTATCTACGTGTGGCAACCATTGTCCCTCATCGGTCGCCGTGAACTGCAACTGGTCCGCCCTTGTCGCACCACGAAGCCGACGCCGGTCGCGCTGACTACAGTGAACAACCGTGGCACCTTCTCCCTGGCAGCCCGACGCCCTCGGCCCGGACTTCTCGACACTCACCTTCGACCTCGGATCCGATCCCGACGGCGAAGGCGAGATCGTCGCAACCCTGATCCGGCACGGGCAGCCCGAGGCGGCCACAGCCGCGGTCCTCTATGTCCACGGCTTCACCGACTATTTCTTCCAACGCGAACTGGCCGAGTTCTTCACCACGCGCGGGTACGCATTCTATGCGCTGGACCTGCGCAAATGTGGCCGTTCGCAACGGCCGGGCCAAACTCCACACCAGATCACCGACCTGGCGGCCTACGACACCGAGCTCGACCTGGCGATGGCCCAGATCGACGCGGACACCGCCGCCGCGCCGGTCGTCGTCGTCGCCCACTCGACCGGAGGTCTCATCACCCCGCTCTGGCTCGACCGGCGTCGCGCGCGAGCAGGCACCGCGGTGGGCAGAGCGGCCGGACTGATCCTGAACTCCCCCTGGTTCGATCTACAGGGTGCGCCGATCCTTCGCAGCGTCGGAACCACGGTGATCAACTCGGTCGCCCGCGTCCGGCCGACGACAGCCATCCCGCGCAAGCTCGAGGGCGCCTACGGCCGAAGCCTGCACAACTCGGTGCACGGCGAATGGGATTACGACCTCAATTACAAACCGCTGGACGGCTATCCGGTGACCTTCGGATTCCTCAGCGCGGTCCGCCACGGCCAGGCGCGCCTTCATCAGGGCCTCGACGTCGCCGTCCCATCACTGGTGCTGCGCTCCGACGCGACCACACTGGCAGGCCGAGGACCAGACGGTGTGGTCCCGGACATCGATTCGGCCGACGGGGTCCTCGACACCCGGCAGATCACCCGTTGGGCGGGTTGCCTCGGTGACCGCATCTGTGTGGTCCCGGTGCCCGGCGCGCGGCACGACGTCTTCTTGTCGAAAACGGGTGTGCGCGAACTCGCGTACGTCGAAATGGATAGTTGGTTGCACAGCAATCAACAACGAATACGAGGTGGACAGAATGCCTGAACCGACTGTGGTTGATCTGGCGATCATCGGATCGGGTACCGGTAATTCCATCCCCGACCAACGGTTCGACGACCAGCAGATCGCGATCTTCGAAGAAAGCATCTACGGCGGCACCTGCCTGAACGTGGGGTGCATCCCCACCAAGATGTTCGTCTACGCCGCCGAGGTCGCCGAGACCATCCGGGAAGGTGCCCGGGTGGGCGTCACCGGCTCGGTCGACAAGGTCGACTGGCCGGGCATCGTGAACCGTGTCTTCGGGCGCATCGACCCGATCTCCGCGGGCGGCAAGCGTTACCGCGTCGAGGACTGCGACAACATCACGGTCTACTCCAGTCATGTCGAGTTCGACGGGGTCGACGACGATGGCCGGTATCGGTTGCGCACTGCCGCAGGCGATCTCGTCCTGGCGACCAAGGTTGTCATCGCGTCGGGTTCGCGGCCGGTGATACCTGATGTCATCGCGGACAGCGGCGTGAAAGTACACACCAACGACGACATCATGCGGCTGCCGCAGGTGCCCGAACATCTCATCATCGTGGGCAGTGGCTACATCGCGGCCGAGTTCGCCCACGTCTTCGGGGCATTGGGTTCGAGGGTGTCGATCATCGCGCGTAGCGGTGCGCTGCTACGGGCCCAGGACCACGACATCTCGGCGCGATTCACCGAGATCGCCACCGAGGCCTGGGATGTGCACCTCAACGCCAAGCTGACCACCCTGGTGCCCACGGAGCGGGGCCTCCGGATGGAACTCGGTGACGGGTCCGTCCTGGACGCCGATGCATTGCTTGTCGCCGTCGGCCGGACACCGAACTCAGACAAACTCGGACTCGACACCGTCGGCATCAAAGTCGGCGCCGACGGCCGCATCAGACGAGATGCCTACGGCCGCACTGCCGCTCGGAACGTGTGGACCCTCGGCGACGTGAGCTCGCCATATCAGCTCAAGCACGTCGCGAACCACGAAGGCCGGGTCGTGCAGGCCAATCTGTTGCGCGACTGGGACGGAACCGATCTCGATTCCTTCGACAATCGATTCGTGCCCGGTGCGGTCTTCACGCACCCTCAGATCGCGTCGGTGGGGATGACCGAGAACGAAGCCGTCGCTGCCGGTCTTGCCATCACCGTCAAGGTCCAGGCCTACGGCGACGTCGCCTACGGCTGGGCGATGGAAGACACCACCGGCCTGTGCAAGGTGATCGCGGAAAAAGGCACCGGCCGGATCCTGGGTGGCCACATCATCGGACCGCAGGCACCGACCGTCATCCAGCCGCTGATCCAGGCGATGTCTTTCGGTACCGACGCCCACACCTTGGCCCGCGGCCAGTACTGGATCCACCCGGCCATGCCCGAAGTCCTCGAGAACGCATTGCTCGGCCTGGAGATCTAGTCAGGCCGGCATGAGCCGGTGAAACGCGCCCTGACACATGCCCCACGTATTTCACACCAGGGGCGGGTCGGGTGTGCTCGATGAGGATTTCGCCGACGAGGTCGGCAACGATGATGGTGTCGTCGGCGGTAACGATGACATGCCCGAAGGCGCATCGGCCAGCGGCTTTGCTGGCGACTCCGGCGGCGTGAATGTGCTTTGCTGCCCAGTGTTTTGAGGTGGGTTCCGCCGGTTTCGTATTCGGTGGCGCCGAGTTGCCGGCATGCATTCGGCGGTGGATAGACATACCGCAGCCACGCAGCCGTGCGCTTCTTCCTGGCTCGAGGCGAGCAAATGCCAGCGGGCCGGTGTCACCCCCAACACCAGCAGAAGTGTCCCCCGATGGCCTGAGACAGAACTGTCACCGATGTCCTGAGACTTCAAATTGTCTGTCGCACCCCCCGTCTAGAATCAAATGTATGTTCGAGGGGGAGATCGAAGATGCAGGTGGGGACGATGAAATCGGTCCTGTCGAGTCGCTGGGTGTCAATGAGTTGTTGCGTAACACCGAACTCGCGATGGTCCAGCAGTCGCGGATGGAGTGGGAGCGGTATGCCGCTGCGGCGATGCTGCACCGGCATCTCGTTGAGCCCACTGCCGGGTCTGAGGCGGAGATGCGCGCCCTTGATCCGTTCGCGCAGTGTGCGGCGAGATTATCTGCCGCACAGGGCCTGACACAGCGGACCGCGGAGTTGCAGATCAACCGTGGGGTGGCGTTGCGGGACCGCCTGCCGGCGGTCAATGCGTTGCTGAAAGCCGGCCGCGTCGCCGCGCACCATATTCCGGACATCATCGCCCGCACCGAGTTGATCGAAGGCTCAGCCCATATGGCCGATATCGATGCGGCGATCGCTGAACGGTTGAACCGTCCGGGGGCGTGGTCGAAGGGTCGGATGCGAGACATGGTCGATGCGATCATCTTCCGCCGGGATCCGGATCTGGTTCGTAAGAACCGGGAGGATGCGAAGAACAATCGTGGGGTGTGGGCCAACAACACCGACCACGGCATGGCGGTTTTGGATGCGCATTCCACCGCTGAGGAATTGACGTTGATCATGGCCAGGTTGGAAAAACTGGCGATGGCCACGTGTAAGGCTGATCCGCGGAAAAAGGCTGATCGGATGGCTGATGCGTTGTTCGCCACGGTGATGGGCCGGGAGTTCATGTGTGAATGCCCGAATGATCCGAAGCATCCGTGCACCGCTGAGATCATCACCGTTCCTGCCGGACAGGTGGTTTCGGGTGTGGATGTGAAGATCGTGCTGCATGTGATCGCTGATCAGGCCACCGTCGATGGTCGCGCCGACAATCCAGGCTTCATCGACGGACACGGCGTGATTTCCGGCGATCATGTTCGAGACATCGCGGCTCGCCCGGAAACGGTGCAGCGGCCGATGGGCAACAAGACTGCCCCCACCCAGCCGGAGCAGCCAGAACCTGCTCCTGCATCTGCACAACAGGAATCCGCACCGCCCGAGCCTCAGCCAGAACCCGGACAGCCGCGGCCGGAGACCGACCCGGCGCAACCAGCAGCCGAGCAGCCGGAATCAGGGCCCGAGCAGGAGACGCCAAAACCGAAGCGGCCGAACGTGAACATGCGCCGACCGCAGAACCCACCAGCCGCGGGCGGCATAGTCACAGCCCCGTTCCCGCAGGTGATTCCGCTGCCGGCCACCCAACCCGGCGATCAGTACCGGCCGTCGGTCGTCCTCGACAGTTATCTCCGGATCCGGGATGTGTACTGCATGTGGCCCGGCTGCGAACACAAGGCCTGGGGCGCCGATCTGGACCACACCTGCGAGTACAACCACAACGACCCCGACGCCGGTGGCTGCACCCATCCGTCAGAGATGAAGACCCTCTGCCGTTTTCATCATCTGCTCAAGACCTACTCGGACTGGCTTGATGATCAGTACCCCGACCCTCAGACCGGACGGACGCGGCTGATCTTCACCACACCCGAACGCCGCAACTATCACGGCCCGGGATGGACCGGCGATGACCTGTTCCCGACGTTGAGGTTGATCATCTTCGACGACCAACGCGGCTCACCGAGAACATCGCCGCCAACATCACCGCCAAGATCTCAGCCGCGCACTGCTGCCAAACATGCACGCCGGCAACAAGAACGACTCGCCAACCGCCGCCAGCGCGAACTGGCAGACCAACTCAACCGGGAACGCCGCGAAGAACGAGGAAGGAACGAACCGCCGCCGAGCTACTGAATGCTCACCAGAGCGATGAACGCAGTGCGACCTCGCTGGCCACGGCGGCAGGGGCGTTCTGCGGGATCCAGTGGTCCATGCCCTCGAGCGCGGAGAAGCGGAAGTCGGAGTACACGAACCGGCCACTGGCCTCGGCCTGCTCACGTCCCAGGGCAGCGTCGCCGTCGCCCCACAGCACTGTGGTCGGCGCCTCGATCGGGCCACACGCGAGGTTGCCGCCGATGTCGCCGGTGAAGTTGGCGCGGTACCAGTTCAACGCCGCGGTCAGTGCCGGTCGCTCGGTCAGCGGCAGAACGCTGTCGTCCGGCACGAGATCCCGGAGGATCTTGGCGTTGTCGGCAAGCATCCCGTCCTCGGCTCCGGTCTTCACGAAGTCGAGGATGTACGCCGACCGTTCCCGTTGGTCCGTCGAGGCCAATGAGGCCGCGATGGCCGACGGATGGCCGACGCTGATCGCAACCAGTCCGGTCACCCGCTCCGGATGTTTCGACGCCAGATGCCACGCGACCAGCGAGCCGAGATCGTGGCCGACCACCATCGTGTAGCCGACGCCGAGTGCGTCGAGGATGCCGACCGCGTCGGCAACCAGATGCGCCAACTGGTAGTTCTCGGCGCCCTCAGGCCTGGCGCCGGCGCTGTAACCACGCTGGTCGGGAACGATCGTCCGGAGGCCGGAGTCGTGCAGCCGACCGACAACGAGGTCGAAACAGGCTCCGGTGGTCGGGAATCCGTGCAAGAGGAGTACGGACGGCCCGTTGTCCGGGCCACCGATCCGGACGTTGAATTCCAGGTCGCCCACAGTGATGCTGCGGTGTTCGATGCTCACCTGCGTCAGCCTACGTGCCGTGGCCCTCACCGCGGGTGAACTCGGCGGCGGATCCTCGATGCGTCGGGCCAATGCCGCTCAGGTCAACGCGGTCTTGATCACCGGCAACCCGGCGGGCGCCCCGTTGGCGATGATGTCGATCACGCGATCGACGTCGAGGTGTGTCTCGACCAGATCGGCGATCAGATCCAGTTGCGCCATACGAGCGCCGTCGAACGAGGTCCGGCCGGTCACAAAACCGTTCAGCCCGGCCTGCTTGGCCACCCGCCGCAGGTACTCCCGGCGGAACTCGTCGCACGCGAGCAATCCGTGCCAGTGCGTGCCGACGACGACTCCCGCGATGCTGCCCTCAGGACCGAAATCGTCATCGGTGAGCAGCACGGAATCGCCGCAGCTCACGACCCGACCGTGATGGATCTCATAACCCTGCACCGGCTTTCCGAACGCGGAACCGCTGACCTGGCGAAGGATCTTGTCGGTCTCGAACCGCACCCGCAGATTCAAAAGGCCCAGGCCCGGCACCGATCCCACGCCGCCCTCGATGTCGTCGACGATTTCCTGTCCGAGCATCTGATATCCGCCGCAGATACCGAGCACGGGCTTTCCCCCGCCGACCCGTTCGATCAGCGCCGTGTCGAGTCCGCGGGACCGCAACCAGGCGAGGTCGGAAACCGTGGCCTTGCTGCCCGGGAGTACTACAAGATCTGCCGCCGCCACCGCTGCCGCATCGTCGACCCACCGGACATCGACACCCGGCTCGCACGCCAGCGCCTCGACGTCGGTCGAGTTCGAGATCCGCGGCAATCTGATCGCGGCCACCGACAGCCGATCGGTGCCCAGCGCAGGGGCGGCCCGGCCAACCGGATGACCGACCAACGACGCCAGGGAATCCTCTGCGTCGAGCCACAGGCCCTCGGCAAAAGGCACCACACCCAATGTCGGCCGACCGGTGAGTTGTTCGAGCTGCACCAGTCCCGGCTCGAGCAGGGATACAGATCCGCGGAACTTGTTGATCACGAAGCCGACGATCCTGGATTGATCGGACGGACTCAGGCACGCGAGTGTGCCGAAGAGGTGGGCCAGCACTCCCCCGCGGTCGATGTCTCCGACCACCAGCACCGGCAGGTCCGCCGCCTGGGCCAGCCCCATGTTCGCGAGGTCGGAGCGCCGCAGGTTGATCTCGGCGGGAGAACCCGCGCCCTCGCAGATCACCACGTCGAAATCATTACGCAGAGACGCCAATTCGTCCGCGACGATCTGCGCCAACGCCACCCGGCGGGTGTGATAGTCAGTCGCGCCGACGGTTCCGTCCACGCGCCCGCGGACCACCACCTGCGACTGATGGTCGCTGCCGGGTTTGAGGAGGATCGGATTGAACCGCACCGATGGCGCCAAACCGCAGGCGGCGGCCTGCATCGCCTGTGCCCGGCCGATCTCACCGCCGTCGAGGGTGACCGCCGAGTTGTTCGACATGTTCTGCGCCTTGAACGGCGCGACCGAGACGCCACGTCGATGCAGCGCCCGGCACAGACCGGCGACGAGCAGACTCTTACCGGCGTCGGAACTCGTTCCGGCGACCAGCAATGCGCCCCGGATCGGCTGCGGGGCCGGCACCGATCAGGCGTCCGGCAGGGTCAAGATCTCGGCGCCGGAGTCCGTGACAACCAGGGTGTGCTCGAACTGAGCGGTCCACTTCTTGTCAGCGGTCACCACGGTCCAGCCGTCGTCCCAGATGGTGTATTCGAGCCCGCCCAGATTGATCATCGGCTCAATGGTGAACACCATGCCCGGTTCGATCACGGTGTCGATGTTCGGCTGGTCATAGTGCAGGATCACCAGGCCATTGTGGAATGTCTCACCGATGCCATGACCGGTGAAGTCGCGGACCACGTTGTAGCCGAACCGATTTGCATAGGATTCGATGACCCGGCCGATCACGTTCAGTTCACGGCCCGGACGCACCGCCTTGATCGCTCGGGCGGTGGCCTCGCGCGTGCGGTCGACCAGGTCGACCACTTCCTGCGCCACATCCCCGGCCAGGAACGTCGCGTTGGTGTCTCCGTGTACCCCGTCGATGTAGGCGGTCACGTCGATGTTGACGATGTCCCCGTCCTCGATCACCGTCGAATCCGGGATCCCGTGGCAGATCACCTCGTTCAGCGAGGTGCAGCACGATTTCGGAAAGCCTTTGTAGCCCAGCGTGGACGGGTACGCCCCGTGGTCGATCATGTACTCGTGCGCGATGCGGTCGAGTGCATCGGTGGTCACACCCGGCGCGACGGCCTTGCCCGCCTCGGCGAGCGCATTGGCCGCGATCTTGGACGCCAGGCGCATCTTCTCGATGGTCTCCGGGGTCTGCACCCAGGGCTCATCGCCTTCTTTGGCGGTGGATTTCCATACATACTCCGGCCGAGCGATGTTGCTGGGAACCGGCAGTGTGGGTGAGATCTTCCCGGGGGCGAGGGCGGCACGAACTGGCATGCGCTCCAGCCTAGCCCGCGAAGGCGACCGCGCTGCCCGAGGCCACCAAACCATAAGTAAGGTTATGCTTACATACCTGCGAGATGGAGTGGCGAATGACACACAACCAGAGGCCGGGACTGCGCGGTCGCACAGCCGTCACCGCACTGCTGGTCGCCCTGACTTGTGGATTGGCGGGCTGTTCGACGGCCCCGATCACCGACTCGGCCGTGACTTCGGCGGCACCCGACGAGTACCTGCGTTCGGGCCCACAGACAGCGGTCATCGATGGACCCGTCGTCGAACCGGTCGCCGTCGACCCGACACCGGTCCTCCCCGTGACAGTCCCCTCCCTCGGCCACGGCGACGTCACCGTCACCGACGTCAGCCGGATCATCCCGATCGATCGCGGTGGAACGATCGCCAACATCGTCTACTCACTGGGCCTGGGCCCCAATGTCGTTGCCAAGTCCCGCGCCGCCGGAATCCCCGAAGCCGAGAACCTGCCGGTGATCACCGACACCGGCCATTCGGTCAACATCGAAGCCGTTCTCCAGCAGAATCCGACCGTGGTACTCATCGACGAGTCGACAACACCGCCGGGAACGATCGACCAGTTGATCGCGGCGGGCCAGACCGTCGTGGTCCTGACCAGCGAGCGGACCATCGCCACCACCGGACCGATGATCCGGGATGTCGCCGCTGCGCTCGGGGTGCCCGAAGAGGGTGAACAACTCGCCACCCGCACCGCGGATCAGATCAAGGCCGCACAGGAACAGGTCCCGGACGACGCCCGCGGCGCGACGATGGCCTTCGTGTATCTCCGCGGACCGCGGCTGCAACTACTCGCCGGCCCCGGCTCCGGTGCCGATGACCTGATCTCCGCGCTCGGTGGTGTCGATGCCGGCACCGCCGCGGGCCTGAAGTCGGCATTCACCACCGTCACCACCGAAGCGATGATCAACGCGGACCCGGACGTCATCCTCGTGATGACCCAGGGAGCTGATTCGGTCGGTGGCATCGACGAGGTCGTCACGTTGCCGGGACTGTCCCAGACCGACGCCGGCCGCAACAACCGCGTGGTCCAGATGGATGAAGCCGAAGTCCTCACTTTCGGCCCCAACACCGGCCGGGTCATCGCCGCGCTTGCCGAGGCGATCTACCTGTGACATCCATCAAGGACCGCGTCGCCGCGCCCTCCGGCGGGCGGGCGATTCCCACTGCCCGCAACACGGCAATCATCGTCGCGATGCTGGTGCTGCTGGTCGTCCTGATCGGCTGGTCGGCATCCGTCGGCCAGGTCCGGATCCCACCCGCGGAGGTCTTCGGCTCGGTCATGCACCACCTCGGGCTCGACATCGGCCCGATGCCCAGCTCACCCAACGGTGAAGAAACCCTGTGGGCGGTGCGCTTCCCGCGGATCGTGATGGGTCTGCTCGTCGGCGCGACACTGGCGTGCGGCGGCTGCCTGCTGCAGGGCGTCCTGGCGAACCCACTGGCCGAACCCGGTGTCATCGGGGTGTCCGCGGGCGCGGCCGTCGGGGCCTGCATCGTCATCGTGTCCGGAGGCGTCTGGGCAAGCGTCTGGGGACTGGCCGGGGCCGCATTCGTCGCGGCGCTGATCACCGTGGCGCTGGTCTACACCCTGTCGCTGCGTGATGGCGCCACCTCGCCGGTGATGCTGATCCTCATCGGCATCGCGGTCAACGCCTTCGCCGCGGGCATCATCGCCTTCCTGACCTTTGTCGCCGACACCAACGACCGCGAGCAGATCGTCTTCTGGCAATTGGGTTCGTTGCAGGGCGTCGGCTGGAAGCCGGTCTGGGTCGTCCTGCCGATCGCGATCATCGGCATCTCCCTGAGCATGCTGCTGGTCCGACGGCTCGACCTGCTCTCACTCGGCGAAATTCAGGCCGCGGCGCTGGGTGTCCGGGTCGAACCGGTGCGGCGCCTGGCGATCTTCCTGGTGGCGCTGTTGACCGCGGCGGCGGTCGCGTTCACCGGCATCGTGCTGTTCGTGGGACTGGTGGTGCCGCACGTGATGCGCCTGCTCGTCGGTCCACGCCACCTCATCCTGCTGCCCACCAGTGTCATCGGCGGCGCAATCGTGGTCTGTGCGGCCGACCTGGGATCCCGGACCCTGATCCAGGGCGCCGACCTACCCCTCGGTGTCCTCACCTCGCTGGTGGGCGGACCGGTGTTCTTCCTGTTGCTCCGGCGCAGCCGACATGCGGGGGTCGGCTGGTGAGTGTGCCGGCGCTCAGCGCATCCGGTGTCGAGGTGACGATCAATGGCCGACGCATCGTCGAAGGCGTCGACCTCGAGTTGCACCACGGCGAGATCATCGCGCTGGTCGGACCCAACGGGTGCGGCAAATCGACGCTGCTGTCCGGGCTCACCGGTCTGCGACCGTTGTCGGCGGGAACCGTGACCCTCGACGGCACCGACCTGAGCAAGATCGGCGCGCTTGAACTGGCCCGCCTGCGGGCGCTGGTCACCCAGTCGGGACGCACCGATATCCCTTTCCTCGTCCATGAGGTGGTCGAGATGGGCCGATTCCCATGGAGTCGGACGCCGGAGGCCGCCGAGTCCGCGGCGATCATCAACGAATCGATGACCGAGTGCGACCTGCTCGAGATCCGGGACCGGCCGTTCAGTCAGCTGTCCGGCGGGCAACAGGCCCGGGTCTCCCTCGCCCGCGCACTGGCCCAGCACTCGAACATCCTGATGCTGGACGAACCGACCGCCGCGTTGGACATCCACCACCAGGAACGTGTGCTGGGTCTGCTCTCGAAACGCCGGTCCGCCGGTGCAGCGATTCTCATGGTCGTCCATGATCTGTCGCTCGCCGCGGCCTATGCCGATCGGGTGCTGCTGATGAAGGCCGGAAAGCTGGTGGCGGCCGGTCCCACCGCGTCGGTGATGACCGCCGAACTCCTGTCGACGATCTACGACCACCCGGTACTGACGTGGAAACATCCCGAAACCGGTCAGCTGGTGGTTCTGCCGGACAGGTCACACACCTCTACACGTCACCCGGGCCGGCGAGACACTCCCCTCTAGTGCCCCGCCGACCCGAGTCATGATCTGACGCCGGTGATCCGTCCACGGTTCCACTGACAGCGGAATCCGCAAATGGCGGCGATCTCGGAGATTATAGGCAGGGCGTCTTTTAGAAAGCCAGTACGTGGCGGTCACTCAGGTAGAACCGCGAGCATTTCGTGGGTTACGGCCACGGCGTTGTCGGAACTGCCACCGAGCACGACCAGCGTCGCAAACGCCAGGTCACCGCGATATCCGGCGAACCAGGCATGCGATCCGCCGGCGACCTCCGCCTCACCGGTCTTGCCGTAGACCACCCCGAGATCCGCCATCCGCAGCGCTGTCCCGGACGCGATCACCTCGCGCATCATCGGACGGATCCCATTGATCGCGTCGGCATCGGCCGTCGGATGGGGACCGGCGATGGTGGTGTCCCGGCCCAGGATGAGCTGCGGAACCGGTGTCGAACCATGGGCCACGGTCGCTGCCATCATCGCCAGACCGAACGGACTGGTGAGCACCTTGCCCTGACCGAAACCGTCCTCGGTCCGCTGCACGAGGTCCGGCGCGATGGGCACCGACCCCGAATCGAGCGGTAGTCCGACCACCGAATACTCCGGTCCGATGCCCATCGATGCGGCGGCCCGGGTCAGGTCGGACGGACCCATCTGACTGGCGAGTTCGGCAAATGTGGTGTTGCAGGACCGGGCGAAAGCAGTCTGCATCGGCACCACCCCGAGTGCGAAGCCGTTGTAGTTGGGCACGCTTCGTTCGCCGATGGTGATCTCGCCCGGGCAACCGACCATGGTCGACGGTGTCGCCAGACCGGTCTCCATCGCCGCGACCGACGTGACCACCTTGAATGTCGACCCCGGCGGGTAGAGGCCGATCGTCGCGATCTGCCCGTCCTTGTCGGCGAGCTCGTTCTGGGCGACCGCCAGGATGCGTCCGGTGGACGGCTGGATGACGACCATGGCCACCTGGAAGTCGTTGCGGGTGTTGACCGCTCGTTGCGCCGCCTCCTGCACCTGGCGCGACAGGCTGATCTCGACCGACGGCGCCGGGTCCGGAGGTGTCCGGGCCAGGACACCGGCGTCTGCCCCGTTGGGATTCACGGAGACGACCTGCCAGCCGGCGTCTCCGTCAAGATCCTTCGAGACCTCTTTCTTCACCTGTGCCAGCAACGCCGGCGCGAAGTCGGGGTTGGGTGCCACCAGATCGGCCTGTTCGATCGCCTCGACCCCGGGCAACCCGGCCAGCCGGTCGCGCACCAGGTCGAAGTCGCGCTCGGTCAGCGTGATCACCGAATACGGGCCATCACGTCCGGTCGCCTGCTCGGCGATGACCTGCGCGGACATGCCCGGTTCGAATCTGCCCAACGCGTCGGCGAGCACGCTTGCCGTGGATGCCACCGCATTCGACTCGGCGGCCACGGCTGCGTCGAACTGGATGTTGTGCACCGTTCCGGGGACCAGCACATTGGTCCCGTCGCTCTCGCGCACCGGGGCCCGGTCAGGTGTGAGGGTCCGCAGCGACATCGTCTGGGTGCCGCCGAGCTGTGGGTGGATGGCCGTGGGAACCCAGCGCACGACCCAGCCGGCGTCCGTCCGGGACATCTGCAGGGTCGCCGAGTACTCCCAGCTCTGTTCGCCGGGAAGTTCCCAGGTGTAATCGGCATGGACAGTTGCGGTGTCGCCGGTGATCTTGACCTGCCCGGCGTCGGCCGACATGTCACTCGCACGCAGCCCGTCCCAGGTGGCGCTCACCGCGTTTGCCGCCGGATCGGGACGGTCGGTCGACTGCCCCGCCCGCTCGGGATCGTTGTCGGCAAAGGCGTTCAGGAAGCGCTGTGCGGCCGCACCTGGCCCGTTGTCGTCGGCGGCACAGGCCAGGGCAGTACCCGACAAGGCGACAGTGGTGACAACAACCACAAACATCTGGACCGGCCGACGGCGCGCGAAACCTATCATCACCGGTCATGCTATTTGCGTGGCGCACCCGAACCCGGTTGCCACGCAGGAAAATCCGTGGTCAGTCGACCAAAACCGTCGCGAAAGTGCCGACCTCGTGCATCCCGACCCGCCGATAGGCCTCGCGCGCGGCGATATTGAACGAATTGACATACAGGCTGGCGGTTCTTCCCCCACAGACGATCGCCTCGACCACCGCGGCCGTGCCTGCCGTGCCGAGGCCCAGTCCCCGCTTGTCCGGAGACACCCAGACGCCCTGGATCTGGCCGACACTGCGAGATAGCGCGCCGACCTCGGCCTTGAACACCACTTCGCCGTTCTCGAACCGTGCATACGCCCGGCCGGCATTGATCAATCCGGCGATCCGCCGCCGGTACGAACGCCCGCCGTCGCCGGCGCAGGGGTCGACACCGACCTCCCCGATGAACATCTCCACCGCGGCGGGCAGATAGGCATCGATCTCGTCGAGACGGACGCGACGCACCTGCGGGTCACCGGCGATCGCCGGTTCACTCGCCATCGCCAAAAGTGGCTGACTGGAACGGATTTCCCGGGCCGGACCCCAGTATTCGCTGGTGTACTCCCACAGTGGCATCACCAGATCGGCCGGACCGACGATCGAGGAACACGCCCGCGGGTTGCGGACCGCCCGTTCGGCGAAGACCTGGACATCGTCGGCGGTCCCGAACAACGGCACCAGGTTGGCACCGGAGAAACACAGCGACGACATCGGCTGATCGTTGCTCCACAATTCGCCGCCGAGGGATCGCGGGTGGATACCGTGGTCTTCGACCCGGGCCGCCACCATGCAGGAAGCCACCGGGTCCTGGGCCAGGGCATGGGTCACCGCGTAAAAATCCCGCTCACCGAGCGGACGGTCACCCAACAGCTTCAGCACCGCGGCTCCCAGGGTCGCAACAGACGATTACGCGTACTCACGTCATTCTGCCAGCCCGGTGCGTGCCGGTCAGCTCACCGTGACAATCGGTGCACCTGATTCGGCTTCGCCGGCGGCTTCGGCGATCCGCATCGCCTCTTCGATGAGGGTCTCCACGATCTGCGCCTCGGGGACGGTCTTGATGACCTCACCCTTGACGAAGATCTGACCGCGGCCGTTTCCGGAGGCGACACCGAGATCGGCCTCGCGGGCCTCCCCCGGTCCGTTGACCACGCAACCCATCACGGCCACGCGCAACGGGATCTCCATGCCCTCGAGTCCGGCACTGACCTCTTCGGCCAGTTTGTAGACGTCGACCTGCGCACGACCACACGACGGGCACGAGACGATCTCGAGTTTGCGCGGACGCAGGTTCAGGGACTGCAGGATCTGGTTGCCGACCTTGATCTCCTCGATCGGCGGCGCCGACAGGGAGACGCGGATGGTGTCGCCGATGCCCTCGGCCAGCAGCGCACCGAACGCCACGGCCGATTTGATCGTGCCCTGGAACGCCGGTCCGGCCTCGGTGACACCCAGATGCAGCGGGTAGTCACACGCGGCCGCGAGCTGCCGATACGCCTCGACCATGATCACCGGGTCGTTGTGCTTGACCGAGATCTTGATGTCGCCGAAACCGTGTTCCTCGAACAGGCTCGCCTCCCAGAGCGCCGACTCGACCAGAGCCTCCGGTGTCGCCTTCCCGTACTTCTTGAGCAGTCGCGGATCAAGTGACCCGGCGTTGACGCCGATCCGGATGGGGATCCCGGCCGCCCCGGCCGCCTTGGCGACCTCTTTGACCCGGCCGTCGAACTCCTTGATGTTGCCGGGGTTGACCCGGACCGCCGCGCAACCGGCGTCGATGGCCGCGAAGATGTACTTCGGCTGGAAGTGGATGTCGGCGATGACCGGGATCTGCGACTTCTTGGCGATCGCCGGCAACGCTTCGGCGTCCTCGGGACGGGGACAGGCTACTCGGACGATGTCACAGCCCGAGGCGGTCAGCTCCGCGATCTGTTGCAGCGTCGCATTGATGTCGTGGGTCTTGGTGGTGGTCATCGACTGGACCGACACCGGGTGGTCGCTGCCCACCGGGACCGAGCCGACCTGGAGTTGGCGGGTCTTGCGGCGGGGCGCGAGTACCGGCGGCGGCGCGGACGGCATGCCCAAACCGATAGCGATTCCGTCTGCACTCATCGTGTTGTCACTTCCTGATCTGTATGGGGGCTGAACTGTGAAGCGGGGCCGGCCTGCGACTAGAACGCCTTGATGGGGTTCACGATGTCGGCGGTCAGTGTCAGGGCCATGTATCCACCCATGATCACCAGCACGACATACGTGATCGGCATCAGTTTCATGTAATCGACGGGCGGTCCGGCGGCCAGTCCACGGGCGCTGCGCAACGCGTTGCGCACCTTCTCGTAGCCCACGATCGCCATGTGCCCACCATCCAAGGGTAGTAGCGGGACCAAATTGAACAGTGCCAGGAAGAAGTTGATGCTGGCCAACAGGAAGATGAAGAACCACCACACGCCGTGATCGGCCGCGTCGCCGCCGATGACGGAGGCACCGACAACGCTGACCGGGGTGTCGGCAGCGCGTTCGCCGCCGGTGACCGACGTCCAGAGGTCGCTGATCTTCGAGGGCAACGAGATCAACGATTCCCAGGTCCGCACCATCAGGTCGCCGGTGAAGCCGGCCGCAGCCGGTACGGCGCCGAGCGCCGACGGATATTTCCAGCCACTGTCGTAGCCGATCCCGACCATCCCGATTTCCTTGGTCGTCTGCACGCCTTGTTCATCGGTCACGGTCGCGGTCACCGGTTGTGGCGTGACGACGACCTCACGCTCGGAGCCATCGCGCTCGACGGTCAGGGTCACCGGATCCGTACCGGCGCGCAGGACCTCGCTCAGCTCGGTGGTGCTGCTGATCTTCTCGCCGTTCGCGGCCACCACGGTGTCACCGACCTGAAGACCGGCCTGCTCCGCCGGACCCGCGCCCGTGCAGGGAGCCAGTTCGTTGTTCTCGATGGTCGTCCCGACACACGACAGCGAGCCGACCTTCGCCGGCAACGTCTCGTTCAGGCTCGGCAGACCCCAGGCGATCGCCATGATGACGATGAGCACGAAGCCGAGGATCAGGTTCATCGCCGGACCGGCGACGAGTACGACGAGCCGCTTCCACGGCTTCTGCTTGTACATCGCCCGGGACTCGTCTTCCGGGGCGACCTCGTCGTGTGTGGTCATACCGGCGATATCGCAGAATCCGCCCAGCGGCACCGCCTTGACGCCGTACTCGGTCTCGCCCTTGCGGGTCGACCACATCGTCGGTCCGAAGCCCACGAAGTAGCGGCGCACCTTCATCCCCGTGCGCTGCGCGGCCCACATGTGGCCACATTCGTGCCAGGCGATCGAGGCCAGTAGGCCGAACGCAAAGAGCACCACGCCCAAGACGAACATCATCGGTCGTACTTACCCTTCTGGATCATTTAGCGGCGCGCGCCGGCAACGAGCGCGGTAGCGCGTTTCCGTGCCCAGGCATCGGCCGCAAGAACGTCATCCACCGTACCTGGGTCGGCGGACCACTGATCCGCCTCGCCGAGCACCTCACCCACGATCCCGACGATTCGCGGGAACGTGATCTCACCGGCGAAGAAGCCATCGGCAGCGGCCTCGTTGGCGGCGTTGAACACCGCGGTCAGGCACCCACCCCGGGTCCCGGCCTCCCGGGCCAGGTCGATCGCCGGGAACACGGCGTTGTCGACGGGCGCAAAAGTCCAGGTGCTCGCCTGGCTGAAGTCACAGGGCGCGGACGCACCGGCGATCCGGTCGGGCCAACCCAGCGCCAGCGCGATCGGCAGTTTCATCGAGGGCGGCGACGCCTTGGCGATGGTCGCCCCGTCGATGAAGGTGACCATCGAATGCACGATCGACTGCCGATGGACCGTGACATCGATGCGGTCGTACGGTACACCGAACAACAGGTGCGCCTCGATCACCTCGAGTGCCTTGTTCACCAGCGTCGCCGAATTGAGTGTGATCATCGGGCCCATGGACCAGGTCGGGTGCTTGCCCGCCTGCTCCGGCGTGACATCGGCCAGTTGTGTTGCGTCCCAGCCGTAGAACGGTCCGCCGGAGGCGGTGAGCACCAGCCGGTCGACCTCGTCGGCGGTGCCGCCGCGCAGACATTGCGCGATCGCCGAGTGCTCGGAATCGACTGCGACGATCTGACCCGGCGCCGCCGCGGCCAGCACCAGCGCGCCGCCGGCGACCAGTGATTCCTTGTTGGCCAGAGCCAGCCGCGCACCGGAGGCCAGCGCGGCCAGTGTCGGGCGCAGACCGAGCGAACCGACCACCGCGTTGAGAACGACATCGGCCTCGACGTTCTCGATCACCTCACACATGGCGTCCGGCCCGCTGCGGATACCATCCACACCCGCCAGCGCGGCGACCTTGTCGGCCTTGTTCGGGTCGGCCACGGCCACGGAAGTACCGGGCAGGCCGAGTTCGACGATCTGTTCGGCGAGCAGATCCACGTTTCCCCCACCGGCGCCGAGGCCGACCACCGTGAAGCGGTCCGGGTTGGCGGCTATCACCTCCAGCGCCTGGGTGCCGATCGATCCGGTGCTGCCGAGGATGAGAACGCGTGTGGTCACCCCTCCAGTGTCCTCGATCGATGCAACTGTCACCTCACGTACCCGGCGAAGGGGCCGGCGAAATCCGTGCCGTGGCCAGGGTGCCGGCCAGGACAACTCGGATTTCGTGGATCACACCGCCCTCGATGGCGAACAGCATCGCCGCCGCGAGTCGCCCCCGGGGCGCGATGATCACGGCCGGATGCCCGTCGACCAGCGCGACGTCCGCGACCGCTGCCCG
This sequence comes from Williamsia sp. z71, assembly GCF_059553375.1. Lineage (NCBI taxonomy): Bacteria > Bacillati > Actinomycetota > Actinomycetes > Mycobacteriales > Nocardiaceae > Williamsia > Williamsia sp. z71. The sequence goes on from NZ_JCANWX010000005.1 coordinate 288,516, forward strand.
GTCGCGGAAGTACCGGGTCTGATCAGCGACGGCAGCACTGCCCCGGACCACCGCTGCCACATGCGCCGGCAGCAACGCGCTGTCGGCGATTCTCACCACATCGGGGGCCAGCAGGGTCAAGAGTGCGGCGATGTCGCCGCTGCGGGAGGCATCGAGATAGGCCTGCACCAGGGCCGTGTCGGCCACCGGAGCGATGTTCTCGGGCGGTGGCCGGACGCGAGAACGCGCCCGGCTGGCGAGCTTTTTCGCTGCGTCCGGTGATCGCTGCAACACCAGGGCGATGTCCTCGAACGGCACGGCGAACAGGTCGTGCAGCACGAAAGCCACCCGTTGCGCGGGCGAGAGCCGGTCCAGGACAACGAGCAGCGCGCGTCCGACGGACTCGACCCAGAGCGCCTCCGCCTCCGGCTCCGGCCCGCCGGCCGGCCGGTTCTCGAGTCGGTCGATGTCGACCTCGGCCCGCCGTTGCCGGCGTCGGAGGATGTCGAGTGCCTCGCGTGAGGTGACGGTCGTCAACCAGGCTGCCGGACGATCGATCGTCTCGGGTGTGGTGGACCGGGCCTTGATCCACGCCGCCTGCAGCGCGTCGTCGGCGTCGTACAGATTCCCGGTGATCCGTTGAGCAACCGCGCGCAGGTGGACGCGGTGCACCTCGAACTGGGTGATCAGCAGGTCCGGATCCACAGAAGGTCACCTTTCGGGCGTCACCGGCGTCGAAGTGGTGCCGCCGGATACCCGGCGGCGACATCGGACGGAGTACCCGACCCGACCTTATGGCAAGTCGATCCGCAGCATCGCAGAGGACGTGAAAGATCCATGCACACAATCTATCTCGCCATTGCCGGCGTCACAGTCGCCATGAATGCGGCCATAGCCGTCGCCGACTGGTTCCGAGCCCCCTTTGTCCTGGCCAACTCTTCGGAGGTGTCCGTCCCGGCCGCCTGGCTACCGTGGCTGGCGGTCTGCAAGGCGGCCGGAGCCCTCGGTGTCCTGATCGGGCTGGTCACGAACACACCACAGTTCGTCCTGGCCGCCTCTACCGGACTGGTCCTCTTCTTCGTCGGCGCCATGATCTTCCATGCCCGGGCACACGTGTTCCACAACATCGCGTTTCCCGGCTGCTACCTGCTCGCCGCCGGCGCAACACTGTGCTTGGCGATGACAGAGATCGGGTGATGTGATCGTCAGCACTCTGGTCTACCCGGTCGGCGGGTGGGTCGCGATCCAGTGCCGCGCGATGTCGATGCGACGCGTGATCCAGACCTTGTCGTGCGACTGCACGTGATCGAGGAAGCGTTCGAGAGCCGCGGTGCGCGCGGGACGTCCGGCCAGCCGGCAGTGCAGGCCGATCGAGAGCATCTTGGGTGCCCCGGCCTCGCCTTCGGCATAGAGGACGTCGAATGCGTCCCTCAGATGCGCGTAGAACTGGTCGCCCGACGGGAACCCGGCCGGCGATGCGTACTTCATGTCGTTGGTGTCGAGCGTGTAGGGCACCACGAGATGGTCGACCTGCGATTCGCCCACCGGAACCTTCACCCAGTAGGGCAGGTCGTCGGCGTAGCTGTCGGAGTCGTAGAGCAGGCCACCGTGTTCGACCACCAGTCTCCGGGTGTTCGGGGAGTCGCGGCCGGTGTACCAGCCCAGCGGCGCGGCACCGGTGAGTTCGGTCAGGATCTCCATGGCCTCGGCGATGTGTTCACGTTCGACGTCGGGCCCGGTGAGCTGGTAGTTCAGCCATCGCAAGCCATGTGAGGCGATCTCGTCGCCGCGTTCGAGGAAGGCCGCCACGGCCTCGGGGTTGCGGACCATCGCCTGTGCGACCGCGAAGATGGTCAACGGAAGCCCTCGGCGTTCGAACACCCGCAGCACCCGCCACAAACCGGCCCGCGACCCGTATTCGTACAGCGACTCCATGCTCATGTGCCGGTTCGGAAATGCGGTGACTCCGGCCATCTCCGAGAGGAACGTCTCGCTCCCCTGATCACCGTCGAGGACGTTGTTCTCCGACCCCTCTTCGTAGTTCAGGACGAACTGGACCGCGACGTTCGCTCCGCCGGGCCAGCGCGGGTTCGGGGGTGTGGGGCCGTATCCGATCAGATCTCTCGGATAGTCGGCGCGGGTGTGATTCTCGATCGGCACCGGATCATTCTGGCACCGGCCCGGCAACGCCGCCGGTCGAGCGAGGCGCCGCGCCGAACATCCGGCATTGATGGGACCACAGCGGCCGGCCCCCATCCGGTCACGATATGCTCAGCGCAGCAAAAGTCGGATCGAAACCAGCAGGAGTAATCGTGGCCAGCACTGAGGTCGAGTACAAGCCCGAACCCGCGGAAGCGCCTTCAGCTCGGTTCGGCTGGCACGGCGAGGGCATCAAGACGTTCAAGATCGCCGCCTGGGTTTCGGTCGTCGCATTGCTCGCCATGATCATCGGTAACCACGAGGGCCATGTCGAGGATTTCTACCTGATCGGATTCGCCGCGCTGATCATCTTCATCCTCGTTCGCGACGAGATCGTCTCCCGCGGAAAGTGGAAGAAGCGCAAGTAGCACTTTGATCTACCCGACGGGGGTGGCGCGCCTATCCTCGTCGGCATGGACATACGCGTCCTGGGGCCGATTCAGGTATTGAGCTCCACCGGTGTGGATGTGACCCCCACCAGTCCGAGCCAGCGCACGGTCATTGCCGTCCTGGCGGCCGACTTCGGCCTATGTGTCGACGCCGATTCACTGATCGAATCCCTGTGGGGTTCGGCTCCCCCGGAGTCGGCGCACCGAACCCTTCGCAGCTACCTGTCCCGGTTGCGCGCATCGCTCGGTCCGGTGATCACATCCACCGCCGCCGGTTACGCGCTGGACCGGACCCGGATCCGTCTCGATGCCGCCGAGTTCCGCACGGCGACGGAAGTGGCCACAGACCTACCGGCCGCAACCGCTGCCGAGCAACTACGCGGCGCACTCGCACTGTGGCGCGGCAGGGCATTCGGAGAACTCGCCGGTTCACCCCAGATCGCCGCGACCGCGCACGGACTCGAATTGATGCGGATCAGTGCGCGTGAACACTTCGCCGATGCACTGCTGCGAGCGGGCGATCACGACAGCGCGATCGTCGAGGCCGACGCACTCGTCACCGAGCATCCCCTTCACGACCCCGCCTGGGTGTTACTGGTGCGTTCCTATTCCGCGGCACGACGACAAGCCGAGGCGCTCAACACTTTTCGCCGCGCCCATCGCGCACTGACCGACGCCGGCCTGGAACCGTCGGAGGAGCTGCACCGCGCGCAGCGGGCCGCATACGACACCCCGACGGCCGCCCCCCTGCCCCGTGACCCGCGTTCCGATGCCGGCCTGGTCGGCCGAACCCGCGACCTCGATGCGATCGCGGCCCTGCTGGATCGGTCGAATCTCGTCACCGTCGTAGGGCCCGGTGGAGTGGGAAAGACGGCGGTCGCCCGGGCCGTGGTCGATCGTCACCGCGGCCTGGGCAGCGCCGGCGTGCGCGTGGTCGAACTCGCCGCGATCGCAGATTCGGGGGCGGTCGCGGAAGCCGTGATCACCGGTATCGGATTGACCAGCGACGCCGGCGATCCCCTGGAGACCTTGCGTCAGGCCCGCGAACTCGATCTGCTCGTGTTCCTCGACAACTGCGAACATGTACTGGACGCGGTCTGCGCGGTGACCGCAGCATTACTCGGTGGTGGCGGCGGTTCGCTGCGCATCATCGCCACCAGCCGTGAGCTACTGGGGATGCCCGGCGAATACGGATGGCCGCTGCGGCCATTGGGCACCGACGGCGTCGATCCCGCCGCGCAACAGTACTTTTCCATGCGCGCGGCCGCGGCCCGCCCGGGGGCGCTCGACGAGGCCGACCCCGCGATCGTCGACCGGATCGTCCGAGGTCTCGACGGTCTGCCCCTGGCCATCGAATTGGCCGCCGCCAGACTGGCAACGCTGGGGGTCGCCGACCTGGCCGATCAGATCTGTTCCGGCACAACGGGGTCCACAGACGCGGCGCCTTTGACACGTCGCGGCGGCGAACCCAGGCACCGCACCCTCAAGGCTGCCATCGATTGGTCTCGTGCCCTGCTGCCCACCGACGCCCGCGAGGCCCTCGATCAGTGGACTGTGTTCGCGGGATCGGTCCGCGCCGATGACGCCGCTGCCATCCTCCGGGTCGACCCGGCGACGATCGATCTGCTGGCCCGGCAATCGTTGCTGTCCACCGAGATCCGTACCGGCCGAACCTACTACCGCATGCTGCGGACGGTGCGGTCGGTGATCGGGCAGCCGAACGAGGAGACACTGCGAGCGCACCTGCGCCACTACGGCGGCGTCGCGGCAGAGTGTGCACGGACCCTGCACACCGCCGATGAGCGCCGCGCACATGTGCGCCTGACCGGGTTGATCGACGAACTGCGTGTTGCCCACGGCCGGGCCCGGGTTCTCGACATCGAAGCCGCCGTGGCCCTGTCGGTGGATCTGCATTGGTTCGGGGTCTCACGTCTGCACACCGAGCTGCTCGGCTGGGCCGGAAAGCTCACTCCGCTGGTCCAGGACCGGCCCGAACTCGCCGCCGCCGTCGACGCCACCTCGGCCTACCGGCTGGTGATCGCCGAGCAACTCGATTCGGCGCGGGTACGAGCCGAATGCGCCTTGCGCACGGGCACCGACGCCCACACCCGCATGCACGCGCTCGAAGCCCTGGGCGACTGCGACCTGTTCGAGGGTGACCTTCACCCGGCGAATGACCACTATGGCGAATTGGTGGACATCGGTGCCGCAGCCGGCGACGTGTACTACGAACTGATCGGACGTGCCGGACAGATCATGACCCTCGCGTACGGCGGCCGACGGGCCGACGCCGTCGCCGGAGTGCACGCCCTCGACGAGGCCCTGGCCCACCGCGAACTCAGTCCCACGCAGTCCAGCTGGCTGCACTACATCCACGGTGAAGCCGTCCTCGACGATGATCCGAGAACGGCCGGGATGGCATTCGACCGGGCGATCGAGCTCGCGGACTCCGTCGAGAGCCGCTACGTGGCCGGAGTCGCGAGAGTATCTGCGGTCAGTCTGCAGGCCCGTACCGGCGATCCGGCATCGGCGTTGAGGCGGTATGCCGAGGTCATCGAACACTGGCTCGGCACGGGGTCGTGGTCACATCTGCTGACAACCATGCGCAACCTGGCGTCCACGATGGGCGCCATGGGCGCCGACCGTGCCGCCGCCCAGCTCATCGGCGCGTTGTCCGGCCCCGACCTGACCCCGTCTTACGGGACCGAGGCCACCCGACTCGGGGACGCGGCCACGGCCCTGCGCAGTGCGCTCGGCGCGGAGGCCTTCGACACCGAATACGCGGCAGGCGCGGCCCGCGATCTGGCGACTGCGGGCCGGATCGCGGTCACCGAGATCCGGCGCCTGCTCGATCACCGGACGCCGTCACTGGAGCCGGTAGAACCGGAACAGGTCGTGTTCGATGTCGATGACCGACGCCCCATCGAATCCGGCTGAGCGAGCGTAACTTTCGAGCGTCGAATGCCGCATCACCGTCCCGGTCGCGGCGCTGTCCGGGTCGGACATGCCGTCGGGCAGGCAGCACAGGATCGAGAATCCGTAGAGAAGCTGTTCGACGGGGCCGGCATCGGCGGAGAAGGTTTCCGCGGTGCGCTCGTCCATGATCACCACCGGCGCGGCCTGCGCTGCGATCCGTCGCGCCGTCGCGAGAAAGGCCACCGGGTCGGACAGGTCGTGGACGCATTCGAACGCGAAGACCGCATCGTATCGACCGGACAGGTCGGATTCCCGGAGGTCGGCGATCCGGAACTGCACCCGGTCCCCCACGCCGTGGGCCGCGGCATTACGGGTGGCCGCGGCGATCGACGCGGCGTCGACGTCGAAGCCGTCGACCGTGATCTCCGGGTAACCCAACGCCAAGGCGATCGCCGACCAGCCTTCACCGCAACCGATGTCGGCCACCCGGCCGGTCGACTGCAACCGATCGTGCAGGTCGGGCACCTTCGGAATGAACTCCTGCGCCAGCCGGCCGAGGAACAATGGCCGATTGGCGTAGGCCTGCGCCTCCCGGGCATCGGTGCCGAGTTGCTGCCACGACACGCCACCACCGTGGCGGTACGCCTCGATCAGAGCCGGCAGGGCCGCGCCGGTGGCGGCGAAGAAACGTGACATCGACGCCATGTAACTCAAGCTGTCCTGGTTCACCAGGACCTCTGCGTGCGCGGTGGGCAGCGCGAACCGGACGGGTTCGTATTCGGTCGACGCGGTGATGTATCCGGCGACGCTTTGATGTTCGAGCCATTCGCGGGCGTACCGGGCGACGGTGCCGGTGCGGTGGGCGAGCTCGTCGGCGGTCAGCGGCCCCTCGGCCGCAAGTGTCCGGTACCAGCCGAGTCGATCACCGAGATAGAGCGCAGAGATGTTCTGTGCGCCCAGCAGATCTGCGAACACGGCGTCGGCGAACCGGTCGACCGTTGAATCGGACGTGTCGGCTGAGGCGGTGCTGGTCATGGCGCGACTCCTGGTCTCGGATCGGAAATGATTCGAGTTCAACGATCGCGCCGGGAGGTTGCAGCCCGGATGCAGCTCGGTTGCACCCGGCGGACCCGGATGCCGCTGCCTACTTCTCTTCGGCCGCCAACTGTCCGCAGGCCGCGGCGATCTCCTGGCCCCGGGTGTCGCGGACCGTGCACGACACACCCTGGGCGAGAACTCGCCTGACGAACTCTCGCTCGGCGGGTTTCGGGCTGGCATCCCACTTCGAACCCGGTGTCGGATTGAGCGGGATCAGGTTCACGTGGACCAGCGGGCCCAGCGCCTTGCGCAGCTTGTCGCCGAGCATGTCGGCGCGCCACGGCTGATCGTTGATGTCCCGGATGAGGGCGTATTCGATCGACACCCGGCGACCGGTGCTGTCCGCGTAGTAGCGGGCGGCGTCGAGCACCTCTTTCACCGACCACCGGTTGTTCACCGGCACCAGCGTGTCGCGCAATTCGTCGTCCGGCGTGTGCAGGGACACCGCGAGCGTGACGGTGAGGCCTTCGTCGGCCATCCGGCGGATCGCGGGAGCCAGGCCCACCGTGGACACCGTCACCGACCGCTGGGAGATACCCAGACCGTCGGGAGCAGGCGAGGTGATCTTCCGGACCGCATCGATCACGCGCTTGTAGTTGGCCAGCGGCTCACCCATGCCCATGAACACCACGTTCGACAGGCGGCCGGGCTCGCCCAGCTCTCCATCACGCATCGCCCGGGCCGCCGACCGGACCTGATCGACGATCTCGGCGGTGGAGAGGTTGCGGTCCAGACCACCCTGCCCGGTGGCACAGAATGGACAGGCCATGCCGCAGCCGGCCTGACTCGAGATACAGAGCGTGGTGCGTTCGGCGTAGCGCATCAGCACCGATTCGAGCATGGTGCCGTCGTGCAGCCGCCACAGGGTCTTGCGGGTCGTGTTGTCGTCGCAGGCCACATGCCGGACCACGGTCATCAGCCGGGGAAACAGCGCCTGACCCACCGGTTCGCGCATCGCCGCAGGTAGATCGGTCATCTCGGCCGGATCGGCGTTGAGCCGTACGTAGTACTGACGGGCCAGCTGGTCGGCACGAAACTTCGGCAAACCGAGTTTTGCGACCGCGGCGATCCGTCCTTCGGCGTCCAGGTCTGCAAGGTGTTGTGGAGGCATGCCGCGTTTGGGCGCGTCAAACACCAGCGGAAGTGGAACTGTCATGGTTAAAGCGTGACGTAGATCGGTCGCAGATGCCAATTTCGACACTGTGATTGTCGTCGGACAAAAGACAGAGGACCATAGACATATGACGCAGCCGACAGATGGATACCAGCAGGAACCCGCGGGTTACGTGAGCCCGGACCACACTCCCCCGGACACGGGGCCGGTGGGCGGGGACGTCCCCGTCGCCGACCACCGGGAGGAACTGCGCCGTCAGGCCCTGGACGACGTGAAGCACACCCGTACCCGCGCCGCCTGGGTCGGCCTGATCGTCGGCGCGGTGATCACTCTGATGTTGCTGGTGTTCATCGTGCAGAATCTCGACAGCCAGAACATCGACCTGTTCTTCTGGACGGTCAATCTGCCTCTCGGGGTCAGCCTGCTGATCGCAGCCATTCTGGGTGCGGTGATCACCGCGATCGTCGGCAGCCTGCGGATGTTGCAGGTCCGCCGGGCCGTCAAGAGGTCGCAACCCTGAGTTCCGGACAGTTCTGAGTCCCGGGCATCCCTGGCTTCGACTACAGCAGGGCGCCCAGGATCGCCCACACCACAAATGCGGAGGGCAGCAGCGAGTCGAGGCGGTCCATGATGCCGCCGTGGCCTGGCAGCAGGGTGCCCATGTCCTTGATCCCGAGGTCGCGCTTGACCTGGGATTCGACAAGGTCGCCGAGGGTGGCGCAGATGACCAGGACCGGCCCGAGGATCAGTCCGATCCACCACTGGGCGTCCACGACGAACACGATGGTCAGTACGGCCCCGACAACACCGAAGACCAGGGAGCCGGCCATCCCTTCCCACGACTTCTTGGGACTGATGGCCGGCGCCATCGCGTGCTTGCCCAGCAGGACACCGAACACATAACCGCCGACGTCCGAGCAGACCACCACGATCATCAGGGTGAACACGCGGGCGGCGCCGTTGTCTTCGAGGACCATCGACGCACCGAACGACCCCATCAGCGGAAGCCAGCACAGCACCAGTGTGGTGCCGGCAAGATCTTGCAGATAGTTCGTCGGCGCAGCCTGCAAGCCCTGTTCGAGCAGCTTCCAGATCATCGAGATCAGAACGGTCGCGGCCAACGCGACGATCGACGCGGTGACGCCCCAGGGCCAGCTCACCCACATCATGGCCTGACCGCCGACGAGGATCGGGATCAGCGCGACGTCGATGCCGCTCTCGCGCAGCCGCTTGGTGACCTCCCAGCTGGCGATTCCGATGGCCACGGCGACAACCGGGAACCACACCTCGGGCACGAAGATCAAGATCAGGATCAGCGACACACCGAGCGTGCCGCCCACGCCGATGGCTGCGGGCAGATCACGTCCCGCCCGGGACGTGGAGCCCTTGGGCTGCGGGTCCGGTATGCCCTGCGGCCGATTCGTATCGGTCACCTGATGCCCTGCTCCTTCAGTCACCGCCAGAGGTACGTCACCGGTGGGTGACTCAGACCTCAAGCAGTTCCGCTTCTTTGTGCTTGACCAGCTCGTCGATCTGGTTGACGTAGGACGCGGTGGTCTTGTCGAGATCCTTTTCCGCGCGGGTCACTTCGTCTTCGCCGGCTTCACCGTCTTTTTGAATGCGCTTGAGCTCGTCGACCGCCTTGCGGCGCACGTTGCGGATCGAGACCTTGGCGTCCTCGCCCTTCGACTTGACCTGCTTGACGAGCTCGCGTCGACGCTCTTCGGTCAGCTGCGGGATCGAGATCCGGATGATGTTGCCATCGTTGGTCGGGTTGACGCCGAGATCCGAGTTGCGGATGGAGGTCTCGATGGCCCCCAGGCTGCTGGCCTCATACGGCTTGATGACCACCATGCGGGCTTCGGTGGTGTTGATGGAAGCAACCTGCGTGATGGGGGTCGGCGAGCCGTAGTAGTCGATGGTGACCCGGTTGAACATCGCCGGATTGGCCCGTCCGGTCCGGACCGAGCCCATGTCGTCACGCGCGACACCGACAGCTTTTTCCATTTTTTCCTCGGCGTCCAGGAGCGCGTCGTCGATCATGGTGTCCTCCGTTGTCGTGTGCTGGTGCTGGTGTGGGGTATGGCGACCGGTCAGCTGCTGACCAGTGTTCCGATCTTCTCACCTGCGACCGCTCGGGCGATGTTGCCCTGCTCCAGCAGATTGAACACCAGCATCGGCATCTGGTTGTCCATACACAGACTGAAGGCTGTCGCGTCGGCCACCTTGAGGCCCTTTTCGATGACCTCACGGTGGGTGATCTCGCGGTAGAGCGTGGCGTCGGGGTCGACCCGCGGGTCGGCGGAGTAGACACCGTCGACGCCCTTGGCCATCAGTACGACCTCGGCCTTGATCTCGAGGGCGCGCTGCGCGGCGGTGGTGTCGGTGGAGAAGTAGGGCATGCCCATACCGGCGCCGAAGATGACCACGCGCCCCTTCTCGAGGTGCCTTTCGGCCCGCAGCGGGATGTACGGTTCGGCGACCTGACCCATCGTGATGGCGGTCTGCACGCGTGTGACGATGCCGCGCTTCTCCAGGAAGTCTTGGAGCGCAAGGCAGTTCATGACGGTGCCGAGCATGCCCATGTAGTCCGAACGTGAGCGCTCGAGGCCCCGCTGCTGAAGTTCTGCTCCGCGGAAGAAGTTGCCGCCCCCGATGACCACTGCCACCTGGACACCCGAGTTGACCACTTCGGCGATCTGGTCGGCAACGGTCGAGACAACATCGGGATCGAGTCCGACCTTGCCGCCGCCGAACATCTCGCCACCGAGCTTGAGAAGCACGCGCTTGAATCCGGTGCGCTCGGGCGTGATGTCCTCGGTCATGTGGGGTGTCCCTTCGTCGTGCCGGTGTGCGTCAACATTGATTCTTGCGCCCCACACATTGTGATCTGCATCTGGGTGATCTGCGTCGGGCTCGATCGTAACGGGACCCTCGCGCAAAAGAACCCCGGCGAATCAGATGATTCGCACGGGGTTCCTTGCACAAAAATCAGGCCTGTCCGACCTCGAAACGGGTGAACGACACTACCTGTGCGCCCGCCTCGTCGAGAACAGCCTTGACGGTCTTCTTCGACTCGGTGACCGAAGCCTGGTCGACGAGAACGACGTCCTTGTAGAAGCCGTTGACGCGACCTTCGACGATCTTGGGGAGCGCAGCCTCGGGCTTGCCCTCCTCACGAGCGGTCTGCTCGGCGATGCGACGCTCGGAAGCGATCACATCCTCGGGGACCTCGTTACGGGTTGCGTACTTCGCCTTGAGCGCGGCGACCTGCATCGCAGCGCCGCGAGCGGCCTCTGCAGCAGCTTCGGAGTCACCGGTGTACTCGACCAGGACACCAACGGACGGCGGCAGATCCGACGCGCGCTTGTGCAGGTACGAGGCAACCTTGCCGCCGTGGAAGGCGACGCGACGCAGGACCAGCTTCTCGCCGATCTTGGCCGCAAGCGCCTGAACGAGCTCGTCGACCGTTTTGTCGCCGACCTTGGCGGCCTTGAGGACCTCCACGTCGGACGTCTTCGCGGCAACGGCAGCGTCGAGGACCTGGGCCGCGAGGGCCTGGAACTCGTCGTTCTTCGCAACGAAGTCGGTCTCGGAGTTGATCTCGATCATCGCGCCATCTTTTGCGGCGATCAGACCTTCGGCGGTGGACCGCTCGGCACGCTTGCCGACGTCCTTGGCGCCCTTGATACGCAGCTCTTCGACGGCCTTGTCGAGATCGCCATCATTGGCGGCCAGAGCATTTTTGCAATCGAGCATTCCCGAACCGGTCAGTTCGCGGAGCCGCTTGACGTCAGCGGCGGTGTAGTTCGCCATGGGTGGGCGAGCCTCCTGTTGTCGAATGTTCCTGGAAGTTGTTGGACCAGAAGTGGATCAGGCCTGGGCAGGGGTTTCCGCGTCAGCGGCGGGAGCCTCTGCTGCCGGAGCCTCTGCGGCGGGGGCGGTGGCCTCCGTCAGCAGTTCCTGCTCCCACTCGGCGAGGGGCTCGCCGGCTGCGTTCTCGGGCTTGGTGTCAGACGAACCCTGGCCGGCGCGTGCCTGCACACCCTCGGCAACCGCAGCGGCGATCACGTGGGTCAGCAGTGCGGCGGAACGGATCGCGTCGTCGTTACCCGGGATCGGGTAGTCGACCAGGTCGGGATCGCAGTTGGTGTCCAGGATCGCGATGACCGGGATGTTCAGCTTGCGAGCCTCGGAGACCGCGAGGTGCTCCTTGTTGGTGTCGACGACCCAGATGGCCGACGGAACCTTGGCCATGTCCCGGATACCACCGAGGGTGCGGTCCAACTTGGTCATCTCACGCGTGAGCATGAGGATTTCCTTCTTGGTACGACCTTCGAAGCCACCGGTCTGCTCCATTGCCTCGAGGTCCTTCAGGCGCAGCAGGCGCTTGTGGACGGTCGAGAAGTTGGTGAGCATTCCGCCGAGCCAGCGCTGGTTCACGTACGGCATGCCGACGCGGGTGGCCTCTGCGGCGATGGATTCCTGAGCCTGCTTCTTGGTACCGACGAAGAGGATGGTGCCACCGTGGGCAACCGTCTCCTTGACGAATTCGTACGCCTTATCGATGTAGGTCAGCGTCTGCTGCAAGTCGATGATGTAGATGCCGTTGCGATCGGTGAAGATGAATCGCTTCATCTTCGGATTCCAACGACGGGTCTGATGCCCGAAATGAGCGCCGCTGTCCAGCAGCTGCTTCATGGTTACGACAGCCATGTGTTCACTTTCATGTGCAGTTTGACGTCGGCATCCGGTTGGTTGCCGACCCTGGCACCTGTCAGGTGTGGAACCCTCTGCGAAGAAGGACTGCCCACACCCCGTGTCGGACGGACTGACGTCAGCCGACCGCAGGCGCGCGAAGTCACTCCCGCCGAGGCGAGAGCGCCATCTGAGTCTACGCGCGCCGGGCCGGTAGGAGAAATCGCCTCCACGCTTCCCGTACCGCCGGTTGTCAAGACCCTTCGCGCAACTGGGGATGATCAATCCCGTTCTCCCCAAACGGGTCTCTGACCTGGCGCTATCCCCTGCCGCCGGTCAGGCTCGTCACCATGGGCTTCTGGGGGCGACTGCGTCGGGCGGCAGTGTCGACGGGCGCTGCCTTGGCCCTCGTCTCACTGCTGAACGCGCCGTTCACACCCGCCGCGGCCGGCGCTCCGACCGTCGGCCGCGATCTGGCCTACGGCTGGCCGTTGTCCCCCGTGCCATCGGTACTGCGCAGATTCGAACCGCCCGCCGAGCGCTGGCTTCCCGGACACCGGGGTGTGGACCTCGCAGCCGTCCCCGGCGCAGTGGTCAGATCCGCGGGTGCCGGGGTCGTGCACTTCTCGGGTCCGGTCGCCGGCAAACCGGTGGTGTCGATCCGGCATGCGGACGGATTGCTGACCACCTACGAACCGGTTGCCGGCTCGGTGCGGGCCGGCGCCGTGGTCGGGCGGGGATCACCGATCGGGATCCTCGAATCCGGACATGCCGGATGTCGCACCGGGTGCCTGCACTGGGGTGCCCGCCGGGGCGCCGGGTCGTCAGCGGTGTATCTCGATCCCCTGGCCCTGCTCGGCCTGGTGCGGGTGCGCCTCAAACCGCTGCAGCCGGGCGATGGATGAGCGCCTCAGGCCCTCGGATGCGCCTGGTCGTGAACTTTCCGCAGGCGCTCGACGCTGACGTGCGTGTAGAGCTGGGTGGTCGCGAGGCTGGCGTGACCGAGCAGTTCTTGCACCACTCGCAGGTCGGCACCACCTTCGAGCAGATGTGTGGCAGCACTGTGCCGAAGACCGTGCGGCCCGAGATCCGGCGCACCGGGCAGGGCCCCCAGCACCTTGTGCACCACGGTCCGGGCCATCCGCTGATCGAGGCGTCCGCCTTTGGATCCGACCAGAAGGGCGTCACCGGCCTTGGGTTGGGCCAGCGCCGGACGCCCCCCGCGCAGCCACCGATCGATGGCGGTTGCGGCCGGGGTACCGAACGGCACGGTCCGCTCCTTGTTGCCCTTGCCGATGACGCGCAGGACATTGCGCGAGCGGTCGACGTCCCCGAGGTCGAGTCCGCAGAGCTCGCCGACCCGAATGCCGGTGGCATACAACAACTCGATGATGAGCTGATCGCGTTGCGCGATCGGATCGTCGGGATCGTGGTCGGGCGCTGCCGGGGTCAGGGCGGCGCTCGCCTGGTCGGCGCTCAGGACGCCGGGCAGTGTCCGATGCGCCTTCGGCGCCTGCAGACGGGTCCCCGGATCGGCGGCCAGGACGCCCTCCCGGGTGGCCCAGGCAGTGAATCGTTTGGCCGATGACGCCTGCCGCGCGATGGTCGTCCGCGCGGCGCCGTCTTTGCTGTGGGCGGCCAGCCAGGCCCGCAGGGTGGCCAGGTCGATCGCCGACGGGGCCAGACCCCGGACACCGGCGAAACTGACCAACGAGCGGACATCACCGAGGTAGGCGCGCACGGTGTGCTCGCTGTGCCCACATTCGAGCCGCAGGTAGCTCTCGTAGTCGTCGATGATCGATGCACTCACCCGCTCAGCCAACCGATCTGGGCCGACGGCCGCAAGCCGCCACACCCCAACCCCCGATACTGTGCCCTTTTGGTTATGTCGACCTGGGCAAATGGTCGCCAAAACCGCACATCATCGGGGGTGGGAGGTCGTCAGCCGGCGCTCTCGAGGGCGCGCTGACCAGCCTTCCATTGACGGAATCCCTCTTCGGTGTGCCCACGACGCCAATATCCACTGATCGATGCGTTGACCGCCGGCACACCGCGTTCCTTGCGGATGTACCCGCGCAGGTTCTGCATCACGACCTCGGCTTCACCGTGGATGAACACCTGTACCGAACCGGGCAGCCACTCGGCGTTCCGAACCGCGGCGACGATCGGGGCGTTGGCGCCGCCGAGTTCGTCGGTGATGGCATCGGAACCGACGCCGCGGTGCAGCCAGACGATCTCTGCGGTGTCGGGCGCGATCAGGTCGACCTCGTCTTCGGGTCCGGCGACCTCGATGAAGGCCTTCACGACGGTGCCGTCGGGCATGGACTCGAGGGCTGCCGCCAGCGCCGGGAGCCCGGCCTCGTCGGCAGCCAGCAGATGCCAGTCGACATCCGTCTTCGGGCGGTATCCGCTTCCGGGCCCGAGGAACCGGATCTCCTCACCGGGCTGGGCGGCGGCCGCCCAGGGCCCGGCGATGCCCTGCTCACCGTGGACGACGAAGTCGACCGCGATCTCGCGAGCAACTCGGTCGACCCGCCGGACCGTGTAGGTACGCAGGATCGTCGGTTCATCGGCACGAAGCTTTGCTCGGATCCGTTGCAGTCCGCGAGGTTTGGTGATCTCCGCTTCCTCTGCCGGAAACATGAACTTGATGTACATGTCGGTGTCGTCGTTCGCCTGGAAGTCGTCGAATCCGGCGCCACCGAGGTACACCCGCACCAGGTGGGGTGTGAGCTGTTCGGTTCGCTGAACCGTCATCGTGTTCTCGCGCTTCGCCACGCATACGTCCTCTCATCAACGGCGGTGGGCCGACGGTCTTCGTCAGGCGGCTCCGACCACCCGATCTACCGTACCCGAATATAGGTGACCCTAAGTAGTGCGGATCACACCTGCGCGCCGCTACGGTCGTCCCATGCCAACGATCTTGATCACCGGAGCGTCCAGGGGAATCGGACGCGCAACCTCTCTACGACTCGCGTCCGCGGGATGGGATGTATACGCGGGAGTGCGCGACGAGGCGGCCGGCCTCGACCTGAAAAACGCATCGCCAGATCGGATCACGCCGATCCCACTCGACGTCACCGATGCCGATCAGATCCGCGCGCTCGCGGACGTGTTGCCCGATCGCCTCGACGCCGTGGTGAACAACGCCGGCATCGTTGTCGGCGGTCCGGTCGAGACCCTTTCCCCGGACCAACTGCGCCATCAACTGGAGGTGAACGTCGTCGGCCAGCATGCGGTGACACAGGCCGTCCTGCCCCGCCTACGAGCCGCCGAAGGGCGGGTGATCTTCGTTTCGTCGGTCAGCGGCCGGATCGCAACACCGATGACCGGGGCATACAACGCATCCAAGTTCGCCCTGGAAGGACTGGCGGATGCTTTGCGAATCGAGTTGCGGCCCTGGCATATCCGCGTCGTTTTGATCGAACCCGGCCAGACCGATACCGATATCTGGCGTGATGCCGAGTCCACCCTCGACAACAGCCTCACCGACCTCTCGGATGCGAACCGCCGTTTGTACACCAAGCACATCGACGGGTACCGGAAGACGATCTCGGCTGCGCAGAAGGCAGCGGTCCCGGCCGACCTGGTAGCGGCGTCGATCGAGTCGGCCCTGACGACCAAACGTCCCCGCGCCCGCCATGTGGTGGGCGTTGCGAACAAGATCTCGGCACCACTGGTCGGATTGTTGCCGACCGCGCTGTCCGACGTGATCATCGGAAAGGTGACCGGCGTTCCACGCCGACCGTGAGATCACCCGATCACTGACGCCGGTGTCACCGACCGCGCGTCAGCCGCCACCCGGAACCGTTGGTGTTGAGCATTCCTCGGGCCTCGAGGACCGCCAACGCCGATCGGACCTTCCGGACGTCGAGTCCGCACGCAAACGAGATCTCGCCGATGGTCAGGGTCCCGGTGGCGGGGACGGCGTCGTAGACGCGCAATTGGTCGGCATCCAGATCGTCGGTGCGACGTCCGAGCGGACCGGCCTCGGGCACCGTGGAACTCGCACCCTCCGGCTGCGCCAGGCGCAAGACGTCCCGCGAATCGGTGACCAGTTGCGCGACGCCGTCTGCGATCATCCGATGGCAACCGACCGACGTCGCCGAAGTGACCGGACCGGGTACCGCGCCCAGCGGTGTTCCGAGCTTGCGGGCCCAGGCCGCGGTGTTCGCCGCACCGCTGCGCTGACCGGCCTCCACCACAACCACTGCCGAGGACAGCGCCGCCACCAACCGGTTCCGGGTCAGGAATCGATGTTTGGCCGCGGTGGTACCGGGCGCGTACTCACTGACCACCATCCCCGTCCGCGCGATCTCGGACAACAGTCGCGCGTGTCCGGCGGGATAGTCACGGTCGATGCCGCACGCCAACACGGCGACCGTGATCCCCTCGCAGGCAAGCACATTCCGGTGGGCCACGCCGTCGATCCCGTACGCCCCACCCGACACAACCGTCCAGCTCTCGGCGGCCAACCCATTCGAGATCAGCGCGGTGACATGCTCGCCGTACCCCGACGCCGCTCGCGACCCCACGATCGCGACCGAACGGTCGACGACCTCGTCGAGTTGCGCCGGCCCGCGCACCCAGAGCGCCAACGGCTCTCCGCCTTTGGCAGCCGTGTCGGCCTTGCTGAGCGCGAGCAGTTGCCATCCCGGCCACTCGACGTCGTCGGGTGTCACCAACCTGCCACCGAGCCGCGCCACCGTACCGAGGTCTTCGTCCGCGGTGTTCACGCCATAACGCGCCTCGGTCAACGCCAGCACCCCCGCATGCAAGGACGGGACCACCCGGGTCGCGACGGCCTTGGCCGCCTCCCTCACCCCGACATCGGCGATCAGGGTCCGCAGAGCCGCGCTGGGCGGTTCGGCGACGGCGGACAGGTATGCCCAGGCGCGCCGTTCGTGTTCGTCGAGCACCACTTCCCCCTCAGTTGTATCCGCGGTCGCGGAACATCAGTGCCTGTGCCACATGGTCTTCCGACGGCTCCCCGGTGCCGGTCAGGTCTGCAAGTGTCCACGCAAGTCTCAGCGCCCTGTCGGCGCCGCGCGCCGTGACGCGACCGTCCCGCAAGAACAATTCGATCGGACGGGTCACGCCGGGTGGCAACCTGAACTCGCCCCGCCGCAGCACTGAACCGGGTACCTCGGAGTTCGTCTGCCACCCCTGTCCACGCCACCGTTCCCGGGCGGCATCACGGGCGGCGATCACCCGCTCACGGACGTCGGCGCTGGTCTCCGCGGCGCCCGCGGTCAGCGCCGCGTTGCCGGGCGGATCCATCCGGACCCGGATGTCCACCCGATCCATCAGCGGACCGGACAACTTCCCGAGATAGCGGCGTCGCGCGGTCGGCGAGCACACGCAGTCCACATCGTTGGCAGGCGCACAGGGACAGGGATTGGCTGCGAGCACCAGCTGGAACCGGGCCGGGAACCGCGCCACCCCGTCCCTTCGGGCGACCCTGACCTCACCGTCCTCCAGCGGCGTCCGCAGCGTTTCGAGAACCTTCACCCCGAGTTCGGCACATTCGTCCAGAAAGAGCACCCCTCGATGAGCCCGGGACACCGCACCCGGTTTGGCCATTCCCGTCCCCCCACCGATCATCGCCGTCACGGTCGTCGAATGGTGTGGGGCGATGAACGGCGCCTCGGTCACCAACGGATGATGTTCCGGCAGACCACCGGCAATCGAATGGATCGCGGTGACCTCCAACGCCTCCGACTCCCCCAGTGGCGGCAGGATTCCCGGCAGCCGGCGCGCCAGCATCGTCTTCCCGATCCCCGGCGGCCCCGTCAACAGCAGATGGTGCGCACCGGCGGCGGCGATCTCCATGGCATACCGCGCCTCGTCCTGACCGACCACGTCCGCAAGGTCCGGAGACATCGGAGCCGGGGCCCGCGCCACCGCTTCACACACCGTGTCCAGTACGTTCGCCCCTCGCAACCACCCCAGCACCTCCCTCAGATGCGACGCCCCGCCGACCTCGATCCCCGAGACCAGCGTCGCCTCCGCCACGTTCGCCAGTGGCACAACCACATACGCGAACCCGGCCTTACGCGCCGCAACCACCGCCGGCAACACGCCCCGCACCGGCCGCAACCGCCCGTCAAGCGCCAGTTCTCCGATGAACACCGACTTCTCCAGCAACTCGGACGGCTTGTCGGAGTTCGCAGCCAACACGGCCAGTGCCAGACCGAGATCGAAGATCGAACCCGCTTTTGGCAACGTCGCCGGCGACAACGCCAGGGTGATCCGCCCTTCCGGCCACTTCTGCACCCCGCCACCGGATTCATCCGTGGACCCTTTGTTCGCCGCGGCGGTATTGGTGATCGCCGCCCGGACGCGGTCTTTCGCCTCCTTGAGCGCCGCGTCCCCCAGGCCCACCAGATGCACGCCCGGCAATCCCTGCCCGATCGACGCCTCGATCTCGACGACGACACCCTCGACGCCGCTGAGCGCCACCGACCTCACGCGACCCAGCTTCATCTCAGAACACTCCACGAAGATGTGAAAACGTCGGCTCCCCCGCCGAGTTCAAGTGCACCGCGATCACGTCGAAACGCACCACCGGCCATCGCCGGTCCTGCTCCTGCAACCACAGAGCGGCCAGCCGCCGCATCCGCTTGTACTTCTCGAACGAGACCGCCTCGGCGACATCAGCGAACAGGGCGCCCGTCCGCGCCTTGACCTCCACGACCACCAAGGCGACCCCGTCGACAGCGATCACATCCAGCTCGCCGTAGCGACAACGCCAGTTACGAGCCACCACCGTCCAGCCCGCATCTTCCAAGAACCGGACAGCCAGATCCTCACCCAACTGCCCGACCTCACGGCGCGACCGCCCCGCCCCACCCTGATCCGGTTGATTCCCCGACTGATTCATGAACCAACCATGACCATCGAGGTCGGCACATCACCGGTCATCTCACCCGCCCACCGCCTGCCTGTGGACACAAAACCCGACTGTGGAAAGCCGGTGCTGCTTTCGAGGTCCGCTGTTACCGGATCCCGCGGGTTTCTACGGCCTGCGCATGGTCAAGCGGCCAGTGCCGACCGGAACAGCGGCCATGACCGGTGGAGATCGTCCTGCCAATAGGCCCAACTATGTGTACCGGGATCACCGAGATCGATCGTGGCCGGAATCCCCAACTGCTGCAGGCGATCCCGCATCTGTTCCGAGCAACGGTTCGTCGCCGACTCGATCACCGCTCCGACCGCGATCTGGTCGGCGAGCTTGGGGACATTCCCGTCGATACCCGGTCCGTCGAGCACGTCGTACTCCCCGGGAAGGCCGGTACCGTTCGACAGGTAGATCGCCTTGCCCCGAAGCTTCGCCGCATTGACGTACGGGTCGTTGCGTACCCACTCCGGGTCGGATGGCGGACCCCACATGTTCACGGTGTTACCGCCACCTCGACCCTCGACAGTGAGCCGAACGAATGCCTGCCCCTCCGGGTCACTGGTCATCGCGCACCCGCTATAGGCACCGACAGCCCGGTACAACTGCGGAGCCCGCAGAACCAACTGGAAGACCGATGTGCCCGCCATCGATATCCCGGCAATTGCGTTGCGCCCGTTGCCACTGAATTCCGCATCCATGAGTGGGGGTAGCTCCTTTGTGAGAAAAGTCGCCCACTTCTGCCTGCCCAGCACCGGGTCGTCGTGCCGCCAATCGGTGAAATAGCTCGCGGCCCCACCCATCGGGACCACCACATTCACGTCCTGCCCCGCAAAAAAGGTCCGGATATCGGTCTTGTCGAACCAACTACTCCCGCCCTCACCCCCGGCGGCACCGTTGAGCAGGTAGATCGTCGGGACCGGATGCGATCGGTCGGCAGCCGGAAGGACTTTGACCGTCACGTCCGATCGCATCGCAGCGGAATGGACCACGACATCGACCACCCGGTCTTCCGGCTCCGCATGTGCCGGCCCCACCGCGAGAACGGATCCACCGAGCAGCATCACCGCCATAACGGCAGGTCCGGCCATCGAAATACCTGTTCGCCCGCGCCCTGCCCAGTGAATCGACCGATGAATCACGACTACCCCTCTGCCACCCGTCCCGCGTCCATGGTTGATCAGCAGAATAGAACAGATCAGCGTTTGATGGACCCACTGTCGCACGTCGAAATTGCAAACAGAGCGCGCCGACCGAACTTATGTAAACACTGGGATAACTCCTTGCGAACTATTTGTTTCCATTTGCCCACAGCGTCATTAGCACGTGGCCACCACCAAAGTCTCGACATTTCCCACAATCGGTTTCCATCAATTGATTGACTTTATTGCGAATAAGTTGGAATCCCACCCTCCCGCACCTCTGTGCGGTTGCGCTCGGGTCGTCACTAAAGCATGCTGAATGCAAAGTTCACGCGAATATCTGTGAGCGAATTGCCCGAACACAACGAACGACTATTCGACTCGGTACACCTGTCCTACAACTGTGTACGGTCGACATCGATTTTCGTGGTGCAGGCCGGAAAGGGTTTCATGGTCAGCTTTGGACTCATTGACGATTGGCAGCCGAGGACGGGAAAGTTGACCATCTGGTCAGCGTCCGAGGCCTCATTGGACGCCGCCAGGCGCGCGCCGATTCATCAGACACCGCCATCTCACCAGCAGGAAGAATACCTACGCACGGCGCTGCGAAAACAAAAAGGTGAGGTCAGGGGGTCACGCCTTTATGTGGGCACCTTCGATTCCGGCGAACGGCTCAACCGCTTGGCGATGACCACCACCATCAATACCTTCCTGCGCCGCCATGACACCCATCTGAGCTGGTTCTCCGCCGAAGCCGACGGCTCCATAGCCCGTCACGTAATCCACCCCGACGACGTGGATTTCATTCCGCACGACTTCGGAATGATCGACAGTGCCGAGGACCTTCGAAATCTTGCGCAAAGCAAAACTCCGGGTCCACTCGAATGGAATTGCTTCACATTCGGAACAATTGAGCATGCCGACGGGTTCACGATGTACGGTGCCATCGATCATCTGCATTCAGATCCCCTGTCGCAGGCGATCGCCTTGGTGGACGCGATGACGCTCTACTCGAACGCGGCCAACCCCGAGTCCGCGACCGAGCCGAGGCAACCCGGCAGCTACATCGAGTACTGCCGGCGCGAACGCGAGACGTCGGCGCAGCTCTCGCTCGAATCGGAATCCGTTCAGCGGTGGATCGAACTGGTCCGCGACAACGGCGGCGACCTCCCCACCTTTCCACTGAGTCTGGGTCCGAACCCCAAGACGGAGGCTCGGAGCGCACACCTGACCGCCGAACTGTTCGACGACGACGATGCAAAAGTCCTCGGCCGCATCTGCCGCGACAACCGGGCCGGATTCATTGCCGCAGTCCTCACCGTTGCGGGTCTGGCCGCCCACGAGTTCACCGGCTGCGACAGGTACCTGGCCATCACGCCGAAAAGCACTCGCACCACACCCGAAGAGTTCAGTGCGGTCGGATGGTTCACCAGTCTGATCCCCGTGCCGATCGAGTTCACCGAGGATTCGACATTCTGTTCCCTGGTCCGCCAGACGCAATCGGCGTACGTGGCGGGTCGCAAACTCTCCGACGTCTCCTTCCATCGCGTCCTCGAACTCCTCGACGACACGCCGGAATCGCCGATCACGACACAGCCCGGATGGTCGGTCCCGATGGTGTCGGTGATGGACACCCGTCGCATGCCCGGCGTCGACACGTTCGCCGCGATCAACGCGAAGTTCTACGGCAATCGCGGCACCTCTGAAGAGGTCTATGTCTGGGTCAACCGGTTCACTGATCACACATCGATGAGCCTGCTCTACCCGGACTCGTCCCACGCCCGGGCCTCGGTCAACATCTACATCGACCGGATCCGTCAGATCTTCAAGACCATCGTCGCGGAAGGTGACTACACGCCGACCACGGTGCCGGCCGGTGCCGTGTGACGGTGCCACCAGTGACCACCGGGGTCGCCGGCCGTTCGGCCACAACCGATCCGAGCCGGATCACGCGATCGTCGTGGATGATCCTGGCGTGCTGTCTCATCGCGGTGTCGGTGCAGATGGTCGACATGACCATCGTCAACATCGCACTTCCGAGCCTGGCCTCGGACCTCGGCGCCACCAACGGGCAGCAACTCCTCGTACTGAGCGCGTACACCCTGGCATTCGCGTGCTTCCTGCTGACCGCGTCCCGTCTCGGTGAGCGTTTCGGCCGTCGCCGGGTCTTCATCGTCGCACTGGCGAGCTTCACGGTCGTGTCGGTTCTCTGCGGCGCTGCGCAGGGTCCAACGCAACTCATCATCCTGCGCGCCCTCCAAGGCGCTTTCGCAGCGCTGGCTTCCGCCCAGACCCTGGCGATCATCTCCGTCTCGTTCCCGAAATCCAAGCACGGGGTCATTTTCGGTATCTACGGAGCAGTCGCCGGGGTGGCGGCCATGCTGGGACCCACGCTGGGTGGGCTGCTCATCTCGGCGGACCTGTTCGGGCTCGGCTGGCGAACGATCTTCCTGGTCAATCTCCCGTTGGGACTCGTCGCATGTTGCCTCGGGTTCCGGTACCTGCCTGCGCTCACCTCGCCCACCCGGCCGATGTTCGATGTGGTCGGGATCGTCCTGTCCACGACGGCACTCTTCCTGCTGATCCATCCGCTGGCGACCGGACGCGAAAAGGGTTGGCCGTCATGGCAGATCGCCATGCTCATCGCGGCCGTCCTTCTGCTCGCCGTATTCGTGTTGCAGCAGCGCCGACTCACGGCGCGCGGTGGTGATCCGTTGCTGGCGCTGAGTCTGTTCCGCGCCAGGTCTTTCGCGGTGGGCTCCGCGCTGTGCCTGCTGTTCTTCAGTGTGTTCTCGGCGTTCTTCTTCACGGTCTCGGTCACCGCTCAGTTCGGGTTGGGCTACTCCGCCCTGAAGACCGGATTGCTGACCTTGCCGTTCGCGTTCGGCGCCGCAGTTGGATCGGTTCTCTCACCCCTGGCGGTCCGACGGATCGGGTCGCGCACGCTCACCATGGGAGCGATCGCCTTCACCGCGGCACTGGGCTACACCGCATTGATAATCGATCCCGCATCGGCCGCGATCTCCATCCCCGCGATCGTCCCACCGCTGGTTGCCGGCGGCTTCGCGATGGGCTTGTTCGTCGCACCGCTACAGGCCACGATGCTCTCCGGCACATCAGAGTCGAACATCGGATCCGCTTCCGGGACTGTTCCGACCATCCAGCAGATCGGTGCGTCCATCGGACTCGCCGCGATCAGCGTGCTGTTCTTCAATCAGGTGGCCGCGCAGTCGGAATCCGCGGTCTCGAACGCCCGGTCTTCACTGAGCCGCGACCTGACCGGCACCGAGGTCTCAAAGTCGATGCAGCCCTTTGTGATCAACGAATTCGTCCGGTGCGCCACAGCACAACTCGGGTCGGCGCAACCCGACGCACCGGCTCCTGGCTGTCCTGACGCCCGCAAAGATGTATCCGCCGAACCGGACACGCTGCAGTCCAAGGTCGCCGTCGATGCCGAACCCGCCCTGCGCCCCGCCGCGCGGCAGGCCGCCGCACAGACGTTTCTGGGCGCATTCGATGTGGTGTTGTGGTCGCTGGCCGCGATGACCATCATCTTGGCGGCGTTCACTTTTGGACTCAAACGGAATGCGGGAACCCCACCGACACCGGTCAGCCCGCCAGCGCTGTCTTGAACACCGGCCAGGACGCGTGCAGATCGTCCTGCCAATAACCCCAGCTGTGCGTTCCGCTCGGACGTAGGTCGATGGTTGCCGGTATTGCCAGCTGCTGCAACCTATCTCGCATCTGGTTCGTACAGTGGTTCGTCGCCGTCTCGATCATCGCTCCGACCGCGATCTGCTCCGAGAGTTTCGACAGGCTGCCGTTGACACCCGGACCGTCGAGTACGTCGTGGCTTCCCGGCAGCCCCGTACCGTTCGAGAGATAGATTGCCTTGCCCCGGAACTTTTCGGCGTTCACGTACGGATCGTTGCGCACCCATTCCGGATCGGTGGGCGGTCCCCACATGTTCACCGTGTTGCCACCACCCCGAACCTCGACGGTGAGGCGCACGAACGCCTGACCGACGGCGTCACTGGTCATCGCGCAGCCACTGTACGAACCAACCGCCCGGTAGAGGTCCGGAGCACGCAGGACCAACTGGAACACAGAGGTCCCCGCCATCGAGATACCGGCAATGGCGTTGCGTCCGTTGCCGTTGAACCGGGCATCGATCAGCGGCGGAAGTTCCTCGGTGAGGAAGGTCGCCCACTTCTGTCGGCCCAGCACCGGGTCATCGCTGCGCCAATCCGTGAAATAGCTGGCGGCGCCACCCATCGGAACCACTACGTTCACGTGCTCGCCCGCAAAAAAGGTCGAGACATCCGTCTGGTCGAACCAGCTGCTGCCGCCCTTGCCGCCGGCGGCGCCGTTGAGCAGATATAGCGTGGGTGCCGGTTTTGTCTGATCGGACGGGCGCAACACTTTGACCGTAATGTCCGAATTCATCGACGTTGATCTGACAACAACATTTATGACGTCATGTGAACGGCTCGGCTCGGCATGAGCGGGCCCCACCGCGGCCAGCGAAAATGTGAACACAATCGCCATCATGTTTGCCAAGATGATATTAATTCTTATTGATCTCGTTGGTTTACCGACAGCAATAGACCAATGCGGTATCACAAATCCCTCCCTCTGGCCGACCGGCCACTACCGAGCATGTCGAGCAGGGTAGAGCACGTTGAACCCTCAGTGCGACTGATGCTTTCGGTTCAACCTCCATTGGGGTACCTACCCCATACCACAGGGTATGGGGGTCTGTCATCGATTTTGCTCAATCAGTTCATATGAACGCGGACTGTTGTCTGTCCCCGCTTTTCGATGTAGTTTTCACCGTGCTCAACAATACTGTGACACCGTCGTGACTGAATTTTAATAAAAACATCGACAGGGATTCGTGCAACTGCGCGATCAGCGGACCCATATCGCTCTTTGCCGCTTTTGGACCAGGGTCCGAGAATGCCGGCGACTGAGCGCCATTGGAATGGCTGACTCCATTCAACGACAGAGGAGCTTGATGAATGGTTAATTTCGGACTGATCAACGAGTGGGAACCCAACCCGGGACGACTGACGAGTTGGGTTGCATCGCTGGCGTCGATCACCGACGCGAACCGCGCGCCGGTACACCCCGTGCCGCCTTCGCACCAACAAGAAGAGTATCTACGGACCGCTGCCCGCAACGAGGACGCCGGCTTCCGATTCTCTCGACTGTGCCTCGTTGCGTTCGACTTCGCCGCACCGCTGAACACCTCGGCGATGACCGAGGCGATCAATGGTTTCCTCCGGCGACACGACACCTTCCACAGCTGGTTCTCCGCCGAACCGGATGGCTCGGTCATCCGCCACGTCGTCGACCCGAGCATCTTCGATTTCGTACCGACAGTGCACGGTGACAAAGACTCACCCGACGAGATCCGCATTCACGTCGAGGCCGAGACACCGGGTCCGTTCAACTGGGATTGCTATTCGTTCGGCGCGATCGAGCACGGTGACGGTTTCACCTTCTACGCGGCGTTCGATCATCTGGTCACCGACGGCATCTCCGCCGCCTTGACGGTGGTCGAGTTGCTACAGCTGTACGCGACGGCGGCGTTCGGCGCCGAGGACACCCTCTCCGAGGTCGGCAGCTACATCGACTACTGCGAGCGCGAACGATCCGGATCCGCCGAACTCACGTTGGACTCGCCCCATGTGAAGCGCTGGATCGAGCTCGTGCAGGCCAACGGTGGTGGCCTACCGACGTTCCCGCTCGAGCTGGGCGTGTCGAGCGAGGGCTACGCCCGTACCGCGCATCTGTCCACGGCGCTGTTCAGCGAGGACCACGCCGAGCGGTTCGCCACCGTGTGCCGTGACAACGGTGCCTCCTTTGTGGCCGGCGTCCTGACGGTCGCGGCACTGGCCAGCCATGAGTTCACCGGTCAGGAGAAGTACTTGGGCCTCACACCCAAGAGCACCCGGTCGACCCCAGCCGAATTCAACTCCGTCGGTTGGTTCACCAGCCTCATCCCGGTGCCGCTCAGAATCGACGCAAGCACCACCTTCACATCCGTCGTCGGTGCCGCTCAGACCTCCTACGACGCCGGAAAAGAGCTCACCGACGTCTCGTTCCATCGCGTCCTTCAGCTCGTCGAGCCCTCCAGCGGCGTCAACGTTCCGCCCGGATGGTCGGTGCCGATGGTCTCGTATATCGATGTCCGGAAGTTGCCGGGTGTCGAGGTGTTCGACGCACTCAATGCCGGGCTGTTCGGTAACCGCGGCAGCTCTGAAGAGGTGTTCCTGTGGATAAACCGCTTCACTGATGAGACCACGATCAGCCTGTTGTTCCCCGGCACCGACGAGGCCCGCCAGGCGACCAAGCTGTACGTCGACCGTCTCATCGAGATCTTCACGACGATCGCCGACCACGGTGACTACGTGCCATCGCTGGAAGCGGCAGGTTCACATTCACGGTGGTAGTCCCGGAATCTGTTGCGGCCCAGTCCCCCACGCAGACCATCCCGTCCCGCCGGGCATGGCTGGCGTTCGCCGCATGCCTCATCGCGGTGTTCATGCAGATGGTCGACACCACGATCGTCAACATCGCGCTGCCGAGTCTGGCAACGGACCTCGGGGCGACGTATTCCGACCAGTTGCTCGTCGCGACGGTCTATACGTTGGCATTTGCCTGCACATTGATGACCGGCTCACGCCTGGGAGAGATGTTCGGCAGGCGCCGGGTCTTCCTCATCTCTCTGGCGGGCTTCACGCTTGCCTCCGTACTGTGCGGAACGGCCGGCGGTGCCACAGAGCTCATCGTGCTCAGAGGCGTCCAGGGCGTGAGTGCCGCGGCCGCCTCGGCTCAGACGATCGCCATCATCTCCGTACTGTTTCCGCGCGTCAGGCACGGCCTGGTATTCGGGATCTACGGCGCCACAGCGGGTGTGGCGGCAATGCTGGGCCCGATGCTCGGCGGTGCCCTCATCACGGCCGACATCGCCGGGCTCGGGTGGCGGACGATCTTCTTGGTGAACCTGCCGTTGGGGTTGATGGCCTGCGTGCTGGCATTTCGCGAGCTACCGGACATCGCCGCCGAGGAACGAGCGCCACTCGACCTGATCGGCATGGCGCTGTCCACCACGGGCCTGTTCATGCTGATCTATCCGCTCGCCGTGGGCCGGGAGAAGGATTGGCCCCGATGGCTTCTGGCGATGCTGGTGGTCGCCCTGCTCCTGCTGGTCGCGTTCGTCGTATACGAACGCAACCTGCAATCGCGTGGAGGGCGGCCACTGTTGCGACTGGACCTGTTTCGCAACAGGAACTTCTCGGTCGGCGCGGTGCTGTCGTTGTTGTTCTTCAGCGTTTTCGCGGCCTTCTTCTTCACGGTGTCCATCGCCGCCCAGTTCGGATTGGGCTACTCCGCCCTGCGAACCGGTGCCCTGACATTTCCTTTTGCCGTCGGCGCCGCGCTGGGGTCGCTTGTCTCCCCCCTGCTCGTCGCCCGGATCGGGCCACGCACCCTCGCCGTGGGGATGCTCGCGTTCACCGTGAGTCTGGGATGGACCGCAACGCTCGTCGATCCCGCGAGTGCCTCGCTGGACGTGGTACCGCTGCTGCTCCCATTGGTGCTCGGCGGGCTGGGTACCGGTGTCTTCGTCGCTCCGCTGCAGGCGACCATCCTGTCGGGTACCACTGAATCCAACGTCGGGTCGGCCTCTGGTTCGATTCCCACGATCCAGCAGATCGGTTGTTCGATCGGCCTCGCGGTGATCAGCATCTTCTTCTTCAACCAAGTTGCCGCACAATCGAACTCGGCGGTCGACGAGGCGGCCCACCTGTTGTCGCGCGAACTCGCATCCACCACCGTCAACCCGGCTGTTGCGCCGATGGTGGTCGACGAGTTCGCGCGATGTGCGCATGTGCAGTTGACGTCATCGCATCCGGAACAGACGCCCCCGGGATGCGAGGGTGGCCAATCGTCACCGGGTGCCACCGGCTCGAACGACATCCGGTCGAATGTGGCCGCTGCGGCACAGCCTCAGATACAACTGGCCGCTCGCGACGCAGCAGCCCGCTCGTTCCTGGGCGCCTTGTCGGTGGTCCTCTGGGTGATCGCTGCGACCACGGCCGGATTGGCGGCTTTGACGCTGCTGCTCAGGCGATCGGACAACGAGCGCGGCTAGTCGCCGAGCACACCGTTCTCGGGAAGACGCAGATCCTGCTTCTCGAGTTCTTCGATGTTGACGTCTTTGAACGTGATCACCCGTACCTGCTTCACAAACCGGGCCGGACGGTACATGTCCCACACCCAGGCATCGCTCATCCGGACTTCGAAGTAGACCTCTCCGTCGGCATTGCGGGGCACCATGTCCACCGCATTGGCGAGATAGAACCGCCGCTCGGTCTCAACCACGTAGGTGAATTGACCGACGATGTCCTTGTATTCGCGGTACAGGGACAGTTCCATCTCGGTTTCGTACTTCTCGAGATCCTCGGCGCTCATCCTGTAAGGGTAACGCGCCCGCAGCACCTGCCTGTGCACCGAGGACATCTAACGGGGCCGGCCCGACCGCGATCACCGCACCGCGACCACCATCAGGGCACCCGGACACGCATTCGCACGTTGCGATAGGACATCCGATGCTGCTGCGACGGTCCGAGATCGTCGAGGCAGCTCATGTGCATCTGCGTGCTGTAACCCTTGTGGACGGCAAATCCGTACCCGGGGAGCTCGCGGTCCATGGCGACCATGATCCGGTCCCTGGTGACCTTGGCGACGATGCTGGCGGCGGCGATACAGGCCGCGGCCCCGTCGCCGCCGATCACCGGAAGGGATGGAGCTGTCAGTCCGGGCACCACGAACCCGTCGGACAACACGTATCCGGGATTCACCGGCAGACCCGCCACCGCGCGTCGCATGCCCTCGATGTTGGCCACGTGGATCCCGATCCGATCGATCTCTTCGGCGTCGACGATCACGGCGGACCACGCGAGTGCATGACGGGTCACCGATTTGTACAACTTCTCCCGGGTGGATTCGCTGAGCTTCTTCGAATCATCAAGTCCCGCCAGGGAAACCAGCCCGGTCGGCTTGAGGACACAGGCCGCCACGACCAGCGGACCCGCACAGG
Source organism: Williamsia sp. z71 (assembly GCF_059553375.1). Classification (NCBI taxonomy): domain Bacteria; kingdom Bacillati; phylum Actinomycetota; class Actinomycetes; order Mycobacteriales; family Nocardiaceae; genus Williamsia; species Williamsia sp. z71. Next base: position 318,058 of record NZ_JCANWX010000005.1, read on the forward strand.
CTCCGCGTCCGGCCTCATCGACCCCGGCCACCGGCCCGAGTCCACTGCGATTGAGCGCGGCCTCGAAGGTGCGCAGACCGGCCGCTCGTCGAATCGCCACCCGGGGTGGCCACTTCGTTGCCACGGACATCGCTATTTCTGTGGGTTGACGGACTCTACGCCGCCGAAGCGGGAGAACGGGTAGATGATCATTCGGACCTTGCCGCGGATGTCATCGACCGGAACCATGCCGTGCAACTGGTCGTCCATATGGAAACGAGAGTCGGCGGAATTGCCGCGATTGTCACCCATCACCCAGACCTGCCCTTCGGGCACATCGAGCGGTCCGAAATCGGGGCCGAAGCACGAGTTGAGTTCGCCGTTGGTGTCGAGGAGCTCGGCCGGCCGCAGTTCGGCGTTCTTCCGCTGCAGTTCCAGGTCGATGTACGGCTCGACCAACGGCTTGCCGTCGACCTTGGCGCCGGTGCCGTCGGCATTGTGGCATTCGATGCGCTGACCGCCCACGGCGATCACCCGCTTGACCAGATTGTTTTCGTCGGGCGGCGCGAAGCCGAACCACGACAGGGCGTTCTGCGCGCCACGGACCACGGTGTTCGATGAGCGCGGGGACTGCCATCCAAGATCCCACGACGATGTCGGGGCCTTGAAGACGACAACATCTCCGGGCTCGGGATCACCGAAGCGATAGGACAGCTTGTCGATCACGATGCGATCGTTGGTGCATCCGTTGCATCCGGTGAGGGTGGGCTGCATCGATTCCGAGGGAATCACATACTGCCGTCCGATGAACGTCTGCAGCACCCAGGTGAGCAGGAGCACACAGACGATGATGATGGCGGTCTCGCGGAGCAGAGAACCCTTTTTCTTGGGCTTTCGGCCATCATCATCGTCCAGGCTGCGCCAGGGGCGTGGAGAGTCGTCCGATCCGGACGGATTGTCGCTGTCGGGTTCGTGTCCGTAGGGACGTGAACCGTCAGGAGTGCGGGGGGTGTCGACCACGCCGCAAGCCTAGTGTGTCAGCGCTTTTCTTTGATCTTCGCGGCCTTGCCACGCAGGTCGCGGAGGTAGTACAGCTTCGCGCGACGGACGTCACCACGGGTCAGGATCTCGACCTTGGCCAGGTTCGGGCTGTGGACCGGGAAGGTGCGCTCGACGCCGACACCGAAGGAAACCTTGCGAACCGTGAAGGTTTCGCGGACGCCACCACCCTGGCGACGGATGACGACACCCTTGAACACCTGAACGCGTTCTTTCGAGCCCTCGATGACCTTCACGTGAACGTTGAGGGTGTCACCCGGACGGAAGTCGGGGATGTCGTCGCGCAGGGACTTGTTGTCCAAGAAATCCAGAGTGTTCATACTGTCGGTTCCAATCCTGTTGGCGTGAGCAGAGGAACCTAGCGGCCTTGCGGCTCGACTGGTTCGTGCTCTGATTCGTTTGGTCTCCGCGACGGATCAGCGGACAGAAGATCCTGACGTCTGATCGTCGATCGGCAACTGGTCAATTGTGCCAGAAGGACCCCGCCCGTGAGAAATCGTCTCGGCCAGCACCAGCTCGCCGGACTCCCCTGGTGCCGGTGCCGCATGAACCACGACGTCGAGTTCGGCCTCGGCCTCGGCCTTGGCGTGGGCGACGTCGGGTTTACCGGCCATCAGGTCCTGCATGAAGATCTTGGCCCGGATCAGTGGGCGCCGAATGCGGCGTTCACGGCGTACTGCGGCGGCCATCTTCTTCTCGCGTTTGGTGTAACGCCACCGGGCCCAGGGGGATGTCGGGCGCGCCAGCCGGATCGACCCGATGATGAGCAAGGGGAAGATGAACAGCCCGATCAGCCCCGTCCAGATCTTGCCCTTGACCAGAACGATGCCGGTGAGCACCGCGACGACGAGCAGCGAAATTCCCAGCGCCACCAACGAGACCACATCACCGGTGTCGGCGTCATCGATGTCGAAGGGACGAAAGCCCATCAGCAACAGGCCCATGACCGCCAGGGCGACGAACACCGCGTCGATCGAGGCCCGGCCTTCTTCGGCCCAGTACACATCGCGCAGATAGAAGATGAGCGCGAACTCGTCGAGTACCAGCGCCGCGCCGATCCCGAACAGGCCGGCGAAGATCGAGAGCACCACCTGCGAACCGTTGATCGACATCGCGATCAGGCCGAGCCCCGAGACCATCGTGAGCACCGTCCCGAACACCACGTGGTGGATGTGCATGCCGCCCGGTGTCACGTTGTTGAACCACCAGCTGACCTCGGCGCGGATCAGGCGGACACTGATCCGGATCCCGAGAAAGCCCAGGATGAAGCCGATATACGCCACGAACAGCGGAAGTCGCCCGTTGTCGACGATGTTCTCCTGGAACCAGTGCGCCATCCGATGAGGTTATCCCCCGATGTGATCACGAAGGACATTTGCGATCAATACGGTCGAACCGGTTGCCGCGCACGCCTCGCAGACGAGTTCGCGCAGCCCGTCGCGCCCCCGACCGGCGATGCCGAACTCCAGCGCGGCCACGGCGCGGGCCCGGCCGAACTCCGCGCGGTGGTCCGTCATCCGGCCCGCCTGCCCCGCCGACAGCGCCGCCCCGTCCAGCCGGGCTCGCATCGACCCGATCGACAGTCGATGCCCCGGGCCGATCGGCCGGTTCGCGCGCCAATCGGTCAGTACAGCGGTGATCACACCGTCGGTCGGGACCGCTGCGGCGTCGAGCGCGGTGACGGTCAGGATCAAACCTGCTCGGCTCACCTGACCGGGTTCGACCCGATCGACCAGGCCGGCAACGCCTGATCCCAGGACATCGATCCGGTGTGCGGTCACTGCCCGGCGTCCTGGGCACTGCCGTCGTCGACGCCGAGGCTGTGGGCTCCGCTCTCGGCGATCTCGGCGGCGACCTCCGGCGGCGGTGGGGTGGCGGCACAGACGGCCAACGGCTCGATGTCGCGGCCGGCGAAGTAACCCATGATCGCGAGTTCGGGTGCACGGCCATCGCCGACGACGACCTCGTGTGGTTCCGGCGATGTACCCGGACGTAGGTATCCACCGAGTTCACTGGTCCCGACCACCACGACGTGCCTGCCGTCGCCGGCGAGGCCGAGGCCGACCGCGATCCGGATCCACGGTGCCACCTCCGGTGGCTGTACAGCGGCCAGGTGCGCCGCCCGCGCGCGCAGCATCGCCAGATCCACGTCGGCGACGTCGAGGTCCGATCGATGATCTGAGCCACGCGCGGGCGCCATCACGCCTGGCAAGGCTCCCGCCATGGCGCCACCCATCGGGGCCATCATCGGCGCTCCCCCGGCGCCGGACCGGGCCTCGCCGCGGTCGGGCTCATCGTGCGATTGCAGGTCGTCGGTGATCTCGCGGGTTCGCCGATCGAGTTGTCCGGCGGCAGCGGTGATCACCCGGGCCGCCGCATCATGTGCACCCACCAGCCCGGTGGTGTCACCGGTCGCCGTGGCGACGACCTGACCGGCCAGCACGTCTCGATCGGCAATCGCCGCAACGACGGTCAACCGTTCCTGCGTCCGGGCAACCGCGTCACCGTAGGCGTGGGTCGCGGTGGCGTGATGATCGATTCGTTCGATGGCGGTCGCGACTTCGACATCGGCGATGCGGCGGGCCTGATCTGCCATGGCCACCACCGCCTGTCCGCCACCGGTCGCGGCGATGTCACGAGCCGCGTCACCGAGAGCAACCTGCACCTGCGACAGTCGCTGCATCAGCAACGTGAACCGCTCGCCTGCCCGGTGTAGCCGTTCGGGATCCGTTGCCGGCCAATGCTTTTCCAGCAGGTCCGGAATCGGCTCGCTCAGCATTGACCGGTCCCGATCCCTGCCGCCGCGGTGGCGTCGGCATCACCGAACTCGGCGGCCGCCCGGGCGAGGTCACTGCTGAACTCGAGAACGGCGGCGCGGGTGGCCCGCAGATGCACCCCGGTGACCTGTGCCGATCGGGTCTGGGCGACGTCGAACGCGGCACCGGTGTGGTGACCGGAGCAGTCGTGCCGGAGGTCGGCGATGATCGAATCGACCTCTGCCAGAGCTGCATCGAGTTCCCCGACCAGCGGCGCGAGCCGACGGGCCGCGGCGACCAGCGCGGCATCGTCGAGCAGCAGTTCACCACCGGATCCCTGGCTCATCGCACCCCCTCCACAGGGGTGATCTCATCGAGATCCCGATAGTGCGGCCCCGGGTTTCTGACGATCTGTTCAGTCAGCTGGTTCCGCTGCCCGGCGAGTTCCCCGTCGGCGCGCGCAGTGAGTTCACAGATCAGCGATGACAACTGGTCGGCGCGATAACGGCGCAGGGCCAGTGGTTCCAGGTGCAGGTCGATCAGGGCGCCGCGGGCATTGGTGACGACCGTGACCAGTCGATCCGTCGAGGTCACCTCCACGGTCATCGTGCGCAGTTGTTCTTCGACCTCGCGCAGTTGTGCACGTTGCCGGTCGACGTCATCGAGCACCGACTCCCAGGCCCGCGTGTTCATCGGCACCGCCCGTGCGGATTCCGTACTCATCGCCCACCCCCCCATTGGTGTGCGGCGATCCTAACCCGCGCCGGACTCCGTCGGGCCGGGTGGCAACAGATCAGGTGGCAGGAGATCGGGACGACGCGCGCGGGTGCGTTCGATGGACTGCTCGCGACGCCACCGCTCCTGTTTGGCGTGGTCGCCGCTGAGCAGCACCGGGGGTACGTCCAGTCCACGCCACGACGGCGGCCTGGTGTAGCTGGGACCTTCGAGCAAACCGTCGGAGAACGAGTCCTGCTGATGCGAGTTCGCATTGCCCAGAACCCCGTCGATCAGCCGGACGGTGGCCTCCACCATGGCCATCACGGCCACCTCGCCACCGATGAGTACAAAGTCGCCGATCGAAACCTCTTGGACGCGAACGCGTTTGGCGGCATCATCGATCACTCGCTGGTCGATGCCCTCGTACCGGCCGCAGGCAAAGACAATGTGATGTTCTTTGCTCCAGGCCTGGGCCGTCTGCTGGGTGAACGGGACGCCGGCCGGCGTCGGTACCACCAGCAGGGCGTCATCCGGACAGACCTCGTCCAGACAGGGACCCCACACGGTGGGTTTCATGACCATCCCGGGACCGCCACCGTAGGGCGAATCGTCGACGGCCCGGTGTACGTCGTGGGTCCAGTCGCGGAGGTTGTATGTGTCGAGCGCGAGTATGCCTCGGTCGATTGCCTTGCCGAGCAACGCCATTCGCATCGGCTCGAGGTATTCGGGGAAAATCGAGACGACGCCGATCCGAAGTGCGGGCTCAGGCGTTTCCGCCTGCGAGGACACCTCGGTCACTCCGGATCCAGGAGGCCGTCGGGCGGATCGATCTCGATGAGGTCGGGACTGACCGTGGGGACGATCGCCGCCACGAACGGGATGAGGATGTCGCGGCCATCGGCCGTCTTCACCGACAGGAGATCACCGCCGGGCATGTGGACGACGTCGGTGACAACACCGACATCGTCGCCGGACACGGTCCGGACCGGGGCTCCTTGGAGCTCATGGTCATAGAACTCGTCCGGGTCGTCGCCGGAGGAGACGGCATCCGAGTCGATGAGGAAGAGGGTGCCCCGCATGTCGGAGGCCGTGTCGCGGTCGGCGACCTCCGCCAGGGTCAGCAACAGCCGCCCGGAATGATTCCGGGCGGCCGTCACCGTGTAGTTGTTCTCGACAAACGTGTTCTTGCCGGTCGACTTGCGCCCACGAAGGACATTGCCGACGGCAAAGCGTTCGCCGGGTTCATCGGTCCGGACGTCGACCACCAGTTCACCGCGCACGCCGTGCGTTTTGGCAACGCGGCCGACAACCAGATCCATGTGTCTTTCCGATCAGCGATCGGTGTCGACGATGTCGACCCGCACACCCCGGCCACCGATACCGGTGACCAGAGTGCGCAACGCGGTGGCCGTACGACCGTTACGGCCGATGACCTTACCCAGATCTTCCGGGTTCACGTGAACCTCGACAAAACGTCCGCGCCGGCCGGTGACGAGCTCAACTCGCACGTCATCCGGGAAGGCGACGATGCCGCGAACGAGATGTTCGACTGCGTCGGCGACAACGACACTCACTTGTCGGTTGCCTCAGAAGCGGGAGCCTGCGCTGCTGCCTCGTCGGCGCTGCTGTCGGCCTTCTTGGCGGCCTTCTTCTTCGGGGTGGTGGCCTCGGCGGCGGGTGCGTTGTCGGCAGCGGCGAGCGCGGCGTTGAACAGATCCAGCTTCGACGGCTTCGGCTCGGCAACCCGCAGGGTGCCCTCGGCGCCCGGCAGGCCCTTGTGCTTCTGCCAGTCACCGGTGATCTTCAGGAGTGCGGCGACGGGCTCGGTCGGCTGTGCGCCGACTCCCAGCCAGTACTGCGCACGCTCGGTGTCGATCTCGATCAGCGAAGGCTCTTCTTTGGGGTGGTACCGACCGATGGTCTCGATGGCCCGGCCATTGCGGCGGGTACGCGCGTCGGCGACGACGATGCGGTACTGGGGATTGCGGATCTTGCCGAGGCGGGTGAGCTTGATCTTGACAGACACGAGTTACTTCCTTCTATGGTCACAGTGCAATTCGGCGACATCTCGGAATTGAGATGCCCGGTTTTGCTGTTCGTGTGGTGTGACCGCCGGTCGGTGTCTAGCCGGGTCCGGCGAACCAGCTGACCATTCTGCCAGAGTCGGGCGCCCGAACTGAAATCACACCCGTTTCTGCCCGGCACCTCCCCCGTCGACCGTGCCGATATCACCGCCGAGCGGGCCTTCGTTGCCGTCGACCGTGCCCTTGTTGCGGCGTCGGGTCAGGTGGTCGCGTTCGAGGCGACTGCTTCGCGGACCTCCTGGGCGATGAGGTCGGCGTTGATCTGGGCGCCGGCCATCGCTCCGGCAGCGGCCGCGGCGGACACCTGCGCCATCAGATTGGTGATGTTGCCGGCGACCCAGACACCCGGCACGGATGTCACCCCGTTCTCGTCAGCCGGGATGTGCTCACCGACACCCATCGGGTGCGCCTGCGATTCCAGACCGAGGTCGGCGAGGAATCCCGCGCGGGCGACAAATCTCGGCGTCACGGTGAGCGCCTCGCGTTCGACGAACGTCCCATCCGCGAGCCGGACACCGGTGAGCCTGTCCCCCGACGACTCCACCGCGACCACCGCGCCCTCGACCACCTTGATCCCCCGGGCCGACAGTGCCGGCGCATCCTCAGCGGACGGTGTCAGCGCATCGTTGAGGAAGAGCGTCACGTCCGGACTCAACTGACGGAACATCTGCGCCTGGTGTATCGCCCAGGCATTGGTCGCGAGGACGCCGATCGCCTGACCGCGCACCTCCCAGCCGTGGCAGTACGGGCAGTGCAGCAGATCTTTGCCCCACCGCTCCCGCAACCCGGGGATGTCGGGCAGTTCGTCGATCAATCCGGTGGTCAACAGCAGTCGGCGCGCGCGGACGGTTCGACCGCCGGCAACGGTGACGGCAAATCCGGCATCGACGGTGCCGTCGACCTCGACAACGTCACCGTCGGCCAGGTGGACGCCGTACCGGAGGACTTCCTCGCGGCCGATCCCGATGAGCTCGGCCGGGGCGACCCCTTCCCTGGTGAGAAAGCCGTGCACCCCCGCGGCCGGTGCGTTGCGCGGGGCACCGGAGTCGATGACCAGGACCGAGCGCCTGGACCTCCCCAGCATCAAAGCCCCGCTCAAGCCCGCGGCACCACCGCCGACGACCACCACGTCGTATTCACTCTGCATCTGTTCAGTCATGTCCGCCACCCTGCGCCCACCTCGCCGATTCCGGCAAGTTTGTTTGCCATCACAGCAATATTTGGCAGACTCTCCAGACATGGACGACGACTTGAACCAGGCCCTGACCGCGGTCGGTCCACGACTGCGTGCACTACGTCGCAACCGTGACATCACACTCGCCGACCTCTCCGCGACGACCGGCATCTCCGAGAGCACGCTGTCTCGGCTCGAATCCGGCGGTCGTAAACCCACACTCGAATTACTGCTGCCGTTGGCCAAGGCATACTCGATCCCCCTCGATGAGCTCGTCGGCGCACCCCCGACCGGAGACCCGCGGATACATCTGCGGCCGATCAACCGCCATGGCCGGACATTCATCCCGCTCTCGCGACGGGCCGGCGGTGTCCAGGCGTTCAAACAGATCATCCCGCCGCAGAACGTCCAGCACCCCGACCTCAAGACCCATGAGGGTTATGAGTGGTTGTACGTCCTGTCGGGACGGGTCCGCCTGATCCTCGGAGAACAGGATCTCGAGTTGGCGCCGGGCGAGGTGGTCGAGTTCGACACCCACGTACCCCACTGGATCGGAGCGATCGGGCCGGAACCGGCCGAAGTCCTCAACCTCTTCGGGGCACAGGGCGAGCGCGTCCATGTCCGGGCGCGCGGCTGACCGCGGCTTCAGATGACGTTGCCGCCGCAGACGATGACCTGCGGCGTCCGCAGCACGGTCAGATCCGAGATCGGATCACCCGAGAGCACAAGGACATCCGCGCGATCGCCCGCATCGAGGGCACCGACGCCGAGCCAGCGGCGCGCCGAACCGCAGGCGGAGTCGAGGGCCGCTCGCGCGCCCAGACCTATCCCGGCCAGTGCCACCACCTCGTCGACGATGCGACCGTGTTCGACGAATCCGCCCGCGTCGGTACCGGCGTAGATGTCGACCCCGGCGGCGACCGCACTCGCAAATGTTGCCGGCGCATCGGCGTAGAGCTTGCGCATGTGTTTCTGGTATGCCGGGAACCGGTCGGCGCCGTCGGCGATCGACGGGAAGTTCTCCACCTGGATCATGGTGGGCACCAATCCGATCCGGCGCTCCGCCATCACTGCGATGAGCTCGTCGTTGAGGCCGGTGCCGTGTTCGATGCAATCGATGCCGGCGCCGATCAACCCGTACAAGGCCTCGGTGCCGAAGACATGGGCGGTCACCTTCGCGCCGCGGTCATGCGCGACGGAGATCGCTTCGCGCAGAACATCCTCGGGCCACAGCGGTGCCAGATCGCCGCGGTCGCGGTCGATCCAGTCCCCCACGAGTTTGACCCAGCCGTCTCCTGCGTCCACCTGCCTGGCCACCTCGGCCGGCAGATCCGTGACGTCATCGAGGTCGACGCCGTAGTCACGCAGGTAGCGCTTGGGACGGGCGATGTGCTTGCCCGCCCGGATGAACTGCGGGCAACGAGGATCGGCGTCGAGCGGATGTGTGTCCAGCGGCGAGCCGACCTCGCGGATCAGCGTCGCACCGGCCCGGACATCGGCGTACGCGAAGGCGCGGGCCTGCTCGATGGTCACCCCGAGCCCCGGTGCGATACCCACGTGATTGTGGGCATCCACCAGACCGGGCATGATCCAGCCGCCGTCGGTCACGGTGACCGCGCCCGGCACCGACTCGTACGAGATCACGCCGTCGGATACCCAGAACTCGACCGGTTCACCGGTCCCGACCGCACGACCCCGAAAGTGCAACTGCGACTGCACCATACGTCGGGTTCCGGTTACTTCTTCTTGGGCCGCTGGAACTGACTGACGTCGATACCCTCGAGCCCGGGCGGAAGCTGATCGAGGCCGGCAGGCATGTTCGACAGATCCGGGAAGCCGGCGGGCATTCCACCGGGCATACCGCCCGGGAAACCGCCCCGCACCTTCGGCGGCGTGGGTCCGCGACCGCCCTTCTTGCCCTTCTTGCCGCCCTTTTTGCGATTCACCTTGCGATTGCCACCGGGCATGCCCATCCGGCCGGCCATCTGCGACATCATCTTCCGCGCGTCGAAGAACCGATCGACGAGTTGGTTGACGTCGCTGACGGTGACACCCGAACCATTGGCGATCCGGGCCCGGCGGGAACCGTTGATGATCTTGGGGTTGTCGCGTTCGGCGGGCGTCATACCGCGGATGATCGCCTGCACCTTGTCGAGCTGCTTGTCGTCGACCTGGGAGAGCGCATCTTTCATCTGACCCGCGCCCGGCAACATGCCGAGCAGGTTCCCGATCGGGCCCATCTTGCGGATCATCAGCATCTGTTCGAGGAAGTCCTCGAGCGTCAGCTCGCCCTGACTGATCTTGTTCGCCGCGTCCTCGGCCTGCTGCACGTCCCAGTGCTGCTCCGCCGACTCGATGAGGCTGAGCACGTCGCCCATGCCGAGGATGCGACTCGACATCCGGTCGGGGTGGAAGACGTCGAAGTCTTCGAGCTTCTCTCCCGTGGACGCGAACATGATGGGGCGGCCGGTCATCTCGCGAACCGACAACGCGGCACCACCACGGGCGTCGCCGTCGAGCTTGGTGAGCACCACACCGGTGAAGTCGACACCGTCGGCGAACGCCTCGGCGGTGGCCACGGCGTCTTGACCGATCATGGCGTCGAGGACGAACAGCACTTCGTCGGGGTTGACCGCGTCGCGGATCCCCCGGGCCTGCCGCATCAGTTCCTCGTCGATACCGAGGCGACCCGCGGTGTCGATGATCACCACATCGTGCAACTTCGCCGTGGCTTCGGCGACACCGCCTCTGGCGACCTCGATCGGCTCGGCAAGGCTTTCCGCACCGTCGTGGCCCGAGACACCGAGTTCGCCGGTACCACCGACGCCCTGTCCCGGGTGTGGCGCGTACACCGGCACGCCGGCACGTTCACCGACGATCTGCAGCTGGCTGACGGCACCGGGACGCTGGAGGTCACAGGCCACGAGCATGGGGGTGTGCCCCTGCTTCTTCAGCCAGGCCGCCAGCTTTCCGGCGAGCGTCGTCTTACCGGCACCCTGCAGACCCGCGAGCATGATCACCGTCGGCGGGGTCTTGGCGAACTGGATCCGCCGGGTCTCGCCACCGAGGATGCCGACGAGCTCCTCGTTGACGATCTTGACGACCTGCTGCGCCGGGTTCAGCGCCCCGGACACCTCGGCGCCCTTGGCCCGTTCCTTGACCCGGCTGATGAAGCCGCGGACGACGGGCAGCGCCACGTCGGCCTCGAGAAGCGCGAGACGGATCTCGCGACACGTGCGATCGATATCGGCATCGGACAGCTTGCCCTTGCCGCGCAGATCGGTAAGGACACCGGCCAACCGGCCTGAGAGGGAGTCGAACATGCCCCTAGCCTATCGGGACACCGGATTTACCGGGTTTGTCGTCGTGTTCTCGGGGTGGCGCCGGTGGTGGTACCACCGCAAGAATCGCTTGTTCTAGCTGGTCACGGGTCTGCGAGCCATCTCCGGGCAACCGGATACAGAACGAGTCGACGACCGATCCGCCCATGGTGGCGACCTTCGCCCAGGTGATGTTGGCGCCGTGACGTTCGAGAACGTCACTGACCCGGGCCAGCAGCCCGACCCGGTCACCGGCACGGAGTTCGAGGATGACGCTGCTGTCGTCGTAGCCGTCGAACCAGATCACCTTCGGGGGTGCCTGCGCGAACAGAGCGGGCACCGCGGGCGACACACTGCCGTCCGGTGGCGCCGGCGGCGCGCTGTCGCGTTCCTTGGCGTCCAGGCGGGCGATCACATCGATCCCACCTTCGACTGCCTGGATCAATTGCTGACGAAGCAGACCCACCTCACCCGGATCACCGAAGATCGGCGACACGAGGAAGGTGTTGACCGCACTCCCGGCGTGCGTCTGCACGACCGCACTGAGCAACCTCAGGCCCCGCAACGACAACACTCCGGCCATGCGGGACAACAGGCCCGGCTGCTCGGGCGCGATCATCGTCACGGCGAAAGTGTGCTGGTTGTCGGTGGACACCATCTCGACGCTGATGCCGCCGGCCTCGGCGAGGGCGATCAGCTCCGGCGTCAGCGGATCGGGGATGGACAGTTCGCCACCCTCCATCAGCCGCAGACACCGCCGGACCAGTTCGCCGATCAGCGAAGCCTTCCAATCACCCCAGACACCCGGCCCGGTGGCCAGCGAATCGGCCTCGGCCAGCGCGGCGAGCAACTCGAGCAAAACCCGTGACCCCCCGAGGGTGTCGACGACACTCTGCACCGTCGCCGGGTCGTCGAGGTCGCGGCGGGTGGCCATCTCCGGCAACAGCAGGTGGTAGCGGACCATCTTCGACAGGATCACCACGTCCTCGGGCCACAACCCGAAACGATTGCCGACCTGGTTGGCGAGTTCGGCGCCGACAACGCTGTGATCGGCGCCGCGCCCCTTGCCGAGGTCGTGTATCAGGGCGCCGAGGACCAGTAGGTCCGGCCTGGACACCCGCGTAGTCAAAGCGCTTGCGTTGGCGGCGGTCTCGACGAGATGCCGGTCGACGGTCCAGGTGTGGATGGGATCTCGGGGCGGAAGGTCGCGCACCGCACCCCATTCCGGGATGAGCCGACCCCACAGACCGGTTCGGTCCAACGCCTCGATCGGCCGGATCATGTGCTCGCCGGACCCGAGTAGAACCAACAGATCGCTCAGCGCGTCCGCGGGCCAGGGTTCGCGCAGTTCCGGCGCGAAATCCGCGAGCCGCGCCAGCGTCGCCGCCGCCATCGGCAGGCCGGTCCGCGCCGACGCCGCCGCGACCCGGAGGATGAGTCCGGGATCCTTGCTGGGGAACGCATTGCGCGCCAGCGCCACTTCGCCTTGATGCTCGACCACACCTTCGTCGAGCGGGCGCCGGATCGGAGATCGTCGCAACTTCGACAAACCCTTGCGGGGCAAGGAGTTCGACGAGGTGCGCAGACCCACGTCGACGGCGTAGCTGATGGTGCGGGCACTGTCGCTGATCGTGCGCGCCAACTCGAACCGATCACCTATCCGGAGTGCGGCACCGATTTCGTCGGCGTCCTGCGCCCGTAGCTGTTCCCGGGGCCGGCCGGTGATCCGGTGCAGTTCGGTACGAACGTCCAACAATCGCGTATACGCCTGGCGCAGACCACCACCGGGCGAATCGGGCCGCAGCGCGGCCATGCCGTCGGTCAGCTGGGCGATTGCGAGGGCGTCGAGCATGTGCACGTCCCGTAGACCGCCGCGGCCATATTTCAGATCCGGTTCGGCCCGGTGCGCGATGTCGCCACTGCGACGCCAGCGATCCCGGGCCTGGTCGACCAATCCGCCGAAGCGCGAGCGGATGTCGGTGCGCCATTGCTGGCGCACACCACCGATCAGGAGCCGTGAGAGATCCTCGTCACCGGCGATGTGCCGGGCCTCGAGGAGTCCGAGCGCCGCAGACATGTCGGAGGCGGCAACCTGCAGGGCCTGCGACACCGTCCGCACGCTGTGGTCGAGTTTGATGTGCGCGTCCCACAACGGATACCAGATCTGATCGGCGACCTCGGCGACGACCGCCGGGTCCATCTCGTCGTGGAGCAGGATCAGGTCGAGGTCTGAGTGGGGTAACAACTCCTGGCGTCCGAGTCCACCGACCGCGACGATCGCAAACCCGCTACCGGGTTTGATCCCGATCTCGGCCGCCTTGGTGGTGAGCCAGAAGTCATGTAGATCGACCAGCACCCGCCGCAGGGCGGGCGCGTCGATGCGCTTGTTGCCATCGGCGCGGGTGAGTAGTTGTTTGCGTGCCGTGACGAGGTCTGTTGCCGCAGCAGGGGTCGCGTGAGACGGCTGCGGTCCTGCCTCCGAGGGTTCCTCGGAAGCAGGACCGCGACCGCCATTGAGAAATGGCACTGTCTTACAGGGCTTCGCTGCCGCGTTCCCCGGTACGCACCCTGATGACGGCTTCCACCGGGGAGACCCAGACCTTGCCGTCACCGATCTTGCCGGTGCGTGCGGCTTCGACGATCACGTCGACGACCTTGTCCACTGCGGCGTCGTCGACGACGACCTCGACCCGGACCTTCGGAACGAAGTCGACCGAGTACTCCGCACCGCGGTAGACCTCGGTGTGGCCCTTCTGGCGCCCGTAACCCTGGACTTCGCTGACGGTCATACCGACAACACCTGCTTGCTCCAGACCAGCCTTGACATCTTCGAGCGTGAACGGCTTCACGATCGCGGTAACTAGCTTCATTTGTTGTATCCCTCCATGAGGATCACGTAGCGAGATTGAGTTTGCAGGACTTAAGCGAAGTCATACGCGCTTTCGCGGTGATCCGTCTCATCGATACCAGTGTCCTCATCCTCGGTGCTGACCCGCCACCCGAGTGGCTTGAGGGCGAAGGCGATGATGGCGGTCATGACCGCGGTGAATGCGACAGCAACCAGGGCGATGACGATCTGGATGACCAACTGCTTTCCGCCGCCGCCGTAGAAGAGACCAGTCTCGGAGGCCAGCAGGCCGATGCCGACGGTGCCCCACAGGCCGGCGACGAGGTGCACGCCGACGACATCGAGCGAGTCATCGAAACCGAGCTTGGTCTTGAGACCGACGGCAAGGGCAGCAAGGGCACCGGCGATCACACCGAGGATCAGCGAACCGATCGGGGTGAGCGCGCCACAGGCCGGGGTGATGGCGACCAGGCCGGCGACGATGCCCGACGCCGCGCCCACACCGGTGGCCGACTTGTCGCGGATCTTCTCCACCACCAGCCAGCCGATCAGGCCTGCCGCGGTGGCCGCGGTGGTGTTGATCCAGACCAGACCTGCCAAAGCGTCGGCGGTGCCTTCGGATCCGACGTTGAAACCGAACCAGCCGAACCACAGGATCGCGGCACCGAGCATGACGAACGGGACATTGTGCGGACGGAAGGCGGTGCGTCCCCACCCGGCGCGCTTACCGATGATCAGCACCAGGACCAGCGCTGCCATACCTGCGTTGATATGAACGACCGTGCCGCCGGCGAAGTCGATCGGGGCGACCTTGGCGACGATGTCACCGTCGACGTCCTCGGTACCGAAGATCCACGACGAGAAGCTGGTCTCGGCGTTCGAGAGCAGACCACCGCCCCAAACCATGTGTGCCAGGGGGAAATACACCAGGGTGGCCCAGATGCCGGTGAAGACCAGCCACGTCGAGTACTTGACGCGCTCGGCCAGGGCACCCGAGATCAGTGCGACAGTGATCACCGCGAAGGTGAGCTGGAAGCCGGCCCACACGATGGCCGGGACGTCTCCGAAGCCGCCGATGACATTCAGCGTCTCACCGTCGATGTCCTTGGTCTCCATCAGTTGATTGAGGCCGAAGAGGGAGAACGGGTTGTCGAAGATGCCCAGGATGTCGTCGTCGCCGGTCGTCGATGACGAGAACGACATCGAGTAACCCCAGAGCACGTAGATCACGCTCACGACGCCGAGGGAGCCGAAGGACATCATCATCATGTTGATGACGGATTTCTGACGCGATAGGCCACCGTAGAAGAAGGCCAGTCCCGGTGTCATGAAGAGCACGAGTGCGGCGCTCGTCAGGACCCAGGCGGTCGCCCCGACGTCGTAGGGCGCAAACGCATCGTCTGGCAGTGCCAAAACCACTGTAAGAAACCTCCTAGAGTGCGCCGACGGCTCGGCGCCTTCAAAGAGATTGGCGGTCGAGGATTTCGTTTAGGGTCCTCTGGTGTTTCAGGCGTGTGAACCGCCACCCGATTCATGTTTCATCTATGTATACCGGCAGGAACCACGTTGATCAGAGCGCCGGACCGACGTTGATTTGTTGTGTGAGGCTGCCACCGGTCGCGGCGACTGGGACGATCTGGGCCAGGATTGTTCAGCCCAGCAGTGCGTCGACGAAGGCCTCCGGTTCGAACGGTGCCAGATCGTCGGCGCCCTCTCCCAGACCCACCAGCTTGACCGGCACACCCAGCTCGCGCTGCACATGGAAGACGATCCCGCCCTTGGCGGTGCCGTCCAGCTTCGTCAGGACCACCCCGGTGATCGAGACGACCTCGGAGAACACCTTCGCCTGGGTCAGGCCGTTCTGACCGGTGGTCGCGTCCAGCACCAACAGCACCTCGTCGACGGCGGCCCGCTTCTCGACGACCCGTTTGACCTTGCCCAGCTCGTCCATGAGGCCGGTTTTGGTGTGCAGGCGGCCTGCGGTGTCGATCATGACCACATCGACGCCTTCGTCGATGCCACGTGAGACGGCATCGAACGCGACCGCGGCGGGGTCGGCACCTTCTTTACCGCGGACCACCTCGGCACCGACCCGCTCGGCCCACGTCTGCAGTTGGTCGGCGGCGGCGGCGCGGAAGGTGTCGGCCGCACCGAGCAGCACCCGGCGCCCGTCGGCAACCAGAACGCGGGCCAATTTGCCGGTGGTGGTCGTCTTGCCGGTGCCGTTGACACCGACCACCAGCAGGACCGACGGCTTGCCGGCATGCGGAAGCGCGCGGATCGAGCGGTCCAGATCCGGCTCGACCTGGGCGATCAACACCTTGCGGAGCAGGGCCCGGACCTCGGCCGCCGAACGGACCGGCGCCTGCGCGAGTTCGGTACGCAGCTGTTCCACGACTGCCATCGTCACCGACGTGCCGAGGTCGGCCATCAGGAGCGTGTCCTCGATCTCTTCCCAGCTGTCCTCGTCCAGGTCGCCGGCGCCGAGCAGTCCGAGCATGCTCTTGCCCAGCGCATTCTGGGACCGGGACAGACGACCACGGAGTTGGCCCAGCCGGCCCGCCGTCGGCGCGATCTCGTCGAGCTTGGGCTCGGTGACCTCGGGCTCGGTCACGACAACGGTTTCCGGCGCCGGTGCCGCAGGTTCTGCGATCACCTCGGGTTCGACGACCTCCGGCGTCACGGTTTCCGGTTCGGCGGGCTCCGGTACGACGGTCTCCGGTTCAACGGTCTGGGGCTCGGAGAGTTCCGGTTCTGCGGTCTTCGGTTCTGCGGTCTCCGGCTGAGCCACGTCGGGCTCTGCCACCGGGGTCTGGGCAGCAGGCGGTTCGACCACGGGGCGTTCGACGACGGGCGGTTCGACGACCCGGGGCTCCGGTGCGACCTCTTTGTGGGGTGCGGTCGGGATGTCCGGGGTCGGCGGCTCGGCGACCGTCGTCCCCGCCCCGCCCTGGGTGAAGGAGAATCCCGAACCGGCCTGATAGCCACCCGATTTGTCGACCTGCCGGGTGCCATCGGAGCCGGTGATCTGATCTTCGCTGTCGCGCAGGGAGATTCGACGGCGGCGCGAGACCACCAGGCCCGCCACCACCAGGGCCAAGAGCAACACGGCAACGACAACGACGATCGCGATTACTGCACCTGAGTTCACCGGCCCAGTCTGCCAGAGGAGCTCGCGGGCGTACGTCCGGACACAGTCGAGCGAACGTTCGCAACCGCACCGATGATCTTGATCTGGGCGTACGGTGATTGTCAGACCCTGCACCCATACTCGTTACGCCCTGACCAAGACCAGGAGACGAACATGAGCATTTCGGTTGACCAGTCCGCTCTGACCACGAAATTCCTCGACGTGCGCGGGCTCACCGACCGTCTCACCGCAGCACTCTCCCCCGAAGACCAGACACCTCAGTCGATGCCGGACGCGAGCCCCACGAAATGGCACCGCGCGCACATCAGCTGGTTCTTCGAGGAGTTCATCCTCCGCGAGCTCCCCGGATACACCGTGTACGACGAGTCGTTCCGCTATCTCTTCAACAGCTATTACGAGGCCGTCGGTGCCCGGCATCCCCGCCCGGAGCGTGGCCTGATCACCCGGCCGGGCCTCGAAGAGGTCACCCGTTACCGCGAATACATCGACCGCGCGCTGGTCCGCGCCCTCACCGAGGACCAGCTCGACGAGGCCGCGATCAGGCTGGTGGAGCTCGGCTGTAACCATGAGCAACAGCATCAGGAACTCATCCTGATGGACATCAAGCACTTGCTCTCCACCCATCCGTTCGGTCCGGTGTACGTCGAATGGACATCCGAGTCGACCGAGACCGCCCCACCCCTGCGCTGGAAGTCGATGACCGGTGGGCTGGTCGAGATCGGCGCCGACGGTCGCGGGTTCAGCTACGACAACGAGGGTCCACGCCACCCGGTCCATCTGCAGGACTACGAGATCGCCAACCGGCAGGTCACCAATGGTGAGTGGCTGGAGTTCATGGCCGACGACGGTTACCGGCGCAGCGAGTTCTGGTTGTCCGACGGCTGGGCCCGCATCCAGGAGACCGGATGGTCCGCGCCCGGCTACTGGAGCAACGATGACGGAACGTGGACCACGTTTACGCTGTCCGGTCGGCGTCCGGTCGTCCTCGACGAGCCCGTTGCGCACGTCTCCTTCTATGAGGCCGACGCCTACGCACGGTGGGCCGGTGCCCGCCTCCCGACCGAGTTCGAGTGGGAGCACGCCGCCGCCGTCACGGGTGGGCGGCGCGGTGGACTGCTCGATCCGCAGCGATGTCATCCTTCGGTCGCCACCGAATCGATGGTCGGCGACGTGTGGGAATGGACAGCGAGTGCCTATCTCCCCTACCCCGGGTTCGTGCCGGCCAATGGTGCGGTCGGTGAATACAACGGCAAGTTCATGAGCGATCAGCACGTGTTGCGTGGTGCGAGCGCTCTGACACCACGCGGCCACGAACGGATCACCTACCGCAACTTCTTCCCGGCTCCGTCGCGGTGGGTACTCAGCGGCCTGCGGCTGGCCCGATGACGATGACGGGGTCGAACGCGTCCGTGAATCCAGATCTGGTGGCCGATGCGGTGGTCGGCCTGTGGCAGGATCCGCCGGTCCTGCCGGCGAAGTGGCTGTACGACAAACGCGGCAGCGAATTGTTCGACGAGATCACCCGCCTCCCGGAGTACTACCCGACCCGCCGGGAAACCGAGATCCTGCGGGCGCACAGCGACGACATCGCCGCGGAGTCGGCGGCCCGCACGATGATCGAGCTCGGGTCCGGCACATCGGAGAAGACCCGGCTGTTATTGCAGGCGTTCACCGATCGCGGCGGCGCCTTCACGTACGTACCCCTCGACGTCAGCGTGGAGATGTTGCTCTCGGCCTCCGAGCAGTTGGCTGCCGAGTTCCCGGCTGTCGAGGTGCAACCACTTCACGCCGATTTCGGGGATCCGGCGCTGTCCCTGATGCACCATCCCGGTCCGCGGATGGCGATCTTCTTGGGCGGCACCATCGGCAACCTCGACACCGGCGAGCGCGCCGACTTCTTTCGGCGCATCTCCGGAGCATTGCGTCCCGGCGACTTCTTCCTGCTCGGTGCCGACCTGATCAAGGACCCCGGCCGACTCATCGCCGCATACGACGATCGCGCCGGCGTGACCGCCGATTTCAACCGCAACGTGATCGAGGTCTTGCGGAGTGGTCTGGCCGCCCGGGGCCTGTACGCCGACGACTTCGATCACATCGCGCGGTGGAACCCCGCCGAACACCGGATCGAGATGTGGCTCCGGGCCCGCCGCGACATCTCGGCCGAGTTCGGGACGATCGAACGCAGCTGGGAACTGCGCAAGGGCGCCGAGATCCTCACCGAGATCAGCACCAAGTTCGACCTCGACACCCTGCACGACGAGCTCGCGACCGCCGGCCTCGAGCGCCACCACACCTGGACCGATCAGGCCGGGGACTTCGCGGTACTGCTCAGTCAGGTGGCCGGCTGACCCGCGTCGACGGTCGGCGCCCCGAGATCCTGGCCACGCATCCGCTGCGAGATGACCGTGGTGATGCCGTCGCCCTGCATGCTGACGCCATAGAGCGCGTCGGCGACCTCCATGGTCGGCTTCTGGTGAGTGATGACGATCAACTGTGACTTCTCGCGGAGCTGCTCGAACAGCGTGATCAGTCGGCGGAGGTTGGTGTCGTCGAGGGCCGCCTCGACCTCATCCATCACGTAGAAGGGTGAGGGACGCGCCCGGAAGATCGCCACCAGCATGGCGACCGCGGTGAGCGACTTCTCACCACCGGACAACAGCGACAGTCGTTTGACCTTTTTGCCGGGCGGACGGGCCTCCACTTCGATGCCGGTGGTCAGCATGTCCGACGGGTTGGTCAGGACCAGACGTCCCTCACCGCCGGGGAACAGGGTCTTGAAGACCTCGACGAACTCCCGTTCGACATCGGCGTAGGCCTCGGTGAACACCTGCAAGATCCGGTTGTCGACGTCCTGCACGACGTCGAGAAGATCTTGCCGGGCCTTCTTCACGTCCTCGAGTTGCGTGGACAGGAAGTTGTAGCGCTCCTCGAGTGCGGCAAACTCCTCCAGCGCAAGCGGATTCACTTTACCGAGGGTGTTCAGATCTTTTTGCGCCTTCTTGGCACGGGCCAGCTGGGTGGCCCGGTCGAACGGGATCGGAGTCGGTGCGACCACCGTCTCGCCGCGCTCCTTGGCCTGGTGGTATTCGGCGATCTCCAGGTCTGTCGGGGGCAACGCGTTGTCCGGCCCGTATTCGGCGATGAGATCGTCGGGACTGATCGCGAAGTCGTTCATGATCTGCTCTTCGAGCTGTTCGATCCGCAGCGACACCTGCGCTTTGGCCACCTCGTCCCGGTGGACCGCGTCCTTCAGCGCGGTGAGCTTGCCGCCGACCTCGGCAGCGGCCTTCTTGGCCACGTCGAGGTGTTCGGTCCGCGTGGCGCGTTCACGCTCGAGCTCATCGCGATACGACTGTGCCTGCGCCACCGCGCTTTCCAGTCGCAGAGCGATCTGCTTCCCGAGCTCCAGAGCAACCGCAGCGACTTCCGCAGCGTGGGCCCGGGCCTTGTTCTGACGTTCTGCGCGCTCGCGCGCCTCCCGCTCGGCGCGGGCGGCCCGTCGCAATGAATCGGCCTTGCCGCGAACCGAGGCCAGGCGCTCCTCGGCACTGCGCAGGACCAGCCGGGATTCCATCTCGACGGCCCTGGCCTCGGCGACCGCTGCCGCTGCCGCATCCCGCTCGGTGTCCGGCAGTTCACCGTCGCCGCCGCGATCGGAACTCTCGTCCCGGGCCATGTGCAAACGCTCTTCGGCGGCCGCGAGTGTGGCCATCGCCTCGGTTCGGCTGTCCTCGATCCGAGCACGCTGCGCCGCCAGACGGGACGATTCCTCCTGCGCTGCCCGGGCCGTCTGACCGAGCCGCGCGAGTTGTTCGTAGATCGCACCGAGCTGGGCGTCCGATTCGTGCAGCGCGGCGAGTGCCTGTTCAGCGGTGTCGCGGCAGTCCGACTGTTGGGCCAGGGCGCCGGACAGGGCGGCCATGAGTTCTTCGCGGCGCCGATCGGCCTGCACCAGATCGCTTCGGGCGGCGTCGATCGCGGATTGCACCTCGATGGTCGACGGCCGTGCACCGGTTCCGCCGCTCCGCCATCCGGCGCCGATCAGGTCGCCGTCAAGAGTCACGATCCGCAACGAACCAACTTGCGGCACAATATTTTTCGCGTCAGCGACAACCAGTTCGGCGACCTCGACCGTGTCGGCGACAACGGTGTAGCCGAGCAGGAGTTCAACAGCGCCGGTCAGCGATTCGGGCACTGAGACGACTTCGAGCGCCCACCGGGCACCGGCAGGCAGGGCCGCGTGGCCGCGGCCGTCCGATTCGACCCCGCCGATGAGTACCGACGCCCGTCCACCCTCGTTCTCCCGCAGCGCCGACAACGTCGCACGGGCCCTGGGCAGGTCGGCGGTGGCCACTGCGTCGGCGGCCGGGCCCAGCGCCGCGGCGATGGCGGCTTCGAAGCCTTCCTCGACACGCAGCAGCGAGGACATCGGGCCGAGTAGATCGGCCGAACGGTGCTCCATCAACCAAGCGCCGCCGTCTTTGCGTTCCAGTCCGACGGCCAGGGCGTCGATCCGGGCCTTGAGCGAGGTGACCCGTTGTTCGGCTGCTCGTTCGGCGGCCTGTAGTTCGGCGACCCGCTCGTTGGCCTGGTTGAGCGCGGCCACACTGCGCTCGTGGTGTTCGTCCAGACCCAGTTCGGAGGCATCGAGGTCGGCCACCGTCGCCGCCGCGGCATCGAACTCCTCGCCCGCCGACTCGGCGCGGGCGGCCGCGTTCTCGATGGCGGCACCGAGTCGGGCCGATTCCGCGTCGATGGTCTCGACCTTCGTGCGCAGGTTGTCGACCTGTCCTTCGAGCCGGGCCAGCCCTTCGCGCCGGTCGGCAACGGCCCGGACGGCCGCCATGTGTGCACGCTGGGCCGCGGCGGCTTCTTCCTCCAGTTCGGCGAGCGCTTCTTTCGCCCCGTCGAGCTGCATGCCGGCCTCTTCGACGGACTCGGTGAGCGCGGCCTCCTCGGCGGCGGCGGCCTCTGCCTGCCGCTCGAGTTGTTCGGGATCGCGGCTCGAGTCGGGTCGCACCGGTTCGGCCAGGTAGCGGCTGCGCTCGGCGGCGATGCGGCAGGTCGCGCCGACCCGTTCGGTCAGCGCCGAGAGGGCAAACCAGGCCTGCCCGGCCTCATTGGCCGCCGGGACGATCTGGGCCAGCGACTTCTCGTTGTCGTCGACCTGGATCTGGAGTTCATCGAGCTGTGCCGCCAGTTCGCCGGTCTGCCTGCGGAGTTCGCTCTCACTGGTTTGCTGCTCGGCCAGCTCGTTGCGCCGGATCACCAGGTCGTCTGCGGCGAGCCGGAGCCGGGCATCACGCAGGTCTGCCTGTACCGTCTGCGCACGCCGGGCGATCTCGGCCTGTCGACCGAGCGGTTTGAGCTGACGGCGCAGCTCCGAGGTCAGGTCGCCCAGCCGGGACAGGTTCGCCTGCATCGCGTCGAGTTTGCGGACCGCCTTCTCCCGGCGCTTGCGGTGTTTGAGGACACCGGCGGCCTCTTCGATGAAGGCCCGGCGTTCTTCCGGCCGGGATTCGAGGATCGAGGCGAGGCGCCCCTGTCCGACGATGACGTGCATCTCCCGGCCGATGCCGGAGTCACTGAGCAGTTCCTGGACATCCATCAACCGGCAGGAACTGCCGTTGATCTCGTATTCGCCGGCTCCGTCGCGGAACATCCGGCGTGTCACCGACACCTCGGAATAGTCGATGGGCAACGCGCCGTCGGAGTTGTCGATCGTCAACGTCACCTCGGCCCGGCCCAGAGCCGCGCGACCCGATGTGCCCGCGAAGATGACGTCTTCCATCTTGCCGCCACGGAGTGCTTTGGCGCCCTGCTCGCCCATCACCCAGGTCAGGGCGTCGACCACGTTCGACTTGCCGGACCCGTTGGGACCGACGACACAGGTGATACCCGGTTCGAAACGCAGGGTGGTTGCCGACGCGAAGGACTTGAATCCCTTCAGGGTCAGGCTCTTGAGGTGCACAGCGCCTCAGCCTACCGTCAGCGCTCGACGAATCCGGTGAGGTCTCCCCGTGGGGGTTCCCAGTCGGTGACCACCGTGTCGACCGTTCCGGGGCTCTTCCCGGCCTCGATCTGGTCCAGGAGGGCCTGGCATGCGGCGCGCTCGCCCTCGGCGGTGATCAGGACCCTGCCATCGCGTTGATTCGACGCAGACCCCACCAGTCCCAGTTCGAGCGCGCGCGAACGCGTCCACCAGCGAAAGCCCACACCTTGCACGTATCCGTGCACCCAGGCCCGCATCCGCACCACTTCAGACCCCGCGTCCGCCATGACCTACTCCGTTTCGCCTGATCGGCTTCTACTAGTCGGTGTCGATGGTCAATCCGACCTTGGTGCCCGCCTTGAGGGTGCGGCCGACCGTGCAGACCGCATCGACGGCCCGCTCCACCACCACGAGCAACCGCTGAGCCGCTTCGGGATCGAGTTCGGACAGGTCCACCTCGAGCACCTCGTCGAGCTGCGGGTAGACCTCGTTCTCACGGTCGGCGGCACCACTGACCCGGATGGTGGCGTCGTAGTCGTCGCCGAGCCGACGGGACAGCGGCTTGTCCGAACTCATCCCGGTACACGCCGCCAGCGCGATCTTCAGCAGCTCGCCCGGGGTGAAGACGCCTTCGACCCCGTCCGAGCCGATCAGGACCTCGGCACCGCGGCTGCTGTGGCCGGTGTACCGACGGGTTCCGGTGCGCTGCACCCACAGCTCCGTGGTCGACGGCGCGGCGGGGTTGACTGGTTCGGTTGCTGTCATGTCGATATTTAACACCCGCGCTCAGACCACAATTCCACCGCGGTTTCACCAACGATCGATGTGCAGGACGTTTTCGAGCGGTTCCCGCGGCGCCGGCCTGAACGTCTCGCCGGTGAAGTAGGCGGTCGGGATCAACGCGGCCTGGTGGAATCCGGCCGGGATACCCAGCAATTCGGCGATCTCGGCTTCACGTTGCAAATGCAATGTCGTCCAGGCGGTTCCGAGCCCTCGGGCCCGTGCCGCGAGCGCGTAACTCCACACTCCCGGCAACAACGAGCCCCACAAGCCCGCCTGATTGCCCGCCGGGAGGGTCTTTCCGGCTTTGATGCACGGGATCACCAGCACCGGCACCTGACCCATGTGTTCGCCGAGCCAGGCCACGCTGCCACCGATCCGCTGCTGAACAGGCGCGCGGTCGGGGTCGTCGGCGAACAGTTTGGCGGCCGACTGATTCGAGGCGAGGTACTCATCGACGAGCTCGCCATAGATCCGGCCCAGGGTGGCCCGGATCTCCGGATCGGTGATGACCAGCCACTGCCACCCCTGCCGGTTCGAACCGGACGGGGCCTGCAACGCGATCTCGAGGCATTCCTTGATCAGTTCCAGCGGTACCGGCCGGGTCAGGTCGAGGCGTTTACGTACGGTCCTGGTGGTGGTGAGCAATTCATCCGGTGTGAGGTCGAGTGTCATGACACCGATCATGCCCGTACTGCGCCGAGCGTGGTGCGAGTGTCAACCGCGGGGTCGGATCTGGCAGCGCGGACAACTGAACGAACTGCGGTTCATGAATTGCTCGCGTCGCATGGTGGCACCGCACCGTCGGCAGGGTTCCCCTTCGCGGCCATAGGCATTCAGGGATCGCTCGAAGTAGCCGGACTGCCCGTTGACGTTGACGTAGAGGGCATCGAAGGACGTACCGCCCTGCTCGAGTGCTTGCGACATCACATCGGCGACGTTGTCCAACACTGATCGCAGCGCCTTTGCGGTGAGTTTGTCGGTGAGTCGCCGGCCATGAATCTTGCTGCGCCACAGGGCTTCGTCGGCATAAATGTTACCGACGCCTGATACCACGGTCTGGTCGAGAATCGCTCTCTTGATCTCGGTGTGTTTACCCTTGAGCACTTTTACGACCGCGTCCGGATCATATTCCGGGGCAAAGGGATCGGGCGCGATGTGGGCTATCGATGCCGGAGCGCCCCCGATGAGGTCGTCGACCATCCAGCCGCCGAACGTCCGCTGGTCGACGAATCGCAGTTCTGTTCCGTTGTCGAGGGTCGCGCGGATGCGAAGGTGGGTCTCGTCGGGTGCACCGGGCTGCTGCACCAGCATCTGTCCGCTCATCCCCAGGTGGACCACCACTGCCAGGGGGTCGGCGCGGCCGGCCGGATCCGCTTCGAGCCACAGGTACTTGCCGCGACGATTGGCGGCCGTGATGGTTGCCCCGGCGAGCATTCCGATCAGATCGAGTGCGCCGCCGAGGTGTCTGCGCACCGCCCGAGGGTGCAAGACCTCGACCGAGGTGATCCGGTGGCCGACAACATGATCGGTGAGGCCGCGGCGTACCACCTCGACCTCGGGTAGTTCAGGCATCTTCTCCTGTCCCGGAAATCGCTTTCCAGGCAGTGGACGCGGCCAATTGTTCGGCCTCTTTCTTGGTCTTGCCGACTCCGGAACCCAACGGCTGCCCGCCGACGAGAACCGTTGCGGTGAACTCTTTGCAGTGATCGGGGCCAGTGGAGGTGATCTGGTACACCGGCACGCCGAGGGCCTTCTCTGCCGTGAGTTCCTGCAGGGAGGTCTTCCAGTCGAGGCCTGCTCCCAGTGCCGCCGACCGGCTCAGCGCAGAAGCGAAGAGCGAGAGCACCGTTTTGCGTGCGGTCTCCAGACCCAGTTCGAGGTGGATGGCGCCGATCAGCGCCTCCATGCCGTCCGCCAGGATGCTCGCCTTGTCGCGGCCACCGGTCATCTCCTCACCCTTGCCGAGGCGAAGGTGGGCCCCCAGGCCTCCGGGACCCAGACCACGTGCGACATCGGCCAGGGCGTGCATGTTGACCACGCTCGCGCGGATCTTCGCCAGTTCGCCCTCGGCCCGATCCGGGTGGGTGCGGTAAAGGTGCTCTGTGACCACCACACCGAGTACCGAGTCCCCGAGGAACTCGAGGCGCTCGTTGGTGGGGAGCCGGCCGTGCTCGTAGGCGTAGGAGCGATGTGTCAGGGCCAGTTCCAACATCTCGTCGGACAACGACACATTCACCGCCGCCAGCAGATCCCCATGATCAGCCGACGCGCTCACACCTGATCCGACGGTCTCTGTCACGACTTCGACTCTGGATCCTCGGCAAACTTCGATGCCAGGCCGGCCCACCGCGGGTCGATCTTGTCGTGGTGATGACCGGGCTCGGCCACCGCGAGCCGTACACCGCATTCGGGGCACAGCCCCGGGCAGTCGTCGCTGCACAACGGTGTGGCCGGCAGGTCGAGCGCAACCGCGTCGATGATCGCCTGTTCCAGGTCGAGCTTGTCATCGACGATCCGGTGCATCTCGTCGGCGTCGGTGGTCTCGTCGGTGGCGCTGTCCGGATAGGCGAACAGTTCGGTGAGGTAGACGCTCGCGGTGCCGGTGACGGGTTCCAGGCAGCGGACACACTGACCTTCGGTCTCGCCGCTCACACAACCGGTCACCAGGACACCCTCGGAGACGGCCTCGAGACGGAGGTCGAGATCCACATCACTACCTGCCGGGATCGCGATCATGTCCAGGCCGATGCGGGGCCCGTCGGTGATCGCCCGATGGACTTCCCGCATCGAACCGGCCCGTCTACCCAAACTGCGGATGTCCAGGGAGAACGGGCCATCGACGGGATGGGACTGACGTATTGAACTGCCTTCGCGCGCTGACACAAGGAACCACGATACGCCTCGAATAGCCGCATTCGACAATCCCGACACAACCCGGATCTACATCGGGTATATGCGCTGGTTCAGACGGCCATTCCGGTGCCGAAATCACCGCGACGGACGTGCTCGGCGTAGTCGTGCACACCGGCTCCGGTACGCAACTGCTGGCGCCCGCGATTCACCGACCGGATCGTCCCGGTCAGCAGTTCCTCGAACTCGGCCAGCTTGTTGTCGACGTAGACATCGCATTCGCCGCGCAGGCGGTCGGACTCGGCATGTGCCGCGTCGATGATCCGCTCGGACTCCGAACGGGCGGCCTGCACGACCTCGGTCTCGGAGACCAGTCGCTGCTGTTCGGCGATGCCTTCGGCGATGGAACGCTCGTAATTGGCGTTGCCGGATTCGATCATCCGCTCGGCCTCGGCGTGCGCCCGTCCGGTCACCGACTCGTATTCACGGCTCGCCGCGGCGGCCAGTCGCTCGGACTCGGCGGTGGCGTCGGCCAGCATCTGACCCGAATGTGACTGTGCTTCGGCGACCATGCGGTCGGCGTGTGACTTGGCCTCGGCCAGGATCCGGTCGGCTTCCGCGCGCGCATGCGCCAGGGTCGAGTCCGCTTCGGCGGTGGCCTCCCCGACCATGGTGTCGGCGTGCAGACGTGCGTCACCCAACAGCTTGTCGCGCTGGTCGAGTACGTCCTGCGCATCATCGAGATCGCCGGGAATGGCGTCTTTGACGTCGTCGAGCAGTTCCAGCACGTCGCCCCGAGGAACAACGCAACCCGCTGTCATCGGAACACTGCGCGCTTCTTCGACGATCGCACCCAATTCGTCCAGCGCTTCGAATACCCGGTACACAGCTACCTCACTCCTCGCCGCAAACCATGACGGCCGTGCCCGGTTGGCACGTGCTCATCGTGTTGCGATCGGTGGTTTTGTGTTATCTCTGTGACTAGTGTGCCCAATGTTGCGGCCGTGACGACGCAACCCGGGCCGGTGTGTCGGGCTCCAGAGTAGGCCGAGTGCCTGGCGAAACCCTGCCACGGGCCGAAAAACGATCGACCCGGACGTCGGCCCCGGGGAGCCTCAGCGGCCCGCGGACAACTTCTCGAGTAACCGTTCGTGCACCACAGCGGGCAGGAACTCGCTGACGGACCCACCGAGTTTCGCGACCTCTTTCACCAGCGAGCTCGACACGTGCGCCAGACGCGGGTCCGTGATCATGAAAACCGTCTCGACGCCGGTGAGGTCACGGTTCATCTGCGCCATCGGCAACTCGTATTCGAAGTCCGCGGCACCACGCAGGCCCTTCACGATGGTGTCGACCCCCTGCTCGCGCACATGATCGACCAACAGGCCCTGCCAACTGTCGATGCGCACGTTCGGCAGGTGCGCGGTCACCTTCTCCAGCAATTCGAGTCTCTCCTCGACACTGAACAGTCCCTTTTTGTTGGGATTGATCGTCACAGTGATGATCAGTTCGTCGAATCGGGCCGCGGCACGCTCGAAGACATAGAGATGCCCCGAGGTGACTGGGTCGAACGATCCTGGGCAGACGGCTCCGGACATGACAGAAAGTTATCAGGCCGCGGTGCGCGGCCACTCAACCGAGTTCGGCCATCTCGATCCGGGTCTCCCCGTACTTGCGGACCTGCGTGTCCCCGAACGCCTCCGGCCAGTCCGTGTCCGCACTGCGCACCGATCGTTCGAGCACCACCAGACCACCCGGTGCCACCGGACCCTTCGCCAACAACGCGAGCATCTCGGAGATCTGCTCGTCGGGCAGGTCATAGGGAGGATCGGCGAACACGAGGTCTGCCACCGGCGCACCGGCACGCAGGTAGTCGGCCACGCGGCGGCGGACGAGACGCGCACCGGCCAGACCCGACGACGTGATGTTGCCGCCGATCACCTTGGCCGCCCTGGCATCGGATTCGACAAGAATCGCCGACTGCGCCCCACGGGAGAGCGCCTCGAGCCCCAGTGCGCCGGATCCGGCAAAGAGATCGAGGACGACGAGCCCGGAGAAGTCGAGCCGATTTGTCAGGATGTTGAACACCGACTCACGTACCTGGTCGGTCGTCGGGCGGGTCCCGGCGGCCGGAACCGTCAGGCGTCGGCCGCGGGCTGCGCCGGCGATGATGCGGGTCATGGCGCCCATTGTCCCGCGACACCGCAGGTACCGACGCATCGGGGGATGCAGTGCAACACCGTTACGCAGGACATGATTTTGTGAGGCACCTCACAAACACATGATGATCAGGCGTTTGTAGCGTGCTTTACGCACCAATTTCGCAGGGCGGGTGACATCGATGTCACGCCTTGTTAACTTCGAATTCGATATGAGCCCAACTCAGATCAGCGCTACCCCAACCGCCGCGCCGGACGCGGTGGCATTTCGATCACCAAAGGTTTCTGACGGAGTCCGGCTCTGGGAAATCGCCCGTGACTCAAAAGTTCTCGATCTGAACTCGAGTTACGCCTACGTTCTGTGGTGTCAGGATTTCGCCCAGACATCAGTAGTCGCCGAAGTCGACGGTGAAGTCGTCGGTTTCGTGACCGGCTATCTCCGCCCCGAACTGCCCGACGTCGTGATGGTGTGGCAAGTCGCCGTCGACGCCGACCAGCGCGGGCTCGGATTGGCCGGAAAGATGTTGGCCCAGTTGATGGATCGACTCGAACCGCGCGGGATCACGACGCTGCACACCACCATCAGTCCCGACAACAAAGCCTCGCAGGCATTGTTCCAGGGTCTGGCCGAGCGACGTGAGATGAGCATCCGACGCGAAGATCTCTTCTCGGCCAACGACTTTCCGGACAATCACGAGCAAGAGGATCTGTATATCGTCGCACCGCGACGCTGACCCCACGCTCCATCCCATCCGCCTGGCCGGCGGCCTGCGGCGTAGCCATCGCCGCACACACCTTGGCGGAAGCCGGGATCGACCCGCCCGCCCAGCGCTCCCAACTCAGTACGAAATCGACCTGTTGCCCCTGATTCGTTCAGGCGAGAAACGGGCACCTTTCGCACCCATCGGAGGAAATATGACTACCTCAACGCAAGAAACCTTTTCGGCCAACATCTTCGAGACCCGTGAGTCCGAGGTCCGCAGCTACAGCCGCGCATGGCCGGCGATCTTCACCAGCGCCAAGGGCGTGTGGGTCACCGACCGCGACGGCAACCAGTATCTCGACTTCTTCGGCGGCGCAGGCGCATTGAACTACGGACACAACAATCCCGTGCTGAAGGCCGCACTGCTCGAGTACATCGAGAACGACGGGATCACCCACGGACTCGACATGTCCACCACCGCCAAAGGTGCGTTCCTGCAAGCGTTTCAGGACAAGATCCTGCTGCCGCGTGGACTCGACTACAAGGTCCAGTTCCCCGGCCCCACCGGTACGAACGCCGTGGAGAGCGCACTGAAGCTGGCCCGCAAGGTCACCGGACGCACCTCGATCATCAACTTCACCAACGCTTTTCACGGAATGACCCTCGGTGCCCTATCCGTGACGGGCAACTCGATGAAGCGCGCCGGCGCCGGCATCCCGCTGGTGCACGCCACCCCCATGCCGTTCGACAACTACTTCGACGGTGTGGTCGAGGACTTCAGCTGGTTCGAGCGCGTTCTCGACGACTCGGGCAGCGGACTGAACCGCCCGGCCGCGGTGATAGTCGAAACCGTGCAGGGTGAGGGTGGCGTCAATGTGGCCCGCCCCGAATGGCTGCGCGCCCTGTCCGAACTGTGCAAGCGACGCGAGATCCTGCTGATCGTCGACGACGTCCAGATGGGTTGTGGCCGTACCGGCGCCTTCTTCTCGTTCGAGGAGGCCGGAATCGTGCCCGACATCGTCACGCTGTCGAAGTCGATCGGTGGCTACGGACTACCGATGGCCCTGACGCTGTTCAAGCCGCACCTGGACGTGTGGGCGCCCGGCGAGCACAACGGTACGTTCCGCGGGAACAACCCCGCGTTCGTCACCGCCACGAAGGCGATCGAGCACTACTGGTCGGACGACACCTTCGAGAAGGAGACGATCGCCAAGGGCGAGCGGATCCGCGATGCGTTCATCTCGCTCTGCAGCACCCACAAGGGCATCAGCACCCGCGGCCGCGGCATGGTCCAGGGCCTGGTCTTCGAGGACCCCGACAAGGCCGCCAAGGTCTGCGCGCTCGCCTACGACCGGGGCCTGCTGGTCGAATCGGCCGGCCCGTCCGATGAGGTCGTGAAACTGCTGCCGCCGCTGACGATCACCAACGCCGAGCTCGATCAGGGGCTGGCGATTCTCAGCCAGGCGACCGCGGACATCCTCCATTCCTGAGTTCTAAACGAACTCTCCTGCAACAGAAAGGTTTTCATATGATCGTGCGCACCACGCAGGAGATCACCGGTACCGACCGCGACATCGAGGCCGAGAACGGCAACTGGCGCTCCAAGCGCATCGTGCTCGGAGGCGACCTCGTCGGGTTCTCGTTCCACGAGACCACCATCAAGGCCGGGACGGTCAACGAGTTCCACTACGCCAATCACGTGGAGGCCGTCTGGCTGATCGAGGGTGAGGGCACGCTGCTCGACCGCGAAACCGGTGAGAAGTACCCACTGGGCCCCGGCTCGATGTACCTGCTCAACGGCAACGAGCGTCACACCGTGACCGCTGATACCCAGATGCGCATGTTGTGCGTGTTCAATCCGCCCGTCGTCGGCAACGAGACCCACGACGAGAACGGTGTCTACCCACTGGTCACCGTCGGCGCCTGACTCGGTTCGGCCGTCGCGGAGCCCTCCGTGCTTCCGGGCCCGCGCCGGGTAGCGCTGTCCTGGTGCATTGTGCGATGCACCAGTTGCCCGGACGCTTCGGATTTCCCCTTCGGCCGAATCGGCGCAAGATGAACTCGGCACCCCGATAGGGGTGCCGAGTTTTGCGTATCCTGGACGGCGTGCAAACCCGCCCGGTGCAGTGGGAACCCGCAGAGCCCACCGACCCAGACCCCGACCTGCCCGCGCGGGTACGGCAGCTCCGCCAGGAGCTCGCCGGGAAGCGAGCGCTGGTACTGACCGGCGCCGGCATGTCGACCGATTCCGGCATCCCCGACTACCGCAGTCCGGACGCCCCGGCCCGCACACCGATGACCATCGAGATGTTCCTGAGTTCGCCACAGTTCCGCAGGCACTACTGGGCGCGCAATCACATCGGCTGGCGACATATGGATGCCGCCCTGCCCAACGCCGGCCACCGCGCGCTCGCCGCTCTGGAGCGCGATGGCCGGATCAACGGCATCATCACCCAGAACGTCGACATGCTCCACCTCAAGGCAGGCAACCGGGCCGTCATCGATCTCCATGGAAGTTACGGCCGGGTCCGCTGCCTGAGCTGCGCCGACGTGATGAGCCGCCACCGGCTCGCAGATCTGCTCGAGCCGCACAACGCCGGATTCGTCACCCGCATCCGCGGCCGGGGCGCCATCGAGGTGGCTCCCGATGCCGATGTGGTGGTCGCCGACACCACCGATTTCGTCATGGTCGACTGTCCGGCGTGCGGTGGGATACTGAAACCCGACATCGTGTACTTCGGCGAGAGCGTTCCGAAAAGCATTGTGGAGCAAGGTTTTGCGATGGTCGACGACGCCGATGCGCTACTCGTCCTCGGGTCGTCCCTGACCGTGATGAGTGGTCTGCGTTTCGTTCGACGGGCCTGGCGCAACGGCACGCCGATCCACATCGTCAACCGCGGCCATACCCGCGGCGACGAGTACGCGACGATCAAGATCGACGGGCCCTGCTCACAAGTACTCGAACTGCTCAGCAACGCCGAGGACGACCGCTACAGCGCCACCAGATCGTCGGCATGAACCACCGGCCGGCGAAAGTCCGCCGGCAGGTCTGATGTCGATTTCCCGATCATCTTGGCCACTTCCCCGGCGTCGTAGGCGACAACGCCTCGCGCTCGGGTCTGGCCCTTCTGATCGGCCAGGTCGACCACGTCACCGTTGTAGAAGCGGCCCTTCGTCGCAACGATGCCGGCCGGCAGCAACGAATGCCGAGCCCGGGCGACCGCACGGATGGCCCCGTCGTCGAGGATCAACCGTCCGGTGGCCTCGGCGGCATGCCGAACCCAGAACTTGCGAGCCGAAAGACGGTGCGGGCGTGGCGCGAACGCCGTACCCACCGACGCGTCGGTGAGCGCAGCAGAAGCATCGGCCGCGGCGGCCAACAAGACCGGGAGTCCGGCATCGGCGGCGAGGCGCGCGGCGGACAGCTTCGACGCCATTCCGCCGGTACCCAGTGCGCCACCGCTACCGGCGATCACACCGTCGAGATCTTCGGGTCCACCCACCTCGGGGATGAATGAGGCGTCCCCTTTGCGGGGATCACCATCGTAGAGACCGTCGACATCGGAGAGCAGTACCAGTGCGTCCGCCCCGGCCAGATGCGCCACCAGGGCAGCGAGCCGGTCGTTGTCACCGAACCGGATCTCGTTGGTGGCCACGGTGTCGTTCTCGTTGACGATCGCGACCGCACCCAGCGAACGCAGGCGATCAAGTGTCCGTTGTGCGTTCGCGTGATGAGCGCGCAGCGAGACGTCGTGCGCGGTCAGCAGGACCTGGCCGACGGTGCGGTCATAACGGGCGAAGGATGTGTGCCAGGCGTGTGCCAGTGCGAGCTGGCCGACGCTGGCCGCGGCCTGCTTGGTCGCGAGATCTTTGGGCCGGGCCTTCAGACCCAGTGGCGCGATACCCGCACCGATCGCCCCGGACGACACCACGATGACGTCCGAACCCGCCCGCATCCGGGCTTCGAGTGCATCGGCGAGCGCGTCGAGCCGTCCGACGTCGAGACCGGTGGTCAGGTCCGTGAGCGCCGATGAACCGATCTTCACAACAATGCTGCGGGCACCCGTGATCTGTTGCCGGGTAACACTGGTCACGATTCGTCCGGATCCTCGAGTTCCACATCGAGGCCGCGGCGCAGGCGCCGCGCGATCTTACGGTCGGCGGCTCCGATCCGATCCGGGCGATCGAGCCGGATGTCCGACCCACGACCACTCATCGGGAAGTCTTCTGCCACAGCGACTTGCGGCTCCCATTCGAACGACACGTCACCGATGGTGACGATGCATCCGGCTTCGGCACCCTGCTTGACCAGTTCTGCCTCCACACCGAGTCGGCTGAGCCGGTCGGCGAGATAGCCGACCGCCTCGTCGTTCCCGAACTGGGTCTGCTTGATCCAGCGCTCCGGGCGCGTACCGCGGACGATGAAGCCACCGGGCTCGTCCGGATCGGCGATCACCGAGAAGCCGTTGTCGTCGGTCGCGATCGGACGGATCACCGGGCGGCGGGCAACCGGCTTGGGGTGATCGATCCGGTACTGCCGCACCTGGTCGGCAAGTGCGTAGGTGAGTTCTTTGAGTCCCTTGTGGGCGACCGCCGAGATCATGAAGACCGGCCAGCCACGCTGCTCCAGTTCAGGTTTGATCATCTCGGCGAGTTCGAGGGCGTCGGGCACGTCGATCTTGTTCAGGATCACCACGCGCGGCCGGCTCGCGAGATCGCCGAGTCCGGTGTCGGACTGCAGAACCGGCTGGTACGCGGCCAGTTCGGCTTCGAGTACGTCGATGTCGGTGACCGGGTCACGACCGGGTTCGAGGGTGGCACAGTCGACCACGTGGGCCAGCACCGCGCAGCGCTCGATGTGGCGGAGGAAGTCGAGGCCGAGCCCGCGACCTTCCGAAGCGCCGGGGATCAGACCCGGGACGTCGGCGATCGTGAAGATGTCCGAACCGCTGTTGACCACACCGAGGTTGGGGCGCAGCGTGGTGAAGGGGTAATCGGCGATCTTCGGCTTGGCCGCCGAGAGCACCGAAACCAGAGACGATTTGCCTGCCGACGGGAAGCCGACGAGTCCGACGTCGGCGACGGATTTGAGTTCGAGGACCAGCTCACGGACCTCACCCTCTTCACCGAGCAGGGCGAAGCCGGGGGCCTTGCGCGCCTTGGAGGCAAGTGAGGCGTTTCCGAGACCACCACGGCCACCGGAGGCAGCGGCAAATGTGGTGCCCTCCCCCACGAGGTCGGCCAAGAGCTTGCCGTCGGGGTCGAGGACCATCGTGCCATCGGGAACCGGAAGGATCAGCGGTTCACCCTTTGCGCCATCCCGGTTGGCACCGGCACCGGGCCTGCCGTTGCCGGCCTTGGCATGTGGGTGGAAGTGGAAATCGAGCAACGTGTGGACCTGCGAATCGACCACCAGGGTCACGTCGCCGCCATTGCCACCGTTGCCGCCGTCGGGACCACCGAGCGGTTTGAACTTCTCGCGATGAACAGAGGAGCAGCCGTGGCCGCCGTTGCCCGCGGTCGCGTGAATCGTCACGCGGTCAACAAATCTAGACATTTTTCACCTTGCGAGAGTTAGGAAATTTCTAAGGGGCGGACCGGATCGAGTGACCCTGCCCGCCCCTTAGGAGCTATAGCTTTGTGGAGCTGGCTGCGCCGGATCAGGCCTGCACAGGCTCCGGGACGATATTGACGGTCTTGCGGCCACGCTTGGCACCGAACTCGACCGCACCGGCAGAGAGAGCGAACAGAGTGTCGTCGCCGCCACGTCCGACGTTGACGCCGGGGTGGAAGTGCGTGCCGCGCTGACGAACGATGATCTCGCCGGCGCTGACCTGCTGGCCACCGAAGCGCTTCACACCGAGTCGCTGGGCATTCGAATCGCGCCCGTTGCGCGAACTGGATGCACCCTTCTTATGTGCCATGACTGTTCTCCTGAGAAGTGTGTGGGCGTGTTACTTGATACCGGTGACCTTGAGAACCGTCAGCTTCTGACGGTGCCCCTGGCGCTTGTGGTAGCCGGTCTTGTTCTTGAACTTGTGGATCTTGATCTTCGGACCCTTGACATGCTCGACGACCTCGGTTGTCACCGAGATCTTCGAGAGCTTGTCAGCGTCGGTGGTCAGATCAGCGCCGTTGACGACAAGCGTCACGGGCAGCGAGACGGTATCACCGAGCTTGCTGTCAATCTTCTCGACCTTCACCAGATCGCCTTCAGCGACCTTGTACTGCTTACCGCCGGTCTTGACGATCGCGTACGTTGCCATCGGAGAGCTACCTCTAACTGTCTGTCGTGGTTCATTCGGGCTCTTGCCCGTTGCCGATCCGGCCGGGCGCTGCATAACAGACACAGCGCTATCCGTCCGCCGAATGGCGACTTGGCAAGGTTACGGGAGTATGGCCGACCAGGTCAAACCAGCTCCCCTATCGAGCGTGTTTCACTCTTCGACCGGCGGTCCTGCCGGTCGTCCGGCCGCCCTGCGTCGCGGCTTGCGACGTACGGCAACTGCCGGTTCTGTGGTTGCTCCCACCGGACCCGACGTGGTGACGGGTGCGGCCGGAGCCACCTCTACGACCACCGCAGGCTGCGATGGAGGCGGAGAAACTGCAGGCTTGCGCCTGACCGCGCGCCGCCGCTTGGGCGGCGCCGCGTGCGCGGTGGATGCCGGTGCGGCCTCCGACGATGACTCGCCGTCAGCGGCGGCCGGTGTGTCGATCTTCGTCTCCGGGACCGGTTTCTCGGTCGCCGTGACATCCGTCACCGGGGACTCGTCGACCTTCGGTGCGGCGACAACGATCGACTTCGGTGCCCGCTTGCGTTCACGTACCACCGGTGCGGTCTCAGCGACCGCTGTCGGAGCGTTCGTTTCGGTCTGCGGCTGCGGGGCCTGGTCGCCCGTGCCCGAATCGATGTCCGTGCCCGGGGTTTGGGTATCGCCGGCCTCGGTATCGGTGTCCGGGGTGTGGCTCGCCATCGCCCGGAACATCGGATGTTCGGCCGGGCTGTGGGCAGCCGGCTTCGACTCGACGACCTGCGCGACGGCCGGCTGATCCGGCTTGCCGCTCCGACGATTTCGGCGCGGACGCTTCGAATCGATTCCGCCACGGCTGGAATCGTCGCCGCCGGTGGAGATCTCGACGGGGTTCGCGTGCACGATGATTCCGCGGCCGTTGCAGCAGGTGCAGGTGGTCGAGAAGGCCTCGAGCAGTCCGGTGCCCAAACGCTTACGCGTCATCTGCACCAGACCGAGTGACGTCACCTCGGACACCTGGTGCCGCGTGCGATCGCGTCCCAGTGCCTCGGTCAGCCTGCGCAACACCAGATCCCGGTTCGACTCGAGAACCATGTCGATGAAATCGACGACGATCATGCCGCCGATGTCCCGCAACCGCATCTGCCGCACGATCTCTTCGGCGGCTTCCAGGTTGTTACGGGTGACCGTCTCTTCGAGGTTGCCGCCGGAACCGGTGAACTTGCCGGTGTTGACGTCGACGACCGTCATGGCCTCGGTGTGCTCGATGATCAACGTACCGCCGGAGGGCAGCCAGACCTTGCGGTCCAACGCCTTTGCCAGCTGCTCGTCGATTCGGTACACGTCGAAGACGTCAGGTGAGTCCGCGTGTGGCTTCTCGAAGCGCTCGACGCGATCGAGGAGATCCGGGGCGACGCCACGGACGTAGCCCTCGACCTCGTTCCATGCACCGTTGCCCTCGACGATCAACTTCTTGAAGTCTTCGTTGAACAGGTCGCGGACGACCTTGACCAGCAGGTCGGGCTCCTCGTACAGGGCCTGGGGTGCAGCCGTCTTCGACTTGTTCGCCGACGGTGTCGCGGCGTTGATGGTTTCCCACTGCTGCTGCAGACGCTCGATGTCACGGGTCAGTTCGTCGGCGGAGACGCCCTCGGACGCGGTGCGGATGATCACGCCGGCGTCGTCGGGGACGATCTTCCCGAGGATCTGCTTGAGTCGCTTGCGCTCGGTGTCGGGCAGCTTGCGGCTGATCCCGGTCGATCCGCCACCCGGCACGTACACCAGGTAACGACCGGCCAGGGAGATCTGCGTGGTCAGGCGGGCACCCTTGTGGCCCACGGGATCTTTGCTGACCTGCACCAGGACCGGATCTCCCGGGCGCAGCGCCTGTTCGATCTTTCGCGACCCGCCATCGAGACCGGCGGCATCCCAGTTGACCTCGCCGGCATACAGGACGCCGTTGCGGCCCCGGCCGATGTCGACGAAGGCGGCTTCCATGCCGGGCAGGACGTTCTGAACCCGGCCGAGGTAGATGTTGCCGACCATCGACGACGAGTTCGAGGTGGTCACGAAGTGCTCGACCAGAACGCCGTCTTCCAGCACGGCGACCTGGGTGTAGTCGCGGGTCGCCTGCGAGGCGTCCGACGACGCATGGTCGCCGTGTGCCTCGTGGGTCACGGTTGCGGCCACGCCGGACCGTTCCCGCACGACCATCACACGATCGACCGATTCGCGGCGGGCCAGGAACTCGGACTCGCTCAGGATCGGCGGACGGCGACGACCGGCGTCGCGGCCGTCACGACGACGCTGACGCTTCGCCTCCAGGCGCGTCGAACCCGAGATCCCCTGCACCTCGTCGCGGCTCCGCGACTTGTTGCGGGGTTCGCGCTCGTGCACAACCGTATTCGGCGGATCGTCGGTGGTCGTGGCGTCGTCACTCTCGCCACCCTTGCGACGGCGACGGCGACGACGACGACGGTTGGCAGAACCCGCATCGCCGGACTCATCCGAGTCGTCGGAGTCCGAGTCCGTCGGCTCGCCGGTCCCGCGGTCGTCCGAGCTCTCGGAATCGTCCGCGGATGATTCGGTCGAGGAATCGGTCTTCTCGTCGCCGTCGGTATCGGACGACTCGGAACCGGACGCGGTCACGACCTGCTCCGTGTCGGCATCGACCCGCGGCTTCTTGGAGCGACTGCGCTTGCGGCGGTTGCCGCTGCGGGCCTCGGGCTTGTCCGAGTCGGTCTTGTCTTCGTCGGAGTCCGCGGTCTCGGAGACCTCGGTGTCCACTGCCGGGGTATCGGCCTCGACCGCAGCGTCCGACTCGGTATCGGTATGCGCGTCGGCGGTGTCCTCGTCGGTTCCCTCGGCAGCGATCTCACCGCGCCCGCGGCCACGACCACGACGGCCCCGACGGCGCCGGCGGGAACCTGCATCACCGTCGTCTTCGTCGGTGTCAGAATCCGAGTCCGACTCGTCCCGGTCGTCCACGGCGGCAGCCGGGACCGGTTCTGCGGACAGGAACAACGGGGACCCGGCATGTCCGGGCGCTGCGGCGGGTCGTTCCGGTGCCGGCGCGGTGTCCTCGTCGACAGCGGAGAAGAGATTCAGCGGCTCGGCCGCCTTCTTGCGGGATGCCCGGGGTGCACGGGCACGCGTCGGCTCGGCCTCGAGGGCGGGCTCTGCCGCGGGGGCATCGGCCTCGGCGGCCGGCGGCTCGCTCTGCGCAACGGGGACCTCTGCCTCGGCGGCAGGTACGTCTGGTGCCGGTTCGGCACCTTCACCAGCAGCGATCTTGTCGCGAACAGCGATGGCTGTACTTCGCACGATGCTCGACTGGGGGCTGCGAGCGGCGATCCCCATGTCTGCCAGGTGCACCAGCACTTCACGGCTGCTCAGCCCCAGAAGTCTTGCCAGTGCATGCACTCGCATCTTGTGCGGAAACTCTTGTGCCGAACTGCTGTTGTTCAGTTCGTCCGGCGACTGCGTGTCGGCCACGTATTCTCCTCAAGCCCCCGGGCGCGGATAAACGCGGCCACGCGAGGGCTGTGCTATTTACCCGGCCTCGGCCGGGATTGTTAGGTCTCGCTTCGCCCGGTGGATGTGAGACGTTCCCCGCACCCGCCGGCGATGCCTGGCGTGATGATTGACTTTCTCGAGCGCCACGATGTCCACGCCACACCGCATGAGAATCCATGCGACCTGGGGACCGAGCACCCGATCTGATCATCTGGTCGTCGGCGCCCGACGGGCTCGACAACCTCAGCCAGTATCCCACACAACCAGGAGGCCGCGGCCAAGTCCTCCGAGTTCGACGCAAACTCGGAGGACTGCCGGGCGATCAGCCGAGGTCAGGGAACCAGAGCGCGATTTCGCGCTCTGCGGAATCCGGCGAGTCCGAACCATGGACGAGGTTGAACTGGGTGCTCAACGCGAAGTCGCCACGGATGGTTCCGGGAACGGCTTTTTCCACGGGGTCGGTGCCGCCGGCGATCTGCCGGAAAGCGGCAATTGCCCGGGGGCCCTCGAGTACCGCGGCCACCAGCGGCCCCGAGGTGATGAATTCGAGCAACGGGGGATAGAAGGGCTTGCCCTCGTGCTCGGCGTAGTGGCCCGCGGCGATGTCGTCGCTGACGGTCTTGAGCTCCATCGCCACCAGCGACAGGCCTTTTCGCTCGATTCGGCCGATGATGTCCCCGACGAGTTGGCGGTTCACACCGTCGGGCTTGATCAGTACCAGAGTGCGTTCAGTCACCGGGCAAGCCTAACCCGAGACCCCGCGCCGCCTCACGGCTGGCAGTACTCCCCGGCGACCGAGAAGAATCCGTAGCTGAAGACGCCGCCGCCGGTGGGAGCCGGATCGATGACCACCTGTACACAACCGCCCGGTGAGGTCAGCGCCTCGTTCACAGCGATGTCGAACCGGGCCGCCATCGCCAGGTTTGCGAGCTTGTACTCCCCGGGCACCGGTATCGATGCGACGAACTCCGGCAGGTTCATGTCGGCGGCACGCTCGGTGAGCGCATGCGTGGCGATGTATCCCCATTGGCCGTCACCGACCGGAAGCGGTGAACCCACCTCTGCCGAGGCCGCGCCGGTTCCCACGACCAACCCGGCGGCAACGCAGGCAACACCGCCGAGTGCGGCACAGGCGGCAGGAAAAAACTTCGGGGTACGCGACATAGAGAGCACAGACCTTTCGATCACAGAATGGGGGTCAAAGATGACGTGTAGGCGATCTTGTCAGCGCCGACCACTCGGCAACACCCCAAATGCCCGTTTTCCAGGTTACGTTCGAGCAACAACACCCCCGGGCCACGACGATCAGTCGTCGATCGGTTCCTGGCCGTTCAGTTGGCCACTTTCCATCCGCAATCGCACATCGCGTTTGATATATGCGATGTACACCCAGACGATCCCGAATACGACACCCACGACACCGATGGACCAGTGGATGGCCCACCCGGCAATCGTGATGACTTGCAGCGCAAGGTTGTACGGCAGGGCCCAGCTGCGGCCCTGCAGTCCCGAACCGAGAATCATCGCCAGAGTCAGCAGTCCCAGGTAGAGACCCGACCACACAGTCAGTCCCCCGCCGACCCGCCACACGATGGGAAAGGCCAGTGCGATGACGATCGCCTCGAGGATCAGCGTCCCGGCCATCACACCACGAAGTCCCCGCCAGGGGTCGACGCTGGGCGGGGTGAACCGCTGCGGAGTCGGTCCGCGGGAATCGGTGGGGTCGTTCTCACTCATGCCGGATCCTTACCAAAGAGTGTGCGCGCGGCACCTGCGGTCACCACCGAGCCGGTGATCACCACACCAGTCCCGGACATCATGCCGCTGTCATCGAGGTTCTCCTCGGCGAGTTCGATGGCCGCCTCTACCGCATCCGGCAGGAAGCCGTGCACCTGGACCCGCTCTTCCCCGAAGATCGAGACCGCCACCTCGGCAAGGAGTTCCGGATCCATCGCACGTGGAGAACCGTTGTGGGTCAACACGATGACGTCGAAAATCGGCTCGAAGGCGCGCAGCAGCCCCGCCACATCCTTGTCCGCCATCGCGCTGACGACACCGATCAGACGCCGGAAATCGAACTCTTCCTCCAGTGCCGTCGCCAGTGCTGCCGCACCATGTGGATTGTGCGCGGCATCGAGGAAGACCGTCGGCGCCGAACGCACGCGTTCGAGACGGCCCGGATTGGTGACGGCGGCAAACCCGGCGCGGATGGCCTCGATGTCCAGTTGCCGATCTGCGCCGGCGCCGAAGAACGCCTCCACCGCGGCCAGCGCAAGCGCTGCATTCGACGCCTGATGGGCGCCGTGGAGCGGCAGGAACACCTCGGGGTATTCGCCACCGAGACCCTGCAACGTCAGCAACTGCCCACCGACGGCCGTGCGCCGTTCGAGCACCGCGAACTCGGAACCTTCACGTGCGACAAACGAATCGGCTTCGACAGCCGCCCGGAGTAACACGTCGGCGACCTCGGGTTTTTGCACCGCCAGGATGGTCACCGGATCGGTCGGCACCAGTGAATCGGGCGCCTTCTTGATGATCCCGGCCTTCTCCTCCGCGATCGCGGTCAGGGTGTCCCCGAGAAAGTCTTTGTGGTCCATCGCGATCGGCGTGATGACCGACACCGTGGCATCGATGACGTTGGTCGCGTCCCAGCGACCGCCCATCCCGGTTTCCACCACGGCGACCTCGACCGGGGCCTCGGCGAATGCGGTGTACGCCATCGCGGTGAGGACCTCGAACTTGCTCATCCGGGGTCCGTCCGCCGCGAGCGACCGGTCGTCGATCATGTCGATGTACGGCTCGAGTTCGCGGTAGGTGTCCACGTACGTCCGCGGTGAGATGGGCACCCCGTCTATCGAGATCCGCTCGGTGGCCGATTGCAGGTGAGGACTGGTGATCCGGCCGGTGCGGCGATGCAGTGCGGTCAGCAGCGCATCGATGATCCGGGACACCGAGGTCTTGCCGTTGGTGCCGGCGATGTGGATCGACGGGTAGCCCTTCTGGGGCGAACCCAGCAGATCCATCAGCGCCGAGATCCGGGCCAGGGACGGTTCGATCCGGGTCTCCGGCCAGCGGGTGTCGAGCAGCGCCTCGACCTCTGCCAGCTCGGCGAGGTCGTCGGCGGTCGGGGCCGGATGGTCGGGATTTGTCGGTTCGGTCATGATCCGGAACCCAGCGCCTCGATCTTGGCGGTGATCCTGGCCACCTCGTCACCGGCGATCTGCTGCCGGGTCCGGATCTTCTCCTTGACCGGTTCGGGCGCCTTCGACAGGAACTGCTCGTTCGCGAGTTTGGCGGTGGTCGTCTCGAGCTCCTTCTGCGCCAGCGCCAGATCCTTTGTCAATCGGCGCTTCTCGGCCTCGACGTCGATGGTGCCCGAGGTGTCGATCTGGACGGTCACGGTGCTCTGGGCCAGCCGCACCTCGATCGTCGCGGTCGCCGAGAAACCGTCTTCGGCCCGGTTCAGCTTGGCCAGGGAGTCGATGTAGTCGCGCTGGCCGGCGAGATCGGCCTCGTCGAGGCCGATCAGTTCGGCAGCCACCTTCTGCGAC
The DNA here is from genome assembly GCF_059553375.1 of Williamsia sp. z71. Lineage (NCBI taxonomy): Bacteria > Bacillati > Actinomycetota > Actinomycetes > Mycobacteriales > Nocardiaceae > Williamsia > Williamsia sp. z71. The sequence goes on from NZ_JCANWX010000005.1 coordinate 360,951, forward strand.
GGCTTGAGGCCCTGATCGCTGCGGAAGCGACGGATGTCGGTGATCAGTTTCTGGGTGTCGGTGACGCGCCTGGCGGCAACGGTGTCCGTCTCGACGCCCGTGGCGGTCGGCCACTGCGCGATGACCACCGATTCGCCGCCGGTGAGTGTCTTCCACAGCACCTCGGTCACGAAAGGCATCACCGGATGCAGCATCCGCAGCAGTTCGTCGAGGACGGTGCCGAGCACGATTTTCGTTGCGGCCGAACGGGCTTCGTCGTCGCGCGCGAATTGAACCTTGGCCAGTTCGAGGTACCAGTCACAGAACTCGTCCCACGCGAAGTGGAACAACGACTCGCAGGCCTTGGAGAACTCGTATGCCTCGAATCCGGCGTCGACGTCGCGGCGGACCTGTTCGAGCCGGTCCAGGATCCACCGGTCGGTGTCGGTGAGGTCCTCACGCGCCGGGAGTTCTCCGACCGCGGCGCCGTTCATCAACGCGAACTTGGTGGCGTTGAAGAGTTTCGTGGCGAAGTTCCGGGACGACTGCGCGAGCGACTCGCCCACCGAGAGGTCTCCTCCCGGGTTGGCGCCGCGCGCCAGGGTGAATCGCAGCGCGTCGGCTCCGTACTGGTTGACCCAGTCGAGCGGGTCGATGCCGTTGCCCTTCGACTTCGACATCTTGCTGCCGTGTTCGTCGCGCACCAGACCGTGCAGGAAGACGTTCCGGAACGGGACCGGCGCATCGTGGCCGATCTCCTTGCCCAGTTCGCCGGCCACATACGTGCCGAACATCATCATCCGGGCGACCCAGAAGAAGATGATGTCGTATCCGGTCACCAAAACCGATGTGGGATAGAACTTCTTGAGTTCGTCGCCGACCTCGGGCCAGCCCATCGTCGAGAACGGCCACAGACCCGACGAGAACCAGGTGTCGAGGACGTCGTTGTCCTGCACGTATCCGGCCGGCGGCTGTTCATCGGGCCCGACACAGACCATGTCGCCGTCAGGTCCGTACCAGACCGGAATCCGGTGACCCCACCACAATTGACGTGAGATGCACCAGTCGTGCATGTCGTCGACCCAGGCGAACCAGCGTGGTTCGAGCGATTTCGGATGGATCACCGTCTCGCCGCTGCGGACCGCGTCGCCGGCGGCCTTGGCCAGGGTCTCCACGCGGACCCACCACTGCATGCTCAGGCGCGGCTCGATCGGCTCACCACTGCGCTCGGAGTGACCGACGCTGTGCACGTACGGACGCACCTCTTTGACGATGCGACCCTGCGCTGCGAGCACTTCGCGGATCTTGGCGCGCGCCTCGTAACGATCCAGACCGTCGAACTCGGTGCCGGTCCCGGCCACGCGCGCCGATTCGTCCATCATCGTCGGCATCGGAAGGTGGTGGCGAGAACCGATCGCGAAGTCGTTGGGATCGTGGGCCGGGGTGATCTTCACCGCGCCGGTACCGAACTCGGGGTCGACGTAATCGTCGGCGATCACCGGGATCTTGCGGTCGACGAACGGGTGCTCGATTTCGGTGCCGACCAGGTGCCGGTACCGATCGTCGTCGGGGTGCACGGCGATCGCGGTGTCACCGAGCATCGTCTCCAGCCGGGTCGTGGCCACCACGATGTGCGGTTCGTTGTCGTCGAGGGAGCCGTAACGGAAGCTGACCAGTTCACCTTCGACGTCGGCGTATTTGACCTCGATGTCGCTGATGGCCGTCTTCATCACCGGCGACCAGTTCACCAGCCGTTCGGCGCGGTAGATCAGACCGTCATCGAACATCCGCTTGAAGACGGTCTGAACGGCCTTCGACAGACCCTCGTCCATCGTGAAGCGTTCGCGCGACCAGTCGACGCCGTCGCCGAGACTGCGCATCTGCGTGCCGATGGTGCCGCCGGACTCGGCCTTCCACGTCCAGACCCGGTTGATGAACTCTTCACGCCCGAGGTCGTCCTTGTTCTCGCCCTTGGCGGCGAGCTGACGCTCGACCAGGCTCTGGGTGGCGATACCGGCATGGTCCATGCCCGGTAGCCACAGGACCTCGTAGCCCTGCATACGACGTCGCCGGCACAGGGCGTCCATCAGCACGTGATCGAGCGCGTGTCCCATGTGCAGCGACCCCGTGACGTTCGGCGGGGGCAATACGATCGAGAATGGCGGCTTGTCGCTGGACGGGTCGGCGGTGAAGTACCCGGCGTCGACCCACCCCTGGTAGAGCTCGCCCTCGTACGCACCTGGATCCCAGGCCTTGGGCAGGGCGGTGGGACTGCTGGCGGAATGCGCGGTCGATTCGGTCACCGGCCAATTCTAGGCAGTCGTCCGGCAAGCGAGAAAAGCGCACGTCGGGTATAGCGGTCCGGCCGCCGATCAACAGGTCAGTGAACGCGGAGGCGATGCAGGTCTTCGGGCGCGTTCACGTTGGTCAGCCAGGCCGGATCGCTCAGGGTCACCCGGTGGGTGCGCAGGGCGTCGACGGCGGCGAGCATTCGTCGTTCCCCGGTCTGGACCAGGTCGGCGAGTGTTCCGGCGACCCGGGTGCGGTACACCCCGGCCAACGGGTGGGCCCGCTGCGAATCAACCGCGATCACCGCGTCGTCGGCGTCCGACAGCCCCCGCAACAACTCGTCGATCATGGCCACAGAGATCAACGGCATGTCGGTGGCACACACGAACACCACGTCGCGTCCGGCTTCTGCTGCCGCCGCCAGCCCACGCGCGAGGCCCGCCAGCGGTCCGGCCCCCGGCTTCTCGTCGGTCACCCAGCGGATCTGCTCGGTGCCGGGGTGTTCTTCGGCCAGTCCGAGATAGGCCGGCGACTTGGCCGAGGCGACAACCAGGACCGGATCGCACCGCTCGGCCACCACCCGGGTGACCCGACCCAGCATCGATTCGCCATTCCACGCCAGGGCGGCCTTGTCGCTGCCCATCCGCTTCGACGCGCCACCGGCCAAGACCACTGCGCCCACTGGTGAAGTCTCCATGGGGACAGTTAACGCGAGCGGGGCCTTGCTGTGGGTGGATTCGGGCCGACAGGGGAAGATGATTTGCATGAACACCGAATCGATCCGGGAGCCTGCACGCGACGAACTCGAGCAGCATTCGCCCAAGCAGTGGGCGGCCGGGGTCACCGCGGTTGCCGTAGCTCTCAACCGCGCGGTGAAACAGATGGGGCCGGTGCGCACCGCTCGCACCCTGGTGGGCCTCAATCAGCGCAATGGTTTCGACTGTCCCGGCTGCGCCTGGCCGGAAACACCGGACCACCGAAAGCACGCGGAGTTCTGCGAGAACGGCGCCAAAGCCGTTGCAGAAGAAGCGACCAAACGGACCGTCGGCCCGGATTTCTTTGCGACGCACAGCCTTTCCGACCTGCGCGAGCGCTCGGAACACTGGATGTCGCAGCAGGGCCGGATCACCCATCCGATGGTGCTCACCGCCGGCGACGACCACTATCGCCCGATCGCCTGGGATCAGGCATTTACACTGATCGCCGACGAACTCACAAACCTCGAACATCCCGATCAGGCGGCGTTCTACACGTCGGGCCGGACGAGCAACGAGGCCGCGTTTGTCTACCAGCTGTTCGCCCGGTCGCTCGGTACCAACAACCTTCCCGACTGTTCCAACATGTGCCACGAGTCCTCGGGCAGTGCACTCGTCTCGTCGATCGGTATCGGCAAGGGATCGGTGTCGGTCCCGGACCTCGAGGCCGCGGATCTGATCATCATCGCCGGACAGAACCCGGGCACCAATCATCCGCGGATGCTCTCGGTACTCGAGAAGGCGAAACAACACGGTGCCACCATCATCGCGGTGAACCCACTTCCCGAAGCGGGTCTGTTGCGGTTCAAGGACCCGCAGAAGATCAACGGGGTACTCGGCAAGGGCACCGCCTTGGCCGACGAGTTCCTGCAGATCCGGATCGGCGGTGACATGGCGCTGTTCCGGGGTCTGGGCAAGCTCTTGCTCGACGCCGAGAAAGTTGCTCCCGGAACCGTTTTCGATCACGCCTTTCTGGACGAACACTGCCTCGGGGTACAGGACTATCTGGACGAGCTCGAAAAGACCGACCTCGACGAGATCGTCACTGCCACCGGATTGACCGAGGACTCCATCCGTGCGCTGGCCGATCGGCTGATCGCCTCGGAGCGCACCATCATCTGCTGGGCGATGGGCCTGACCCAACAGGTTCACGGTGTCGCGACCATCGAAGAACTCACCAACGTCCTGCTGCTGCGCGGCATGATCGGCAAGCCCGGTGCCGGAGTGTGTCCCGTCCGTGGACATTCCAACGTCCAGGGCGACCGCACGATGGGTGTGTGGGAGAAAATGCCCGACGAGTTCCTCGAGGCCCTGGACCGCGAGTTCGCGATCGTCTCCCCCCGCAAGCACGGTCTCGACACCGTCGACACCATTCGCGCGATGGCCGCCGGCGACATCCGCTTCTTCATGGCCATGGGAGGCAATTTCGTGTCCGCCTCCCCCGACACCGACGCCACCGCGGCCGCAATGGGCAACTGCCGGCTCACCGTGCAGGTGAGCACCAAACTCAACGCCTCACACCTGCGCCCCGGGACCACCGCCTTGCTCCTGCCCACCCTGGGCCGCACCGACAAAGACATCCGAGATGGTCGCAAACAAGCTGTCACCGTGGAGGATTCCATGTCGGCGGTCCACCTGTCCCGCGGGTCGCTGCCGCCCGCCAGTGATCATCTCCGCAGCGAGGTGTCGATCATCTGCGACATCGCCCGCGCGACCCTGGGTGCCGACCACCCGGTCCCCTGGACCGCGATGGCGGATGACTACGACGTGGTCCGCGACCACATCTCGCGAGTGGTACCGGGCTTCGATGACTTCAACAACCGGGTCCGCCGGCCGGATGGGTTTGTCCTGCCCCATCCGCCCCGTGACACCCGGACGTTCCCGACCCGGACCGGTAAGGCCAATCTGGCCACCAACCCCCTGAACTGGCTGCGGGTACCCGAAGGACGCGTCATCCTGCAGACCATGCGCAGCCACGATCAGTACAACACCACGATCTACGGACACGACGACCGGTACCGCGGCATCAAGGGTGATCGCCGCGTGGTGCTGCTCAACCCCGAAGACATCACCGGGTTCGGGTTCACCGAAGGTCAAAGTGTCGACCTGGTCTCCGAGTTCGCAGGTCCCACCGGCCTCGAAGAACGCCGGGTGGAGGCGTTCCGGGTCGTCGCCTACCCCACTCCCCGCGGCAACGCGGCGGCCTATTACCCCGAGACCAATCCGCTCGTGCCGCTCGAACATGTTGCGGCCAAATCCAATACACCGGTGTCGAAGGCACTGACCGTCCGATTGGAGCGCCGCTGATGGGCCGCATGAGCACACGCACCAGAGTCCGGCGGATCAGGCCGAGCGGCACGGACTCCCGAGCGGACACCCTGGCCGTCGAAGAACCGCTGGAACTGCGAGTGTCCGGAAAGTCCCTGTCGGTGACGATGCGGACCCCCGGGGCCGATATCGATTTCGCCCACGGCTTCCTGTTGACCGAGGGCATCATCGACGGTGCCGACGACATCGCCACCATCCGGTACTGCGACGGGGTCGACGACCAAGGTCGCAACACCTACAACGTGCTCGATGTGACGTTGCGTGAGAACCGCAGTCTTCCGTCGTCGGCCACCCGCAACTTCTTCACGACGTCGTCGTGCGGGGTCTGCGGCAAGGCCTCACTCGACGCGGTCCGGTTGGCCTCGAATCATCGGCCGGCCGATGACGACGCCACCGTGGACGTCGAGACACTGGCACAGCTGCCGGATCGTCTTCGCGACTCGCAAAAGATCTTCGACTCCACCGGCGGGGTGCACGGAGCCGCGTTGTTCACCACCGACGGTGCCCTGCTCGTGGCACGGGAAGACGTCGGCAGGCACAACGCGGTCGACAAGGTGATCGGCTGGGCCCTGCAGCAAGACATGCTGCCGCTGCGAGGCAGCGTCCTGATGCTCTCCGGCCGGGTGTCGTTCGAACTCGTTCAGAAGGCCGTGATGGCCGGGATACCGATCATCGCCGCCGTGTCGGCACCGTCATCACTCGCGGTGGACCTCGGAACCGAACAGGGCGTTGCGATCATCGGATTCCTGCGCGGCGAATCGATGAACATCTACTCCGCCGGTCACCGTGTGATCGAGTGACCGGCCCGGCCCGCTAGGCGCTCTTCTCGCGCCGTTCGTCACGGCGCGGCTTGCGCGGCACAATCGTCGGAAGAACGTTGTCGCGCACGGTTTCTCCCGTGACGACAACCTTCGCGACGTCGTCGCGACTCGGGATGTCGTACATCACCGGCTGCAGGACTTCTTCCATGATCGCGCGGAGTCCACGGGCGCCGGTTCCACGGTGGATGGCCTGATCGGCGATCGCCTCGAGGGCCTCGTCGTCGAACTCGAGCTCGACACCGTCCATGTCGAACAGTCGCGCGTACTGTTTGACCAGAGCGTTCTTGGGCTCCGACAGGATGTTGATCAGGGAAGGCTTGTCGAGCTTGGTCACCGACGCGATCACTGGGAGACGCCCGATGAACTCGGGGATCAATCCGAACTTGATCAGGTCTTCGGGCAGGACCTCGGCGAAGTAGTCGCTGCTGTCGTTGTCGTTCTTGGCGACCTCGGTACCGAAGCCGATGCCACGCTTACCGATTCGGTCCGACACGATCTTGTCCAACCCGGCGAATGCACCCGCGACGATGAACAGCACGTTGGTGGTGTCGATCTGGATGAACTCCTGGTGCGGATGCTTGCGCCCGCCCTGTGGCGGCACCGACGCCTGCGTGCCCTCGAGGATCTTGAGCAATGCCTGCTGAACACCTTCGCCGGAGACGTCCCGGGTGATCGACGGGTTCTCGCTCTTGCGGGCGATCTTGTCGACCTCATCGATGTAGATGATGCCGGTCTCGGCGCGCTTGACGTCGTAATCGGCGGCCTGGATCAGTTTGAGCAGGATGTTCTCGACATCCTCACCGACATAGCCGGCCTCGGTCAGCGCAGTCGCGTCGGCGATGGCGAACGGAACGTTCAGCATCTTCGCCAGCGTCTGGGCCAGGTAGGTCTTGCCACAGCCGGTGGGGCCGAGCATCAGGATGTTCGACTTCGCCAACTCGACCGGTTCCACACCGCGTGAGTCCTTGCGGTCTCCCGCCTGGATGCGCTTGTAGTGGTTGTAGACCGCCACTGCCAGCGTCTTCTTCGCGGTGTCCTGCCCGATGACGTAGTTCTCCAGGAAGTCCCGGATCTCAGCGGGCTTGGGGAGCTCATCGAGTTTGACGTCGCTGGTCTCGGCCAGTTCCTCTTCGATGATCTCGTTGCACAGGTCGATGCATTCATCGCAGATGTACACACCGGGTCCAGCGATCAGTTTCTTGACCTGCTTCTGGCTCTTTCCGCAGAAAGAACACTTCAGAAGATCGCCACCATCTCCGATACGTGCCATCTGTTGCTGTCCCTACTTCCGTTACCTGATGCCCCAAAGACCCTGATGCCGACAGACGCTGCCGACTTGCGGCCGTCCCGGCTCACGGGGAGCACAGTACTCACGACCGTACCCGTCGGTGGGCGGAACTTCGACCGATAAAGCCAAATGTCGCGGGCCCACTTCATGGCCCGCGACACTTGGAACCGTTACTTGCGGCCGGACTTCTTCCGGTACTCGAAAACCTCGTCGATGATGCCGTATTCCTTGGCCTGCTCGGCGGTCAGGATGTTGTCGCGGTCGGTGTCCTTGCGGATCTTCTCGGCGGGCTGCCCGGTGTGACCGGCCAGGATGTCATCCAGCCGGCGACGGATGCGCTCGATCTCGGCGGCCTGGATCTCCAGGTCCGAGACCTGGCCCTGGTAGGCCCCACCGGTACGCGGCTGATGGATGAGCACGGTCGCGTTCGGCAGGGCCGCCCGCTTTCCGGGGGTTCCGCCGGCCAGCACGATCGCGGCAGCCGAGGCGGCCTCGCCCAGGCACACGGTCGCGATGTCGCAGTGGACGTACTGCATCGTGTCGTAGATCGCGAGCATCGCCGGCACGCTGCCGCCCGGCGAGTTCACGTACATGATGATGTCGCGGTCGGGATCCTGCGACTCGAGCACCAGCAACTGCGCCATGATGTCGTTCGCGACGGTCTCGTCAATCGGGGTGCCCAGGAAGACAATTCGTTCTTCGAACAGCTTGGCGTACGGGTTGTACTCCCGCGCCCCATTCGGGGTGTGCTCGATGAACGAGGGAAGGATGTACCGCGACTGGGGTGAAAGATTGTTCATATCTTTGGCTCTCTCCGGTGAGGTGACAGGTGGTACGGGCTCAAGCGCGGGTGATCACGTGATCGACGAGACCGTAGGCCTTGGCCTGCTCGGCGGTGAACCACTTGTCGCGGTCGGCGTCCGCTTCGATCTGTTCGAGCGTCTGCCCGGAGAACTCGGCGTTGAGCTTGTTCATCTCTTTCTTGGTCAGCGCGAACTGCTCGGCCTGGATCGCGATGTCGGCCGCGGTGCCACCGATACCGGCGGACGGCTGATGCATCATGATCCGGGCGTGTGGCAGTGCGTGCCGCTTGCCCTTGGTTCCCGCAGCGAGCAGGAACTGCCCCATCGATGCCGCCATACCCATCGCGTACGTGGAGATGTCGCAGGGAGCGAGCTGCATCGTGTCGAAAATCGCCATTCCTGCGGTGACCGAACCGCCGGGCGAGTTGATGTAGAGGCTGATGTCCTTGGTCGGATCCTCTGCAGAGAGCAGCAGGATCTGCGCGCACAGCCGGTTGGCGATCTCGTCGTCGACCTGGGTGCCCAGGAAGATGATTCGCTCACGCAGCAGACGCTCGAAGACCGAGTCGGTCAGATTCAGTCCGGCCACACCCGAACTCGCGGTTACTCCGGAGAGTGCTGGCGTGTGGATCTTCGGCTCAGTCACGGTACCTACCTTCGCGTCCCGGGATCAGCTCCCGGAATTTTTCGTTCAACGGACTCACAATGATTTTGACTGCTCGCTTCGACAGTAACGAATAGGGACGACGCCGAACCCTCGGCGTCGCCCCTATTCGCTGACAGCAGAATGCTTGCTGGCGTTTTGTCGCTTTATGACTCGTCGGTCGACGCGTCGTCCTCTGCCTCGGCAACCTGCTTCGGGAAGAACTCGTCGGTGTCGACAACGTTGCCGTCGGTGTCCTTGACGGTGATCTCGTTGACGATCGCCGAGAGCGCCTTGCTACGACGGACCTCGGCGTAGACTGCGCCGACCTGTCCGGCCTGCTGCAGCTGCTGAGCGAACTCGGCCGGCTGCATGCCGTAGCGCTGCGCCTGGAACATGATCTGCTGCATCAGCTCGTCCTGCGCGACCTCGGTCTCCTGCTGGTCGGCAATGGCGTCGAGCAGCAGCTGGGTCTTGACCGACTTCTCGGCGGCCTCACGCGCTTCGGCCTCGAACTTCTCACGGGTGGTTCCCTGGGCCTCGAGCAGACGCTCGAACGCCTCTTCGTCGTGGCCGAGGCTGTGGACGACCTGATGGATCTGGCCGTCGACCTCGGCGGTGACGATCGCTTCGGGCAGCGGGATGTCGATGGTCTCGACCAGCTTGGCGACCAGCGCCTCGCTGATGGCGTTGGCCTGTCCCATTTTCTTCGACCGGGCCACCCGCTCGCGCACATCGGCCTTCAGCTCGTCGACGGTGTCGAACTCGCTGGCCAGTTGTGCGAACTCATCGTCGACCTCGGGGAGCTCGCGCTCCTTGACCGAGACAACCTTCACGGTCACGTCGGCTTCGTCGCCACTGTGATCTCCGGCAACCAGGGTGCTCTTGAAGACCTTTTCCTCGCCGGCCGACAGGCCGATGAGGGCCTCGTCCAGTCCGTCGATCAGCTCGCCCGAGCCGACCTCGTGGGACAGGCCGCTCGTTGCGGCTTCTTCGACCTCTTTGCCGTCGATGGTGGCCGACAGGTCGATGGAGACGAAGTCGCCGTCGGCAACCGGACGGTCGACACCGGTCAGGGTGCCGAAGCGGGCGCGGAGAGCCTCGAGCTGCTCTTCGACTGCCTCGTCATCGACGGTGACGGGTTCGACCTCGACCTCGAGGGTCGAGTAATCCGGCAGGTCGATCTCGGGACGCACGTCGACCTCGGCAGTGAACGTGACGCTCTTGCCGTACTCCAGCTCGGAGAGGTCGATCTCGGGCTGGCCGATCGCCTTGATGTCGGCGGCGTCAACGGCTTCGCTGTACTTGGCGGGGATCGCGTCGTTCACGACCTGGGCCAGCACCGCGTCGCGACCGACACGGGCCTCGATCAGCTTTGCGGGCGCCTTACCGGGACGGAAGCCGGGGATCCGGATGTCCCGTGCCATCGTCTTGTAGGTGCGGGCGAAATCCGGCTCGAGTTCCTCGAAAGAAACCTCGACGTTGAGTTTGACCCGCGTCGGGCTGATCTGCTCGACGGTGCTCTTCACTTGACTCCCTTGTAGTGCGTTTCTTTCTTGAGTCGGGATGACAGGATTCGAACCTGCGACCCTCCGCTCCCAAAGCGGATGCGCTACCAAGCTGCGCCACATCCCGTGAGGTCTTCTGCGAAACCAGGCAAGAACCAGCGCCGCTTTCACCGAACGCAAATACTACGTGCCGCCGCCCCACGAACCTAAACCGGTCGCCCCGAACAGCGGCCACGCCGAGACGACCAGGCGATTTCATATCCGCGGGATCGAGACGGTACAGTTCCTTTCGCAGCGGCAACAGTGGCGATCCCATTGATGTCGTATGCACGCGGGTGTAGCTCAATGGTAGAGCCCTAGTCTTCCAAACTAGCTACGCGGGTTCGATTCCCGTCACCCGCTCCATCCTGAAAGCCCTGGTCAGAAGTTTTTCTGACCGGGGCTTTCTTGTGTCCGCCCACGCGGCGCCGTACCCGGACGAACAGGGTCGGCCCACGGTACCGACTTCGGCCACTCCCCCGACCGTCGAGCCACCCCCGGCGAACCGCCTACGGGTCGGCAAAGTCGTTGCGCTCCAAGCCCACCCGGACCACCGCGCCCGATCCTCCCCGGGGTGATGACCGTGTGGTGCATACCTCGCAAAGCGAACAATGTGACGCACTTGACAAACGCGGTCACGGAACGGTTACATTCCGGTCATCGTCGCCGAGGGGGCCGGCGCTCAAACCCGTTTCGCGACCCGGAGGCTTAATTTGCGCAGGCCGAATAGTGCTGTGTCCCGTTCTCGACTACGACACCGGCTCACCACGTTCGGCGCACTGTGTGCCACCACGTTGGCGCTGGTGACCATGGCTCCGGGCACTGCCGCAGCTGACAACGTTGCGCTGCCGACCCCATTGGCGGACCGGTTCTATGAGGCACCCGGCAATATCGGGGACTTCGCGAACGGTGACATCGTCGCCAAGCGAAAGATGCCGAATCCCCCCGGATTCCTCAACATCGAGACATGGCAGCTCAAGTTCCGCAGCACCGACATGTACGAGCGGCCCATCGCCGCGGTCACCACCCTGTTGCTGCCGCTCAATCGCCGTGCGAACGCACCGGTTCTGAGTTTCCAGGACATCGTGAACGCCCTCGGACTCGAGTGCGCACCATCACGCACGTTGTACTCACAGACCAACAGCCTGACCGCACGTCAGGGACCAGCACTGAACGGCTTGCTCGCACAGGGCTGGGTCATCGCGATCCCCGATCATCTGGGCCCGCGGAGCGCCTACGGGGCCGCCGAGCTCGGCGGCCGGATCACCCTGGACGGCATCAAGGCCGGGAAGAACCTCGATGCGGCGAACATCGCCGGGAGCCCGGTCGGACTGATCGGTTATTCCGGTGGCGGGATGGCCTCGGCCTGGGCCGCGGCCCTGGCCGCCACATACGCTCCGGGCCTTCGTCTGGCCGGTAGCGCCTATGGCGGCGCCCCGATGAACCTGATCAAGATGGCCGAAGGGCTCGGATACAACAATCCGCACCCGGCATTCGGATTGGCGTACGCCGCCGCGGTCGGCCTGTCCCGGGAGTACCCCGACGAGATCCCGATGTGGGACAACCTGACCCAGCTCGGCAAGTCGATGTACCTCGAGATGCAGAATGCCTGCACCACCGAGATCCTGCGCATCGGGGAAGACCACAGCGCCGATGAGATGACACCCGACGTCAAGATCTTCGACGATCCGGCGGTGCGAAAAGTGGTCGAGGCAAACGGTCTCGACACCTTTCCGGGTGTCCCGAACGCCCCGGTGTTCGAATGGCACAGTCCCACAGATGAACTGATCCCGGTCGAGTCGATTGTCGTCACCAACAACCGGTTCTGCCGCGCCGGGGTCCGGGTTTCCAGCCTGTCGACACCGGCACCGAATCACCTGGCCGCCTACCCGTTGGGCATCCCGGGCGCGTTGCAGTGGCTGGGCGACAGATTTGCCGGTCAACCTGCGCCGAGCACCTGCTAGACACCCGCTCGGCACCATCCCTTCGCCCCTACCGTAAAAGTGAGCGGCCCGTGGACCGACGAGTATCGACAGTTGCCCGCCTATGGCTGATCGCGGTCGCGTCGGTGGCCGCGGTGGTGCTGACCGCGGCCCCGGCCACGGCCGACGATGTTGCCCTGCCCACGCCGCTGCCCGACTCCTTCTACGACGCGCCTGCCGACATCGGCCGCTACGCGAACGGGGAGGTCATCGCGAGCCGCGAGATGCCCGATCCCCCAGGGCTGTTCGCACTGCGCACGTACCAGGTCAAGTTCCGCAGCACCGACATGTACGAGCGTCCGATCGCAGCGGTCACCACACTCCTGGTACCCGATGGTCACAATGCCGATGGCCCGCTGCTCAGCGTGCAGGACATCGTCAACGCGATGGGCCTGGAATGCTCGCCGTCGCGGCAGCTCTATGCCTCGACGACTGATCTCGATCCCCGCTCCGGCAGCCTGACCGCCAGTCAGCGCCCACTGCTGAACGGGGTTCTCCAGCAGGGGTGGGTCCTGGCGATCCCCGACCATCTGGGCCCACGGAGTTCGTACGGCGCCGCCCAGCTCGGCGGCCGGATCGCTCTGGACGGGGTCCGGGCGGCACAGCGTTTTGCCCCCGCGCGCGTCAAGCAGAGCAGAGTGGGGCTGCTGGGGTACTCCGGTGGCGGGATGGCGACAGCCTGGGCATCTGCCCTGGCACCCTCGTACGCGCCCGGACTCGAGATCGCGGGCAGTGCTTACGGCGGCGCCCCGATGAACTTGATCAAGATGGCCGAAGGACTCGGATACAACGATCCACACCCCGCGTTCGGCCTCGCATTCGCCGCGGCGATCGGTTTGTCGCGCGAATATCCGAATGAGATGCCGGTGTGGCAGAACCTGACCCCGCTCGGCAAGTCGATGTATCGCGAGATGCAAAATGCCTGCACCAACGAGATCCTGCTGACCGGGCTCGGTCACAGCGCCAGGGAGATGACCCCGGACGTCAAGATCTTCGACGATCCGGCGGCCCGACGAGTGGTCAACGAGAACAGCCTGGAGTTCTTCCCGGGGGTACCGGATGCCCCCGTTTTCGAGTGGCACAGCCCCATCGACAGCCTGATCCCGATCGACTCGATCCTTCACACCAACTCGCGCTACTGCCGGGCCGGAACAGCGGTGGTCTCTGTCCTGACCCCCTCACCCGACCATTTGAGCGCCGCAGTGATCGGACTGCCACCGGCCCTGGCCTGGATGACCGACCGGATGAACGGTGTTCCCGCTCCCAGCAATTGCTGACGGGATGCGGACGCCAAACGCCGAAATAGAGTGAGTCAGATCACTTTCAGGCCGGCCGACTGGACCCAAATAGTCACTTCAGCAACTCTGACCACAACCTGGTTTGTAACGTTTGGCGGCGTCGGGCCGACATGCAAGTATTGAATCTGCGCTTTCGGGGAGCGCATAAACCTGCACCCAACGTTAGGGTTATACATAGTGTCGACCAGCAAGTTCGCCCGCGGACGCACCGCCAAACGCCTCTTGGCCGCCGGACTCGGTGTCGTCGTGATGGCTTTGGCAGTTCCCACTGCCGCCTCGGCGCAGCCGTCGCCCACCATCCCCGGTCTGCCCGGCGTCCCACTGCCACAGATCCCGGGCCTGACGGTCCCGACGCCGCCGCCGGCACCACAGGCCACGCCGGAACCGGCACCGGAGCCGCCGAAGCCCGTCGAACCCGCACCCCCGGTGAAGACCGATACGGGCTGGGTTGCCCTCGCCGACGACGCCACCCATGAGTTGACCGTGTGGCACGAGGGCAAGATCGTTCGCAAGATGCCCATCTCGATGGGATCGAACGAGAACCCGACCCCGAACGGCACGTACTACACCAAAGAGAAGTACCGCGACATGTACATGGATTCGTCCACGTACGGGGTCCCGATCGACGCGCCGGGCGGCTACCGCACGTACGTCGAACATGCGATCCGCATGTCCTGGGACGGAATCTTCATCCACGCCGCACCGTGGTCGGTGGAACAGCAGGGCAACACCAACGTGAGCCATGGCTGCATCAACCTGAGTCCGGAGAACGGCCAGTGGGTCTACGAGAACTTCCCCGAAGGCACCCCGATCGTGGTGCAGGGCACTGTCGGCGGGCAGTACGTCCCGGGTAGCTAGTCTCCCGGAGAACATCTGAGAACCCGGCACCGAGAGCAACTCTCGGTGCCGGGTTTTTTCGTCTCTCCGCTATTCGGCACCGAGATCGTGACCGTTGCCGACGCCGGTGACGCGCGCAATGGCCCGCATCTTGTTCACCGCGTCCAGGGCTGCCACCTTGTATCCCTCGGCCAGGGTCGGGTAGTTGAACACTGCGTCGACCAGGTAGTCGACGGTCCCTCCGCAGCCCATCACCGTCTGTCCGATGTGAACCAATTCCGCAGCGTTGGAACCGAATACGTGTACGCCCAGAATGCTCCGGTCGTGCGCGTCCACAAGCAGTTTGAGCATGCCGTATGCGTCGCCCATGATGGCGCCCCTGGCGAGTTCCCGATAGCGGGCGACGCCCACTTCGAAGGGCACGTTCGCCGCGGTCAGTTCCTCCTCTGTCTTGCCCACGAAGCTGATCTCCGGGATCGAATAGATCCCGATCGGATACTTGGACGCGTCCGAGTCCCCGACCGGTTCGCCGAAGGCGTCGTATGCGGCCCGTCGTCCCTGCTCCATCGCGGTGGCCGCCAAGGCGGGGAACCCGATGACGTCACCGACCGCATAAATGTGGGGTACCGCGGTGCGGAAGCACTCATCGACCTTGAGCCGACCGCGGTTGTCACCCTCCAGACCGGCTGCGGCAACACCCAATTCCTCGGTGACGCCTTGTCTGCCTGCCGAATACAGCACGGTGTCCGCCGGGACCTTCTTGCCCGACTCCAGCACCGTGACCGTTCCGGACTGGTGCTTCTCGACCATTTTCACCGATTCACCGAACCGGAATGTGACGCCCCGATCGCGCAGTTGGTACTGCAACGCCTCGACGATCTCCCGGTCGACGAAGTCGAGCATGCTCTCCCGCTGCTCGACCACGGTCACCTTGGTGCCCAGCGCGGCGAACATCGAGGCGTACTCGATACCGATCACACCGGCACCGACCACCACCATCGACTGTGGCAACCGGTCGACCCCGAGGATCTGGTCGGAGTCGACGATCGTCGCGCCGTCGAACTCGACCGTGGCGGGCCGCGCCGGGCGGGTGCCGACGGCGATGACCGCGTGGTCGAAGCTGATGTTCTTCCGGTCACCGCCCTCCGATTCGACGATGAGTTCGTTGGGTCCGACGAACCTTCCGTTACCGATCAGGAGGGCAACTCGGTTGCGGGACAACTGATTCTGGATGATGTCAATCTCTTTGCCCACCACGTGCGACGTGCGTGAGGACAGATCGGCAACGGTGATATCGGTTTTGAGCCGGTACGACTGCCCGTACAACTCCCGCTGATTCAGACCGGTCAGATACAGCACCGCCTCGCGCAGCGTCTTCGAGGGAATGGTGCCGGTGTTGATACAGACGCCGCCGACCATGTTCCGGCGTTCGACGACCGCGGCCTTCTTGCCGAGCTTGGCGGCGGCGATGGCCGCCTTCTGCCCGGCAGGGCCGGAGCCGATGACAACCAGGTCGTAGTGATCCACGTCGTTTCTCCCAGCGTTGACAGGTCTGGGACTCAGTGTCACCCAACTACGCCCGTCGCACATTTCGGGCGGATGAATTGTTGTCATCGGCCCCCGGTGGACACCTGCTACGCGGCGCTGCCGTCCACACCTCGGAAGGGCAGGAATGTCATCTGGACCTGCAACCACTGCGCCAGCAGACCGCAGCCCGACAGGTCGCCGCCGCCAAGTGGTTCGGCGGCGTATGCGGTGTGCCGTCCACCGCGACGGTTCACGATCTGCAGACCGCGCCACATCAATCTGCCGGGTAGATATCCCGCGATCTCCCCCAGCGCGACCCGCAGGCGCCGCACATCCCGGCGCCACTGGCGGGGACGGATCGAGGTCCGGTCCGCGTTCTGGAAGTCGTTGCCCTTCAGGACTTGCCAGAGATGACGACACCAGCCACGAACATCATGGATGGACATGGCGGCGGTGAGGTCGGCAAGATCTCGCAGGAACGAGTCACCACTGGCGTTGCAGATGACGTCGGCGGGGTCGGCGATCCAGATCACCGGCAGATCCCCCGGGATCGTCGGGCCCTCGCCGGCAAGTCCGAACCCATCGCAACCGCGCACGGCTCCCGGCGGCTGATGCGGGTCGGCCACCAGTCCGACTGCCACCACAGACTTCGGACTCTCCGGGCCGGCCAGCAGGTTTCGGACCACCACCGCGCCCTGCGAATAACCGATGAGCATCACCGGTCCGGGGGTCGCGTGCAACCGCCCCTGCAGGTTCGTCACACCTTCGCGAACGCTGTCGAGGTAACTCATACCGGTCAGTTCGGGCACCGGGCCGTAGCTCGACGGGTATCCCACCCATCGGCAGTCGAATCGCTCATCGAGCCGGGCGGCCACCGCGGCGAGGAGACCGCCGACCCGCACGCGGGTGTCCCCCGGGTACGACTCCCCGGTTCCTCCGACGAAGAGCACCGTCGCAACTGCCATGGGCTCCATCATGCCGATGAAACCTGTGTGCTCGCTCAGGCGATCACCCACCGGTCGCCGGGAGTCGGGCTCAATCGGCCTGACAGGTCGGGCACCAATAGACCTTGCGGGCCACCATCTCCCCCATCAGGATCGGTGTCCGGCAGATTCGGCATGGTTCACCGGCGCGGCGATAGACGTAGGTCCGCGGCCGACCCGGCCCATAGGCCGGGGCCCCGTGATCATCTTCGGGACGCACGACGTGCATCTTGCCGCGTCGGACGCCGATTGCCATCAATGCGCCGAGATCCGCCCACAGGCCGTCCCACTCGGCGCGGTCGATCCCGGTGCCGGGTCGATGCGGATTGATCGATGCCCGGAACAGAACCTCGGCACGGTAGACGTTACCCACACCGCACAGCACCTTCTGGTCCATCACGAGTGCACCGATCGCCTTGCGGGAACGGGTTATCGCAGCCCACGCCAGTTCGGGATCGGCGTCCTTGCGCAGTGGGTCCGGACCCAATCGCGCGGTCAGCGCGGTCAGATCCGCGGGGGTGTACAGCTCGCAGGCGGTCGGGCCCCGGAGGTCGGTGCCGTAATCCTCGGTCTCCATGCGCATTCGAACCTGTCCCACCGGTGTGGGCAGCGGTGGCAGGCCTTCGGTGAAAGCTCCGTAGAGGCCCAGATGTACGTGGACGATCTCGCCGTTGCCGTAGCGATGGATCAGATGCTTTCCCCAGGCCTCCGCTCGGAGAAAGGTCTGTCCGTCGATCCGGCCGGCCCCGGCGGCGAAGCGTCCTTGCGGACTGCTGACCGCCACCTGTCGGCCGGCGAACTTGCGATGGTGGACCCGGGCCAGCCGGTGAAGCGTATGCCCTTCAGGCACAGTGTGTTTCGAAGCCTCAGCGCCCGGGCAGCAGCGGCGGTACGCCGGTGCGCTCGTACTCCGAGAGGATGTCGATGCGGCGCTGATGGCGCTCTTCACCCGACCATTCGGTGTTGATGAACGCATCGACGATGGCCAACGCCTCGGCCTTGCTGTGCATGCGGCCCCCGATGCCGATCAGCTGCGCGTTGTTGTGCTGCCGCGCCAGTTGTGCGGTCTCGACGCTCCACGCCAACGCGCACCGGGCACCGGGCACCTTGTTCGCAGCGATCTGCTCGCCGTTCCCGCTGCCACCGAGCACGATCCCGAGGCTGCCTTCGTCGGCGACGGTCCGCAGCGCCGCATCGACGCAGAAAGCGGGATAGTCGTCGAGCGCATCGTATTCGTGCGCTCCACAATCGATCACCTCATGACCCGCAGAGGTCAGATGTTCGGCAATCTGGGCTTTGAGTTCGAATCCGGCATGGTCGCCACCTAGGTACACGCGCATGCCGAACAGTCTGACAGAGTGCGGCCGCGCCTCGGGCACCGACCGGAAACGTCGGGCCCGGACCGGGGTATGCGGCAGCCGCGACAACACTAGATTGGTCAGGGTGAATCCCGACTCCCCTCCGCCCGCAGCGGCGTCGCACTGGCTCACCCCGGCCCCGTTTGCCGGGCCACCGCGACGGCATCCGTGGGAGATTCCGATCCTGGTCCTGGTCCTGGTTGTCGGACTCGGCGGGTACGTGCTGGTCGTGGCCCTGGTGGCAACGGGGTCTGTGAACACCTGGTTCCTGCTGGTCCTGCTCGCGCCGCTGCTGCTGTATCTGATCCGCGGCCTGACCTACGCGATGCCACGTGTCAACGGGGTAAAGATGAGCCCGACCCAGTTCCCCGAGGGCTACCAGATGGTGGTCGAATCGGCGCGCAGATTCGGGCTCGAGTACGTCCCGGACGCCTATGTGGTCCTCGGCAACGGCACAATCAACGCCTTTGCATCCGGCCACGGATTCCGTCGATTTGTCGTCGTCTATTCCGATCTCTTCGAGATCGGTGGGCATGCCCGCAGCCCAGAGGCGCTGCGGTTCATCATCGGACACGAGGTCGGGCACATCGCGGCCGGGCACGTGTCCTACTGGCGGCAGCTCGGTTCGATCATCGGCCTGAACCTCCCCGTGCTCGGCCAGGCACTGTCGCGATCCATGGAGTACACCGCCGACAACCACGGCTACTACAACCAACCATCCGGATCACCCGGCGCCATCGGGGTGTTGGCGGCCGGCAAATACATGCTCACCTCGGTCAGTTTCGACGAGTTCGCCGATCGGGCCACGCTGGAGAAGGGATTCTTCACATGGTTGACCAATCTGCAGTCGACCCACCCGGTGCTGACCTGGCGAGCAGCGGCCCTGCGCGACCGATCCGGGCCGGGACGGATGTTCTTCCGGCCTCGTCAGATTGTCCGGGGAATCGGGAGCGGACACGTGCAGATGCTGCCACCGCCGGGCCCACTGCTCATGGCACCGGTCGACCTGACCAAAGATCAGGCCGACCGGAAGTAGCTGCTCAGTCGAACTGCGGATCCTCGTTGCGAGACCGCTTGAGTTCGAAGAAGTGCGGGTAGCTCGACAGGGCCAATGCGCCGTCCCACACCTTTCCGGCGTCCTCGCCCCGCGGGATCCGGGACAGAACCGGTCCGAAGAAGGCCACGTCGTTGATGTGGATCGTCGGGGTTCCGACGTCGTCGCCCACCTTGTCCATACCTGCGTGATGGCTCTTGCGGATGGCACCGTCGAAGGTGGTTTCGTCAGCGGCCTTGGCCAACTCGGCGGACAGTCCCACCTCTTCGAGTGCCAGCGGGATGACCTCGCCGAAGTCCTTGATGCCCTTGTTGTGGATGAGCGTTCCCATCGCGGTGTACAGCGGAGACAGGATCTCATCGCCGTGTTCGGCCTGCGCAGCGGCGATCACGCGAACCGGGCGCCAGGCCTCCTTGAGCCCTTCGCGATATTCGTCGGGGATGTCTTTGCCTTCGTTGAGCACCGCCAAGCTCATGATGTGGAAGTTCGTCTCGATGTCGCGGACCTTCTCGACCTCCAGAATCCAGCGGGAGGTGATCCAGCACCACGGGCACAGCGGGTCGAACCAGAAGTCAACGCGGTCAGTCGAGGCGGTCATGAGTTGGAGAACTCCTTCAGCAGTAGAACGTCCAGGTATGGCACCGGTGGCACCTTGCACCATTCAACAATCCGGGACGGGTCCCATTCCCTCCTGCCCCGAACCACGGCAAGAGCCCACACGCAATACGGTAGTTGTGTAGCAACCGGCAAATCTCTCCTGAATCGAGGCAACGTGGCGGCACCAAATTTGACCCGTGATCTGGCGGGCCAACGCTCGGCGAACATCTCGGTCTCCAACTACGCGATCGATCTCGATCTCACCGATGGCGCGGGCAAACCCGGCGAGAAGACGTTCCGGTCGGCGGTGACCATCACCTTCACCGCGACGGCAGGCTCCTCGTCGTTCGTCGATCTCATCGCGCAGACCGTGCACAGCGCCACGCTCAACGGCTCCGACCTCGACGTCTCCGGATACACCGAGGAGGACGGCCTGGCGCTGAACGACCTGGCCACCGACAACACCCTCGTCGTGGTCGCCGACTGCGTGTATTCACACACCGGCGAGGGTCTGCATCGTTTTGTCGATCCCACCGACGATGCGGTGTACCTGTACTCACAGTTCGAAACCGCCGACGCCAAACGAATGTTTGCCTGTTTTGATCAGCCGGACATGAAGGCGACCTTCGACGTCACCGTCACCGCTCCGACGGACTGGAAGGTGATCTCCAACGGGGCCGGCACCGAAACGTCCCCGGGGAAGCACACGTTCGCGACCACCCCACTGCTGAGCACCTACCTGGTCGCATTGATCGCCGGCCCCTACGCGGTGTGGACGGACCACTACACCGACGAACACGGCACCATCGACCTCGGCATCTTCTGCCGTTCGTCACTGGCCGAGTTCATGGATTCCGGGCGGCTGTTCACCGAGACCAAACAGGGTTTCGAGTTCTACCACAAGAACTTCGGCATTCCGTATGCGTTCGGCAAGTACGACCAGCTCTTCGTCCCGGAGTTCAATGCCGGCGCCATGGAGAACGCGGGTGCGGTGACGTTCCTCGAGGACTACGTCTTCCGGTCCAAGGTCACCAAATACCTGTACGAACGTCGCGCAGAGACCGTGCTGCACGAGATGGCACACATGTGGTTCGGCGACCTCGTCACCATGCAGTGGTGGGATGACCTGTGGCTCAACGAGTCCTTCGCCACGTTCGCCTCGGTGCTGTGCCAGTCGGAGGCCACCGAGTACAAGAACGCCTGGACGACATTCGCCAACGTCGAGAAGTCCTGGGCGTACCGGCAGGACCAGCTCCCGTCCACCCACCCGGTGGCGGCCGACATCCCGGACATCGCCGCCGTCGAGGTCAATTTCGATGGAATCACCTATGCCAAGGGCGCTTCGGTGCTCAAGCAACTGGTCGCATACGTCGGTCTCGAAGAGTTCCTGTCCGGCCTGCGCGACTACTTCCAGGCCCACCAGTTCGGGAACGCCACCTTCGCCGATCTCCTCGGCGCACTGGAGAAGGCGTCGGGCCGCGACCTTTCGGACTGGGGTTCACAGTGGCTCAAGACGACCGGGATCAACGTCATCCGGCCGGACTTCGACCTCGACGATTCCGGGGCGTTCACGCGGTTCGACATCCTCCAGGACGGGGCGGCACCCGGCGCGGGCGAAACCCGTACCCACCGCCTCGCGGTCGGCGTGTACGACGATGTGGACGGAAAACTCGTCCGCACCAAGCGAGTTGAACTCGATGTCACCGGGGACCGCACCTCCGTTGCCGAGCTGGTCGGGGTCGATCGCGGACAGCTGATCTTGCTGAACGACGACGACCTGACCTACTGCTCGGTCCGGCTCGATCCCGATTCCCTGGCCACCGCGACCAGCCGGCTCGCCGACATCAGCGAGCCGATGCCCCGCACGCTGGTGTGGTCGGCGGCCTGGGAGATGACCCGGCAGGCAGAGATGCGCGCCCGGGATTTCGCCGCGCTGGTGGAGCAGAACATCGGTACCGAAACCGAGATCGGTGTCGTGCAGCGGGTGCTCCTGCAAGCGCAGACCGCAATCGACGGCTACGCCGATCCGGAGTGGGCAACGAGTGTGGGGTGGCCCCGGTTCAGCGCCCGGCTACTCGAACTCGCCCGGGCGGCGCAGCCCGGTTCCGACCATCAGCTGGCCTTCGTCAACACGCTGCTCGCCGGCGTGCTGGCTCCTGAGCAGACCGATGTGGTCCGGGCACTGCTCGATTCCGATCCCGCCGATCAGGGGCTGGCCGGGCTCACCGTCGACACAGACCTGCGGTGGTCGATCGTGCAGGCGCTGGCCACCGCCGGGGCCATCGACACCGATCCGGCCGACAGCCCGCTGATCGACGCCGAACTCGCCCGGGACAACACCTCCGCGGGCAGCAGGCAGGCCGCCAAGGCACGGGCCTCACGTCCGCTGGCCGAGGCGAAAGCGCAGGCGTGGACCACCGTGACCGAGGACGACAGCCTCTCGAACACGTTGGGCCGCTCGATCATCGCCGGATTCAACCGACCGGGTCAGAGCGCGCTCCTGGCGCCCTACACCTCGAAGTACTTCGAGGTCGCCCCGCAGGTGTGGCAGCGGCGTTCGAGTGAGGTCGCCCAGACCGTGGTCGTCGGGCTGTACCCGAACTGGGCAGTCGACGAGGACGCACTGGCGCTGGCCGACGAACTGCTGGCGGCCGACCATCCGCCGGCACTGCGCCGGTTGATCTCCGAAGGACGCGACACCGTGGCCCGGACATTGCGGGCCCGCACCTTCGACAAGAGTTAGACAGACACAAAAGGGGCGGGGCAACCGAATTGGTTGCCCCGCCCCTTTTGTCTGTTCAGATCGTGATCAGCGAACGGTGACGGCCGCTGCGATCACGCGGATGGCGGAGATCAATCCGTCGACGAGGTCGCCGGACCGGATGCCCGCGATCGCCGCGGTGACACCGAGCTGGGCGACCCGATCGTTGAGACGGGTGGCGACCTCTTTGCCGGAGACGACCACTACGTCCTTGGTGTTCGGCGACACCGCGATGAGCGCGGCATGTTCCGGTTCCGGAGCACTCGGAAGGATCGCCGCGGCACCGGCGACCGGGTCAGCGCCCAGGTCTCCGATGAACACCGAGAAACGGATACCCGTCTGATCGGTCGCATCGAACAATGCCTCGTCCAGTGCCACCAGTTCGTCCGTCTTGAACGGTGGCGTGGACGGGACGTCCTCCGGGAAACGAGCTGCCGACACCCGACCACTGAGGGTCAGGGCCGAGCCCATGGGGAGCGATTCGGGATCGACGGTCGACTTGACCACATCACCACTTGCCACTTGCCGAGCCTCCGATCAAATCGTCCGTTCCGTGCCCGTGGTACAGCGGGGCCACGGGTGCTGCTTCGGTTGCGCTGAGCAGCAACGGTCCATGCTCCCACTTCTGGTCGATCGTGTAGAACTTCACCTTCGGGTACTTGATACCGCTGGTGAACACCAACGCCATGACAACCAACACCACAGAAATGACAGTGATGATGATGGTCGGCATGCCGATCGCCACAATCAGGTCTTCCATCGTTCCGCCCTTCAGAACCGCTCGACTCTTGTGTCAAAACTTAGCCGACGGCACCGGCGCTGCTTCGCCGAGGTCACCCGGCGCGTCGAAACAAGGTACGCCGATGCCCGCCGACCCGGCTCAGGCCGCACCCACATCGAGATAACGCGACCATGCCGGGTCGAAATCCTTCACCGTCGCCAGCAGCCGCCAGTGCCGGCCCTTCGGCGCGGTCAGTGAAGCCTTGAGTGTCCATCCCAGTTCCGAGAGCAGACGATCGGCCTTCTTGTGGTTGCACGAGGCACAACAGGCGACGCAGTTGTCCCAGGTGTGCGTCCCACCGCGACTGCGCGGCACCACATGGTCGATCGTGTCGGCCTTGCCACCGCAATAGCCGCAACGCGTCCGGTCGCGCTGCATCAGTGCGGCCCGCGTCATCGGGATGACCGCGCGATACGGCACCCGCACGTACGTCCGCAGCCGGATCACCGACGGCACGGCCATCGCCATCTCCGCCGAATGAATGAGCGGGCCGGCGCCGTCCTCGTGGATGACATCGGCCCGCTCACGGAGCACCAACACGATCGCCCTGCGTATCGAGATCGCGGCAAGTGGTTCGTAGGTCGCGTTCAGGAGCAGCACACGGTGCTTGCCCCAGCGCGAATTGGTTCCGACGGCCGGCGGCACACCGATCGCGTCGACGGAGCGGGGTCCGGTGTCCAACGTGGACACACTTGCCTCACCACGCGATCTGACGCGTCCATCACTTGTGGTCGAGACGCGGTCATACCCCGCGTGGCCCTTCTTACGCTGCGCCTTCGTCCGCGACATCTGACCTCCCGGCCAAACCAACCGACCTCGATGGGAACGATTCAGTTCAACACGGATGCCGAACAAATGCGAGGCAAAATGCGCCTCGCTCGCGGCAATTGTGTGAACTCTGGGTGTCCGGACCCGAAACCGACCGACGGGCGCGGCCGCACCCGAGTGCTCACAGAGTGGAACAATGGGTGCCGTGACTACTTCTCCGCAGACGTTCTACGAGGCGGTGGGCGGCGAACAGACATTCGTCGACCTGGTTGCCCGCTTCTACGAGGAAGTCGCCAAGGACGAGATCCTGCGACCGCTCTACCCCGAAGAAGATCTCGGTCCGGCCGAGCGACGGATGCGCATGTTCCTCGCGCAGTATTGGGGTGGACCGCGAACGTATTCCGACGAACGCGGACACCCGAGATTGCGGATGCGGCACAACCCCTTCCGCATCGGGCCCATCGAGAAGGCGGCGTGGTTGCGATGCATGCACATCGCGATCGCATCGATCGACTCGCAGCGCCTGGACGAGCCCCATCGACAGGCTCTGATCGACTACGTCGAGATGGCAGCAGACTCCATGATGAACTCGCCGATATGACAGCGAGACCTGCTACGGCGATGTGATCGTGACGTTCGGTGGGGCGTGAGGCAAGATAAATCACGTGAGTGACGAGACGAATGATCTTTCCGAGGCCGCAAGCAATGCTTCGACGCAGGATCACCCGCCGGCCGATTCCGGATATCCCCGGTGGTGGCAGAACGCGATCTTCTATCAGATCTACCCCCGTTCTTTCTCCGACGACAACGGTGACGGCATCGGCGACATCCCCGGTGTGATCGACAAACTCGGCTATCTGGAGTTGGTCGGCGTGGATGCCATCTGGCTCAGTCCGGTGATGAAGTCCCCGATGGCCGACCACGGGTACGACGTGTCCGACCCACGCGACATCGACGAACTGTTCGGCGGTCTCGAGGCGATCGACGCGCTCATCCGGCAGGCCCACGAACGCGACATCAAGGTCACGATGGACCTCGTCCCCAATCACACCAGCGACCAGCACCCCTGGTTCGTCGAGGCGCTTGCCGCCGAGCCCGGTAGCGCGGCCCGTGAGCGCTACATCTTCCGCGACGGACGCGGCGAGGACGGCAGCGAACCGCCCAACAACTGGAGCAGCGTCTTCGGCGGACCGGCCTGGACCCGGGTCACCGAGGCCGATGGCGAACCCGGCCAGTGGTACCTGCACATCTTCGCCACCGAACAGCCCGATCTGAACTGGGACAATCCCGAGGTCTTCGCCGACCTCGAGAAGACGCTGCGGTTCTGGCTCGACCGCGGTGTCGACGGGTTCCGGATCGATGTCGCCCACGGCATGGCCAAGCCCGAGGGGCTTCCGGACATGGACCTCGAGGGCGTCGGCCTGCTCAGCAACGCCGACGACGATCCCCGGTTCAACAATCCGGGCGTCCACGACATCCATCGACAGATCCGCGCGGTCCTCGACGACTATCCCGATGCGATGACGGTCGGCGAGATCTGGGTGCAGGACAACGAGCGGTTTTCCGAATACGTGCGCCCCGACGAACTCCACCTGGGTTTCAACTTCCGGCTTGCGAAGATCCCCTTCGAGTCGGAGGCCGTCCGTGAGGCGATCGAGCATTCGCTCGAGGCCGTCGCGTTCGTCTCGGGCACCCCGACCTGGACGCTGTCGAACCACGACGTCGAGCGCGAGGTCACCCGGTACGCCTCCGAGGACTCACCGCAGGCCGGTATTGATCGCGCCCGGGCGATGATCCTGGTCGAACTCGCGCTGCCCGGCGCGGTGTTCATCTACAACGGCGCCGAACTCGGCCTTCCCAACGTCGATCTGCCCGATGACGTGCTGCAGGACCCGGTCTGGGAGCGGTCGGGACACACCGAACGCGGACGCGACGGTTGCCGCGTGCCGTTGCCCTGGGAGGGCACCGCTCCCCCGTTCGCCTTCTCGAGCAACCCGGACACCTGGTTGCCGATCCCCGCGGAATGGGCTGCGTTGACGGTCGAGAATCAGCTCGAAGACCTGGGCTCCACGCTGTCGCTGTACCGGCAGGCGATCGAGTTCCGCAAGACACGTCCGGAGTTCGCCGGCGAGGCCATCGAGTGGTACGGCGCCCCGTCCGGATGTCTGGCGTTCCGCCGGTCACTCGGCAGGCTGGTCTGCGCCCTCAACGCCGGGGACGAACCCATCGGGTTGCCACCCGGTGAGGTCCTGCTCTCCAGCGCACCGCTGGTCGACGGCAAACTGCCACCCAATGCGGCGGTGTGGCTCGTCTGAAGCGCCGGGCACCGGCTAGTTGACCGACAGCCCCAGGGGCAGAGTTCGGCGCTGGTAGACCGATCCGAATCGGGCGTCGAGCCTTGCCCATACCGTGGTGGCCCGGACCCGGACCATCTCGGCGTCGTCGATGTCCTCGATGGGTGAGGTCTCGGTGACGTCGCGGTTGTCGGCCGCTCGCACGAAACCCATTGCGGTCAAGGCGAAAACCGAGCGCATCGACACCCCGACAACCTGATCCGACGACTCGGACGAGACATCGAGGACCTGCTGGTCGAGCAGCGAGGTCGGCGACCCGTGTCCGCTGCCCTGTGTGCGCGCCACCTCGGCGCCGGTCCTGGACAGTTGCACCAGCACTCGTGCGGGTATGTCGTCGACGTGCGTGAACCCATCGGTGGACGGCAGCGCACCGCGCCAGGCGCTGTCGAGCGCGAACCCGGTGTCCACGGTGCTCGCCGCGGGGTCATCTCTGTTCGCCCGCAAGACACTTCGCAGTTCGGACGCACCGCACACCACGTCGTCGCCGGACATCGATCCGGCGACCACGCGGCTGGCCAGAACATCGAATCCGGTGTTCACCCAGACACCGAGCAGTCCATCGGGTCGCCGCTTGATCCGGATCACGGCGACATCGTCGGCGCGCAGGGCCCGACCGGCAAACGCCGCCAGATCGGTCCGATCTCGGGCGGACAGTGTCAATTCGGCCATCAGCGGATGATGCTCCTCAGTTGTCGAGCGGCAACCGAAAGGGTTGCCAGATCGAGGTTTCCACTCTCAGCGATGTCTGCGAGTGTCGCGCGGACCCTGGACAGCCTCGAGGTGTTGTGCAGTTCCCACTCGGATATCTTCTCGTCCGCTGATTCGTCGGGTTCACCGGAGTCCAGGATCACCAGACACAGCGATCGCAGCGCCTGGTGCAGATCGTCGCGCAATGCCAGCCGCGCCAACGAGTGCCACCGGTCGATGCGGTCGAGATCCGAGACCGCACTGAGCAGTTTCTCCACCCCGAGATGGTCCATCAGCGCGAAGTAGAGGTCACCGACCTCCATCGGGTCGCGGTCCGAGATCTCCGCGGCATCGATGATGTCGAGGAGGCAGAAGCGATGAAGGCTCAGCGCGACGGCTTCGGCGACGTCCTCCGGGGCGCCGTCTGCGTGCAGTCGGGCGGCGTGACTGTTCACGACCTGCGCCGAGTCGTTGCGCAGCCACCCCGGCAGATGCGGTGACAGCTCAGCGACCAGCTCGCCGTACCGGGTGACCTCGGCAGCCATCGCCAGGGGCTGTGGGCGTCCGGCGATCATCCACCGGGACGCCCGGAACAGCAGTCGACGGGTGTAGACGATCATCGCGTCGGTGGTCGGGACCGGGCACGGGGCCGCGGCGATCGCCCACCACAGCGCGTGCAGGCCGAAGACCTCGGTGACCACTTGATAGGACCGCACCACGTCGACCGGCTCGCCGCCACTGCCCTCGCAGAGACGGAAGACGTGCGTGATGCCACCGTTGTCCACCAGATCGTTGACCACTGTGGTGGTGACGATCTCACGTCGCAGCTGGTGGGTTGCGATCCCCTCCGCGAAACGTTCCCGCAACGCGGCCGGGAAGTAGGCACTCAGGCGCGAGGAGAACACATCGTTGTCCGGAAGTTCACCCGCGAGCATGTCCGCCTTCAGCAACAGCTTGACGTGCGCCATCACGGTGGCCAGTTCGGGCGAGGTCAAACCCCGACGGCCGGTGGTGTTTCCACGTTTCCTCAATTCGTCCGGACGCGGCAGGGCCTCGAGCCGCAGGTCGACACCGTGCCCCGAGAGTTCTTTGAGCAGTCGGGTGTAGACCTCGGCCGACTCTTCGGCACCGGCCCGGCTGGTACCGAGCTCCGCGTTCTGCGAGACGTTGTCGGCCAGCACCAGATCCCCGACCTCGGTCGTCATCGACTCCAGCAGTGGATTTCGTTGCACAGCGGGCAATTTGCCCGTCGAGACCTGCGAATCGAGCAGGATCTTGATGTTGACCTCGTGATCGGAACAGTCGACACCGGCAGAATTGTCCATCGCGTCGGTGTTCACCCGACCACCGCCGAGCGCGAACTCGATGCGGCCGAGTTCTGTCAGCCCGAGATTGCCACCTTCACCGACGACCTTGGCGCGCAACTCATTCCCGTTGACCCGGATCGCATCGTTGGCCTTGTCCCCCACCTGCTCATGGGACTGGGTACTGGCCTTCACATAGGTCCCGATCCCGCCGTTCCACAACAGGTCGACCGGTGCGAGCAGGATGGCGCGGATGAGTTCGGGCGGAGACAGCGTCGTGATGTCGTCGGCCAGTCCCAGCGCGTCGGCGATCTGGGGGCTGATCGGTATCGCCTTCTGATCCCGGGGCCACACACCGCCGCCCTCGCTGACCAGGTCGGTGCGGTAATCCGCCCACGACGACCGGGGCAGGTCGTACAGACGCCGGCGTTCGGCGAAGGACGCGGCCGGGTCCGGGTCGGGGTCGATGAACACGTGCCGATGGTCGAATGCGGCCACCAGGCCGATGTGCTGGGACAACAGCATTCCGTTGCCGAACACATCGCCGCTCATATCGCCGATCCCGACAACCGTGAAGTCCTCGGTCTGGGTGTCGGCACCCATTTCCCGGAAGTGCCGCTTCACCGATTCCCAGGCACCTCGGGCGGTGATACCCATGGCCTTGTGGTCGTATCCGGCCGAACCACCTGAGGCGAATGCGTCACCGAGCCAGAAGCCATATTGTGCGGCAACATCATTGGCGATATCAGAGAACGAGGCAGTCCCCTTGTCGGCGGCCACGACCAGGTAAGGGTCCTCTCCGTCGCGGCGGACCACTTCCGGGGGCCCGACGACGTCGCCTGACTTCGCATCGATGTTGTCGGTGACATCGAGCAGTCCGGAGATGAACCGGCGATAGCATTCGATGCCTTCGGCCCGGATCGCATCGCGGTCGGTCGCCGCGTCACCGGTCGGCAGCGGTGGGCGCCGGACCACGAATCCACCCTTGGAACCGACCGGCACGATCACCGCGTTCTTGACCGCCTGGGCCTTGACCAATCCCAGGACCTCGGTGCGGAAGTCCTCCTGCCGATCGGACCAGCGCAGGCCACCACGTGCCACCGACCCGAATCTCAGATGTACGCCTTCGACACGTGGCGAGTAGACGTAGATCTCGAACAACGGCCGCGGCAACGGGGTCTGGGGGATCTCGCGGGGCCGGAGCTTGAAACTGAGGGTGTGGTGCTGCTGCCCGTCACGATCGGTGCCGAAGTAGTTGGTGCGGACCGTTGCCGACAGTGCGGAGGCATATGCGTTGACGATCCGGTCGACATCCATGCTGATGATGTCGCCGATCGCCGCCGACAACCGTTCGAGCACCTCGTTGCGGCGGTCCTCGTCGGCGACCCGTGGGTCGAACGAGGCCCGGAAGAGTTCGACCAGCGACTTGGTGACCATCGTGTTGCTGCCGAGTACCGCCGCCACATGTGTTGCGCTGTAAGAACTTCCGCATTGGCGCAGATAGCTGGCGTAGGCGCGCAGCATTGCCACCTCGCGCCAGGTCAGACCACATCGGAAGATCAGTTCGTTGAAGTTGTCGACCGCTGCGTCGCCGCGCCAGATCTGCGAGAACGCCTCGGTGAAACGATGTTCGACGTCGGCTACATTCTGCTCGTCGACGGTCATCCCGTCGGCCAGTGAGAGTCCGAACTCGTAGACGAAACACCGTCGGCCGTCCTGGCGCTCGATCGCGAGTGGACGTTCGTCGAGGACGTTGACGCCCAGGCTGTGCAAGACCGGCAAGATCTCCGTCAGAGTCGCCGCGCGCCCGCACAGATAGAACGCGAAGCGCCAGTCCTGACCGCTGCGCGCCGCGTCATCGGACGGCCGGTACAGACGCACGTAGAAATCGCCGTCGTCCAGGGATTCGACGATCGCGATGTCGACGTATGCCTCCGCCGGGCTGCGAACGTCCTTGTAGCTGTCGGGCAGCGTCGCCGCGTAGAACGCGATCTCATCGAGGTCCCCGGCATCGCCCACCGCCACCTCGCGGAGCAATTCGTCCCAACCACGCGCCGCCTCGACCAGCTTGTCCTGCAACGCGATCTGCCCCGGCGTACCCACCGCGAGGCTGCCCAGTGCACGACAGTCGCGGGCCGGGACCCGCATCACCACATGCAGCTGCGCCAGCGCCGATTCGCTGACCCGGGCGGTGTATTCGAGCTGTCCACCGCCGAGTTCGTCGAGCAGCAGTTGCTGCAGGGTCTTGCGCAGCCGGGTCGTGTAGCGGTCGCGCGGCAGATAGACCAGCGCCGAGACGATCTCGCCGGCCGGTTCCGGACGCAAGAACACCCGGATCTGCCGATTGGGGACGGCCTCGAGGACCGCCGACAGTGTCCGCGCCAGTTCGTCGGCGGACATGGAGAAGAGTTCGGTTCGAGGCAGGGTCTGCATCAACTCGAGCATTGCCATGCCGTTGAACGAACTGGGATCGAACTTTGCCTTGGCCAGGACGTCGCCGGCCTTGGTGTCGATCACCGGGATCGCCAGGATGTTCTCGTGCAATGCCGTCGAGGTGAAGCTCCCGACGAAGACGTGATCGCCCTTACGGGTCCCGTCGGTGTCGTAGTCGGCGATCGTGACCAAGGTGGGAAAGTTCGACCGTTGGATCCTGGTCGGCAGATAGAGCTGCCGCACGGTCACCGGGCCGGCTCCGGGATCGGTTCGGTGCGCAGCGGTGTCACCCCGCCAGATCCCCAGACCGGTCTGCGGTTCTGCGGTCCGATTGCCCGCGGTGCCGGTGCAGTGCACGTAGCCATAGGGCGAAAAATGTTGCTCGGCGAGCCAACCGAGCATCTGCGCATGATCCGATGCCGTCGCCCGGTCCAGACCGTCCGGCACGTCGGCCGTCGGATAAGCGCCGAACAGGTCGGCAAGACCGGCGATCAGTCCGATCATCGCGGCTCGATCCTGATTGACGTCGCGGATCCGTCCGACGACGGTGTCGAGTTCTTCCCGGACTCGTTCGAGATCGATCGTCGACGTGGTCGGGGTCGCCTCCACGTAGATCCAGGACTCGGTGATCCGGACACGCCCGGTGGTGCCGCCGGAGACCTCGGGACCGTGCACTTCCAGCAGGACGCCGTCGGCGTCACGGACCACGGACAGAATCGGGTGATCGATGCGGACGACCATCAGATCGGCCGCCTCGATGCCGGCCACCACGGACTCGACGAGCAGCGGCATGTCGTCGGCAACCATTGCGATCAACACCGACCCGCCGTCGTGGTCGATGTCGATCACCGCCGTGTCCGGTGCCCTGACCTGGCCCAGACCCAGATGCCGGAAGAGCTGGGATCGCCTCGCCGATCCCAGCTCATCCCACGACGTCTGCCGACGGGTCCCCGGCCCGTGGAAGTACCCACTGATTGCTTGTCCCAGCAGGGCTTTCACAGACTCTGGCAGGTCCTCCGACGGGGTATCCGCGAAATCAGACTGCGTCGATCCGACCATCACCGTCACACTCCAGTTGATCGGTCTCCCCCGGGATCTCCGAGGGGCTGCCTTCAAATGTAGTGACCGCCGACGGTCGGCGAATTGCTAATCGCGGGTCAGCTTGCGATGTGTCACCGAATGCGGACGGGCGGCCTCGGCGCCGAGACGTTCGATCTTGTTGGCCTCATACGCTTCGAAGTTGCCCTCGAACCAGAACCATTTGCCCTCTTCGACGTTGCCTTCCCACGCCAGGATGTGGGTACAGGTGCGGTCGAGGAACCACCGGTCGTGCGAGATGACCACAGCACAGCCCGGGAACAACTCGAGCGCGTTCTCGAGCGAACTCAACGTTTCCACGTCCAGGTCGTTGGTCGGCTCGTCGAGCAGGATCAGGTTGCCGCCCTCTTTGAGGGTCAGCGCCAGGTTCAGGCGGTTGCGTTCACCACCGGAGAGAACCTCGGCCCGCTTCTGCTGGTCCGGTCCCTTGAACCCGAATGCGCTGACGTAAGCGCGTGAGGGCATCTCGTTCTGGCCGACCGTGATGAAGTCCTGGCCGTCGGAGACGACCTCCCAGACGTTCTTCTTCGGATCGATGTTCGAGCGGTTCTGGTCGACGTAGCTGAGCTTGACCGTGTCGCCGACCTTGACCTCGCCCGAGTCGGGTTCTTCGAGTCCGACGATGGTCTTGAACAGTGTCGTCTTACCGACACCGTTGGGGCCGATGACTCCGACGATGCCGTTACGCGGGAGCGTGAACGACAGGTCCTTGATCAGCACGCGACCGTCGAAACCCTTGTCGAGGTGGCTGACGTTGACGACCACATCGCCGAGGCGCGGAGGCGTCGGGATCTGGATCTCCTCGAAGTCGAGCTTGCGCATCTTCTCGGCTTCGGCTGCCATCTCTTCGTACCGGCCGAGACGGGCCTTGTTCTTGGTCTGGCGGGCTTTGGATCCGGACCGCACCCACGCCAGTTCTTCCTTGAGGCGCTTCTGCAGCTTCTGGTCCTTCTTGCCCTGGACCTCGAGACGGGCGGCCTTCTTCTCGAGGTACGTCGAGTAGTTGCCCTCGTACGGGTGGAGCTTTCCGCGGTCGACCTCACAGATCCACTGCGCGACGTGATCGAGGAAGTACCGGTCGTGGGTCACGGCCAGCACTGCGCCCGGGTAGGACGCGAGGTACTGCTCGAGCCACAGGACACTCTCGGCGTCGAGGTGGTTGGTGGGCTCATCGAGCAGCAACAGGTCGGGCTTCTGCAGGAGCAGCTTGCACAGTGCCACGCGACGACGCTCACCACCGGAGAGGTGGGTGACGGGCTCGTCCGCCGGCGGGCAGCGCAGGGCGTCCATCGCCTGTTCGAGCTGTGAGTCCAGGTCCCAGGCGTCGCCGTGGTCGAGGGCTTCCTGCAGCTTGCCCATCTCTTCCATGAGCTCGTCCGAGTAGTCCGTTGCCATCAGTTCGGCGATCTCGTTGAACCGGTCGAGCTGTTCCTTGATCAGACCCATGCCCTCTTCGACGTTCTGTCGAACAGTCTTTTCTTCGTTGAGCTTGGGTTCCTGCATGAGGATGCCGACGCTCGCGTCGGGATCGAGGAATGCTTCGCCGTTGGACGGCTGATCGATGCCGGCCATGATCTTGAGGATCGACGACTTACCGGCACCGTTGGGACCGACCACACCGATCTTCGCGCCGGGGTAGAACGACATGGTGACATCATCAAGAATCACCTTGTCGCCGTGTGCTTTTCGCACCTTTTTCATTGTGTAGATGAACTCTGGCATCTAATGGCCTTCCTACCTGCTGTTCAGGGGTGATGGGCGTAGGGATTGCCCGTGTTCTGCCCTCCGCTGAGCCGGGTCAGTTCCCCGAGATGAAGCGTTGTCCGATTTTGACACGCTGCACACGGAGCTGAGCCGCCTTTGCACCCCACAACCCTATCCAATCGCCGAAGTCGCGTTCGCCCGCCACCGCGCAACCACGGTCGCCGACGGCGCTCATCAGCCCGGGTGGATTCATCATCCTTGAGAGCAACGTCACAACACGCCCAAGGAGTTCCCGACAGTTCTGCACGTGGAGGAACTTCACTTCGAGATGATGCCCTGCGACAAGTACACAA
Organism: Williamsia sp. z71; assembly: GCF_059553375.1. NCBI lineage: Bacteria > Bacillati > Actinomycetota > Actinomycetes > Mycobacteriales > Nocardiaceae > Williamsia > Williamsia sp. z71. Next base: position 395,283 of record NZ_JCANWX010000005.1, read on the forward strand.
CCGCCTGTCGCATCACCTCCACTTCCTGCTCGAGTTCCCTGATCCTGCGGCGCGCTTCCCGCAACGCAGCCGCCTCGTCAGCAACTGAGTCCGGTCTGAGCGCGTTGAGGTGGTCCTCGCGGTCGGCGATCCTGAGCCACCGCTTCAAACACGTTTCGGAGATGCCGTAATGACTCGCGACCTGACGCACCGAGGCCTCGCCATCACGAGCCGCTTCGATGACTTCACGGCGGAAGTCAAGTGGATATGGCTTGGGCATGACAGCCGCCTTTCAACCCCATACAGATCTCACGCGTAGACCGAACCGGAGCGTGACTTTCGGTCATGGCAGACCCGGAATGGACGGCAAGACATCAGCGAGCGCAGGTGGAACAAAATCGGCAACCGGAGGCGGTAACAGATCACCGACGGCAGGCGGGACGAGGTCGGCGACCGTGGGCGCCGATACATCGTTCACCACATCGTTCACCACGGGCGGAACATCAGTCGGCACCGCGGGCGCACCGGCAGAGACGTCGTCGGTCTCCACCACCGGAACATCATCGGCCACCGCAGCCACGGCAGGCGCTGCAGTCGGGATGTCTTCTACCACCACTGGTTCCACGGGCGGACCATCCTCGGCCACCGACACATCAGTCACTGCGGTGGGCACATCGGTGGCCACCGCAGGCACGATCTCTGGCACCGCAGCGGGCACATCTGCCGCTGCCGGTAGTGCATTGAGGATCGCAGCCACGATGTCACTCCATGCCGCCACCGCCCAGTCGGGTACCGGGGGCGGGACATAGTCGGTCAATACAGCCGGTAATGACGCCGCCACCACCGGAGGAAGGAAGTCGCCGAATCTAGTCGGTACATAGGGTGCATCCAACGGTCGTATTGGTGCGCTGGGCACCAACTGGCCCGTGGCCGGCTCGAGGTCACGTGGATTCGGAACATCGAAAGGCACCGGATACGAGGGGTAGACCGGCTCCGCACAGGGGGCCGGATATGCATGCTGCGCTTGACAATACGTCCCGATCGCGCGTTCGACGAAGGTCAACGGATCCTTCAACGGATTGACCGCATCGCAGTAGAGGTCGCGAAGGTTGCAGATCTCGACTATCGCGGGGCCACCTGCCGGCGCCGCCCGCCAACCCGTGAAATGAAAGCCTGGTATGAAAGTGGGTAAGACACCGAAGATTCCGGCGCCGTCAGCCCCTGGCAAACGTTTGGGATTGCCTTCGGTGATACAGGTCGTGTTCGGGCCCCCCAATCTGTCGCATACGTCCGACACGACTATCGCCCCGAGTGAATATCCGATGATGCTGACGCCCGAGCCCGGACATCTGGCACGAAATTCGTTGAGAGCGTTGGTCAAACCTTCGGTGCCGAGCCGAACGGACTCGTCACCCGACACATAACCGCCGACCGGCGAAATACTTGCGGGATACACGATATTGGTACGTGGCCCAGCAGGAACATTGGGCACACCCACGCCGTTCGGGTCCCCGGTCCCGCCGACCACAAAGTTTTGCGAGGCCGGACACACCTGGGCGTTTGCCACAGGCTCTTGGACGACTTGAAATACCAGAGTCGCCAACAAAGTTCCTGTTACAGCAGCAATCAATCGCCTCATCTGAGGTTCACCTACGATTCGTTCAGAGTCTCCGATGATGATGCGCATGTCGGTGGGCATCCCCGACACGCTTACTCACTCGCGGCCAGCTTCCGAAGCCCGAGTTATCGGACGGGGCTTTTCCCCGCATAGGCCAGGACTCATCCATGCCTGACACCGTGGTCCTACTCAGCTGCACTAGGAGCCCTGTCATCACCGCGCGAATCCGCCTATGTGCGAAAGGCGTTGCGCGACGTCAAATACCAATTGGGGACTCGACTGTGAGGATCACACATATTGGATACTAGACCCCAGCTGAGTCCCCTGCTAGGCCTCGGCCGCATTGTGCTCACCTCTTTTTGCGATGGCCGGTCAGCGAACGGGAGCTCCGCCATTCGTTGCCGCGATATGCATCGCTGCCCAAATCTCCACCGCCACTTGCCCATCCGCCCACCTTGTCACCGTCGACAATGCCGGCCAGGTAACAAGGAAACCCTTTGCCTTCCGCCTGGTTGCCGAATCACCGGGGGCTGCCACCTACGCTTAGGCCTGCCGAAGGTACCACCGATGATGAACACAAGTCAGGCCCGCATATCACGACCGCGGCACTCGAATCGGCACACAGTTCCGCTTGGTCAATCCGGTTGTGTCAGAAAAGACTTCGCATTCCCGACCGCCGGATTTTCCGGAAATGATGGGGCCTGAACATGCGACCAGATCTTGAGCCCGGTTTCACGTCACAGTTTTCAAAATCAGCAAATCGTCTTTTCACGACAACACCACAAGGAAGGACAGAACCACGGCGATGGCCTTTTGACCCCTCCTCGGAGTGCCTCGGTCACCACTGAGATTTACTGCCGCATAAGCGAATTATCCGCAATTTGTCCGTACGCCCGATCTCGGCGACGGGACTCGGACACCCGACAGATCTGCGCACCAGCCCGGTCGGGACGTCAGGAACGGGACCCCGGGGTGGGTTCACTCGCGTCCTGGTCGCCGGAGTCCTCAGACGCCGACGTGTCCCCGACCTGACCTGTCGCGGCCACCGGCGCAGGTTCGTCGGCGCTGGACATCTGCTTCAACATCGCGTTGTAGCTTGCCAACTCGGCATCCTCGTCGCGATCGGCACGCCGGTCGAATTGGCGGGCCTGCCGAAGGTCCTGGCGACTCCATTGCACCAACAGGGCCAACATCACCAGCACGAGCGGAATCTCTCCGGCCGCCCAGGCGATACCGCCGCCGAGCCGTTGATCGCTCATCAGGTCGGGGTTCCACGGCAACATCAGACTCTGGTAGAAGCTGCGTGCAATCACATTGTCGGTGCTCATCAGCGCCACGCCGAAGAACGCATGGAAAGGCAACGAGCCGAAGACCATTGCGAGCTTGGCAACCGGCGACAACGTCCGCGGTGCCGGATCGATCCCGATGACCACCCAGTAGAAGAGGTATCCGCTGACGATGAAGTGGAAGTTCATCGCCACGTGCGCGGCGTGATAGTCGACGAGTGACTCGAAGAGTCCACCCAGGTACAGAACGTAGTAGCTGCCGACAAAGAGCACCGACGCCACCAGCGGATGCGTGATGAACCGCGAGTACGGACTGTGCAGGATGATCAGAATCCACTCGCGGGGTCCGGGCGGTGCCTTCTTGCCGGCCGGGCTCAGGGCCCGCAGGGCGAGCGTCACCGGGCCGCCGAGCACCAGCAGCACCGGCGCCAGCATCGAGAGCGTCATGTGCGCGATCATGTGCAGGCTGAACATCGCCGGTGCGTATTTACCGAGTCCGGACGAGGTGGCGAACAACAGCGCCGCGCAGCCCAGGATCCAGGCGATCGTCCGACCGACCGGCCAGGCATCACCACGGCGGCGCAGACGGATCACGCCACGCAGGTAGACGACCGCCATGACGATCGCCAACGTCCCGAACAACAGGTCGAAGCGCCAGTCGAGGAAGACGCGTGCGAAAGTCGGTTCGTGGTCGATCCGGTAGCCCAGGAGCAATTCGGCCGCGGGCATGTCCGACGGGTTGACGTTGACCGGAGGGGGCGTCCGGGACAGCCCCACGGCGATACCGAACGTTGCCGCGAAGACAAGCAACTCGACCACGGCAAAGCGGATCAGTGGACGCCGGTTGTCATCCTTCTCGATGGCCGGGATGGCGACCTTCCGGTGCCACGCACCGAACCCGCCCAGAACCACCAATGCCGCGACCTTGGCCAGGACCAATTGGCCATAGGTCTCGGTGAACAGCTGGTCGATCTTCACCCGGACCAGCGCATTGATGACACCACTGGCCCCGACGACGACGAACGTCCAGAACGCGACCCGGGAGTAGCGGGTGATCGCGAGCGGTGTGTACCGCCCGCCGCCGCGGGCGTAGATCAGGACTGCGAAGAGTCCACCCATCCACAGGCATGCGCCCACGATGTGCAGGATCAGGCTGTTCGTCGCCACATCGTGGCTGCCACCGGTCGACGAGTGCCCTGCCAGTGCAGTCGGCATCAACGTCAGGATCGACAGGGGCAACACGATCAGGGTCCACGTCCATCGCAGGGCGATGCGCGCCACGATCGCGCAGATCAACGCGAAGATCGCGGTCCACAGCCAGGACCGGGCGTCTGCGACCTGATCGAACGCCGAAATGATCCGGTCGGGACTCAGGGTCTCCGAGAGCGGGTATCCCGACGTGTCGGAAATGGTCAGTGGGATCATCAGCAGCGCCGCGACAGCCCAGATCAGAGCACCGACCGATGCGAACTTGATCGCCCGATAACCGCCGACATCGAGGATGCCGTCGGACTGCGGCGGCACGAAGAAGGCCGCGAACAACGCTCCGCCGACAGCGACCACGGCGCCGATCTCACCGATCGTCTGAACGGTGGGCAGCCCATACCTCGTCAGCACCCCCGGATCTCCGACACCGGCGAGATCGAGCGCGTCGCCCGCGGAGATCGCGGTGACCACCACGGCAACCGCTGCTGCCACCCAGGCCAGCACCCAGCCAATGCTTGCCGCCGCGCTGCGACGGATGTCGATCGAATCAGGGCTGGGTGTACTCACCCCTTCAGGGTAGGCACCGGCCGAGTGTGACTCGCGTCGGCCCGGGTTCACCCGTGCCGATATACTCACCTGCGCCGGTCGTCGGCATGCCTCCGTAGCTCAGGTGGATAGAGCAAGAGCCTTCTAATCTCTAGGTCGCAGGTTCGAGTCCTGCCGGGGGCACCACTTTTCGCGAAGTCAGGACGCCTGCCCAACCGGGGCAGGTGGTCAGTCCTCGGGAAGCGCCGCAAACGCCTTCTTCGTGCTGCGGTACCAACCCAGGCCCGATACCGGCCGCTTCCACCGGCCCTTCATCTCTTTCAGCGCCTCGTCGTGCGTCAGGTCACCGTTCTCCACCATTTCCCTCAGGTGGCGGTCTTGCGCATGGATCACGTCGTCGGCTTTGTCGCCGCGGAGTTCGACGTCGCACGGCCCACCCAGCTGCTTGCATGTCATCGTCTTCACAGTTCTCGACCTCCCAGATCTACCGGGGACATCGCTTGATCGACGTCCTACCGGCGACGCTATCGGCGGGGCCGCCGCCCACGCTTCTCGATTCCTGATCGATGCGGCTGAGCGGCCTGGAGCGGGATGTTACCGTCGGATGTGACGTCCGACACACGGAGGCCTCAATGCAACTGTGGATTCAAGGTCACGTCGTCGAACGAGTCACGTTCGACGACAATCTGACGTTCTTCTTCAACAACCATTGCGAACTGGTGCTGTGGACCCCGTTCTCGCTGACGTCTCCCCCCGTGGGCGGCCTCGGCGTCGAGCACGACAGCATCAGCCCGGCAAACGTGATCGACGAACAAAGACCTCTCTTCACGATGCTGGGTAGCCGAACCGACGTTGCCGTGTGCAACGACGACGGCGACCTGCACATCGAGTTCGGAGATGGCAGCGCCATCGACCTACCCAGCGATCCCGAACAGACATCGTGGGAACTTTTTGCCAAACGACACGGCTACGCCACGTGTGAAAGGACCGGCCAGATCCGCGTCATCGAGCACAATCACGCATCCAACTGACCGACCCCAGACCCACCAGGTCATGCGATATCACGTCGCGGCGGTCTCTCGATCCAAGATTTTGCATACTCGTCCACATACTCTTGTCCGCTGTGCGTGAGAAGGACTCGCATCAACGCATCGGTCGCCCCTCGATAGTCGTTTGCCGCCACGTAAGGCGAGAGATCGAGCGGGGGCAATATCTCGATGACCACACGACCACGACGCCACCACTTCACGCCGGGCACCCTGCGCGTCCCGATGATTGCCACGGGGATCACCGGGACACCCGTGCGCATCGCAACCCGCATGACTCCGGTTCGACCGCGATACAGCCGCCCATCTGGCGAACGAGTCCCCTCTGGATGTATTCCCCACACGCCCCCGCCCCGCACAATGGCAGTCGCCGCCGTGATCGCCGCCGAAGCCGACTCCCCGCCCGCCCGGTCCACCGGAATCTGTCCCATTGCGCTGAAAAACCACCTCTGTAGGCGACCAACGACGCCGACTCGCGTGAAGTATTCCGATTTGGCCAGAAAGTAGACCTGTCTCCGCGCCGCGAGTGTCAAGTAGAACGAATCCATCACCGCAAGGTGATTGGCCGCCAGTATCACCGGACCCGTCGGCCGAATATTCTGCCGGCCAACGATTTTCGGCCGGCCGATGACGTACAGCGCCGGACCGATCAGCACATGGCGACAAATCCGGTAGACGAACGCACTCGTAAGCGACATAGACAGTGTCTACCCCAGGGCTGCGCCCCGACGATGGTTTCCAACGCATCGCATCCTTCTCGCCTCGATAGCCGAAATCGGCCTGCGCGATCTCGCCGCAGACCTCGAGGCCGCAAAACCTTCAGCCTTCAGGCACCCCGACCGAACGCCGCTCATTCGGCTCGCGAATGCATATATCGCGTCCGCCGGGCGTCGACCGGCATCCATGGCATCGCCGCTCTAGCCAACGTCGCACCGGCCGAGTATGATTCGAACATAGATTCGATCAAGTTGCTCCGGGGGGACCACGTGCTTGAAAGAGACATCAAAGATTTTCGAGACACTCTGCAACGTATGGATTTTGATCTTTCCGCCACCGAGTCGGTAGATCAGATCACCGCGCTCGAAGACCTCAAGGCCGCCTGCGCCGCAGCCCAGGCGAAGGCCACCATGAACCTCGACGCCAAGCGCAGACAGCAACATCGAGAACAAGGACTGCCGGAGAAGAAGGTTGGCGTCGGGCTCGCATCAGAGGTCGCACTGGCCCGACGGGTGTCACCTCATCGAGGAGGGCGCTACCTGGGCTTCGCCCGAGCCGTTGTCGATGAGATGCCGCACACGATGGCCGCACTCGAGGCCGGCCACCTGTCCGAGTGGCGTGCCACCATCCTGGTTCGCGAAACGGCGTACCTCGATGTCGCCGACCGGATCGCGATCGATGCCGCACTGTGCGCCGACCCGGACGCACTGCACGGCCTCGGCGACAAAGCGCTCACGGTTCGCGCCAAAGCACTTGCCTATCAACGAGACCCACATGCGGTGGTCGCGCGGGCGGCCAAGGCGGCCAAAGACCGCCGGGTCACCTCTCGTCCCGCACCCGATTCGATGGCAACAGTGAGTGCCCTCCTGCCGGTCGCCCAAGGCGTCGGCGTGATCGCGGCCCTGCGCAGAGCGGCAGACCTGCACCACGGCGACGGCGACGGACGCTCCCGAGATCAGATCATGGCCGACGTCTTGTTCGAACGGGTCACCGGCAGCGCCGCCGCCGACGGTCCACCGATCACGGTCAACCTGGTCGTCTCGGATGCCACATTGTTGGGCGCGAGCGACGAAGCCGCTCTGGTCGACGGCTACGGCCCCATTCCGGCAGGCATCGCTCGCCAATTGGTCACCGCGACCGCCGACCGCGACGCAAAGCTCACCATCCGCCGACTGTTCGCCAAACCGCCCACCGGCGCCCTGGTTGCCATGGAGTCGGTGGCCCGGGTTTTTCCGAAGGCACTGGCGCTGCTGATCCCTCTGCGGGATCAGATCTGCCGCACCCCCTACTGCGACGCCCCGGTCCGACATATCGACCATGTCGTCCCGCACAGCAAGGACGGACCCACCAACAGCCACAACGGCCAAGGTTTATGCGAGGACTGCAACTACACCAAGCAGGCGCCCGGGTGGCGTTCGGCGACAGAAGAATCGGAGACGCAGCGGCACGCGGTGTCGGTCACCACACCCACCGGACATCGTCACACCTCGATCGCCCCGGCACTTCCGCGCCCGGCAGCCGAGCTCCCGAGAACCCGACGGAGAGAACCCGGGAGTCGGGTCGAATCGAACCTGCGGAAGTTGGTGGCGGCATGAAGACGATCAAGTTCGCTGGTCACCCATATGAACCCGTGTGTATATGAACACCATTGCATAGTGCCGCGTTGCATGCGTATGGTGCACAGGTGGCACTCGAACACGCGATCATGACCTCGCTTGCCGAGCGACCGGGCACCGGCTACGAGATCGGCCGGCAATTCAGCCGGTCGATCGGCCACTTCTGGTCTGCCACGCACCAGCAGATCTATCGGACGCTCAAGAAGCTCCACTCCGATGGACTGGTCAGCTTCGAGTCGGTTGCCCAAGACGGCAGACCCGACAAGAAGGTGTACACCCTCTCCGCGAAAGGTCGCGCTGCACTGCGCGATTGGGTCGGAACACCCACCGAGTCCCAACAACTCCGCGACGAGTTGGGCGTGAAGATCAGGGCTGCAGAAGCCGCAGACCTCCCCCAGCTGATCAGTGAATTACGCCGCCAGCGCGCCCTGCACGAAGAACGCCTACGCCTCTACCAAGAGTTCGAGAAGAACGACTTTCCCGATCCGAGCTCGCTGAACCTACGCAAACTCAAACAGCACCTCGTCCTGCGTGGTGGCGTGCGCATCGAAGTCGGCTTCATCGACTGGTGCGACGAAGTGATCGCCGCACTCGAAGGTGTCCTGGACCAGTAACCCACAGCCCACAACACGGCCGGCCCCCGTGACAAAGGAAGGTTCCCGATGACAACTCCATACCCAAAGCTGTTCGAACCGTTGACGATCAACAAGACCGTGCTCAAGAACCGCATCATCATGGGATCGATGCACACCGGACTCGAAGACCGCATCTGGGACACCGACAAGCTCGCCGCCTATTACGCCGAACGTGCGCGCGGCGGCGCGGGCCTGATCATCACCGGCGGCATCGCTCCCACCCGTGCCGGACTTCTCCTGCCTTTCGGTAGCAAACTCACCAACAAGGTCGATGTCCTCCGGCACCGACGCCTCACCACGGCGGTGCACAAAGAGGGCGGCAAGATCGCGATGCAGGTGCTCTACGCCGGCCGGTACGGATATACGCCTCTGAAGTTCAGTGTCAGCTGGGAAAAGTCGCCCGTGCACCCCTTCCGGCCGATCAAGATGAACGATGCGCTCATCAAGCACGCCATCTGGTCGTACGGTCGCTGCGCGAAACTGGCCAGAGACGCGGGATACGACGGCATCGAGATCATGGGCGGCGAGGGCTACCTGCTCAACACCTTCCTCTGCAAGCGCACCAACAACCGCACCGACAAATGGGGCGGCAGCACGGAGAACCGACAGCGGATCGTCGTGGAGATCGCAAAAGAGATCCGCAAGAAGGTCGGCCCCGACTTCATGGTGATCATGCGCCAGTCGATCGCCGACCTCGTCAAAGACGGTCAGACATGGGACGAAATCGCTTCGCTGGCACGCAAACTCGAGGCCGCCGGGGTCGACGCCATCAACACCGACATCGGCTGGCACGAGGCGCAGGTCCCCACGATCGTCACGTCGGTTCCGCGCGGAGCGTTTGTCGGCTACACGGAGCGTTTGCGCGAAGAGGTGTCGATCCCGCTGATCGCCTCGAACCGGATCAACACACCCGAACTCGGCGAGGAGATCCTGGAGGGCGGCCGGGTCGACGCCATCTCGATGGCCCGGCCCCTACTCGCCGATCCCGAATTCGCGAACAAGGCGCAGGCCGGTCGCGGTGACGAGATCAACACCTGCATCGCCTGCAACCAGGCCTGCCTCGACCACGCTTTCGTGGGCAAGAAGGTCTCGTGCCTGCTCAATCCTCGGGCCGGGCGCGAGACAGAACTGATCCTCGGCGCCACCCGCAACGCCAAGCGCGTCGCGGTGGTCGGCGCCGGTCCGGCCGGACTCTCTGCCGCCGTTGCCGCCGCCCAGCGTGGACACAACGTCCATCTCTTCGAGGCCGGCGAACACATCGGCGGTCAGTTCTCGATCGCCGCGCGGATACCCGGCAAAGAAGAGTTCTCTGAGACCATCCGCTATTACAAGCGGCAACTCGAAGTCACCGGTGTACAGGTGCACCTGAACACCTGGATCAGCGCCGACGAACTCATCGAGCAGAAGTTCGACGACGTCATCGTCGCCACCGGTGTCACACCTCGGATGCCCGACATCCCCGGCATCGACCACCCGAAGGTGCTGTCGTACGCCGACGCCGTCCTCGGTCGTGGACAGATCGGCACGACCGTTGCGGTGATCGGCGCCGGCGGAATCGGATTCGACGTGAGCGAGTTCCTGACCGTCGAGGACTCCCCCACATTGAACATCAAGGAATGGGAACACGAATGGGGCATCACCGATGACCTCACCGTCCCGGGGTTTGTCGGAAAGCCACGTCCCGCTCCGGCCGCCCGCAAGGTCTATCTCGTCCAGCGCAAGCCCGGAGGCCAAGGCAAGACCCTCGGCAAGACGTCCGGCTGGGTGCACCGCGCCACCATCAAAATGAAGGGCGTGGAACAGATTTCGGGCGCCGCCTACGACAAGATCGACGACGTGGGCCTGCACCTGAGCTTCGCGCCGGAAGAAGAAGGCGGCGATCGCACCACCCGCATCCTCGCCGTCGACACCGTCGTCGTCTGCGCGGGCCAGGAATCGGTGCGCGATCTGATCGACCCGCTGACCGTCGGCGGCGTGAACACCCACGTGATCGGCGGCGCCGACGTGGCGGCCGAACTCGACGCCAAACGGGCGATCCGCCAGGGCACCGAGGTCGCCGCTGGTATCGCGTGAGGTGATCTCGTTACGATCTGCGCCATGGGTATTCCGAAGCCGTCGTTGTCCGCGCGTGCCGTTGTCACCGGAGCATCATCCGGTATCGGTGCCGCACTTGCCACCGAGTTGGCACGCCGCGGACATGGGCTGATCCTCGTTGCGCGTCGCGAAGAGATCCTGAGGTCCACCGCGCTCGACCTCCGGACCGAGTTCGGTGTCGAGGTCGAGGTCCGTGCCACGGACCTGTCCGATCCGATCGCCACCGGCGCACTCTGTGACGAACTGTCCCGGCGAGAGATCTCGATCCTGTGCAACAACGCCGGAATCGCAACGTTCGGCGCACTCGCCGACCTGGACCCCGACTACGAACGGGCTCAGGTCCGGCTGAATGCGGTTGCGGTGCACGACCTCACATTGGCGGTCTTGCCACAGATGGTCGCCCGCGGCTCGGGCGGCATCCTCATGGTCGGTTCCGCCGCGGGCAACATGCCCATACCGTTCAACGCCACCTACGCTGCATCGAAGGCGTTCGTGAACAGTTTGTCCGAGTCCCTGCGCGGTGAGCTCGCCGACGAGGGGGTCAACGTGACGTTGCTGGCCCCGGGACCCGTTCGCACCCAGACCCCGTCACCGGAGGAGGCCAGCACCGTCGACCGCCTGGTCCCGGGCTTCCTCTGGAACTCGAGTGAGTACGTGGCGAAGCTGAGCCTGGACGCGTTGGAACGCAACAAGATGCGCGTGGTCCCGGGTTTGTTGTCGAAAGCGATGTCCGTGGCGGGTGGCTACAGCCCGAGGAAGATCACCGCTCCCATAGTCGGCACCTTCTATCGGAAGTTCGGCGACTGAACACCGAACCACTAGGGTGATGTGATGCAAGACAAACTTGTGTGGATCGACTGCGAGATGACCGGACTGCAATTGGGCAGTGACAAACTCATCGAGATCGCAGCTCTGGTCACCGACAGCGAACTGAACATCTTGGGTGACGGCGTAGACGTCGTCATCCATGCCGACGATGACGCTCTGGCCGCGATGCCGGACGTCGTGAAGAAGATGCATGCCGCCTCCGGCCTGACCGAGGAGGTGAGAGCCTCCACGGTCACCCTCGAGGAGGCCGAGAAGATGGTGCTGGAGTATCTGCGCTCGCAGATCGGCTCCGCCGGCGCCGCACCTCTGGCGGGCAACTCCATCGCCACCGACCGTGGATTCATCACGCGGGACATGCCAAAGCTCGACAGCTACCTGCATTACCGGATGGTCGACGTCAGCTCCATCAAGGAGCTGTGCCGGCGCTGGTACCCGAAGGTCTACTTCGGTCAACCACAGAAGGGCCTCGCACACCGAGCGCTCGCCGACATCCGGGAATCCATTCGCGAACTCAAGTACTACCGCGCAACAGTGTTCGTACCGCAGCCCGGACCGGACGCCCCGGTCATCGAAGAAGTGACGAAAGCGCTCGGCGAGGCCTGACAAACCGCAGGTCAGGAACCGATTGGAGTTTCTGCCCGGCATACCGCTAAAGTTAGTTCCGGTCCCGCTCAGCGGGTACCGATGGTGGGCGTAGTTCAGTTGGTAGAGCACCAGATTGTGATTCTGGCTGTCGCGGGTTCGAGTCCCGTCGTCCACCCAAACCAGGAACGGTCTATCGCGCTTCGGCGCGGTAGACCGTTTCTGCGTTCACGGGGAAAGATCTACATCGACCCTCCGGCCAGAGCGCTGATTTCGCCTCTGCGGCCTTGACCGCCCCACTGCGACAACGACATCGGGTCGAGCCTTTCTGGGCCCGCATACGGCAAACGCCGGGCAGTAATCGTCTTTCGACGATCACCACCCGGCGCTGCGTTCCGTTTCTACGCGAGGCCTGAGTTCGGACTCAGCTCAGGCGTTGCCCTTCTTCCACGTTTCCCAGGGGATGTTCCAGTCACCGAGGCCGTCGGTGCCCGACAGTTCGGGGCCCACGGTGTTCTTGACGGTGATGATGTCGCCGCGCAGCGAGTTCTGCACCCACCACAGGGCGTTGTCAGGACTGACGTTCAGGCACCCATGGCTGGTGTTCTCACTGCCCTGCGCGTACATCGACCACGGCGCGGAGTGGATGTAGATACCGCTCCAGGACATCTGGGTCGCGTAGTCGACGTCGAGTTTGTACCCGGCAGGCGAGTTGACCGGCACGCCGTAGGTCGACGAGTCCATCACGATCTCGTCGAGCCGATCCCCGATGATGTACGTGCCGTTGTCCGTGGGTGTGGAGTCCTTGCCCATCGACGTCGGCATGGTCTTGATGACCTCGCCGTTCTCGCTGATGGTGATCGTCTTGGTGTTGTCGTCGGCGACGGCGATCAGTTCACGGCCGATGGTGAAGTTCGTCTTGAGGTTCTCCTGACCGAACAGGCCGTCCCCGAGGTCGATTCCGTACGTGTTGATGTCGACGTCGACCTTGGTACCGGGCTTCCAGAAGTTCTCCGGACGCCAGCGCAGTTCGGTGTCACTGAGCCAGTAGAACGCGCCCTCGGTCGGCGGGTCGGTCTTGACGGTGATCGCGTCCTGGGCCGCCTTGCGATTGGGGATCGACTCGTCGAAACGAATCGAGACGGGCATGCCGACACCGACGGTCGAGCCCTTCTCGGGCAGCAGGTACGCCTGCGTCAGGTTGTTCGGCGAGCTGGTCGTGAACGTCCGGCTCGACTGGGTCTTGCCGCCGATGCCCTTGGCGTCGGCAACAAGCGTGTAGCGCTTGTTGTAGCCGAACGACCCGGCCGGGACCGTCCAGGTCTTCTGGTCGTCCGACATCACGCCCGGCACCACGACGCCGGCCGCGTTGGTGACCTTGACGTTGGTGAGACGGCCATCATTCGCGGTCACCTGCACCGGCGCGCCCGGCGCGAACCCGACGTCGCCGTCGACGACAGGCTCGTTCGCAAGACCGGTGACCTCGACCGCAGGCTGCAGGAGATCATCGAACGGTGTCGTACTGACCACCTGGTCGCTGTACTTCGGGGGCTTGGGATCAGACGAGCATGCCGACGCGACACCTGCCAGTGTCACCAAGAGAATCAACAGAACCGTGGGCGTACTCGCCCGCCGGGTCACAGAGGCCTGCCTGAACCCCATCACACTCCCAAGATCTGACTAAGGCCCGACGACACGGGCAAGAACCGAACTAGGCAAAAGTGTACGTGTTAAACGCGACGTGCACGAAACAATAAACGGTCGATGATGTGATGCTCGCTACACGAAGCTCGGTGCGGACCAGCGGTTTCCGTGGCCGTCACGTCGGTCGACCAGGCGATTTTTATTTCCGTGGGTCGGCCTGATAGCGTTCTATCTCGCAAGACGAACTGAAGAACGAAGCAAGAAACAAGCGCCATTAGCTCAATTGGCAGAGCAGCTGACTCTTAATCAGCGGGTTCGGGGTTCGAGTCCCTGATGGCGCACAAGAGAGAAAACCCCCAGGCAACTGGGGGTTTTTCTTTTGCCCGAACGGATTTCGACAGCCCCCGGACCACAAACGCCCGCCAGATGGCCGCGGGCCATCGGACGGGCGTTCGAGTACGGCGGGGATCCCCCGCCGTTCATTCGTTCAGCTGACGATCTTCTTGATCACGATGGCGACGACCACCACGCCCACCGCGATCAGCGTCCCGGCAACCGCCGGTTTGCGAACGGTGGCCACGACGGTCGCCTTGGCGTCGTCTGCCAGACGCTGCGGGTTGGCACGGGAGGCCAGCGCGTCGAGCGTTCCCGCCAGTTCATCGCGGGCCCGCTCGATATCGCGTTCGATGCTGTCGGTGTCGCGTGCCACAGGTCCTCCATCGGTACAGTGCCGTCCTCGCACGAATCGTGTGCGTGGATCGGTCCGGTCAGGTCTACTGCTCTACGGTAGTTCACCGACCATGTTGCACGTGTTGCGCCACACTGTTTACTCACTCGGCTAGCCTGAGTTCGATGACTGAGAACACACGCTTGGCAGTGGGCGACGACGCCCCCGATTTTTCCCTGCCCGATGCCGACGAGAACATCGTCTCCCTCGCGGACTACCGCGGCCGGCAGGTGATCATCTACTTCTATCCGGCGGCGAGCACACCCGGCTGCACCAAGCAGGCCTGCGACTTCCGTGACAGCCTTGCCGAGCTCAACGCCGAGGGCATCGACGTCATCGGGATCTCGCCCGACAAGCCCGCCAAGCTCGCGAAGTTCCGCGATGCGGAGAACCTGACGTTCCCGCTGCTGTCCGATGTGGACAAGTCGGTGCTGACGGCCTGGGGCGCGTTCGGCGAGAAGAAGATGTACGGCAAAACGGTGACCGGCGTGATCCGGTCGACCTTCCTCGTCGACGCGGACGGCAAAATCGCTGCCGCTCAATACAACGTGCGGGCCACCGGCCACGTGGCGAAGCTGCGCCGCGACCTCTCGGTCTGAGGCGGAGGCAGGCTCGTTCATGGCGGAGCGGCAGTCCGGACACGGAACCACCGGTGCACTGAAGACCGGTGCTCCGGGTTCCGGTGCTTCCCGGCTGCTCAGCACCGAACCCCTCGTCCCCCGCAAGCGGCCGACACAGCAACGTAGCCAACTACGTTTCGATGCGATGTTGGCCGCTGCGCGGGAGCTGCTCATCGAGGTCGGGTTCGAGTCGCTGACCTGTGAGCACATCGCCGCCCGCGCTGATGTCCCCATCGGCACGCTCTATCAGTACTTCGCGAACAAGTACGTGGTCGTCTGCGAACTCGACCGGCAGGACGCGGCCGGGGTCCAGGGCGAACTCGCGACGTTTGCCGCGGAGATCCCGTCGCTGGACTGGCCGAGGCTGCTGGAGAAGTTCATCGACCACCTCGCGCAGCTCTGGCACGACGACCCGTCCCGGCGGGCCGTGTGGCTGGCCGTTCAGTCGACCCCGGCGACCCGGGCCACCGCGACCGTCCACGAACGCGCCCTGGCCGCCCAGGTGGCGCGCATCATCGCACCGCTGACGCCGCAGCGCGATCGTCGTGCGTTGATGTCGGAGTTGCTCGTACACACCGCCTATTCACTGCTCAGTTTCTCTGTGCAGGAAGGCCACAACCACGCCGACACCGTCGCCGAGCTCAAACTCATGCTCGGGCGATACATGATGCTCGAGAACCCCGAAAGCCGCCAGACCACGTAGTGATCCGGCGGCTGTCCGCGCACGGGGTGGGGTGTTTCAGTCTTCTTTCGGCGCCTCTTCGATGACCGCCACGGCTGCCGCCATGTCGCCGTCATGGGTCAGTGAGATGTGCACAACCGTGCCCGCCAGATGCCCGGCGATCTCCCCGCCCAGCCTGATCGCCGGCCGGCCCCAGGTGTCGGTGACGACCTCGATGTCACCATGGGTGATCGTCGGCAACAAAGGCTTTCGCGCGAACCGGCTCACCGACCAGGCCTTGATGACAGCTTCCTTCGCCGCCCACCGGGCAGCGAGATGCCTGGCATCGTCACCGGTGCCGGACGCGGAGTCCCGGCGCTCCCCCACCGTGAACCGATCGGCGAAGGTGGTGCCAGGCTGCTGCAGCTGCTCGGCGAAGCCGGGGATCGACACGAGGTCGATCCCCACTCCGATAACCGTCATGACTCAGTAGTGTCCGTTGGCCGACAGGCGGGCGTCGTGATCGAGCAGCATCGCCGCTTCCTGATCACCCTCGTACGCGCTGTCGTCGAAGCGTCGGTTCGGCGGCCGCTGGTAGGCGGGCTTGCCACCGAACATCGACTCGAGCAGACGCTGCTGTCCCGACCGTGACCGCTCTGCGGCCGCGGCCCGGTACCGATCGCGCTGGGCCGGATCCAGGGATGCCACAAAGGCTTCCGGATGGACCACGGCGATCAGACCCGAGACGTGACCGAACCCGAGGCTGGTCAACAGACCTGCCTTGAGCGCGAACCGGTCACCGAAGTGCAGCGGCGTGGTCGGCCAGACGAGGTGCTTGTACTCCTCCATGGCCTCGTCGACGCAGTCCAGGCTGCGGTTCGGCGGGATGACGCCGTCACGCAGGATCTGGCACAGCCCGATCAGCTGGAAGGCCGCGGCTCCACCCTTGGCGTGACCGGTGAGCGACTTCTGCGACACCACGAACAGCGGCGCACCGTCGCTGCGGCCGATCGCCGCGGCGAGGCGCTCGTGCAGGTTCGACTCGTTGGGGTCGTTGGCCTTGGTCGAGGTGTCGTGCTTGGAGACCAGTGCCACGTCGTCCGGGCTCACGCCCAGCTGGCGCAGCGACCGGGCGAAGCCCGAATCCTTCTGCCCGCGAGCCGCACCCAGCGCACCGATGCCCGGAGCCGGGATGGAGGTGTGGACACCGTCGCCGAAGCTCTGTGCCCAGCCCACGACACCCAGGACCGGCAGGCCCATCTCGGCCGCGACATCGCCGCGGGCGAGCAGGATCGTGCCGCCACCCTGTGACTCCACGAATCCCCCACGACGGCGGTCGTTGGCGCGGGAGTAGCGACGCTCGTTGATGCCCTGCGCTGCCATCTTCGACGACTCGGCGGTGGCCGACATGTCACCGAACCCGACGATGCCCTCGATACCGAGGTCGTCGAAACCGCCGGCCACTGCGAACAGCGCCTTGCCGAGCTTGATCTTGTCGACGCCCTCCTCCACCGAGACGGCGGCGGTGGCGCAGGCGGCGACCGGGTGGATCATCGCGCCGTAGCTACCGATGTACGACTGGACCACGTGCGCGGCAACAACGTTCGGCAGAGCTTCCTGCAGGATGTCGTTGGCCTTGGCCTCACCGGTGAAGGTGTCGAGGTACAGCGACCGCATCGACTCCATGCCGCCCATACCGGTGCCCTGCGTGTTGGCGACCAGGCCCGGGTGGACCCACCGCATCAGCTCGGAGGGCTCGAAACCCGATCCGAGGAACGCGTCCACGGTGGCGATCAGGTTCCACAGCGCGACACGATCGACCGACTCGGCCATGTCCGCGGACACGCCCCAGCGGGTGGGATCGAATCCGGTCGGGATCTGACCGCCGACGGTCCGGCTGAGCTTGAACTTGCGGGGAACCCGGATCTCGGTGCCCGACATGCGGGTCACCTGCCATTCGCCGCTCTCGGCGTCGACCTTGATCTTGGTCTTGTCGGGAGCCGCGGACAGGAACGACCGCGCCTCGGACTCCGACGCCACCGAGAAGGTGAGGTCGTTGTCGAGGAACACCGAGGTCAGCAGCGGCGAGGTGTTGCCGATCATGTCGCCGTCGTCGGCGTACTGCCGGATCCCGCAGCGCTCGACCACGGCATCGTGATAGCGATCGGCGATCTCGGCCTCCGCCACCGGATCACCGGATTCGGCGTCGTACCAACCGGGCTTCGGCGTTGCCTCCCAGGTGATCAGGCCCGTGCTCCAGGCCAGCTCGAGGACTCCGGCGGCCGACAGCTCTTCGGCGACCTCCATCTCGAAGCGGGTCCGGCTGCTGCCGTACGGTCCGAGCTCTCCGGCGCCGACGATGACCACGAGATCCTCGGGGCGGGCGTCGATGTTGCCCCACTCCGGGGTGGTCGACTTCGGGGCGCGGGCCGGCGACGGCAATGCCGCCACGGTCGGCTCGTCGTCTTCGGTGTCGTCCTCGGCCGCCGCTGCCGCGTCGGCCTGAGCCTGCGCCAGTGCCTTCATGTCGAGCTTGGCATCACCGAGTCCGCCGGTCAGGTCGAGCTGCAACGGTTCGGTGCGGGCCCGGGCACGCGCCTCGGGGGTGACGGACTTGAGCAGTTCGGTGGCCATCTCGGCCGTCGACCACGTCTTGACACCGGCCGCCTCGACGGCCTCGACGAGCCCGTCGTTGTGACCCATCAGGCCGGTTCCGGACACCCAGCCGATCAGGGCGTGGGCCAGGGTGACCTTTGAGTTCCATGAATCCTCGGCACCCCAGCGCTTCACCAGTGCATCGAGTGCAGCCTTGGACTCACCGTAAGCGCCGTCCCCACCGAACATTCCACGGTTCGGGGAGCCGGGCAGCACCACGTGCAGGCGGGCGGCCAGGTGATGGTCGGCGGCGATGTCGCCGAGTCCGGCGATCAGTCGCTCGACCGACCACAGGAGCACCTTCATCTCGAGTTCGGCGCGACCGCCGGCATCGGTGAGGTCTCCGGCGACCCGCGGCGCGGCGAACGGGAACAGCAGCGTCGGCTTGAGGGCCGGCTTCACCACACCCGTTTTGCCACCGAGGTTTTCGGTCTGCTCGCTACCGATCCACGACACGAGTTCGTCGACGTCGGTGTACGACGACAGGTTGGCCGGGACCACCCAGAGCGCTGCGTTTCCGCGGGCACTGCGGCGGTACAGGGCCTTGAAGAACGCCATCCGGTTCTCGTCCAGACGCGACGTCGTCGCGACAACCGTGGCGCCGTCGGCCAAGAGTTGCTCGACAACCGCTGCGGCGATCGACCCCTTGCTGGCGCCGGTCACCACCGCGATGTCATCGGCGTACGACGAAGGCTGCGGATCCTGTGCGGCATGCGCGATCTGGGCGTACAGGCGCGAATGCTCCTGGTAGCCGTTTGCCAGGGCCTTGCCCTGCCACCAGGTCGCCTGATGGCAGACCGTCTCACCGGCACCGATGAAGCGTGAGGCGATGTCGTAGAAGTCCTGGTCGAGGACGTGCTCGTCTTCGATCCACAGTCGGGCCAGATCTTCGCGGGAGCTGGCCCAGCGGTCATCGATCAGCACCGCGCGGCGCTCGTCGAAAGCCGGGGTCACCACGCGCAACCAGTCCGAACCGAGTTCGGCGCTGACGCGTTCGAGTGCGGCGGTGTTGTCCTCGGCCGGTTCGGCGGCCGAGACCTCGTCGGCCAGACCGAGCTTCTCCAGAATGGTCTTCGCGGCCGAGGCCAGGGCCCCACTGCGTCCGGTGAACTGTTCTGTCAGCTCGCCCAGGGCAGCCGCGTCGATGGTGCCTCCGCCGCCACCGCCACCGGCGGCCGGCTTGGACACCGCAATGCCCTTGAGGGCGCCGACCTTTGAGACTGCGGCATCGATGAGTGCGTCGACGGCGTCGGTGTTGGCGGGGGCAGTCGAGATCAGGTCGCCCAGATCGCCACCCCGCACGCTCACGCCGTCCCGGCTTCCGAGTGCGACCGCGACCGCGGTGTGCAGGGCCCAGCCGGGGCCGAGCTGCCAGACGGAGGTGACGCGGTCCTCGATGTACGACGAACGCTTGCCCGCCGGACCGAAGACCTTGCGGATCTGATCGCCCACCGCATCGGAGAGGACCGGCCCCAACGGCTTGTAGCCACGGGCCAGAGCGTTCACCGTTGTCGACAACGCCGGCATCTCGGCCTCTGCGGCACCGTCGATCGCGCCCAGTCCGAGCTCGCCACCGATGTCGAGGAGCAGCTGGTTACGACGCGAGGAGACTCCGTCACACAGCGCCTCGATGGTGTCTGCCGAACCGATCTGATCGACGCGGATCTTGGTCCACAGTGCGATCACCGAGTTCACGGCGTCGGTCGGGCCGAACGAGATGTCGTCCGGGCGGGGGCCCGAATCGGCCGGAGCCGCAACCGGGGCCGGAGCGGCGGCGACCGGTGCGGCGGCTGCCGGGGCGCCCTGATCGGCCGCAACCTCGGTCACGACATCGTCGTCCTCGTCGATCTCGGGCGCGCTGTCCTTGGACAGGATGACGTCGGAGTCCCGCTCGATGTTCAGGACCTGGACGACTGCCTGCTGGTAGTCGTCGAGCTTGAGGGTGTTGCCGGCCAGACCGCTCAGTGTCGGTGCGGATTTCACGCCGACCTCGACGAATCGTTCGACACCGATGCCGCCACGCTCCACCGGGGTGAACAGCAGATCCTGCGTCTCGATCCAGCGGACCGGGCTGGCGAACTGCCAGGCCAGCAGCTCGATCAGGATCACGCGGGTCAGGGCACTGGGCTTGGCGGTCCACGAATCCCAGTCGGCGAGAACCTCGTTCAGAGGTTCCGACGGGACCAGGTCGGCGATCTCCTGGACGAAGTCGCGGCCCAGGTTGAACATCCGCGGCACCAGGTTGGGGACGTAGCGGCCGACGAGGATGTCGGGGTCGATGTGCTCGGGCAGCAGATCGTCGAGACGGTGCCGGAAGTCCGGTACACCGGCGCGCAGCACCGTCGAGTGGAACGGCACGTCGATACCGGGGATGACGATGAAGGAGCGCTTGCCACCGGTCTTCGCGCGGCGCACCTCGATCTCGGCCTCGAGCGCCTCGAGGCCCTTCACTGTCCCGGCGATCGCGTACTGCGAACCGAGCAGGTTCAGGTTGACGACCTCGACGAACTCGCCGCTGCGCTCACCGATCTCGTTGACGAATCCGATGACGTCGGCGTCGGCCAGACCGAACTGGCTGGGCCGGATGGCCGCCATCTGGTAGTCGCTGCGGCCCTTCGCATCTCGCGGGACGAGATGGTGCATGGCCTCGCCGCGCTGGAAGACGACCTCCAGGACGGCCTCGAGCGGGAGAACGCCGGCGCAGGCGGCCAGTGCGTTGTACTCCCCGACCGAGTGGCCACAGGTGATCGCGCCTTCGATGAAACCGCCGGACTCCTTCAGCTCGGCGATCTGGGCGACACCGAGTGTTGCCATCGCAACCTGGGTGAACTGCGTCAGGAACAGCACGCCGTCGGGATGCTGATAGGTGGTGCCACCGGCCGACAGCGTGGTCGGGTTGTCGCGGACCACGGCCAGGATCGAGAAGCCCAGGGCGTCGCGGGTGTGCTTGTCGGCGCGGTCCCAGATCTTGCGGGCGGCCTTGGAGCGGGCGCGGGCGTCGAGACCCATGCCCTTGCTCTGGATGCCCTGGCCCGGGAATGCGTAGACGGTCTTCGGCGGCGCCAGCAGGCCGGTGGCGTTCATGACCAGCAGGTCACCCACCTTGCAGCTGACCTCGATGATGTCGCGGCCGGCGTCCATGCCCACGCGGTCGACCCTGATCGTCACCTCGTCGCCGGGACGGACCATGCCCAGGAAGCGTGCGGTCCAGCCCTGCAGCGCACGCGGCACCGGGATCGGGTTCTTGGAATCGGTGGCCGTTGCCACGTGCTGCGCGGCCGCCGAGAGCCACATGCCGTGCACGATCGGGCTACCGAGTCCGGCCATCTTCGCGGCGGAGTCGTTGACGTGGATCGGGTTGTGGTCACCCGAGACCAGCGCGAACCCGTGCATCCGCGACGGGGTGGCGACCTTGGCCTCCCGCAGCTTCTTCCGGGTCGCGTCAGCGGCCTCGGCGCTCAGGGCGCCGCCGGCACGGTCCGGATCGGACAGCTCTCCGGCACCGGTACGACCACGAACGGCGAACCGTTCGGTCATCTCCGCGACGACGCGTGCTTCGTCGGCGATGGAGACGGCAACGGTGATCACGCGACCCAGATCGGTGTCGGTGACATCGGAAAGGGTTGCAGTGACGGTGAACTCGGCCTTGGTGCGGGGCAGCTCACCGACCGTGGAGGTCACGTGGTCGAGGTGGACCAGGTCGAGCAGTCCCTCCACGACGGGCACACCGTCCTCGGTGGTGGCCGCGCCGATCACGCTGAACACGGTCGGCCAGCAGAGTCCGACGAGGGTGTCGGGGTTGGCGAAGCCGCGCACACCCTGCGGCAGTGAGGCACTGAGATGTTGGGGCAGGGTGTAGGCGGTCACCGCGGCGTGGTCGGCGACGGCTTCCGGATCCCAGGTGGCGGTGGTGGTCGCGGTGCGGTCGGCAACCGCGGTCAGCGATCCGCCGGCGGCCACGGTGAGCAGCTGGCGCATCGCACCGGCGGCCGCGTCGACGGTCACCTTGGGAGCGCCGCCGTCGAGGATGGAGTTGTCGACGATCATCGGGATCGAGACGACGGCCTTGCCGATCGGCACGTTCAGCACGACGCCGTCGTCGGTGCTCTCGAGGACGGCACCGGTGGGCTCGTGCTCACCGCGCTCGGAGGACGGGAACTCCCAGGCATTGCGATCACCCAGCAGGGCAATCGGGTTGGCGACCAGGCGTCCCGACCACTGCACATTCAGCGCCTCGATGACGGTGCCCAGGACTCCGTCGACGACGACCAGTCCGGCGCGCAGCCGGGCACTGATCGGCTCGGGCTGATCACCGACACCGAGCAGGTCGGTCACGACCTGGGCCTCGAAACGGTCGAGCAGGTCGCCCACCGGCTCGTCGACGCGGGTGATACCGGCAACCGCGACGGGTCCCGGGATGATGCAGACCTCGTCGGCGCCGTAGCGCGGGTCGTGGGCCTGCCACAGCGAGTCACTGCGCCACCAGCGGCGCACGTCCTTGTCGATCACGGGCACGAAGTTGACCGGCTTGCCCGGGGTGCGGCACAGCTCGAGGAAGAACACCAGATCGGCCGGATGCAGCACATCGGTGCCTGCCGCCGGGTAGACCGCGACCAGCGCATCGATTGCGGCACCGGCGTTGTCGGTGGCCGAGGTGTGTCCGAAGAGTGTGGTGATCTGGCCGCGATCGGCGTCGTTGAGCCGAGCCTCGGCGCGCTGGAGCATCTCCACGAATCGCTGACGCCAGGTGATGTCGACCCAGCTCGCCTCGCCCGTGGCCTCGCCGACGGCCAGCTCGACGTAACGCTCGAGCCACTGCTGATAGGTCATCTGGGCGACGTCACCGAAGTACGGCTTCGCGGTGCCCGAGAGCGCCTCGATGATCTCGTCGCGCCGATCGGCGACGGCCTCGTCATCTCCGGCGACATCGTCGAGCAGGCGGCCACAGCGGGAGGCGGCATTGTCGATCTCGTGGATGTCGGCGCCCAATTGGCTGCGGCCCGATGCCATTCCGGCAGCGGCGTATCCGGCGCCGATCCATTCGTCACACCCGGGGGTGTTGACCAGCAGTTCCTTGACGGCCGGCGACGTGGTCGCCTCTTTGGCCGCCATGGCGGCGGTGCCCACGAGGATGCCGTCGAGCGGCATCAGCGGGTAGTCGTGTGCGGCCGACCAGACACCGGTCAGGTATTCGCTGGCACGCTCGGCGGTACCGATGCCACCACCGACACAGATCACGACGTTCTGGCGGGCGCGGAGCTCACCGTAGGTGGCCAGCAACAGCGCGTCGAGGTCTTCCCACGAGTGGTGCCCACCGGCGCGACCACCCTCGATCTGAACGATCACCGGGTAGTGCGGCACCTCTGCGGCGATCCGGATCACCGAGCGGATCTGGCCGATCGTTCCGGGCTTGAATGCGATGTACGGGATCTGCGCATCGGCCAGCTCGGACACCAGTGCGACGGCTTCGTCGAGCTCGGGGATGCCCGCAGACACGATGACGCCGTCGATCGGGGCGCCGTTGGCGCGTGCCTTCTGCACCAGGCGCTTGCCGCCGATCTGCAGCTTCCAGAGGTACGGATCGAGGAACAGGGTGTTGAACTGGGCCTGACGGCCGGGCTCGAGCAGTTCGGTCAGCTTTGCGATGTTCTCGGCGAAGATCGGCTCGGTGACCTGTCCGCCACCGGCCAGCTCGGCCCAGTGGCCGGCATTGGCGGCCGCCGCGACGATCGCGGGGTCGACGGTTGTCGGGGTCATGCCGGCCAGCAGCATCGGCGAGCGACCGGTCAGACGGGTGAACGCGGTCTCGACCACCTGACGGCCGTCGGGCAGCGACACGATGCGGGGACGGTAACTGCTCCACGGGATCTGGACGTCCGGGATGCCGCCGGGTGCGAACAGGTTGCGCTGTCCCCCACGCTGACTGACGGAGATCAGGCCGATGCCCTGTCCACGGACGACGGGGACGCTCAGCCGGGTCGCGACATCGCCGGGACCGAGGTCGAGGATCCACTTCGCGCCGGCGTCGATCACATCGTCGAGGGCATCGACCCAGTTGACCTGATCGACCAGGACCGCGGCGGCCAGGCGACGTGCTGCGACCTCGTCGATGTCGCAGGCGGCGGCCCATTCGGCGACCAGATCGCAGGCAGACTCGAGCGAAGAATGATGGAACGCGATCGACACGGACAGCGGATCGAAGACCGGCGCGAAGGGGGAACCACCGGTGAGCTTCTTCTTGCGATCCTGTGCTTCTGCGGCGGCGACGGCCTCACACCGGGCGATGAACGCGGCCAGGTGACGCGGTGCGCCGGAGAGCACGACCGAACGCCGACCGTTGATGATCGAGACAGCCGGCGCCGACACCCGGTCGGGCTCCTGCAGTCCCTGGGCGTATTCGTCGACCAAGAGCTGGATGCGGGCGGGATCGACCTGGGTGACCGAGAGCATCGGGCTGCCCGCGGCGTCCACGGACAGGCCACGGCGGCGGGCGATCAACGCGCCGGCGGCACCGATGAAGTGCGCCACCGCGAGCAGTGCGCCGTCGCCGAGTCCACCGTTGCCCGATGCCGACGTCACGGCCTCCGCGGCGAGTACGCCCTGGGAGTGACCGACCGCGGCGACCGGGGGCATCGCGTCGATGTCGAGTCCCTGCTTGCGGTTCGCGCTGATCGCGGCGAGCTGCGCCAGCAGGATGCCGGGTACGGACACGGGCGCGGCGGCGAGGGCCGAGCCGACCGGCAGGACTTCTTCGCTGTTGTACGCATGCACCCAGCGCAGCGGGTGGAATCCATCGGGACGCACGGCCGCGAGCTGATCGGACACCGGCTCGATGAGTCGCTCCGCGGCATCGACGATCTTCGCGACGCTGCGATCGAGATCTGCGTCGATCACCAGCTCGGCGAGCACGGGCAACCACGGGCCGCCCTGTCCGCCGAAGCTGACCGCATAGGGCTCACCTTCGCGCAGTCGGTCGATCAATGATCCATCCGGGCGCGAGGCCCGGGCCGAGTTCTCTTCTGCTCCGGCGCGAAACTGGTGAATGGTCACGGGGCTCCCTCATGTTGCATCTTGATTGTTTGCGGGCGTGACACCGCACATCGTCCTTGGTTGCGCACCTGCGAGCCGTTCCCGCCCTAGAGCGTTCACTACGCTGTCGATCACGTTGTCTTTCAACATGATTCATCTACAGAGCCAGGCCTCGACGCCCGGCGTCGTCAGATGCGCATGGAGACCATGTTGGCACACAAAAATGAGGTTTTCCTCATGTTTGTAAGTGACCCGCGGGTATACCCATCGGTAACCTCACCGGTAACCACGCGGGGGATGCACGGTGCACATCCAGCGGCCGAATAAAGCCAGCTCACACCGCCCGAACGACCACCCGGCCGGCCCGGTTCGAGCCCTGAAAGTTGTTACCGAACCGTGACAATTAATTTGGTCGCCGGCCGCGTCATCGCGCACTGCCACTAGGGTGAGCGCATGACGGAGTGCATATTCTGTGCCATCGCCGACGGTTCCTCGCCCGCCCACATCGTCTATGAGGATGCCGACGTCCTGGGATTCCTCGATATCCGCCCGGTCCGGCCCGGCCACACCCTGCTGATCCCGAAGAAACACGCCGCCGACCTCGCCGAACTGAGCCCGGAATCGGGTGGCAAGCTCTTTGTCGCGGGCCAGGCGGTCGCCGCCGCACTGCGCGCTTCCTCGATCGCCGCCGACGGGGTCAACCTACTGGTCAACGACGGCCGGGCGGCATTTCAATCCGTGTTCCATTCGCATCTACACGTGGTCCCACGCCATCACGGCGACAAACTGACCCTGGCAAAGGGACTCTTGACCCGGCGTGACCCCGACCTGCCCGCAACCGCCGCGATCCTGCGCGCACAACTGGAGAACTCGGCCACCGATGACTGAACCCACCATCGACCCCGCGATCGCCGAACTCGTCTACAGCGCGGACCGGGTGACCGTCTGCTCGGGTGCCGGAATGTCCGCGGAGAGCAACGTGCCGACCTTCCGCGACAGCCAGAGCGGTCTGTGGGAACGCTTCGACCCAACCGAACTGGCCACTCCCGATGCCTGGTCGCGCGACTCCGCGATGGTCTGGGCCTGGTACCAGTGGCGCGCCAAACTGGTGCGCTCCACCACTCCCAATCCGGGACATGTGGCGCTGGCCGAGTGGGCCGGCCGCCGCGCCGTCTCGGTGATCACCCAGAACGTCGACGATCTCCACGAGCGCGCCGGCAGCGATGTCATCGCACATCTTCACGGCAGTCTGTTCGAACCCCGGTGCTCGAATTGCGATCTGCCCTACTCCGGTGTCGACGCCGATCCGGAGATGGCAACCGACACACCACGTATCGAGCCTCCCTCGTGCCCGCAATGCCTCTCGGAGGTACGCCCCGGAGTGGTGTGGTTCGGCGAGGCACTGCCCACCGACGCCTGGGATCGCGCGGCCGCTGCCGCCGTCGGATGCGACCTGATGATCGTCGTGGGCACATCGGGACTGGTCTACCCGGCTGCCTCGCTGCCCGAGCGAGCACTCGCGGTCGGCATACCGGTCATCGAGATCAACCCGGAGCCAACACCTTTGAGTTCGTCGGTGACCCACTTCATGCAGACCACCGCAGGCCTGGGCCTGCCGGCACTGCTGCGGGAGGTCTCCCCCTAGTCGCCGCCGGTCAGTGCCACCGGCTGCCATGGGTCGTCGACCGGGCCGCCGGCCAGGTCCGCCCCCACCGAGTTGGGTTGCACACCACGTTTTTCGAGTTCATCCCACAGACCGTCCAGGGCGTGCTCCGGATTGAGCAGATACTCCGATTCCCGCACCCGCCAGAACCTCCAGCCGCACCGCCGGAGTTCGCGCTCGCGCTCCATGTCGGCGCGGGCCTGTTCGGGTGTACTGGTGAACTCGTCTCCGTCGCATTCCACTGCCAGCCTGGCGTCGCTGCCGGTGACGACCAGATCGACAACCCGATTGTTCACCACCACTTTCGGATTCACATAGAACCCGCGATCGACCAGGTCGACGAAGATCTGCTGCTCGAACAGTGAATCGAACGGTTCGGTACGTGAGGTCGGGGTGACGCCGGTCGGCATCGGTTCCACCACTGCGCCCTCGGTCTTCTGCATGTATGTCAGCAGTGAATAGCGCAGGTCGTTGTCTTTGAGATCGTCGGGCTGCACGGAATGGACCAGCCACAGCTGCTCCATCGCGCGAGATGCCGCAACGTTGATACGTCGCTGGGACTCGCTGCGCCGCAAGACGTTCACATTGGTGTCCGGGCAGACCACCATCGACAAGAACACCACATGGCGTTCGTCGCCCTGGAAGTCCGGCGGCGTGCCGACCCGGAGGTTGCGGTCACGCCACACCTGCGGATCCACGGCCTCCCGTAACAGCTGGGTCAGCAGATCGACCTGCCGCTGCCCCTGCAGCACCACCACCCCGAAGGACATCCCGTCGTAGCGCGGATCCTGCAGGCACTCGGTCAGCACGCGGACCAGCGCGGCGGCCTCGTCGGCATTGACCAGCGACGAGTTCGAGCCGGTGCTCCGGGCGTTCTCGACGTAACGGGTGCGCAACGGCGGCAACCGGTCGGCACCGAACTGGCGCACCGGGATCAGCGGTGCGTCCGGGTAGAACTGCCGGCTGGAGAACTCGATGATCTCCGGCATCGACCGGAAATGTTCACGCAACCGCACCACATGACCGAACCTCGTCCGCAGCATCGAGAACAGGCTCGACCGTGGGGTGAGGCTGTCGCGCATGTATTGCGGGATGTCGGGCAGGTAGGTGTCGAGCTTGGCGAACACCTCTTCCATCCCCGAGCCACCGAAACCACCTGGCGCGCACTGCCGATCGTCGCCGACGACGATCACCCGCGGCGCCAGCCACAGCAGGAACAGGCTAGAGATGTCCGCCTGGCTGGCCTCGTCGACGATGACCACGTCGAAGGAGTTCTGGACGGGTGCAACCGAACTGAGAACCTGCGCGATCGGCATGATCCACGCCGGCACCGCGGTCTGCGCCTGTGCCATCGCCGAACGTGCTGCCAGCCGGAAGCGCTCGGCATGTTTGCCCGAGCCCTTACCGATGTTGGTGATGTGGTCACGATAGGACTGCAGAGCCTGCACCTGACTGACGGTCATGTGCTCGAGGCATTCCCGCCAGGCACATGCGGCGGCCAGCCGGGAGGTGAAGTGCGTGATGTCGGCCTCGACCTCGTCGAGGTCGGCCTCCAGACGCCTCTCGCGGTCGGGATCGCTGCGTTCCTGGGCCCACTGATAGGCACGTCGCCACGACCAGGCCGCGTCGAGGTCCTCGAGTCGGTCTTCCCACACCGGATCCTCGGCGGTTTCGACCAGGAGCTTGACCAGCGCCGGAGCCTTCGCTTTCAGCCTCAACTCCAGCAGATCGAGCGCGCCCTGGTTTTCGAGTTCGATGCGGGCGCTGTGCCAGGCCCGGCGGGCCTCCAGAACCGCATCGGCGTCCGCTGCCCGCACTGCGGCCAGAAGCGCGTCGCCTTCGGGTGACGGACCCTTCTCGACCTCGGCCGACAACGCACGGGCGATGTCGTCGAGTTCGCGGCGGGCCAGGACACCGTCGTTGGCCGCGGCGATCGCACCGGCCTGCCGAGCCACCTCTTCGACCTCGTCGATGCTCTTCGGCCGCGGGCCACCGGGGCTGATCGCATTGAGTTCACGGACCAACTGATCACGGCCGGTGAGCAATTCGGAGACCCAGGCCAGTTGTCCGTCGAGGCGGACCAACCGTCCGAGCTGGACCGATCGCGTCCCGGAGGTGTCCATCGGCACACCCACCTCGGCAAGGATCGCCTGGACGCGGGAGACCGCGTCGATCACGCCGAGATGATCGGCGACCATGCGTAGCGACGCGGCATCTGTGGGTTCGCGACCGTCGACGGTGTAGGTGGCACCGAGTTCTTCGACTGCCTTCTGCTCCGGGGCCTTGCGGAAACGCCCCCGCCACTGGCCACCGGACTCGAGGTACTGCGCCGCCTTCTCGTAGACGACCGCGTCGCCGGGTGCGGCACCATGCCCCTCGACCGTATGGGTCCCGATCCGGGTGTCCCGTTCTGTGGCGTCGTCGATCACCGAAGACAACGCGGTGACCCGGGTCCACAGGTACGAGGCCTCACCCGAGAGCAACCGGTCGGCCATCTGCTGCAGATGTGGTGGGAACGTGCGGACTTCGCGCACGGCGGCGCCGAGCCGATCACACCTTGCCTTGACCCGCAGCAACCGCGCACTGTCGACATCGGCCAAGATCGCCAGCAGCGAACCGCTGCCGACCATCTGCTCGGTGGGTCTATTGCGAACCCGGTTACAGATCGACTCGAGTTCGACCGTCCCGGGCAGCACGAGGTCGAGGTCGGGCAGATGCTGGCCGATCCGACTCGCCCAGCGGTCGGTGCGACGGCCCAGCAGTTCGAGCAACCGGTCCAACTCTTCGCGCTCCAGCGGCGGCAACGGACTGTGAAGCGGTCCTGGTAGCCAGTCATGCTGCGCGGCAACCTCATTGCATTGCCGGACGATGCCCGCAGCGGTGCCGCTGTAGTCGGCTGCGACCCACTCGTGCTTCTCGGTCTCGGACTCGCGCAGCTGCCAGATGTCGCGCAGGATCTGCTCCCGCTTCGACCGGGCCTGGTCACGCTTGGACCGCAGATTCTTGATCTCGCTCGTCGCCACGCGGGACTGAAAACTGCCCTTGCGGTTGGCAATTGCCTCCACGCTGTCGATCAGCGACTGCGACCCGTCCTTGGTGACATCGGTGATCGACACCGCCAGTTGCTGTACTTCGACGGGCAGCTTCTCCCGCAGCACGTGCAGGGCCTGCGCCTTTTCGGAGACGACCAGCACCCGCTGCCCCTTGGCCAGCAACGCAGTCATCAGGTTGGCGATCGTGTGGGTCTTACCGGTTCCGGGCGGACCCTCCACCACCACACCGCTGTCGAGACCGAGCTGGGCCAGGATGTCGCGCTGCTCGACGTTGGACGGCAACGGATACAGCGCGTCCTCGACGAGTTCTTCGGCCGACATCGCCCCACTGTCACGCAGACGCCGAATACGTTCGTCCGCCTCAACCGCCTCCACGAGCTGGGCCAGACCGATCGGGATCTCGTGCGACTCGTCGCGCAGAGCCACGATCATTTCTTCGTAATAGTCGAGCAACGGCGCCGAACCACGTCGACGGAGCACCAGAGCGGGCTCGAGATCGACCGTGACCGAGGCCGGGTCGTCGGCGACGGCCCGGCGCCACTTGGTGAAGAACTTCTCGATGGAGTCCGCCACCGGCGAGCGCGTGGTGGCGAGCTGGCCGGACAGTTCGGCCGAGACGGTCAGATCGAACCCGTCGAAGCCGGTCAGCAGATGTCCGGCATGCAGTACCGGCTGGGTACCACCGGCGAGCTTGACGGTGATCGTGCCCGCGGCGTGGTCGTGGTCGGCAACGACCGGCTGGGTCACAAGGTGCTCGCGGACCGCAACCGGGTCGCCGTAGGTGAGCAGTCCCGAGGCGAGTACGAGTTCGAGTGACTCAGGGCGCTCGGCCAACTCGTCGATCGCCTGCGCGAGAAGGTCATACGCGGTGTTCTGTGCGGGATTCTCACGCGACAGCTCGGCGATGACCTGGCCGACGGCGGCATCCCGGTTGATCGGGATGTCATAGCCGTCACCGATCCAGACCACGCCGGCGTGGTCGCTCACGTCACGAATGACCGACGATTTTGCGCGGATCAGTTCATGCAGGAACTGCAACAACCGCAGAACCCTGCCACGCCGGTCGTCGCCGGACACCGAATCGGTCATCACGTCCTCGAGTTAAGCCTCAGGTTGACACTATTTATCACCCTGAACGCTACCCGCTGGAGCGTCTCGGTTCACAGCGCGTGTCTTTAACGGCCTGTCGTCATTTGGGCGCGATGGCCGCGCGCAACGCGCGGTACCCGCCGACCACGTAATGAACGTTCGTATACCCCAGGGACGCGATCTTCTCGGCGATCCGAGCTGATTGTGATTTCACCGATACGACATCGATCTCGGTGTCGAGACTGTCGATCACCGGGATCCGACGGCTCGAGCCCGGGTCGAAGGCATCCTCCAACTCACCGGGCTCTACCACCACGGCCCCGGGCAGACTGCCCTGATGCCGCACGACCTGTGGTCGCATGTCGACCACGATCGCCGTTCCGCGATCACGGTGCTCGGCAGCCTCAGCTGCCGAAATCGGATCCGCCGTCACCACTGAAGTCATCACCGTTCCCTATTGCTCGAGATACATGCGCCACTGGTTAGATCGTGAGGCCAACCAGCATTGTTACGGGAAGATCTCATTTTGTCGAACACTTCCCCAACACGGACATGCTATCGAGCAATAGGAACCGGTTCTGCCAACTCCGCTAGGGACGACCCCGGCCGGCAACCTTCTGCGTACCCCGCCGATCGCGGCTGAACGACTTGTTGCCATAGCTCTTCGAACCGCCCTGCGAGCGGCCACGGGGCGAACCCTCGTCCTTCTTGATTCCGATGGGCACACCGGCGATACGCGTACTCCGCAAACGCGACAACGTCTCGCGGTCGAGATTGCGGGGCAGCTCGACCAGCGAGTGGTCGGCGCGGATGCTGATGTGACCGAAATCGCCACGGGACAGACCGCCCTCGTTGGCGATCGCGCCCACGATGGCACCCGGGGTGACGTTGTTCTGCCGTCCGACAGCCAGCCGGTACGTCGCAAAGTCACCGTCGCCACCGGAACGCTCAGAGCGTTCCTTGCGGTCACGGTCCTTGCGCTCGCTCGCCGGCGGATCGGGTGAGAGCAGGAATCCACCGTCCCGCGTCTCCAGTGCCAGCGCGGCCGCGATGTCGGCCATGGTGACGTCGTTCTCGCTGGCGTAGTTCTCGATCAGTTTGCGGAAGAGATCGAGGTTCTCCGATCCCAGATTCGCGGTGATCGACTCGCCGAATTTCGTCACCCGCTGTGCGTTGACGTCGTCGACGCTGGGCAGACCGATTTCTTCGAGCGGCTGACGCGTGGCCTTCTCGATCGCGCGGAGCAGGTGACGCTCCCGCGGCGACACGAAGAGCAGCGCGTTGCCCGAACGACCGGCGCGGCCGGTACGGCCGATGCGGTGCACGTAGGCCTCGGTGTCGTGCGGGATGTCGTAGTTGAGGACGTGCGAGATCCGCTCGACGTCGAGCCCGCGGGCGGCGACGTCGGTGGCGACCAGGATGTCGACCTGACCGTTCTTGAGCTGCGCGATCGTCCGCTCACGCTGCGCCTGGGCGATGTCACCGTTGATCGCGGCCGCCGAGAAGCCACGCGAACGCAGCCGTTCGGCGAGATCCTCGGTGGCCTGCTTGGTACGGACGAACACGATCATCGCGTCGAACGTCTCGACCTCGAGTACACGGGTCAGTGCGTCGAGTTTGCGCTGATGAGAGACCTGCAGATAGCGCTGCGTGATGTTCGACGCAGTCGCGGTCTTGGCCTTCATCGTGATCTCGACCGGGTTCTTCAGGTACTTCTGCGACAAGCGCCCGATGGTCTTCGGCATGGTGGCGGAGAACAGTGCCACCTGCTTGGAGTCAGGGGTGTCACGCAGGATGCGCTCGACGTCCTCGGCGAAACCCATGTTGAGCATCTCGTCCGCCTCGTCGAGGACGAGGTAGTCGAGCTCGGAGATGTCGAGGGTGCCCTTGTCGAGGTGATCGATCACGCGACCGGGGGTGCCCACCACGATCTGGGCGCCGCGGCGCAGACCGGACAACTGCACGGTGTAGCTCTGGCCGCCGTAGATCGGCAGCACCTTCACTCCGGGCAGATGCACCGAGTAACGGCCGAAGGCCTCGGCGACCTGCAACGCGAGTTCACGCGTCGGTGCGAGGATCAGCGCCTTGGGCTTGCGTGCGCTCGGATCGATACCCGAGAGAATCGGCACCGCGAAGGCGGCCGTCTTACCCGTACCGGTCTGTGCAAGACCAACCACATCCCGGCCCTCGAGGAGCGGCGGAATTGTCGCTGCCTGGATCGGCGAGGGGGTTTCGTAACCCACGTCCGTGAGCGCCTGCAACACGCGGGGATCCATCCCGAGATCTGCGAAGGTCACGGTTTCTTCATTTTCGGCGGCAATATCACTCGTGGGGGCCGCACCAATACTGTCTGTCATCGCTATCCACTGTAGCCGTGATCAGCTTGAATCCGTTATTCGTGAGCCGCATGGTGAGGACGCGACGCGCTTACACGACCAGCCCCCTACTCGCGAGTAATAAGAAAAGGTAACCTGGCCCACAGTTAGAGTGTCCGAATTGGTCGGTCACCCATCGTCCGCCACTCGTTTCCACTGGAGGCCCACGTGCAAGAGATCACCGTCCCCTCGGACTTCGTTGTTCCCGAGAAGGCGTCCATCGTCGATTCGATGCTGAAGCACCGCGCCGAGTCGCCCACAAAAACTCTCTTCAAGCGCCGCGCAGCGGACGGTTCCTGGTACGACGTGACCACCAAGGAATTCGCCGATCTGGTCGACAAGGTCGCCAAGGGTTTCATCGCCTCGGGCGTCGGTCCGGGTGACCGGGTCTCCATCCTCTCGGCCACCCGCTACGAGTGGACCGTCATCGACTACGCCGTCTGGCGGGCCGGCGGCACCACCGTCGCGATCTACGAGACCTCGTCGCCCTCGCAGGTTCAATACATCGTCGAGAACTCCGGGACATCGGTGCTGATCCTCGAGACGGCGGAACAGAAATCGCAACACTCGCCGGTGCTCACCGACCTGGCCGAGCTGAAGGAAACCCTCGTCATCGAGGAAGGCGCGATCGATGAACTGGTCAAGCGCGGAGCTGCGATCGGCGACGACGAACTCGAACAACGCCACGCCAACACCCTGGCGGCCGACGTCGCGACCCTCGTCTACACCTCCGGAACCACCGGCAAGCCAAAAGGTGTGGCGCTCACACACGCCAACTTCATCCACGAATGCCACGCCGTCCGGGTCACCCTCGGGGATCTGATGTCCGAGGGCAGCTCCACGCTGCTGTTCCTTCCACTGGCGCACATCTTCGCGCGGGTCATCTCGGTGGCCTCGGTCATGCACCTGGTGCAACTCGGCCACACGACGGTGTCCCCCACCCTCATGGACGAACTGGCCGCCTTCAAGCCCAGCTACCTGCTCTCGGTCCCCCGGGTCTTCGAAAAGGTCTACAACGGGGCCAAGCAAAAGGCCGAGGACGGCGGCAAGGGCAAGATCTTCGCCGCGGCAACCGATACCGCCATCGAGTACTCGAAGGCACTGGAGGCCGGCGGTCCCGGCCTGGTCCTCAAGGTCAAGCACAAGCTGTTCGACGTGTTGGTCTACTCGAAGCTGCGCGCGGCGCTGGGCGGCAGGTGCGACAGCGCAGTCTCGGGTGGCGCGGCCCTGGGCGCACGTCTGGGTCACTTCTTCCGCGGCATCGGCGTCCCGATCTACGAGGGCTACGGCCTCAGTGAGACCACCGCCGCCGTCACCGTCAACGCCGAAGGCGCCCAACGCATCGGAACCGTCGGACGTCCGGTCCATGGCCAGTCCGTCGCGATCGCCGACGACGGCGAGGTCCTGCTCAAGGGACCGGTGGTCTTCGGTGGTTACTGGAAGAACGAGCAGGCCACCAAAGAGGCCATCAAGGATGGCTGGTTCCACACCGGGGACATCGGATCACTCGATGACGGCTTCCTGTCGATCACGGGCCGCAAGAAGGAACTGATCGTCACCGCTGGCGGCAAGAACGTCTCGCCGGCCCAGATGGAAGATGCGGTCCGAGCCCATCCCCTGGTGAGCCAGGCACTCGTGGTCGGTGACAACAAGCCGTTCATCGCCGCCCTGATCACCCTTGATCCTGAGGCACTCCCGGGTTGGCTCGAACGCCACGACCTGCCGGCCGACACAGCGATCTCGGACCTGCTGGAGCACAAGGACATTCTGGCCGATGTCGATGAGGCCATCGCCGCGGCAAACGCGCTGGTGTCCAAGGCCGAGGCGATCAAGAAGTACCGGATCATCGAGACCGACTTCACCATCGAAACGGGCGAACTCACGCCGACCCTCAAGCTCAAGCGCAACGTGATCCACGATTCACACACCGCCGTGATCGAGGGTCTCTACACGAAGTAGGCGGGCAGAGTCGAACGGCACCCACCCAGAAAGGGAGACCATCCTTGGATGGTCTCCCTTTCCTGTGCTCAGGGGGTGCCGAGCGCATCGTTCACAGCAGCCGCCACGGACGTCAGCCGGTCGCGCGCCGGTTGCCAATCCTGTTCGTACAGTTGCCGACTGAGCAGGGCAACAACGAATCGTCCGTCCCCGTCCCCGTCCCCCTCGACGAGGCCCGCGCTGTGCAGGTATCCGGTTTGACCCCAGCAACACATCCAGCCCTGTTTCGCGACGGCCCGGCCCGGGGGCCACGCAGCGAGCAGACCGAAGTACTGGACAAAACCATCGGCTGCGACGGCCGGTGCCGCAGCGAGTGAATCGAGGATCAGGTCCCGGTCGGGCTCCGGCATGCCCAGTACGTGCCGGTAGAGGCGCGCGATGTCTGCCGCGGTGATCGTCATCTCGCCCCAGTCCGTCGAATCTGCCGGTGCGACCGTCCCGCTGAATCCGACCCGCGGGCCCACCCGGTCGACGGCACCCGGCCCGTCGAAGCGGGCCCACAGGTCGGTCATCGCAGAGTCGTCACTGGGTCCGAGGACTCGGCGGATCAGATCGAGGTCGGCGCCACCGACCATCACACTCCCATCGCGCCGCCGGTCGATGATGTCCACCACCACAACCAGTTTCGAGAGCGAGGCCGACAGCATGGGCGGGGCGCTGCGGCCACCGAGGGCCAATGCACCGGTGCTCGGGTCGAGGATCGCCGCCTCCAACTCGATCCCGCCTGCGGCGGCAGCGGCGTTCTCGGCAGCGGCGGCGGCCGCGTTCACCGAGTCCTCGCTCGACGACTGCAACGGCAGTCGGGTGTCAGCGGGTTCCACCGTCGCGCCGCCGACCCCACAGAACAACGCGCCGGCCGAGGCCGTCAGCACGACTTGAACAGTGATCAACCAGACCGCAACGGCAGCTCGTGCCGACCGCCGGCCGGAGGCCGTGAGGTTCGCAGACATGGTCTTTCCAGGATCCACCCGGATGCCACGTGATGCCACCGCGGCGACCGATGACCGTCGGCGATCACTTGCGTTCGGGCTCACCGACCGGGCGCAGTGCCCAACCCGGCACCCAATGGGTCACCTTCTCCTCGCGTCCCCGCGCCGGGATCGTGTAGGTCACCTTGCCGAACCATTCACCCCACTCGGTCATCCCCCATTCGGTGAGCACTCCCACAGTCATGCGGCGGAATTGCAGTCCCTCGGGGTGATAGATGCCGGAGTGGTGCGGCTGATAGGCATAGAGCGTCACCAGATCGATCGACACGGCGACATGCCCGACCGGGATGAACGCCGCGCCCCGCGGTTGTCCACCGTCGCCGCCTATATCTGCCACCTTCACGGTTCGATCATACGTTCGAATCCCTGGTACTCTCAACCACGGCAGGGCGGCGATGCCTGCAGACGTTGATGCGGATGCGGAGACGCCGCCCGCCATTTGCTGGGCGTGGCCGAACGGCACCTTCCCCTGACAGGGACGGGAAGACAACATCGATCAGGTGGTGCGCGAGGGGGGACTTGAACCCCCACGTCCGTAGACACTGGAACCTAAATCCAGCGCGTCTGCCAATTCCGCCACTCGCGCGTGCACGAGACAGAGTACCGGCTGACCTGCGACTTGAATCACTTAGGTACCGTCAAGACATGGCATCGAACAAACGAAGGCACCGACCAGCACTCATAGCGCTGGTTGTGGTGGCGGCCGCCACCTGCCTGGGCCTGGCGTGGTGGCAGTGGCAGCAGTTCGAATCGACCGGTGGGACGGGCCAGAACCTGGGGTACGCCCTCCAATGGCCCGCGTTCGCGGCGTTCTGTGTCTACGCCTACCGCAAGTTCGTCGTCCTCGAGTCCGATCCCGAAGAGGTCGA
Source organism: Williamsia sp. z71 (assembly GCF_059553375.1). Lineage (NCBI taxonomy): Bacteria > Bacillati > Actinomycetota > Actinomycetes > Mycobacteriales > Nocardiaceae > Williamsia > Williamsia sp. z71. Next base: position 432,808 of record NZ_JCANWX010000005.1, read on the forward strand.
CAAGCTCAACAACAGCCACGGCGTGACGGAGATCCCGGAAGGGATCCTCCCGCCCCGACCGAATGCAGCACCGACGCCGCTGGTCGAGGACGGCACCGACGACGGCGCCCAGATCGCCGAGTACAACCGTCTGCTGGCCGAACTCAACGACGCCGCCGCCCGTCGCGCCACCGCTTCCCCCGGCACCGACGATCACCCCGCTGACAAATACCCCGCAGACAAATACCAAGCCGACAACCCGCAACGGAGCAATCAGTGAGCCAGACCCCCGCCGAATCGACCACCACGGTGACCACGACGACGCCGCCGAACAAGGTCAAGGGCGCACTGCTGCGGTACCGGGTGATGGCATGGATCACCGGTCTGTGGCTGCTCCTGCTGGTCGCCGAGATGATCATGCTCTACGGCTTCGACGACCACACCCTCGACTTCGTGCCATTCGTGCACGGCTGGGTCTACTTCATCTACCTGATCATGGCGATCGACCTGGGCATCAAGGTCCGCTGGCCGATCGGCAAGGCGATCTACACGCTGCTCGCCGGAACCATCCCGTTCCTGTCGTTCTGGGTGGAACACAAGCGCACCCAGGAGATCCGGGCCCAGTTCGGTATCTGATCCGAACCCGGCCCGGTCCCGGGGGAACTAGTTCGAAGCCAGGGCCTGCAGTGCAGGCACCAGCTGGGCGAGGGCTCGGCCGCGATGACTCAGGGCGTCCTTCTCGGCCGGTGAGAGCTGCGCCGCACTGCGCCCGGTCTCCGCTTCCTCGTCCGGCACGAACACGGGGTCGTATCCGAAACCGTTGTCGCCGACCGGTTCTGCGATGATCCGCCCCCGCCACTGACCCCGGACCACCACTTCGGAATCCGCGGTGACCAGCGCGCACGCCGATACGAATCCCGCGCCGCGACGATCCTCGGGGACGTCTCCGAGCTGATTGAGCAGCAACTCCAGGTTGGCGATGTCGTCGCCGTGACGGCCCGACCAGCGCGCCGAGAGCACGCCGGGCATCCCGTTCAGGGCGTCGACCTCGAGACCGGAATCGTCTGCAACACTCGGCAACCCGGTGGCCGCGAACGCGTCGCGGGCCTTGGCCAGTGCGTTCTCCTCGAACGTGGCCCCGGTCTCGGGGGCCTCGTCGAACGGTGGCACCTCGTCGAGCCCGACGACCTGCAAGCCCTCGATGCCTGCCTGCTCGACGACACGACGCAGTTCGGCGAGCTTCTTCTTGTTGCGGCTGGCGACCAGGATCTGGTTCATCAGCTGCCGAAAGCCTTACGTTTTCCGGTGATCTCGGGCTCGGGAAGCCGGCCCGGATACGGCAGTGCCAACGCCTCGCGCTGCACCACGAACAGCTGCTCGATGCCGGCCATCGCCGAATCCAGCAACCGGTCGAGTGTGGACCGCGGGAACGTCGCGCCCTCGCCGGTGCCCTGGATCTCGACCAGCGTCCCGGTGTCGGTGGCGACCACGTTCATGTCGACCTCGGCACGCGAATCCTCTTCGTACGGCAGGTCGAGCCGCACGCGGCCGTCGACGACACCGACGCTGACCGCTGCGATGCCGCATGAGATCGGTTGCGGATCAGCCAGTTTCCCGGCCGCGTTCAGGTAGGTCACCGCATCGGACAGAGCCACGTAGGCGCCGGTGATCGCGGCGGTTCGGGTACCGCCATCGGCCTGCAGCACGTCGCAGTCGAGTGCGATGGTGTTCTCCCCCAGCGCGGCGAGGTCGATGCAGGCCCGCAGCGACCGGCCGATGAGACGGCTGATCTCCTGCGTCCGTCCGCCGACCTTGCCCTTGACCGATTCACGGTCGGAACGATCGTGGGTGGCCGCAGGCAACATCGCGTACTCGGCGGTCAGCCAGCCGAGTCCGGATCCGCGGCGCCAGCGCGGCACACCTTCGGTGACGCTGGCGGTGCACATCACCCGCGTATCCCCGAATTCCACAAGTACTGATCCGGCGGGGTGATTGGTGAAACCACGGGTGATGGTCACCTTCCGCAGTTCGTCATCGGTTCGGCCATCTGCACGTCTACTCACAGGGCCCACCCTATCGAGTCGCCCCGGCAGCAGTATGCGGGTGGGCGTCAGGCGATGTTGATCACGTCACCGCGGCGGACCACCCGAATCGGACCGTCGTAGGCGACTCTGGCCTCCGCGAGCACTTCTTCGGGCCATGTCCACGGCGGCAGATGGGTCAACAGCAGGCTCTTGACGCCGGCCTTGGCCGCCGCCTCCCCCGCCTCCCGACCGGACAGATGCAGATTCGGTGGCCGGTTCACCGGGTCGTGGGTCCACGACGCCTCACACAGGAACACGTCGGCTCCCTCGGCGAGTTCGATGAGTTCGTCGCACACCCCGGTGTCGCCGCTGTAGGTGAGCACCTGACCTTCCGGACCGGTCACCCGGAATCCGAACGTTGCCGGCGGGTGATTGACCAGACGGGAGAAGAACTTCATCCCACCGAGTTCGATCTCACCGCCATCGATCCAGGAGCTGACACCGAACGTGTCCGTGATGTCGTCGAGCTCGCCCGCATACTCCGACGACGCCGCCCCGATCCGGTCTGCGGTTCCGGGCGGTCCGATCAGCGTGCCGCGCCCCACCGCCGGCACCGGGCTGTAACGGCGCCAGACCAACAGGCCCGGGAGATCCAGACAGTGATCGGCGTGCAGGTGACTGAGCGCGATGGCGACATCATTCGGATCGGCGTGCTGCAGCAGTGATCCGAGGACGCCGGGACCGAAGTCCATCACCACCGGCTGGCAACCGGGCACCGTCAACAGGTACCCCGACGCGGGCGAGTCGGGACCCGACAAACTCCCCGAACAACCCAGCACGGTCAGACGCATGACGCCATGCTGCCACGCCCGCACGATCCGCGGTTGGCAGAATCGCGATCAGACGTGCTGGACCGCTCCGATCGCAGGTCCGAGGAACCTACTGGCGAGCTTCGCGAACAATTCCGGATCGCCGGTGGCCTGGAAAATGCGCTCTGCGGGGATGTCCGTCGGACCGCGAAGCAGGTCGCCCGCGGTCAGCACGCGGAGCACGTCCTTGGCCGTTTCCTCGGCACTGGACACCAGTGTCACGTCGTCGCCGACCGCGAGCTGGATGACCCCCGACAACATCGGGTAATGTGTGCAGCCCAGGACCACGGTGTCGACGCGGGCCGCGGCGAGGGGTTCGAGGTATCCCTCGGCCAAGCCCAGTACCTGTCGCCCGCTGGTGATCCCCCGCTCCACGAAGTCGACGAATCGCGGACAGGCCACCGACGTGATGACCGCGTTCCGGGCCGCGGCGAACGAGTCCTCATAGGCGCGGGAGGCGATGGTCGCCTCGGTGCCGATCACTCCGATGCGTCCGGAGCGGGTGGCCGCGACCGCTCGCCGGACTGCCGGCAGCACCACTTCGATCACCGGTATCGGGTATCGCTCCCGGGCATCGCGAAGGCAGGCCGCCGACGCGGTGTTGCAGGCGATCACCAATGCCTTCACACCGCGTTCGACGAGCTCGTCGCCGATGGCGAGGGCATGGGACCGGATCTGCGGGATGGTCAGCGGACCGTACGGACCGTTGGCCGTGTCCCCGATGTAGATGATGTTCTCCGACGGCAACTGATCGATCACCGCGCGGGCAACTGTGAGCCCTCCTACGCCGGAATCGAAGATGCCGATCGGCGCGTTGACATCTGGACTCGCTGACGCATCTGAATTCACAGTCTGGTGCTCCCGGGGTTGCCGAAGTTGGTGGTGCCGTACGGCGCCGGTGGCGTCGCCTTGTCAGCCTGTCTGCGATCTCGCCCGGACAGGTACCAGGCCGCCAGTACGCCACCGACGGCGCCAAAGAAATGACCTTGCCACGACACATTCGTATCGGCAGGCAGCACACCCCAGAGGATGCCGCCGTAGAACATGAAAACCACCACACCGATCAGGATCTGTGTGAGGTTCCGGTTGAACAGGCCACGCACCAGGATGTAGGTGAGCCAGCCGAAGATGATGCCCGAGGCACCGACGGTCACCGAGTACTCGGGTGCGAACAACCACACCCCCACACCGGAAACCACCCACACGATCGCGGTGGTGATCAGGAACCGCCGGGCCATCAGCACCAGGAAACCGAGCACCATGCCCGGAATGGTGTTGGCCGCCAGGTGTTCCCAGTCGGCGTGCAGAAACGGTGAGGCGGCGACGCCGGTCAGTCCGTCGACGTCGCGCGGCTCGATGCCGGCGCTGTCGAGATCGCGGTCGCTGAGCACATCGATGAACTCGATGACGTACAGCAATGCGGTCAGCACGACCATGATGACGACCGACCGCGCCCACAGCGGCCAGGACGCCGGTCCTTTCGAACGTGAACCCGAAGGCGTCTGTCTGTCGGCAGCGCCGGATGAACCGAGTGATCCGGTCATTGGTTCTCCGATCGAATGTGGCAAAAGGGTGTCGCGGTCAGGCCCAGAGCTGGCCTTCGAGCCCCTCACCTGCTTCATCGAGGCTACCTTCGTACGCGCCGGTCGACAGATACTTCCATCCGGCGTCGGCCACCACGAAGCCGATGTCGGCGCGGACACCGGCTTTGATCGCCTTGCGTCCGACGCCGAGCGCCGCGTGCAGGATGGCGCCGGTGGAGATCCCGGCGAAGATGCCCTCGGTCTCGATCAGCTCCCGGATGCGACGGACCGCGTTGCGTCCTTCGACCGAGAACCGGCTGGTGAGAATCGAGTCGTCGTAGAGTTCGGGGACGAAGCCCTCGTCGATGTTGCGCAGGCCGTAGACCTCGTCGCCGTACCGCGGTTCGGCCGCGATGACCTCGACGCCGGGCTTGTTCTCCCGCAGGAACCGGCCCACGCCCATCAGGGTCCCGGTGGTTCCGAGGCCGGCGACGAAGTGGGTGATCTCCGGCAGGTCCGCGAGGAGTTCAGGACCGGTGCCCTCGTAGTGCGCCAGCGCGTTGGCGGGGTTGCCGTACTGGTAGAGCATCACCCAGTCGGGATGTTCGGCGGCCAGCTCCTTGGCCATCGCGACGGCCTTGTTCGATCCACCGGCGGCCGGTGACGAGATGATCTGCGCGCCGAACATCGTCAGCAGCTGACGGCGCTCGATCGAGGTGTTCTCGGGCATCACGCAGATCAGGTTGTAGCCCTTGAGCTTTGCGGCCATCGCCAGCGAGATGCCGGTGTTGCCACTGGTCGGTTCGAGGATCGTCGCGCCGGGTGAGAGCAGGCCAGCGGCCTCGGCCTGCTCGATCATCCGCAGTGCGGGACGGTCTTTGACCGAACCGGTCGGATTGCGGTCCTCGAGTTTGGCCCACAGCCGCACGGCCGGACCGTCATCGCGCTCGTGCCAGCGCGGCGACAGTCGCGGCAGCCCGATCAGCGGGGTGTGGCCCACCGAGTCGATGAGCGATTCATAGCGTGTCATACCAACAGGTTTCGGGTCGGGAGGAGATCAGCCACCGGCGACGGCCGGCAGGATCGTCACCTCGTCGCCGTCGGCCACCGAGGTGTCGAGGCCGCCGGAGAAACGTACGTCTTCGTCGTTGACATAGACATTGACGAAACGATGCAGCTTGCCCGACGCGATGAGCCGGTCCTTGAGGCCGCTGTGGCTCGCATCGAGATTGTCGATCAACTCGCCGACGGTGGCGCCGGTGGACTCCACCCGCTTGTTGCCGTCGGTGTACGTGCGCAGGATCGTCGGAATGGAAACGGTGACTGCCATGGTGAACTCCCTCTAGGTGATGTCGATCGGCTCTTCGGTGATCTCGCCGTCGACGATCCGGTAGCTACGAATTTCTTCGGTCTCGGGGTCACGGGTCGAGATCAGTACGTAATGGGCATTCGGCTCGGAGGCGAACGAGACGTCGGTGCGGCTCGGATAGGCCTCGGTCGCCGTATGCGAGTGGTAGATCACCACGGGCTCTTCGTCGCTGCGGTCCATCTCCCGCCATACCTTGAGCTGCTCGACGGAATCGAAGCGATAAAAGGTGGGCGACCGCTCGGCGTTGACCATCGCGATGAATCGCTCGGGACGGTCCGAGCCCTCGGGTCCGGCGATCACGCCGCAGGCCTCGTCGGGGTGATCCGCGCGGGCGTGGGCGACCATCTGATCAACCAGCGACCGGCTGATGGTGAGCACTTCGATAACCCCTGACGCCCTATGGGCAGTTGTCGTATCTGTGGTCCGGTGGTGACCGAAGATCATTCGGGCACGAACGCTGTTGGCAACGTCCCCCGATAGGTCGGTATTCCGGCGACGGGTGTGGCGGAAACCACTGCATCGACGATGGCGCGCTGCACCACGGTCGCAGCGGCCTCACCGATCGCAGCGACGAGAGCGACGAGTGGGTTCATCCCCGGCGGGACCTCGGGCGACTGATCGGGCCCCGGCGTCGGCGTCACCGATCCGGTGGCGACGGCGAAGAGCGTGTCCCCGTCGAGCGGCGAATGGGCCGGCCGGATCGCGCGGGCCAGCCCGTCGTGTGCGGTCATCGCCACCCGCCGAACCGACGCCGGATCCAATGCCGCGTCGGTGGCCACGACACCGATGGTGGTGTTGAGCGGACCCGACTTGGCGGTGAGCTCCGACAGGTTCGAGATCTCGTCCGGCTCCGGTTGCTTGAGCCCGTAGTGGTCGAGTTCGAACGGAAGTGCGCCCCATGGCAATCCGGTGGTCGGGTCGATGACGGCGCCCACCGGGTTGGCGACGATCAGCGCCGCGACGGTGATGCCCGTGGCCGGGCCGGTGGTGAAGGTGATGCTCGCGGTGCCCACACCGCCTTTGAGCGCACCGGCCCGGGCGCCGGTCCCGGCGCCCACCGATCCGGTCGCCACCGAGCTGCCCGCGTTCGCTGCCGCGAGGGCACCGAAGTCGCGATCGGGCCGGGCCGACCAATCGCCGACCGCGAGATCGAAGATCACCGCGCCGGGCACGATCGGCACCACCGAACCACGCTTGTCCATCGCCAGTCCGATGCCCTGCTTCTCGAGGTGGGTCATCACACCGTCGGCCGCCGCCAGTCCGTAGGCACTGCCACCGCTCAGCACGATGGCGTGCGCCTGCTGCACGGTGTTCGACGGGTCGAGCAGGTCGGTTTCCCTGGTACCGGGTCCACCGCCCCGGACATCGACCGCCGCGACCGCGCCCTCGGGCAGCAACACCACGGTGGTGCCGGTCGCCCAGCCTTCACCGGCCGCGTCCTCGGTTGCGACCGTGACGTGGTCATCGAGGCGTTGATGTCCGCCCACCCGGATGCCTGCGATATCGGCGATGGAATCCGTGGGTCCGGGGATCATGCAAACCTCACTTGGGAAGTCGGGCCGGGGCTCACTTGCCGATGAGGGCGACCACGAGCAGTTCCTGCACCACGGTCAGCCAGTGGTAGACGTCCAGGTGCGCCGCCATCGGATCGCCTTCGGGCAGTTGATCGGGGGTGGATTCGCTGATGCCGATCATCGCGCCCAGTGCCAGGCGCACGTCGTTGATCGCGGAAAGCCACTGATCTGCTTCTCCGGCCGTCAACGAGACCTGGCCGCCGCCGTCCGGCAATGAGTCGAGGACCACCCGCGCGGCTTCCTGTTTGGCGGAGATGATGTGCGGTTCGTGCAGGCTGCGCAGTGCGCCGTTGATGTCCCCGGTCGCCGCGTCCATCGATGTGGTCTCGTCCTGGTCGGGACGATGAAAATCCGGGAAGAGCCGGCCCAGCGTGGCATCGGTCGGTGGGGTGGAGTGCCCCGCCGCGATCCCCGTCATCGCGGAGAGCTCATCGGTCGGAGCGGTCGACTCCCGTTCGTCGAGCAGCTCGGTCATCGAGGTGACCAGCGAGGCGATCAGATCGGATTCGTGTTGATCGAGTTCGGTGGTGATCCGCAGACGATCGCCGGAACCACGCCGTTTCCAGTTGCGCACGCCGGGTCAGCTGTCTCGCTGCATGGTGGCCCACAGACCCGCCGAATGCAGCTTCTGCACGTCGAGCTCCACCTTGTCGCGATCGCCCGAGGACACCACGGCCCGCCCTTCGGTGTGTACCTGCATCATCAGCTCGGAAGCCTTGGTTTCGCTGTACCCGAAGACCTTCTGGAACACATAGGTCACATACCGCATCAAGTTCACCGGGTCGTCCCACACGATGGTCATCCATGGGCGATCCAGTGCCTCGTCGCGCTCGGCAACGGCGGTACTGGACGGGGTAGCCTCGTGCTGACCGTCGCCCGCCGCCAACGTGGTGTGAACACGCTGCGGTGCGGTCATCATCTGTCCGCGCATAAGCCCTAGGGTACCGATAGTGACCGCATCGAACACAGCGCTGCTGACCGACCACTACGAGCTGACCATGATCGCGGCCGCGCTCGCCAGTGGCAGCGCGCATCGCAACTGCACATTCGAGCTGTTCGCCCGGCGGCTACCCGATGGCCGCCGGTACGGCGTTGTCGCTGGTACCGGACGTCTGATCGAACAACTTGCCGAGTTCACCTTCGGCCCTGAAGAACTGGCACTGGTCGAACCGTTCCTCGACCCCGAGACGGTCGAGTGGCTCGGCGAATATCGGTTCTCCGGCGACATCGACGGATATCCGGAGGGTGAGCTGTACTTCCCGGGCTCCCCCGTCCTGACCGTGCGTGGCACCTTCGCCGAAGCGGTCGTTCTCGAAACCCTCGCGCTCTCGATCATCAATCACGACAGCGCCATCGCCTCGGCGGCGGCCCGGATGGTCACCGCGTCGGGTTCCCGTCCGATCATCGAGATGGGTTCGCGGCGCACACACGAACAGGCGGCGGTGGCCTCGGCCCGGGCCGGCTACCTAGCCGGGATGTCGGCGACGTCCAATCTCGAAGCCGCGCGTCGGCACGGAATCCCGAGCACCGGCACCAGCGCGCACTCCTTCACCCTCCTGCACACGACCGCCGACGGCCCGGACGAGAAGGCGGCGTTCGCCTCGCAGGTCGCCCGCCTCGGCGTCGGGACCACCCTGCTCGTGGACACCTACGACATCACCCAGGGTGTTGCCAACGCCATCGAGGTGGCGGGTACCGATCTCGGCGGCGTCCGGATCGACTCCGGCGATCTGGGCATGCTGGCCCGCCAGGTCCGTCAGCAGCTCGACGACCTCGGTGCCACGAAGACCAGGATCGTCGTCTCCGGCGATCTCGACGAATATGCGATCGCAGCGCTGCGCGCCGAACCGGTGGACGCCTACGGCGTGGGCACCTCACTGGTGACCGGATCCGGGTCGCCCACCGCAGGCATGGTCTACAAGCTGGTCGAGGTCGACGGGATCCCGGTGGCAAAACGTGCCAACCGCAAGGAATCTCGCGGTGGGGCCAAAACCGCGCTGCGGACGGCCAAACCGTCGGGGACGATCCTCGAGGAGGTCGTGTACCCCACCGGATCGGCGGTGCCCGAACTGACGTCGTCGTCGCGGCCGCTGCAGATCCCGTTGGTCAGAGATGGCAAACCGGTCGACGGGCTCCCCACCCTGGAGCAGTCGCGGCAGCACCTGGCCGAAGCCCTTGTCAGTCTGCCGTGGGAAGGTTTGGGTCTGTCCCACGGCGAGCCCGCGATCCCCACACGTTTCGTCGGCCCATAGGCAGATGTTGTCATCGTAAGGGATGGTTTTGTCTCATCGAGTAGGGAATCTGTTGTGAGCGAACATATTCGAACCGCACTGCTGATCGTCGACGTGCAGAACGACTTCTGCGAGGGCGGCTCACTGGCAGTGCGTGGCGGGGCCGACGTGGCGGCAGCGATCACCCGGTACACACGTCGCGACCACGGCTACCAGGCGATCGCCACCACCCGCGACCACCACATCGATCCGGGCGCTCACTTCTCCGACACCCCCGACTTCGTCGACAGCTGGCCCAGGCATTGCGTCGTGGGCACGCCGGGCATGGACTTCCATCCGCACTTCGACGCCTCCGTCGCGGATGCCACCTTTTCCAAGGGACATTTCAATGCCGCATACTCGGGCTTCGAAGGCGTCGACAGCACCGACACGCCGCTCGTCGACTGGCTGCGCGATCGTCAGATCAACGCCGTCGACGTAGTCGGTCTGACCACCGACCACTGCGTCCGGGCCACCGCGCTCGACGCCGCTGCCGCGGGATTCGAGACCCGGGTCCTGCTCGGCTACTGCGCCGGGGTTGCCGCCGAGACCACCTCAGCCGCGATTGCCCAGATGAGCAGCGCCGGCGTCACGCTCGTGCCGCCGTCGGCAGGAGACCACATCTGATGACAGACCCGCAGTGAGTTCGATACCCGAGGTACCCGACCTCCTCGCCGAGGCCGTCTCGGCACTGGGCGGCGCCCGGCGCGACGGCCAGCTGAAGATGGCCTCGGCCGTGGCCCATTCCATCGACACCGGCGAACACCTCGCCGTACAGGCCGGTACCGGTACCGGTAAGTCGCTGGCCTATCTGGTCCCGTCGTTGCGTCATGCCGTCGACACCGGCAAGACGGTGGTCGTCTCGACGGCGACCATCGCCCTGCAGCGCCAGCTCGTCGACCGAGATCTGCCCCGGACCGCGACCGCGCTCACCAAGCCGCTCGGCAGGCCGCCGGAGTTCGCGATCCTCAAGGGTCGCGGTAATTACCTGTGCCTGAACAAGATCCACGCCGGGACGCTCGACGAACCGGCCGACGACGACCTGTTCAGCGGCGGCGGTCAACCCGATCCGTTCGCCGCCTCCCGGCTCGGACGTGAGGTCACCCGTCTGCGCGAGTGGACCTCCGATACCGAGACCGGCGACCGCGACGACCTCGCCACCGGTGTCTCCGACCGCGCCTGGCGGCAGGTCAGCGTGACCGCCCGCGAGTGCCTCGGGGCCACCAACTGCTCGTATGGTGCCGACTGCTTTGCCGAGAAGGCGAAAGTGAAGGCTGGTCAGGCCGATCTGGTGGTCACCAACCATGCCCTGCTCGCGATCGATGCGATGAGCCCGGCCGCGATCCTTCCCGAGCACGATGTCGTGGTGGTCGACGAGGCGCACGAGCTCGCCGACCGGATCACGTCGGTGGCCACCGCGGAGATGTCGGGCGGCACCATCGCCGGTGTGGCCAGACGCTGCGGAAAACTCATCGACGACGAACTCTCCGACGACATCGCGGGCAGCAGCGAACAGATCGAGGTGATGCTCGACGAACTCGCCCCCGGTCAGTGGACGGGGCTGCCCGACGGCGCTCCCCTGGCACTGTCGTCCCTGCGCGATCGGTTGTGGCGGGCGCACACCGCCATCGGTCCGCGCCGGAGCGGTGAACTGGACGCCGATGCCAGCGCGGCCCGATCGGCCGCGCTGACCGCCTTGGAGGAGATGCACGACACCGCGGTCCGGATCCTGGGGGCGTTCGACGACCCCGACCCGGCCCGGCGTCCGGACGTCGTGTGGGTCGCCGAGGAACTCGTCCGCGGCGATCGGAAGAAAGTACTGAGGGTGGCGCCCCTGTCGGTGGGCGGGCTGCTGCGTGCCTCACTGTTCGCCAACGCCACCGTGATCCTGACGTCGGCGACGCTGACCGTCGGTGGTTCGTTCGACAGCCTGGCCGCGGAATGGGGTCTGCCGCCGCATCGCCCGCGGTCGGACGACGACTCGGAACCGCAGACCCAGGCGACCAAGTCGGCGCAGAGCATCACCGCCATCGGTAAGCCGCCACCATCCGACAAGAAGAAGATCACCTGGAACGGTGTCGATGTGGGTTCGCCGTTCGACCATCAGAAGGCCGCCATCCTCTATGTGGCCCGCCACCTGCCGGCCCCGGGCCGGGACGGGCTCTCGCCCCGCATCATCGATGAGATGGTCGAGCTCATCACCGCGGCCGGTGGCCGTACGCTCGGTCTCTTCTCGTCGATGCGCGCAGCCAAGGCGGCTGCCGAGGCCGTGCGGGCCCGCATCGATCTACCCGTGCTGTGCCAGGGTGAAGGTGCCACCGGTGCGCTGGTCAAAGAGTTCGCGGCCGATGAGAGCACATGCCTGTTCGGCACCCTGTCGTTGTGGCAGGGCGTCGACGTCCCGGGCCCGTCGCTGAATCTGGTTCTCATCGATCGCATCCCGTTCCCGCGCCCCGACGATCCCCTGCTGTTGGCGCGCCAACAGGCGGTCGAGGCCCGCGGCGGCAACGGTTTCATGGCCATCGCCGCCGGCCATGCCGCACTGCTGTTGGCCCAGGGCACCGGCCGTTTGTTGCGGTCCACCTCGGACCGCGGCGTGGTGGCCGTCCTCGACTCACGTTTGGCAACGGCCCGATATGGCAACTACTTACTGGCGTCGTTGCCACCCTTCTGGCGAACCTCGGATGCGCAGTTGGTCCGCGGAGCGCTGAGCAGATTGCGCGGCGACACCAAGGCCTGAGCCGCTCGAGCGCGCGCCGAACCGGCCGCGGTCGCATACGGTGGAACCGACAGCGATGACAGAGCAGAACCCCTCGAGAACCTGGAAAGGTGGCGCAGAAGGTGATAGGGCGCATCGGGATCGATGACATAGCCCCCGTGGTCTCCTCAGGTCAGTTCTCCGCGAAAGCGGTTGTCGGAGAGACCGTCCCCGTAAGCGCAACGGTCTGGAGGGAAGGCCACGACGCCGTCGCCGCCACATTGCATGTCGATGGTCCGGCACGGAGCGCGAACCTCGACATCCGGATGTCGCCGGGCGCGGAGCCCGACACGTTCAACGCGCTGTTCACGCCGGATGCCGTCGGCTATTGGTCCTTCCGGATCGACGCCTGGAGCGACCCGTTCGCGACCTGGCGCGACGCCATGGACAAGAAACTCGCCGCCGGTCAGGGCGCTTCCGAACTCGCCAACGACATCGAGCGCGGTGCGCAGCTGCTCGAAAAGGCGATCCCACTCGTTCCGTCCGATGACCGCGAGTTGCTGACCGGCGCCATCGCCGTCCTGCGCGACCAGCGGGCGGTTCTCGCGGTGCGCGTCGCGCCGGCGCTCTCGGAGCAGGTCAGTACCCTGCTGATCGACTACCCGGTCCGCGAACTGGTCACCAAGAGCCGGACCCACCGCATCTGGGTCGACCGGGTCCGTGCGCTGTTCGGGTCCTGGTACGAGATGTTCCCCCGGTCCACCGGCGGCTGGGACAACGAGGGTCATCCGGTTCATGGCACGTTCCTGACCGCCGCCGAAGATCTGCCCCGCATCGCAGACATGGGCTTCGACGTGGTCTATCTGCCACCGATCCATCCGATCGGCGAGGTGAACCGCAAGGGGCCCAACAACTCCGTCACCGCCGGACCCGACGATGTCGGCTCCCCGTGGGCAATCGGTTCGGCAGACGGTGGTCACGACGCCATCCACCCACGTCTGGGCACGCTCGACGACTTCCACTATTTCCGCCAGCGCACCGAGGAACTCGGCATGGAGGTCGCGATCGACCTCGCACTGCAATGCGCGCCCGACCATCCCTGGACCACCGAACATCCCGACTGGTTCACCATCGAACCCGACGGGACGATCCGGTACGCGGAGAATCCGCCGAAGAAGTACCAGGACATCTACCCGCTCAACTTCGATGACGACCGCAACGGGATCTTCCGCGGCGTGCTGAAGGTCGTGCTGCACTGGGTCAAGCAGGGCGTCAAGATCTTTCGGGTCGACAACCCGCACACGAAGCCGCCGGATTTCTGGGAGTGGCTCATCATCGAGGTCAAGAAACGCGACCCCGACGTGCTGTTCCTCGCCGAGGCCTTCACCCGGCCCGCCCGGCTGTACGGTCTGGCCAAGCTGGGGTTCACGCAGTCCTACACGTATTTCACCTGGCGGACCGCCAAGTGGGAGCTCACCGAGTTCGGGAACGAGATCGCTGCCAAGGCAGACATCTGCAGGCCCAACCTGTTCGTCAACACCCCGGACATCCTGCACGAGAGCCTGCAACACGGCGGCCCGGCGATGTTCGCGCTGCGCGCGGCCCTGGCAGCCACCCTGTCCCCCACGTGGGGTGTCTACAGCGGGTACGAGTTGTTCGAGCACCAGGCCGTCCGCGAGGGCAGCGAAGAGTATCTGGACTCGGAGAAATATCAGCTGCGGCCCCGTGACTACAAGGGGGCGGCCAGCCGTGGCGAATCGCTCGAGGGCTGGATTCGCTCACTCAACGAGATCCGCAGGCGCCACCCGGCGCTGCAGCAATTGCGGTACCTGAAGTTCCATCACATCGACAACGACGCACTCATCGCGTTCTCGAAATTCGACCCGCACACCGGCGACACCGTGGTCGTGGTCATCAACCTCGACCCGTTCGCCGCCCAGGAATCAACCGTGTGGCTGGACATGCCCTCACTCGGCTACAACTGGCACGACCGCTTCAGCGGTATCGATGAAGTGACCGGCGAAAGCTTCCACTGGGGCCAGGCCAACTATGTCCGGCTCGAACCATGGCGTTCCGTTGCCCACATCGTTGCACTCCCGCCCATGCCAGAGGCGGCGCGCAGCGCACTCGCGTTCAGGACTCCCTCATGACCACATCGTCCAACACCGCACCCGACGCCACCCTCGAGAAGTCAGAACTCGACAGGCTCCTGTCCGGTACACACCACAACCCGCACGGCGTTCTCGGCGCTCATCCATCGGGCGAGTACACGATCCTGCGCACCCTCAAGCCTGATGCGGTCTCGGTGAGCGCTGTGATCGGCGGAGTCGACTACCCACTCGCGTACCAGGATTCAGGCCTGTTCGTCGCCACCATCCCGATCGCCGAGCTGACCGACTACCGGTACCGCGTCACGTATCAGGACACGACCGGCACCCCCCGCGAGTTCGTCGTCGCCGACGGCTACCGATTCCTTCCCAGCCTCGGCGAGCTCGACATCCATCTGTTCACCGAGGGCAGGCACGAACGACTGTGGGAAATCCTCGGCCCGCAGTCGCGGCTGTACTCGACGCCGGACGGAGATGTCGACGGCACCAGCTTCGCGGTGTGGGCGCCCAATGCCCAGGGCGTGACCGTCATCGGGAGTTTCGACGGCTGGCGGGGGCATACCGCACCGATGCGCAGCCTCGGTTCGTCCGGGGTCTGGGAAGTGTTCGTGCCCCATATCGGTCCGGGCACCACGTACAAATACCGGATCACCGGCAACGACGGTGTCGTCCGGGAGAAGGCCGATCCGATGGCGCGGGCCGCCGAGGTCCCGCCGGCCACCGCCTCGATCATCCCCGAGACGTCGTTCGAGTGGACCGATGCCGAGTGGGTGGACCGCCGCGAGAAGCTGGACGCGCTGACCGAGCCGATGAGCGTGTACGAGGTACATCTCGGGTCGTGGCGCCAGGGTCTGGGGTATCGCGAACTCGCGGACGAGCTCGGTGCGTACGTCAGCGAACTCGGCTTCACCCATGTCGAGCTGCTGCCGGTGTCCGAGCACCCCTTTGGTGGATCGTGGGGTTACCAGGTCACCTCGTACTACGCTCCGACCTCGCGTTTCGGCACGCCCGACGACTTCCGCTTCTTCGTCGACCGGCTGCACGAGCTCGGGATCGGCGTCCTCGTCGATTGGGTACCGGCACACTTCCCCAAAGACGCCTGGGCCCTTGCCCGTTTCGACGGCACGCCCCTCTACGAGCACGGCGATCCGCAGCGCGGAGAGCAATTGGACTGGGGCACTTATGTTTTCGACTTCGGTCGACCCGAGGTCCGCAACTTCCTGGTTGCCAACGCGCTCTACTGGTTCGACGAGTTCCACATCGACGGACTGCGGGTCGACGCCGTCGCCTCGATGCTCTACCTCGATTACTCCCGTCCGGACGGCGGCTGGTCCCCCAACATCCACGGGGGTCGCGAGAACCTCGAGGCCGTGCAG
Organism: Williamsia sp. z71; assembly: GCF_059553375.1. Lineage (NCBI taxonomy): Bacteria > Bacillati > Actinomycetota > Actinomycetes > Mycobacteriales > Nocardiaceae > Williamsia > Williamsia sp. z71. The sequence continues at coordinate 448,598 of NZ_JCANWX010000005.1, forward strand.
TTCCTGCAGGAGATGAACGCGACCGTCCACAAACACCACCCCGGTGTCGTGACGATCGCCGAGGAATCGACATCATGGCCGGGCGTGACCCGAGACACCAACCTGGGCGGACTCGGCTTCACCATGAAGTGGAACATGGGCTGGATGCACGACACCCTCGGTTATCTCGGGCGTGATCAGATCCACCGCAGCTTCCATCACCACGAGATCACGTTCTCCCTGATGTACGCCTGGAGCGAGAACTTCGTCCTGCCCATCAGCCACGACGAGGTCGTGCACGGCAAGGGCACACTGTGGACGCGGATGCCGGGTGATTCACAGACCAAGGCCGCCGGAGTCCGCGCACTACTCGCCTACATGTGGGCCCATCCCGGCAAGCAGTTGCTCTTCATGGGCCAGGAGTTCGCCCAGACCCCGGAATGGTCCGAGAGCCGCAGTCTGTCGTGGGAGCAGCTCGAAGGCTGGGAGGGCGAGCTGCACGCGGGTGTCCAGTCGCTCGTCGCCGACCTGAACAGCACATACCGTCGGCACCCGGCCCTTTACAGCCAGGACATCACACCCAGCGGCTATTCCTGGATCGACGCCAACGACACCGCGGGCAACATCATCAGTTTCCTGCGATGGGGGTCGGACGGCTCCGTGGTGGCCTGCATCTTCAATTTCTCCGGCACCACCCGCACCGACTACCGCGTGGGCCTTCCGGTCGCCGGGGTGTGGAACGAAATCCTCAACACAGATGCACCGGCGTACGGCGGAACCGGCGCCGGTAATCTCGGGCAGGTGACCGCACACAGTGAAGCCTGGCACGGCCGTCCCGCGTGTGCCCGGCTGACGTTGCCCGCCAACGGAGCCATCTGGATCGCGCCGGCCTAGCGGCGGCGAGGGCACTTCGGTGAACACACGACGAATATCGTGGATCAGCGGGCTGGTCGGTGTCTGCCTGGTGGTGTCGTCCGGTTGCGCCGGCCGCGAAGAGCAGGTCGTGGTCGACGGCGATCCGGTGTCGGTGTACTCCGACCCGTTCACCGTTGCCGGCCTCACGGTCAGCGACGGACCCACCGGTCTACGCGAAGGCGCCGGCGATCCCGTCCTCGACATCGACAACGCGGATTCCGGTGAGATCGACACCCTGATGGCCGCGGCCCTGCTCGATCTCGAGAAGTACTGGAAAGAGGCGTTCGAGCCCGCGTTCGGCGATGAGTTCAAAACCGGTCTGGGCTTCGTGTCCTGGGATGCCGAGGCTCCCCGAAGCGCATCGGTGACCTTCTGCGGCGACTCGACCTATGGTCACGTCAATGCCGCCTTCTGCCCACCTCGGGACCAGATCGGCTGGGACCGTGGCGTTCTGATGCCGGCCCTGCTCGACGAGTTCGGGCCGATGGCCCCGGTGACGGTCATCGCCCACGAGTACGGCCATTACGTGCAGATGATCGCCGGCATCGACAAAGACGCCTCCCCGATCGTCAGTGAGCAGCAAGCAGACTGCCTCTCGGGCAACTTCATCCGATGGATCGCCGAGGACAAGGGCGAGTACCTGCAGATCAACACCGCCGACGGGCTCAATACCGCTGTCGCCGCGCTGATCTCGGCCCGGGACAGCGAACGTGGGCAATCCGATCACGGCACCGCGTTCGAGCGGGCCCGTGCATTCGAAACCGGATTCGGCAACGGGCCGGACAGGTGCGGGGCCATCGATGAGATCAGCATCGACGACATGCGCGATGCGATGCCGCCGCGCTTCGACAATGCCGGCAGCATCGACAACACCCGGTTCAGCGCCGGCGGGCTGGACTCGGTGATCTCATCGCTCGAAGAGTTCTTCGCCCTGCCGCCCGACGTCCGGCCTGCCGTCGACACCGAAACCCTGGACACCCGGTGTCCCGGCGTCGACACCGTGGCCACCACGCCACCGGTGGCGTTTTGCCCGGCGACCAATTCGCTGTCGATGGATTCGTCGGAGCTGGCGTCGATCGCCGACAACGGCACCAGCGGACCCCCTGGCCTGCCGAGCTACATCGCCGGCGATTTCAGCGCCTACTCGTTGGTGGCATCCCGCTACTCGATCGCGGCCCAGCAGGCCCGCGGTCAGGTGATCGACCAGCCGGTCTCCGCGGCCCGGGCGGCCTGCGCCACCGGGCAGTGGGCCCGGTCGACCGCAGACTCCGGCACCTTCACCCTGCGCGGCGGTGACCTCGACGAGCTGGTGTCCGGTCTTCTGGTCAGCGGCGCCGTGGCCAGTGACGTGGCCGGCCGATCACTTCCGAGCGGGTTCTCCCGGATCGCAGCGTTCTCGGCCGGCTACTTCGACACCGACAGTGGTTGCTCCCGCTACGACCCGTGAGACCCGATCAGTACAGCGCGGTCATCAGTACAGGGCGGTCATCAGTACAGGGCGGTCATCAGTACAGGGCGGTCGCGAGCTTGCGCCGGGCCGCGACCACAAAGGGTTCGGCCGGGTCGAACAGTTCGAAGAGTTCGAGGAGCCGGGCCCGAGCGGCGGCGCGGTCGTCGCCGGCAGTCCTGGCAACGACTTTGACGATCCGGTCGAATGCGGCCTCGGGCTGCTGATTGAGCAGTTCCACGTCGGCGGCGGCCAGTTGCTTCTCGAGATCGTCGGGCGATGCGTCGGCGAGCTCTGCCGGATCGTGGGACTGGGCCCGCGCGACAAACGTCAGGTTGCGGACCAGGGAGGCGGCCTCGATGTTGTTCGGCTCGGCGGCAGCGATCTCTTTGTAGTCGGCCAGGGCCCCCTCGATGTCGCCATCGTTGAGTTTGTCCTCGGCCGCCGCCATCCGCGGGTCGACGGGTTCCTCGGCATCCGCACCGCCCGCAGCGGGCGCACCGGTGAGGCCGGCGCCGTGCTGACTCATGACGTCGTCGATCCAGCCCTGGATCTGTGCGGCCGGCTGCGCACCGGCGAACGCCGACACCGGCTGACCGCCGATGATCGCGACCACGGTCGGAACGGACTGCACGCCGAACAACTGCGCGACGCGCGGATTGGCGTCGACGTCGACCTTCGCCAGCACCCAGGCGCCACCGGACTCGGCGGCCATCCGCTCCAACGTCGGTGACAGTTGCTTACAAGGACCACACCAGGTTGCCCACAGGTCGACGACGACCAGCACCTGCGAGGACCGGGCGACGACCTCGGACTCGAAGGTTTCCTCGGTGACGTCGTAGACGGCGGGGAACCCGGCTCCCCCGGCCGGAGCCGACGGGGGTGCGGCTCCCGGCGGCGGTGCCGGCCGATTTGCTTGTGCGCGTTGCGCCTCGGCGCGCTCTTTGAGACCTGAAAGGTCCACGGCGCCTGACATCGCCGCTGCCGCACGGGCAGCCGCCTGCTGACTTTGTTGCGGTCTGGTCATTACTCCAGTTTGGCACGGTCATCGGCGGAGTGGTGCCGGGGTCCGGTTGTGCGGGGCCGGACCACCGGCGCGAAAACGATGGCGATCACCAACCCGGCGACCGCAAACCACAACGCACTGCCGAGCGAGAACCACTGACCGATCGGTCCGATGACGGCCGGGCCCGCCAGCATCCCGACATACCCGAATCCGACAACCACCGAGATGATCTGGCCGCTCGATGCCGTCGTGACGTTTCCGGCCGCGGTGAACAGCTGTGGAACCCCGCCCGCGATGCCGAGCCCGAACACCGCCCACCCGACGATGCTCCACGGTGCACTGGGAGCGCAGATCGCCAACGCCATCCCGCCGACGGCGACGGCTGCCCCACCGCGCACGACGGCGACCGGGCCGAACCGGGCGCTCACCGCGTCGGCGGAGAATCGGAAGATCACCATCGTGGCACTGAATGCGCCGAACGCAACGGCGCCCAGAGCGTCGGAGGCGTCATACCTCTCGACGATGTAGAGCGCACTCCAGTCGTAGGCGACGCCCTCGGCCAGCATGAGCATGAACGCCACCAGGGCGAGCAGCGCGATCCGGCCCCAGGGCCGAGGTTCGTTCTCCCCGACGTCCTCGACGGCCACCCCGGTTGCGGCCCGCCCAGGGGTTGCCACCTCGTCGCCCGCCCGGCCGGAGAACAGATCACCGGACAGGACGGCAACGCTGATCAATCCCACTGCGCAGAACGTCCCCAGCACAGCCATGAGGGGCACGTCGAGCGCAAGACCGGCGGCCACGATTCCCGCGCCGACCAGCCCACCCACCGAGAAGTATCCGTGGAACGACGACATGATCGGCCGCTTGTACGTGCGTTCACACAGCACGGCCTGGGTGTTCATCGAGACGTCGAGCGCGCCGTTGAAGAAGCCGAACGTGACGAGAGCCGCGGCCAGCGACATCGTGCCGGTTGCCAGGCCAGGCAACAGGATCGCCAGCGACAGGCCGGTCGCGCTGATGACCGTGGGCCACTTGGATCCGATGCGGTCGGTCAACGGGCCCACCAGTTGCATCGCAACCAGGGCCGCCCCGCCGATCGCCAGCAGCAGGCCGCCGAGGGTGGCATGGCTGACGCCGGTTCGGTCCCCGATCACCGGGATGTGGGCCACCCACATGGCGGCCAACAGCCCGTTGAGTCCGAAGATGCACGAAACCGCCACCCGCACCCGAAGATTCGGGTGCGCGATGGCGGTTTCGGTTGGTGATGTCAGGCTGTTGCAACCTTCGACGGTGCTTCGGTTCCGTCGAGCAGGCCCTTGCGCTTCGCCCACACCTCGAAGACCACGGTGCCGAACGGCGGAATGCTCGCCAGCAGCGCGAGACCGGTGGTGAACAGGTTCCACTTCAGGCGCCACGCGGTGAACAGCGAGACCACGAGGTACACCATGAACACGATGCCGTGGGTCATGCCCGGGATCGCGATGGCTTCTTCATGGCCGAGCACCCACTTGAAGAACATCGCGATCAGCAGCGCCAGCCAGGTCACGGCCTCGGCAATCGCCACTACTCGGAAGATCTGGGCGGTGAGTTTTGCAGAAATCAATTTTCGGTCACTTTCACTTCTTGGGTACAGAGATTATGAGCGCATCACCCTGTCCACCGGCGCCGCAGAGGGCGGCCACACCGGTGCCACCTCCGCGACGGGCGAGCTCCAGGGCCAGATGCAGCGTGATACGCGCACCGGAGGCACCGATCGGGTGACCGATCGCGATGGCACCACCGTTGACGTTGACCTTGTCCTGCGAGACACCGAGTTCCTTGGTCGAGGCCAGGCCGACCGCCGAGAACGCTTCGTTGATCTCGTAGAGGTCGAATCCGGCGGGGTCGATCCCGGCCTTCGAGGCAGCCTTGCGGATGGCGTTGGCCGGCTGGTGCTGCAGGGTCGAGTCGGGTCCGGCGACAACACCGTGCGCGCCGATCTCGGCGATCCAGTCGAGTCCGAGCGCCTGCGCCTTCTCCTTGCTCATCACGATGACGGCGGCGGCGCCGTCGGAGATCTGCGAGGAGTTGCCGGCGGTGATGGTTCCGTCCTTGCGGAAGGCCGGGCGCAGACGACCGAGGGAATCAACGGTGGTGTCGGCGCGGATGCCCTCATCCTCGGCGAACAGGACCGGATCGCCCTTGCGCTGCGGGATCGGCACCGGCACGACCTCGTCGTCGTACACGCCGTTCTTCCACGCGATGGCGGCCCGCTGGTTCGACTGCGCCGCGTACTCGTCCTGCTGCTCGCGGGTGAACTTCTCGACGTCGTTCTGCTGCTCGGTGAGCGCACCCATCGGCTGATCGGTGAACGGATCGTGCAGGCCGTCATAGGCCATGTGATCGACCAGCTCGGTGTTGCCGTATTTGAAGCCGCTGCGGCTGCCCTGCAGGATGTGCGGCGCCTGGGTCATCGATTCCTGACCACCGGCGACCACACACTCGAACTCACCTGCGCGGATGAGCTGATCGGCCAGCGCGATCGCGTCGATGCCCGACAGGCACATCTTGTTGATCGAAAGAGCGGGGACATCCCAGCCGATACCGGCCTTGACCGCGGTCTGCTTGGCGGGCATCTGGCCTGCACCGGCACCGAGAACCTGTCCCATGATGACGTATTCGACCTCAGAGGCAGGGACGTTGCCCTTCTCCAGGGCCCCGCGGATGGCGATCGCGCCGAGATCCACCGCACTGAAATCCTTGAGCGAACCCATCAATCGGCCGATCGGGGTACGTGCTCCGGACACTATTACCGACGTTGTCATCTGTTCTGACCTCTCTGAAAGCTGGCTGAATCGTCGCTCAACTAACCCCGAGGTTACCTTTATGCCATGAGCACATCTGAACAGAACCCCCAGTCAGTGGCCATGGCCACCATCGGAGAGCTAGTCACCGCGGTCGATCACGTCGGGATCGCAGTGCCCGATCTCGAGGCCGCCAAGGCCTGGTACCTCGACAACCTGGGCCTGGTGACCCTGCACCAGGAGACCAACGCCGCCCAGGGCGTGGTCGAGGCGATGGTGGGTCCGGCAGGTGCCGACAAGACGCACGCCCTGATCCAGCTGCTCTCGCCGATCGACGAGACGTCGACCATCGCCAAGTTCATCGACCGCAACGGTCCCGGACTGCAGCAGATGGCGGTCCGGGTCACCGACATCGAGGAGGTCACCCGCCGTCTGGTCGCCAACGGTCTGCGGGTGCTGTACACCGAGCCGCGCCGCGGCACCGCGAACTCGAGGATCAACTTCATCCATCCCAAGGACGCCGGTGGTGTCCTCCTCGAACTGGTGGAACCGGCCGCCACGCACTGACGATCGCGCTCGTGAGAGCCGACCGGATGGTGGGCACGGGTTGCAGCCTGGTAACTCCTGTGGCGCACACCGTGTTCACCGCCGGTACCGGTGACAACACAGCGTAAAATCTCACCCATGCCAATCAACGAGGCCACATCTGCCAGCGGCCTGCCGTTTGCCACGGTCATGCGTGGTTACGACCGGGATCAGGTCACCGAGTTCTTCCGTCGCTTCGACGCGGAGATGCGGGTCATCGCCGCCGACCGCGACGCCGCCACAGCCAATGCCCGGGAACTCGCCGAGAACCTCGAGATCGCCCGCGACAACATCGACGAGCTCCGCCGCGAGGTCAATCGGTTGTCCGTTCCGCCGACCACCGTCCAGGGGATGAGCGAGCGCGTCTCGAGCATGCTGCGCCTGGCCTCCGACGAAGCCTCGGAGATCCGGGCACAGTCCGAAGCCGAAGCTGCGGAAGTACTTTCGATCGCCCGCCAGGAGGTCGCGCAGCACCGCGAGGAGATCGCGCGCAAGGTCGAGGAAATCGAGAACCGCCGCGAGGCGATGGCCGCCGAACACGAGGCCACGATGATCGCGGCCCGCAACGAGGCGCAGCGCATCATCGCCGAGGCGAAGGCGCAGGCAGAAGAGCTCGATGCCCGGGCACAGGCCAACCGGGAACGGATTCAGCAGGACTTCGACATCACGATGGCCGCCCGCCGGACCGAAGCCGTCGAGGCAGCGGCCAAACTCGAGACCGACAGCAAGAACGAAGCTCGCGAACTGCTCGAGAACGCACACGCCGAAGCCGAGAGTCTGCGGCAGCGTGCAGCGTCCGCGGCAACCGAAAGAGTCACGCGCTCACAAGAAGTCACCGAGCAGGTGCGCGCGCTGCGGAGCCGGATGCTGTCCCAGCTCGCCGAGATCCGCAACCAGCTCGACGACGTCCCCCAGCTGCTCGCCGAGGTGGAGAACGAGCCCGAATTACTCGATCCGAACACCACCGGACTGCTGAACAAAGAGCTCTCCGACAACGCACGTCTCGATGAACCGTCGTCGTCCCCCGCCGGCGATGCCGTTGATCCCGAAACCGCCGACCACTCAACACTCGACGAGTCGACCGATCTCAAATCAGCGGACGAGACGGACACCCCGGACCGGGTCAGTACGTCGTACCGGTAACCGGCGACGTTCAGCGTCGTGCACGGCGGGTGCCGCGCGTGCCGCGACGCCAGCACCCGGTGTGCCAATGGCGGCGATCATCAAGATAGGACGCGCCGCCAGTGAACCCGTCCATGCCGTAATCGTCCACCGGCCAGGCCACCACATGCGGAACACCTACCGCGATGGTCTGATTGCAGCCCGGGCACCGGTAGATCTTCGTGGCGCGCTGGCCGGCAATCGGCCGGACGTAGTAGTCGTCGCCGCCGGGGCCGGACTCGATCCGTTCCATCACACCCGTCGATATCTCAGAACAGCCGGAACTCGGTGCTCTCGGTCCCCCGAAGCTTGTCGTAGTCGAGAATCACGCAGCGGATACCGCGATCGTTGGCGAGCGTCTTGGCCTGCGGCTTGATCTGCTGGGCCGCGAAGACACCCTGCACCGGCGCCAGCAGCGGATCCCGGTTCATCAGCTCCAGGTAGCGCGTCAGCTGCTCGACGCCATCGATCTCGCCGCGTCGTTTGATCTCCACCGCAACCGACGTGCCGTCTGCATCCCGGCACAGCAGGTCGACGGGACCGATCGCGGTCATGTACTCCCGGCGTACCAGCGAATAGCCGGGACCGAGTGTCTCGACGTGTTCGGCCAGCAACTCCTGCAGATGTGCCTCGACACCGTCCTTGACCAGGCCCGGATCGACGCCGAGTTCGTGGCTCGAATCATGCTCGATGTTCGTGATCGTGATCTGGAGTTCTTCGCCGGCCTTGTTCGTCACCACCCAGAGTTGCGGCCCATCAGGCGTTTCCGGAGTTGTCTCCACCAGCCAGCACGGCGGGCTCATCCAGTTCAGCGGCTTGTAGGCACGATCGTCGGCATGCACACTGACCGAACCATCGGATTTGATCAACAGCAGTCGGCGAGCTTTGGGCAGATGGGCGGTGAGCCGTCCGACGTAGTCGACCTGGCATTCGGCAATAACAAGACGCACGAGACCACCTTAGGCCCGTGGCCGCGATGCGCGTCGCCCCCGTGCCGTGCGCCGGCCATATTCTGATGTGGTGTCGATCAAGCGAGTGTCTTCAGCCGAGATATATGCGAATCCGTGGTTGTCCCTGCGAGAGGACAAGATCGTGCGCTCCGACGGCAGCGGTGGGATCTACAGCGTGGTCGACAAGCCGGAGGGAGTCATCGTCATCCCCCGCGAGGAGGGTCGGGTCTTCCTGGTCGAACAGTTCCGCTACGCGGTCGATGCGCGACGATGGGAGTTCCCGGCGGGCACGGCGCCGGACCGCCAGGTGATTCCGGCGCAGACACTTGCGGTCCGCGAGCTCGCCGAAGAAACCGGTCTGAGTGCCGGGTCGCTCACCCACATCGGCACGGTCGACGTGGCACCCGGTTTCAGCAGTCAGCGACAAGCGGTGTTCCTCGCAGAGGACCTCGAGGTCGGCGTGACGCAACGCGAGCACGAAGAACAAGACATGGATGCCCGGTGGTGGTCGGTTGCCGAACTCTGGGCCGCGGTGGCATCCGGCCAGATCTGCGACGCCCAGACCCTGGCGGCTCTGACGCTGCTCACCGCGCACGACGCCGCCCAGAACTGACCGGCGTGCGCACTTGCCTGACTAAGGCTTCTCGATCGCGATCTTCAGCAAGAAGTCTTCGGCCTCGGCCAGCGCCTCGGCCATCGACTTGACGACGTAGTCGAGCTGCGGGGCTCGCTGGGCCTCATGAGCGTGCCGTCGCAGCACGACGCCGTCCGGATCGACCACCACCGCAGTGCGTTCCACGTTCTCGAGGTTCTTGCTGGCACCGAGGAACATCGTTCTCGATACGGCGTCGACCTGATCGACTCGACTCATGTCCAGGATCACCACGTCGAACTCCTGGGCCGCCGACCGAATACGTCGGAGCACGCTCTCGGTGCCGGAGAACGTGAGGTCGCCTTGCAGTTCGTAGATCCTGATGCGATCGCGCTTGCCCCTGAGGAAGTGCCTTTCGAACTCATTGCGGTCGGTGGCGACCTCGAACTCCTCGGCGTTCCGGAACGAGCGAACCGCGGACCTGCTCTCCCTCGCGACGTTGAACATGTGGAGCCCCAGGTCGGAAGAGAGCCGCTTGCAGGCGCTGACACCACGGACGCTGTTGCCGTGCACGTCGAGGAGCGGAGAGTAGACACCGATACCGAGTTGTCCGGGCAGCACGGCCATGATCCCGCCGCCGACCCCGCTCTTGGCCGGGAGACCCACCCTGGTCACCCAGTCGCCCGCCCCGTCGTACATTCCACACGTCGTCATCACGCTCAGTACCCGTTGGACAACACTCTGCGTCATCACCCGCCGGCCGGTCCGTGGGTTCACTCCCCCGTTCGCCAGGGTGCCCCCGATGGCCGCGAGATCGTTGGTCGTGACGATCAACGAGCACTGACGGAAGTAGAGGTCGATCGAGTCCTCCGGGGAGGCCTGCAGGGCGCCGAAGCTCTGCAGCATGTACGCGATGGCACGGTTCCGCGCACCACTTCGCATCTCGGAGGCGTACACCTCGGTGTCAAGTGACAGCTGACGGCCGGCACAGGACGAGTAGAAATCGAGCAGTTCCGCGAACGCGGTGTCCACATCGGGCTCGATCTCGAGAAGCAGCGAGGCCGACAGAATCGCACCCGCGTTGATCATCGGGTTGCGCGGCCGACGCTGTGAATCGACACTGATCTCGTTGAACGCCTCACCCGACGGTTCGACGCCGATACGCGCATCGACCACGTCAAAACCCTTGTGCGTCAAAGCGAGTGCGTAGGTGAGCGGCTTCGACACGGATTGGAGGGTGAACCCGACACCCGAGTCGCCGATCGAATACACATATCCGTCGTGCAGCGCCAACGACAACCCGAAGCGGAACGGATCGACCTGGGCGAGTTCCGGTATGTAATCCGCGAGCGCGCCTTCATCGCCGACCGAGCAACTTTCATGGATGTGTTGCAGGTACGACTCGACCAGAGACGGACCGCCGATCAGTGATGCCATGACTCATCTAAGCAAACATCCCCACCGTGTGGGGATAGCAAAATACCCTGTATTCGAGTCCATTGCTGGAATCGGATACAGGGTATTCGCAAATTGTGTTCGGCGGTGTCCTACTCTCCCACACTGATTAGGGTGCAGTACCATCGGCGCTGGTAGGCTTAGCTTCCGGGTTCGGAATGGGACCGGGCGTTTCCCTACCGCTATAGCCGCCGTAACAATGTGAAACAACCATCGTCACAAATCAAGTCAATGATTAGTGCTGATCATTTGTTTGTTTGTGTGTTGTTTCAGATATTGCACAGTGGATGCGTGACAAACTTTGTTTGTTTTGGTTGTAAGTCCTCGGCCGATTAGTACCAGTCACCTGCACCCGTTACCGGGCTTCCAGTTCTGGCCTATCTACCCCATGGTCTGTAGGGGGCCTTAACCCTGCTAAGAGGGTGAGAAACCTCATCTTGGAACAGGCTTCCCGCTTAGATGCTTTCAGCGGTTATCCCTTCCGAACGTAGCTAACCAGCGGTGCCCTTGGTAGGACAACTGGCACACCAGAGGTTCGTCCGTCCCGGTCCTCTCGTACTAGGGACAGGTTTCCTCAAGTTTCTTACGCGCGCGGCGGATAGAGACCGAACTGTCTCACGACGTTCTAAACCCAGCTCGCGTGCCGCTTTAATGGGCGAACAGCCCAACCCTTGGGACCTACTCCAGCCCCAGGATGCGACGAGCCGACATCGAGGTGCCAAACCATCCCGTCGATATGGACTCTTGGGGAAGATCAGCCTGTTATCCCCGGGGTACCTTTTATCCGTTGAGCGACACCGCTTCCACTTGCCGGTGCCGGATCACTAGTCCCGACTTTCGTCCCTGCTCGACATGTACGTCTCACAGTCAAGCTCCCTTGTGCACTTACACTCAACACCTGATTGCCAACCAGGCTGAGGGAACCTTTGGGCGCCTCCGTTACATTTTAGGAGGCAACCGCCCCAGTTAAACTACCCACCAGGCACTGTCCCTGAACCAGATCATGGTCCGAAGTTAGATGTCCAATACGATCAGAGTGGTATTTCAACAACGACTCCACACACACTGGCGTGCATGTATCACAGTCTCCCACCTATCCTACACAAACCGAACCGAACAACAATACCAAGCTATAGTGAAGGTCCCGGGGTCTTTTCGTCCTGCCGCGCGTAACGAGCATCTTTACTCGTAATGCAATTTCGCCGAGTCTGTGGTTGAGACAGCAGAGAAGTCGTTACGCCATTCGTGCAGGTCGGAACTTACCCGACAAGGAATTTCGCTACCTTAGGATGGTTATAGTTACCACCGCCGTTTACTGGGGCTTAAATTCTCAGCTTCACCACCGAAGTGATTAACCGGTCCTCTTAACCTTCCAGCACCGGGCAGGCGTCAGTCCGTATACATCGTCTTACGACTTCGCACGGACCTGTGTTTTTAGTAAACAGTCGCTTCTCTCTGGTCTCTGCGACCACACCCAGCTCAG
>NZ_JCANWX010000006.1:0-453949 GCF_059553375.1 Williamsia sp. z71
CGCCAAAAGTTGCTCCTATGTCAAGCGGCGGCGGTCTGAATGGCTCGTGGTTGGGGCGCAGTGTCGGTGATCAGGCGTTGATAGACGGTGCGGACCAGGCGGCGTCGGAGTGCTCGGAGGGCTGCGGTGGTGGAGTCGCCGGCGGCGCGGCGTTTGCGGTAGTAGGTGTAGCCGTCGCTGTCTTCGAGTCGGGTTTGGGTCAGGGCGATGCGGTGCAGGGCGGTGGTGAGTTGTCGGTTGCCGCAGCGCGGTAGCCGGACGCGGCCGGCGGTGTTGCCGGACCAGACCGGGATGGGGGCGGTGCCGGCGTAGTTGGCGTAGGCGTCGGCCGAGTGGAAGCGGGCGATGCCGGCGGTTTCGCCGACGATTTTGGCTGCGGTGAGTTCCCCGCAGCCGGGTAGCTGTAGTAGCGAGGGAACCAGTTCGCGGACTCGTTTGCCGATCTCGGTGGCCGTGGTGTTGATCCGGGTGGTCAGGGAGATGATCTCGTCGAGTTCTTCGCGGGCGATGTCGGCCAGCAGTCCGGTCTCGGTGGCCAGCTGTGCGGCGAGGATCTGTTGGTGTTTGTGCATGCTCAGCGAGCGTGGTTTGGGGGCGTAGGCGGGGTTGATTTCATGGACTCGCCACAGCAGTCGGTTGATTGTTGAGGTGCGTTGTGCGACAAACACTTCGCGTCGATCGACTAGTAGACGTATCTCGCGGGATCGGGGGTCGGCGCCGGCGGCGGGCAGGTTCGGTTCGCGCAGCACTGCCCGCGCGACGGCCAGAGCGTCGATGGGATCTGATTTGCCGCGGGTACGTGCCGAGGCACGGGTGTGGGCCATCATTTTGGTGGGTACCCGCACGGCGGTCTGGCCGGCGGTGAGTAGGTCGCGTTCGAGGCGGGTCGACATCTGTCGGCAGTCTTCGATGCCCCAGAGCAGGTCGGTACCGAACTGGGTGTGGGCCCATCGCATCGCGGCATGATGGCCGGCGGTGGTGGCCGGGGCGGTGAGTTGGCCTAGCTTTTTGCCGACGGGATCGACGGCAACAAATGTGTGTGAGCTCTTGTGTACATCGACTCCAACTACAACCATGGTGGTTGCCTCCTGATTTCAGAAACAGGGACCAGGGACGGTTGGGCCGGTCGGTGGGCAATCCTCAGTTGGGGGCGTTGCCACGCTCCTATCAAGCCACATCGGCCGGTCCTTCCCACCTGGTGTTGGCATAACTTTTGCAAGACCAGACATGCGCATCAATGCGATGCCGGCAGGCACATCAAGAGCCAAACACCAGGTGACCAGGACCCAACCACCGCTCAGGCGGCAACACAAGAGTCACACTGAGGGCACATCATCGGGGGTGGAGGGTGGCGACGAACCGGTCCATCGTGCGCTCGGCGATCGCGGTGATGGTCAGGGACGGGTTCACCAGCCCGGCGGCACCGGGCAGGAACGAACCGTCGACGACATAGAGGTTGTCGTAACCGCCGACGCGGCCGTTCTCGTCCGCGCCCTGACCCATCACCACACCACCGAGACCGTGATAGGTACAGGCCGCACCGAAGTCGGCAGCCTGCGGGTAGATCGGGATCCCGTTGGCAGGGAATCCGTATCGGGTCTCGGTCTGTTCGTGGAAGTGCCAGGCGAACTGCGATGCGCGTTGGTCGACGAGCGTGTTCTCGCGGGGGTACGGGAAATTGAGAACCGTCCGTCCCGTGGCGCGGTCGTAGTCGATCGTCCCGCGTTCATCGGTGTGGGTCTGGATCAGGTTCGTGGTGGAGAACCCACCGGCATACTCCGGGAACGGTGTGGCCTGATAGTTCATCGCGACCGGACCACCGGGCAATCGGTCCTCGTACATCTTGACGTTGCCCGGTCCGCCCTGGGCGGCCCCGTTGTCCTGACGGAGCGGAGTCCGCAGGATGAGGAAATCGCCGTTGGTGCCCCAGCCCCGACCGATGTTCGTCGACAGTGCCGGAAGTGCGCCCCGCGCCCTCGCCGAGACCAGAAGTGATGTGGTGTAGAAGGATCCGGCGGCCATGAAGAGGTGGTCGGCGTCGTATGTCGAGACACGGACCGTGTTGTGGTTCTCGTCGATCTCACGGGCCGTGACGACGAACCCCTTGCCCCGCTCGCGTGGCCGGATGTCGAACACCTCATGCATCGGTTTGATCGTGACGTTGCCGGTGGCCTCGGCTGCCGGCAGATAGTTGTGGTCGACGGAGTTCTTGGCACCGGAGTTGATGCCGTACGGTCCTTCGCCGACGCTGACCGACGCTTTTCGAAGGCCCCGCAGCTCCTCGCGGACGATGTCCCAGTCGACGGCGAAATCGGTGGGAACCGGCTCGGTTCCGTAGTCGCGCAACGTATTCAAAAACGCGCGCGCACCGCGGTACTGCGGATGCGCCAGGATGTCGGCGGGCAGCGGTGAGGTGCCCAAGACCTGTTTGGCCCGTGGATAGTAGGTAGCGACGAGTTCGTCGTAGTTCGCCGACGCCGGGAAGATCATGTCGAAATCGACCCGGCGCGGCACCGAGGTGAACATGCCGAATGCCAGTGATCCACCGCCGACGCCGGCCCCGTAGATCGCATCGACGCCGTTGCCGAAGATGCGGTCTATGAGGCCGGGATACGGGTTGATGGGCGGCGAGAGCAACCCGTTGATGTGGGTTCGCGTGCTGAACCAGGCGGCCCGCCCATCCGGCTGGTTCACGCTCGCAAAGGTGTTGCCGTCGGGTCGGATCGGCCATCGCCTGCCCCGCTCCAGAACAGTCGTCGACACACCGGCCTGGCCGAGCCGCAGCGCGGCCACCGCACCACCGAAACCGCTGCCGATGACGATCGCGGTCGGCGCCGATCCGTCGCCGGGAACCCCGCGGGCGCGCGCCGACACCCTGGCGGTGGCGGCCACCGCCACGCCGGCCGCCGTCGCTTTGAGAACGGCGCGTCTGGGAACGGACTGTCCGGACGAGATCGTCTGGCCGGCGCTCATGGTTCGCCTTCCCGAAGGGTTGGAAAACTTATAGCCCCGACGAAGCTTTCTGCCTAATCGCTTTCAGCATCCACACAGATCCGCTGGTCGACGATGCGTCGGTGAACTCACAGTGTCGCCACGAACCGGTCCATCGTGCGCTCGGCGATCGCGGTGATGGTCAGAGACGGGTTGACGAGTCCGACGGCGCCGGGCATGAACGAACCGTCGGTGACGTAGAGATTCTCGTAGCCGTGGATCTTGCCGTTCTCGTCGGCGGCCTTGCCCATGACCACCCCGCCGAGACCGTGGAACGTGGCGGCCGAACCGAAGTCCGCCTCCCGCGGATACACCGGGATGCCGTTGGCCGGACGCCCGAAACGGGTTTCGGTGCGCTCGTGAAAGTGCCCGGCAAACGCCATCGCCCGCCGGTCGCCGGTGGACCGGCCGCCGGGGAACGGGTAGTCGAGAACCGTCTTGCCGGCCGCGCGGTCGAACGTGATGGTGCCGCGGTCGGGGGTGTGGGTCTGCACCATGTGGGTGGTGGTGAACCCGCCGGCCACCTGCGGGAACGGCGTCGCCTGATAGATCATCGACACCGGACCGCCCGGAAGCCGGTCCTCGTACATGCGGGACAGACCCGGGCCGCCCTGGGCGTATCCGACGTCGTCCCGCAGCAGGGTCCGGATGATCAGGAAGTCGCCGTTGGAACCGAATCCGTCCCCGACGTGGGTGGACAGGTTCGGCAGGGTCCCGTTTGCCCGCGCGGTCACGAGCAGCGAGGTCGTGTGGAACGACCCCGCGGCCATGAACAGGTAATCGGCCTCGAATGTCGCGATGCTGACCGTGCGGTGTTGGTCATCGATGAGCCGGGCCTTGACCACGAACCCTTCGCGCGTTCCCGCGGGCGGATCTCGAAGACCTCGTGCATCGGTCTGATGGTGACGTTGCCGGTGGCCTCGGCGGCCGGGAGGTAGTTGTGGTCGATGGAGTTCTTGGCACCGGAGTTCACACCGTACGGTCCGCCGCCGACGGACAGGGACGCCTTTGCCCTGCCGGCCAATTCGTCGCGGATGATGTCCCAGTCGACTGCGAAGTCCTGGGGGACTGCTTCGACGCCGTAGTCCTTCAGGGTCTTCGTCCACACCCGCGCACCGCGATATTGCGGGTGAGCCAGGATGTCGTCGGGCATGGGACCAGCGCCGAGCATCATGCGCGCGGTCGGGTAGTGGTCCCGGATCAATTCGTCATAGCTCGCGACCGCGGGGAACACCATCTCGAAGTCGACTTTTCGCGGGGTGGGGGTGAACGCACCGAACGCCAGGGAGCCGCCACCGACCCCGGCGCCGTACACGGAGTCGATTCCGTTTCCGTGGATCGGTCGGTCGCGCTGTCGCGCGCCGGGACCCGGTCAGACATAACGCTTCTGCAGCTCGCGTTTGACGAGCTTGCCGGTGGGTGTGCGGGGCAGCGAGTCGACGAAGTCGACTGTTTTCGGCGCCTTGTAGTGGGCGAGCCGGGAGCGGACCAACGCGATCAGTTCATCGGCGAGTTCCTGGCTCCCGACGACGCCGGGTTCGACCTGGACACAGGCCTTTGCCACCTCACCGAGATCCGGGTCCGGGACGCCGATGATGCCGACGTCATAGACATCGGGGTGTCCGATGAGGATGTTCTCGGCTTCCTGCGGATAGATGTTGACGCCACCGGAGATGATCATGAAGGACTTGCGGTCGGTGAGGTAGAGGTAACCGTCGGCGTCGACATATCCGACGTCACCGCTGGTGGTCCAGGCGGGATGTTCGGGATGCTGTGCCTGTCGGGTCTTTTCGGGATCGTTGTGATACTGGAACGGGAGCTCGTCGCGTTCGAAGTACACGGTCCCGATCTCACCGGTGGGCAGTTCGGCACCGTCGTCACCGCAGATCCGGACGATCCCGAGCAGCGGTTTGCCCACCGATCCCGGATGCGCCAGCGAACCGGCGCTGTCGATGAATGTGGCGCCGGCACCCTCGGTGGACGCGTAGTACTCGTTGATGACCGGCCCCCACCACTCGATCATCGCCCGTTTGACCTCCGGGGGACAGGGCGCCGCGGCGTGGATGGCCGCCTTCATACTGCTGACGTCGTACTTCGATCGAACGTCTTGGGGCAGTTTCAACATCCGGATGAACATCGTCGGGACCCACTGACTGTGCGTCACCCGGTATTCGTCGATCAGTTGCAACGCGGTTTCGGCATCGAACCGATCCATCAGCACAACGGTCCCGCCCAATGAGTTCACCATGCCGCAATAAC
Source organism: Williamsia sp. z71 (assembly GCF_059553375.1). NCBI lineage: Bacteria > Bacillati > Actinomycetota > Actinomycetes > Mycobacteriales > Nocardiaceae > Williamsia > Williamsia sp. z71. Next base: position 5,251 of record NZ_JCANWX010000006.1, read on the forward strand.
GCAGAGGGGCAGCGTGATACAGCGGTGCCGGGCACAGGTACACCGAGTCCTGATCGAAACCGTAGATGGCGGAGAAGACCGGCGTATAGGGGTCGAGGATCTCGTCGACCTGACCGTCCTGCAGCGGCACCTTGATGCCCTTCGGGCGGCCGGTGGTGCCCGAGGAATAGAGCATGTCCTGCCCGCGTGGCTGATCGGTGAGCGGCGCGTGCGACGCCTCGGCGAGGATCTTGTCGTAGGACTCGAATCCGGGGAGCTCACCGCCCCAGGCGATTCGGTGGCCGAGACCGGGAACCTCATCGGAACGGGCCACGGCGTCGGCGACGTCGGGGGAGGCCAGCAGCACCGCGGCGCCGCAGTCACCGAGGATGTAGTTGGTCTCCTCGGCGGTCAGATGATTGTTGATCGCGGTGACGTACATCCCCGAACGCAGTGCCGCCCAGTAGGTTACGAGCATGCGGATGTCGTTGTCAGAGACCATGGCGACGTTGTCACCGCGGCCGAGCCCGAGACCCCGCAGATAGTGCGCGAGCTTCGTGGAGAGCTGATCGAGCTCGGCGTAGGTGATCGTCTCACCCGTGGCGGGACGAACCACCGCGACCTTGTCGGGGGTGGTGTCGACAAAACTTCCCGGGAACATCCGCGACCTCCGGCTCTGGCGATCACGGCCGGACCGGCCGCGATATGTTAACCAGGACTATCACACGCAGAGGCGCCCGCGCCGGGGTTTCGGCTTCCGGCGAGGCCGGCGCGTGCCGGAGTTATTGGGACCGCCGTACCGATTCTTCGACGAGGTCGAGGACGGCGTGCAGGTCATCTGTGGCCGCACCCGACGCCAGCCGGGTGGTGAGGCCGTCGAGGATGAGGTCGAGGTAGGCGACCAGAACGCTCGTGGGCAGGTCATCGCGCAGGCGGCCGGCCGTACGCTGGCGCTCCAGGCGCGCCAGCGTGGCCGACTCCAGTTCCGCCGAACGTGCTTTCCATTCGGTGCGGAAACCGGCGTCGGTACGCAGCTTTCGGGCTATCTCCAGCCGCGTACCGAGCCAGTCGAAATCCTCGGGATGGTTGAGCATGTCCCGCATGACCTGAACCAGGCCCTCATTGGCCGCGACATCTGCCATGCGTTCGGCATCTTCGTGGGCCAGGGCCAGGAACAGTGCCTCCTTGTCCCGGAAGTGGTGGAAAATCGCACCCCGCGACAGGTCGGTTGCCTCCTCGAGCCGACGCACGGTGGCGCCGTCGTAGCCGAACTCGGCAAAACAACGGCGCGCACCGTCGAGGATCTGTCGTCGCCGGGCTTCCAGATGGTCTTGACTGACCTTGGGCAACCGACTGCGTCCGCTCTAGCTCTTGAGCATGTTGCGCAGCACGTACTGCAGGATGCCGCCGTTGCGGTAGTAATCCGCTTCACCCGGCGTGTCGATGCGCACCTTGGCGTCGAACTCGATGACCGAGCCGTCTTCCTTGGTGGCCGTGACCTTGATCGTCTTCGGCGTCCGGCCCTCGTTCAGCTCGGTGATACCGGTGAAGTCGAAGACCTCGGTGCCGTCGAGTCCCAGCGACGTGGCCGACTCACCCTCGGGGAACTGCAGCGGGATGACACCCATGCCGATCAGGTTCGAGCGGTGGATGCGCTCGAAGGACTCGGTGATGACCGCGCGGACACCGAGCAGGCTGGTGCCTTTGGCGGCCCAGTCACGCGAGCTGCCGGAGCCGTACTCCTTGCCGCCCAGCACGACCAGCGGGATGCCGGCCTTCTGGTAGTTCTGCGAGGCGTCGTAGATGAACGACTGCGGGGCACCCTCGAGGGTGAAGTCGCGGGTGTAGCCACCCGAGACGCCGTCGAGGAGCTGGTTCTGCAGGCGGATGTTCGCGAACGTGCCGCGGATCATCACCTCGTGGTTGCCACGACGCGAACCGAGCGAGTTGTAGTCTTTGCGCTCCACACCGTGGGCGTCGAGGTACTGCGCCGCCGGGGTGCCGGGCTTGATCGGACCGGCCGGGCTGATGTGGTCGGTGGTGACCGAGTCGCCGAGCAGTGCGAGCACGCGAGCGCCCTTGATCTCGGTGACCGGTGACGGTTCGACCGCCATCCCGTCGAAGTACGGGGCCTTGCGGACGTAGGTCGAGTTCTCGTCCCACTCGAAGGTGGCACCTTCGGGAGTCGAGAGGTTCTGCCAGCGGTGATCGCCCGCGAAGATCGTCGCGTAGGACTTGCGGAACATGTCCTGGCTGATCGCCGACTGGATCGTCTCCTCGATCTCCTGGGTGGACGGCCAGATGTCCTTCAGGAAGACGGGGTTGCCCTCGGTGTCCTTGCCGAGCGCGTCGGTCTCGAAGTCGAAGTCCATGGTTCCGGCGAGACCGTAGGCGATCACGAGCGGCGGGGAGGCCAGGTAGTTCATCTTCACGTCGGGGGAGATGCGTCCCTCGAAGTTGCGGTTACCCGAGAGCACCGCGGTGACCGACAGGTCGTTGTCGTTGATCGCCTTGGAGATCGACTCGGGCAGCGGACCGGTGTTACCGATGCACGTGGTGCATCCGTAGCCACCGAGGTAGTAGCCGAGCTTCTCGAGGTACGGCCACAGGCCGGCCTTCTCGTAGTAGTCGGTGACGACCTGCGATCCGGGAGCCATGTTGGTCTTGACCCACGGCTTGGTCGACAGGCCCTTCTCGACCGCGTTACGGGCGAGCAGCGCTGCGCCGAGCATGACCGACGGGTTGGAGGTGTTGGTGCACGAGGTGATACCCGCGACCACCACGGCGCCGTGGTCGATGACGAACTCGCCGAGCTCGGGGTCGCTGATCTTGATCGGCTTGGAGGGGCGGCCCTTGCTGCCGTCGGCTGCCGATCGGCCTTCGTTGGCGCCGTCGTCGGCAAAACACAGCGTTGCCGGGTCGCTCGCCGGGAACGACTCCTCGACGGCCTCGTCGAGCTGGGTGTGCTCGGCGTCGTTGTTCTTCTCCACATACGTGTGGATGTCCTTGCGGAAGGCGTCCTTCGACTCGGACAGCAGGATGCGGTCCTGCGGGCGCTTCGGGCCGGCGATCGAGGGAACGACCGTGCTCAGGTCGAGTTCGATGTACTCGGAGAACACCGGCTCGCGCTCGGGATCGTGCCACATGCCCTGTTCTTTGGCATAGGCCTCGACCAGTGCGAGCTGCTCGTCGCTGCGGCCGGTCAGGCGCAGGTAGTTGATGGTCTCTTCGTCGATCGGGAAGATCGCGGCGGTGGAACCGAATTCCGGGCTCATGTTGCCCAGGGTTGCGCGGTTCGCGAGCGGGACCTCGGCGACGCCGGCGCCGTAGAACTCGACAAATTTGCCGACGACTCCGTGCTTGCGGAGCATCTCGGTGGCGGTGAGCACGACGTCGGTCGCGGTGACGCCGGGCTGGATCTCACCGGTCAGCTTGAAGCCGACAACACGTGGGATGAGCATCGAGACCGGCTGGCCGAGCATCGCGGCCTCTGCCTCGATGCCACCCACGCCCCAGCCGAGCACGCCGAGGCCGTTGACCATGGTGGTGTGCGAGTCGGTGCCGACGCAGGTGTCGGGGTAGGCCTGGCCGTTGCGGGTCATGACAGTCGGTGCCAGGTACTCGATGTTGACCTGGTGGACGATGCCCATGCCCGGGGGGACGACCTTGAAGTCGTCGAACGCGCCCTGACCCCAACGCAGGAACTGGTAGCGCTCGCCGTTGCGCTGGTATTCGAGGTCGACGTTGCGCTCGAGGGCGTCGGCGCGACCGAACACGTCCAGGATCACCGAGTGGTCGATGACCATGTCGGCAGGCGAGAGCGGGTTGACCTTGGTGGCGTCGCCACCGAGGGCGGTGACGGCTTCACGCATGGTTGCGAGGTCGACGATGCAGGGGACGCCGGTGAAGTCCTGCATGATGACGCGGGCCGGGGTGAACTGGATCTCCGTGTCGGGCTCGGCGTTGGGATCCCAGTTCGCGATCGCGTTGATGTGATCTTTGGTGATGTTCGCCCCGTCTTCGGTGCGGAGCAGGTTCTCTGCGAGCACCTTGAGGGAGTAGGGGAGTTTTTCTGTTCCCTCGACCGCGTTGAGGCGGAAGATCTCGTAGGAGTTCTCACCGACGGTCAACGTGCCGCGGGCGCCAAATGTATCGATACTCATCGCTTACGTCAGCTCCAGTCTTGTTGTCTCACCGGCTGGGCAACGCCGGATCATTTCCCATGTCGGCGTCTTCACCGGCAGGAACGAATCGACGGGCTGCGCCGATCCGTGCTTCCTCCGATTCTAGCAGTACGAGCGTACTGGTAAACGGCGGGGTGACCTGGCGTGTCTCCAGTGGTGACGACACGCCAGGGGAATGCCGTACGCCGTCAATTGTGTCGTACTGTGCTGCCGTAGGTTGGACACAGGCTGAAGTCTCCGGAAACGACGGGGATTCGCCGTGGCCCCGAACGGAGACTGTAGGTAGATGGCACCGACGCCCAACTTGACGATCGTCCCGAGCGACGTCGACATCGCCGAGCTCTCGGCCGGGCTGGCCGACGAAGGTGTCGTCGCTCCGCCCGAGATGACCCCGGCGATCCTGGCGGCCGTGGCCCAGGCCCGCGACAAGGGCTACGACGTCCATTTCGTCGTCACCGACAAGATCTATCCACGCATCACCTATTACCGGGACATCGCCACGGAGTTGCAATCCGAGACCGGCGGGACCGTCATTGTGCTGGGCGGCAATTATGTGGGCAGTTCCAGCGACGAGTTCAGCCGCGTCGAACTCGAGAATGCCACCGACAATCTGGCGATCGCGAATCCGCCGCAGGCCGCGCAGCAGATGGTCGACCGGATGACCGATCAAACCGATGTGCCCTGGACCGTCGTGACGATGCTCCTCGTCGCCATCGTCGCGGTCGGCGCGGTCATCGCCCGCAAGTTGCAGTTGCGCAAGCGAACTGACCCGCAGTCGACGGCCGACGCTCCCGCGGACGCGGACACCTCGGCAACCGCCGACGCGGACGCACACCGGCTCTGATACGCCGGCTCTGATCGCACTTCCAGCGATGAATTCTGATTCACGCGACTGAACTACATAAATGTAATTCGCGCATGTCCAATTTGTTACCTTGCACATCTGTGGTGATCACAGGGTTTCTGCAGGTAATGACTGCGATGTAATTTGTGACTCATGTTTCCTTGGTTGTTTTTGTGACGTACGGTTCGTATGTCACCGATGGGGTTAATGGGGAAGTTGATCACCATCGTGGCGATGGCCGGGTGCGTACCGCTGCTTCCGCAGCGATATCGGCGCACTCGTCAGATCTGCGAGGGAGTCAATTAGTGAGTCGAGGGAAGGCGTTACTGCCGCGAAAACGTGGCATTCGAGTGTCCTCGGTGACCGCGTTACTGGCAGTGGTGACGGTCACCTGTGCACAGTTGGCCACGGGAACCGCGGTCGCCGCTCCGCCGAGCAGTGCGGAGCAGATCGCCACACTGATCAATCAGATCGCCGAGACGAACCAGACGATGGTCGATCTCGACGGCGAGGTCGCGGTCAAGCGAGAAGCCGTGAACAGGGCACTGGTCGATCTGCAGAATGCCCGGGAGTCCGAGCGGCTCGCCGGCGTCGCCGTCCGCGGTGCCCAGGAGGCCCTGAAAGAGTCCTCCGGCGCCATCGCCTTCGCGCAGAACGACTTCGATGCGTTCATTCGCGACCTGTACGCCATGGGCAACAGCCAGGGTTCGCTGCTCGGCTACCTCTCGGGTGACCCCGGCGCGCTGCTCGACCGCGCATCGGTCGTCGACCAGATCAGTCGCGATCAGCAGGCCACCATCGCCCGGCTGCAGCAGGCCCGCAACGAAGAGGCGAACCGCGCGGCCACCGCCAAGGCCACCGAGCAACAGGCCAAATTCGCAACGGCCTCGGCCGAGACCCGGCAGGCGGACGCACAAACCGCGATCGCCGCGGCCACCGAAGCGGTCAAGGCCGAATATGCGCGGCGCGCGAAGCTCGAGCAGGACCGCGCCGCCGCACAGGTCGAATTGGACAAGCTCCGCGGCCAGCCCGCAGCCCCGTATCCCGGAACGCCGACCGCGATCCTCCCGGACCAGCAGGCCGCCATCGAGCAGAAAGCACACGAAGACGCCCTCCGGGCCGCCGGTGAGGCCAGTGCCAGGCTGGCGCTGGACACCTCCCAGCAGGTCCTCGCCGCCATCATCGGCTCGATGACACCGCCGCACACCGACATCGGGACCCCGGCGCCGAGCGTGCCCACCCCGTCTGTGCCGCAGGTACCCACACCGACGGTCCCGACCACCCCCACGACACCGGTCGTGCCGGGCGCCTCCGGACCGGCGGCGGTCGAGATCGTCGTGAACCGCGCGCTCTCGCAACTCGGTGTCTCCTACTCATGGGGCGGCGGAAATGCGAACGGCCCGACACTCGGTATCCGGGACGGCGGCGTGGCCGATTCATATGGCGACTACAACAAGGTCGGATTCGACTGCTCGGGCCTGATGATCTACGCCTTCGCCGGCATCGGAATCTCCTTGCCGCACTACACCGGTTACCAGTACACGTCCGGCCCGCAGTTCCCGCTCTCGCAGATGCAGCGCGGCGACATGATCTTCTACGGCCCGAACGCCAGCCAGCACGTGGCGCTGTATCTGGGCGGCAACCAAATGGTCGAGGCCCCGCAGTCCGGTGACGTCGTGAAGATCTCGCCACTGCGCACCAGCGGTGCGATGCCCTATGTCGTGCGTCTGACCTGACACCGGCGGGGTCGTCCGGGTGCCTCCAGTACCCTCGGTTCAGTCAGGACAACGATCGATCAGAACCCCGGAGGGTTTCGGTGACCTCAGCGCAGGACGAGAGCAAGGTTTCAGTGGAGGAATTCAAGCTCACGCAGGCCGACGTCGCCTTGCTCGAAAAGGCCATGTTCGAGGTCAAGCGGGTCATCGTCGGGCAGGATCGGCTGGTCGAGCGGATCCTCGTCGGCCTGCTCGCGCGGGGGCACATCCTCCTCGAAGGTGTTCCGGGCGTGGCCAAGACGCTGGCCGTCGAGACCTACGCAACGGTGGTAGGTGGATCGTTCTCGCGGGTGCAGTTCACCCCTGACCTCGTTCCCACCGACCTCATCGGCACCCGGATCTACCGCCAGGGTCGCGAAGAGTTCGACACCGAGCTCGGACCCGTGGTGGCCAACTTCCTGCTGGCCGATGAGATCAACCGGGCGCCCGCCAAGGTGCAGTCTGCGCTACTCGAGGTGATGGCCGAGCGGCACGTGTCGATCGGTGGCACCACGTACCCGATGCCCGATCCGTTCCTGGTGATGGCCACGCAGAACCCGATCGAGAACGAGGGCGTCTACCCGCTGCCCGAGGCCCAGCGAGATCGGTTCCTGTTCAAGGTCCTGGTCGACTATCCGGCGATCGAAGAAGAGCGCGAGATCGTCTACCGCATGGGCAACAAGCCACCCAAGGCCGCGCCGGTCCTCGATCCGCAGACCATGGTCCGCCTGCAGAACGTGGCGGCCAACGTCTTCGTCCACCATGCGCTCATCGACTATGTCGTGCGGGTCATCCACGCAACGCGGTTCCCGTCCGAGCTGGGTCTGAAGGACGTCGCCGGATGGTTGTCGTACGGTGCGTCGCCCCGCGCCACCCTGGGCATCATCGCCGCGGCCCGTGCCCTGGCGCTGGTGCGCGGACGTGACTATGTCATCCCGCAGGACGTCGTCGAGGTCATCCCGGACGTGTTGCGGCATCGTCTGGTCCTCAGCTATGACGCGCTCGCCGACGAGGTGGACGCCGACATGGTCATCACCCGCGTTCTCCAGACGATCGGGCTGCCCCAGGTCAGCGCACAGCCGTTGAACACCGTGCCGTCCGCGCCCACGCAGGCGGGGCCGCAGCACCCGAACAATCAGCCCCACCAGCCCCCGCAGCAGCCGGTGGGCCAGCAACCCGGCTACCCGCAGCAGCAGGGTGCCTATCGGCAGCAGCCCAACCCGCTGAGCAAGCCGGCCGCAGCGCAGGGTGTCCCGGGACAGGGCAACCAGTCGCACTATGGCGGATAACAGCGCACTTCCGTCATTTGGCGCGGGCACGCTGGAAGATCCCAAACTGACGGCAGCACTGAAGACGCTGGAGATCGTTGTCCGCCGCAAGCTCGATGGCGTACTCCAGGGTGATCACCTCGGATTGATCCCGGGACCCGGCACCGAACCGGGGGAGGCCCGCCCGTATCAGCCGGGCGACGATGTCCGGCGGATGGACTGGTCGGTCACCGCGCGCACGACGCAGCCACACGTGCGGCAGATGGTCGCCGACCGCGAGCTCGAGACGTGGCTGGTGGTCGACATGTCCGCCAGTCTGGACTTCGGCACCGTCAACACCACCAAGCGTGATCTGGCGGTGGCCGCCTGCGCCGCCATCGCGCATCTGACACTCGGTGGCGGCAACCGGATGGGCGCCGTGGTCTGTACCGGCGACCAGGTGGTCCGGATCCCGGCCCGCAGCGGTCGTGCCCATGCCCTCGACACCCTCAAGACCATCGCCACCACCACGCGTTCGAGTGAGGGCGTGCGCGGCGATCTGCACGCCGGAATCGACGCCCTACGCCGGCCCGAACGTCGTCGGGGGCTGGCCGTGGTGGTCAGCGACTTCCTGGGCCCGATCGACTGGGATCGGCCGTTGCGTGCGATCTCCGGTCATCACGATGTCCTGGGAGTGGAGGTGCTCGATCCCCGCGACCTGGAACTGCCCGACGTCGGTGAGGTCGTCCTGCGCGACGCCGAATCGGGTCAGATCCGCGAGATCACCATCACCGACAAGGTCCGCGCCGATTTCGCCCGTGCCGCCGAAGACCATCGACAGCAGGTGCAGCGGACGCTCAGGCGTTGTGGCGCACCGACACTGGCATTGCGCACCGACCGTGACTGGATCGCCGATGTGGTCCGGTTCATCGCGCAGCGGCGCCGGGGGATGAATGCGGGGTCGACCCGATGAGCTGGTTCGATCTCGCGTCACCGTGGTGGTTGCTGGTCCTGCTCGCCGTCGCCGGCCTGATCGCCGGTTACATCTACATGCAGCGCAGGCGCCAGAGCCGGGCCCTGAAGTTCGCCAATCTGGATCTGCTCAACCGCGTGGCACCCAAGACGCAGAACCGGGCCCAGCACATCCCGATCGTGCTGATGGTCCTGGCGCTGGCGGTGCTGGTGGTGGCGATGGCCGGGCCACAGGCGGACCGCAAGGTGCCGCGGAACAAGGCGACGGTGATCCTGGTCATCGACGTCTCCCGGTCGATGGATGCCACCGACGTCTCGCCATCCCGACTCGAGGCGGCCCAGGAGGCGGGCAAGAAGTTCGCCGACGAACTCACCGAGGGCATCAACCTCGGCCTGATCTCCTACGCGGGCACGGCGACCACCTTGGTCTCACCGACCCCGAACCGCCAGGCCACCAAAGACGCCATCGACAAGCTCACGCTCGACGACAAGACCGCGACCGGCGAGGGCATCCTCGCCGCGATGACACAGATCAAGACCCTCAACGCCGTCCTCGGTGGCGAGGAGGGCGCACCGCCCGCCCAGATCGTGTTGCTGTCGGACGGCAAGGAGACCGTCCCCAGCGACCCCGATGACCCCCGGGGCGCATTCACCGCGGCCCGGAAGGCCAAAGAGGAGCGAATCCCGGTCAACACCATCTCGTTCGGTACCTCCACCGGAACCGTCGACCTCGAAGGCGACCGGATCCCGGTGCCGGTGGACGACGAATCCCTCCAGCGGATCGCGCAGTTGTCCGGCGGCAAGTTCTTCACCGCGTCGAGTCTCGATGAGCTCAACCAGGTGTACGAGAATCTGCAGAACCAGATCGGTTACGAGACCCAGCGCGGCGATGCGTCCCGGCCGTGGCTGATCGTCGGCACCTTGCTGGTGCTGGCGGCTGCGGTGAGCGCGGTAGCAATCAATCGGCGGCTCCCGTGACGGGGCCTGTTACACCTCGACAGTCCGCAAAGCGATAGGTTGACCGTCATGGCTGACAGCAAAACGAAGGTATCCCGCTCGGTTCTCGTCACCGGCGGCAACCGTGGAATCGGTTTGGCGATCGCGCAACGGCTCGCCGCGGATGGCCACAAGGTGGCCGTCACGCATCGTGGCTCAGGAGCCCCGGAAGGACTGTTCGGGGTCCAGTGCGACGTCACCGACAACGACTCGATCACCGCGGCGTTCAAGGCGGTCGAAGAGCATCAGGGACCGGTCGAGGTCCTGGTGTCCAACGCCGGCATCACCGACGACACCCTGCTCATGCGGATGACGGAGGAGCAGTTCGAAAAGGTCATCGACGCCAACCTCACCGGCTCGTTCCGGGTCTCCAAGGCAGCCTGCCGGTCGATGCTGCGCAAGCGCTGGGGCCGGTTCATCTTCCTCGGTTCCGCCGTCGCGATGATGGGAACGCCCGGCCAGATCAACTACGCCTCGTCCAAGGCCGGCGTGATCGGCATGGCGCGATCGCTGACCCGTGAACTCGGGTCGCGCTCGATCACCGCCAACGTCGTCGCACCCGGACTCATCGAGACCGACATGACCGACGAGTTGCCCGCCGAGTACAAGGAGCAGGCAGTCAAGCTGATCCCGGCGGCACGTATCGGGCAGCCCGAAGAGGTCGCCGCAGTTGTCAGCTGGCTCGCCTCCGACGACTCCTCTTACGTCTCCGGCGCAGTCATCCCCGTCGACGGTGGCCTCGGAATGGGTCACTGAGGCGCGGGTTCGCACCCGGCGTTTCATCAACATCCACCCACCACCGACACACGAAACCACCTCGAGGGAGCAGACATTGAGCGGAATACTCGATGGCAAGACAGTTCTGATCACCGGAATCATCACTGATTCCTCGATCGCGTTCCACGCCGCCGCGATGGCGCAGGAACAGGGCGCACGCGTGATCATCACCGGATTCGACCGCTTGCGGTTGATCGACCGGATCGCTCAGCGTCTGCCGAAGGAAGTACCCCCGGCACTCGAGCTGGACATCACCAACGAGGAGCATCTCGGAACCCTCGCCGATCGCCTGAAGGAGATCGCGCCCGAGGGCATCGACGGTGTGCTGCATTCCATCGCGTTCGCACCCCGCACCCTGATGGGTCCGGAGGCGCTGCCGTTCCTCGAGGGACCGGGTCCGGATGCGGCGCAGTCGTTCCAGGTGTCGGCGTGGAGTTACGCGGCGCTGGCCCGCGCCGTGCTGCCCGCGATGAACGAGGGCGGCTCGATCGTCGGCATGGACTTCGATCCGCGGACGTCGATGCCGTACTACAACTGGATGGGCGTGGCGAAGGCCGCGCTGGAATCGGTGAACCGTTACGTGGCCCGGGAAGTCGGCGAGGCCAAGAGGATCCGGTCGAACCTGGTGGCTGCCGGACCGATCAAAACCCTTGCCGCCAAGGCTATTGCCGGCACCGCAACGGGTGACGCGCAAAAACTCAACCAGCTCAACGAATATTGGGATGGCGCCTCGCCGATCGGCTGGAACGTCGACGATCCCTCGGTGGTCGCCAAGTCGGTCTGCGCACTGCTCTCGGACTGGCTGCCCGGCACCACCGGCTCGATCGTCTACGTCGACGGTGGCGCGAGCCACAACACCTGGCTCCCCGAAGGCTTTGCGACGTAGTGAGCGCGACAACCGGTTTCGACGCCGTCCTGGTCTTGTCCTTCGGAGGACCGGACAAGCCGGACGACGTCCGGCCCTTCCTCGAGAACGTCACCCGGGGCCGTGGTGTGCCGCCGGAACGCCTCGATGAGGTCGCCGAGCACTACTACCACTTCGGTGGGGTGTCGCCCATCAACGCACTGAACAAGGCGATGATCGGCGCTGTCGAAACCGAGCTCGCCCGGGCCGGCATCGACCTGCCGGTTTATTTCGGAAACCGTAACTGGCACCCGATGGTCGAGGACACGCTGGCGCAGATCCATGCCGACGGGCACCGGCGGGTCCTGGTCTTCCCGACCTCTGCGTGGGGCGGGTACTCGGGTTGTCGCCAGTATGACGAGGACATCGCCCGGGCGCTGGGGTCACTCGGATCCGACGCCGCGGACATGTTCGTTCGCAAGCTGCCGCAATACTGGCAGCACCCGGCGATGACGGCGTCGTGGGCTGATTCGATTGCGGCCGCCAAAGCCCAACTGCCAGAAGAGCTTCGCGACGACGCCCGGCTGGTGTTCACGGCCCATTCGATACCGCTGTCGGCCGACCGGGCGGCCGGCCCACCCGCCGACGGTGGGCACCTGTACAGCCGCCAGGTGGCCGCGGCGTCCCGGCTGGCCGCGGAGGCCGCGGGCTTCGCCGAGTTCGATCAGGTGTGGCAATCGCGGTCGGGGCCGGCTCGCATCCCATGGCTCGAACCGGATATCTGCGATCACCTCGAGAGCGTCGCCGCCCGCGGCGTCCGCGCGGTCATCGTGTGCCCGATCGGTTTCGTCTCCGACCATCTCGAAGTCGTCTGGGATCTCGACAACGAGGGGCTGGACAAGGCGCAGGAACTGGGCCTGGGCTACGCCCGGGCGGCGACGGTGGGGACCGATCCGCGATTCATCACGATGATCACCGAACTGATCGCCGAACAACGCACTGGCGACGTCGAGTTCAGGCTCGGCATGACGGACAACGGGGCACCCTGCGCCCGTGGGTGCTGCGAACCGGTCCGGCGTCCCACCTAGCCCTCCCACATAAGCCGTCCGGCGCGGCCGGCCTCAGACGTGGTTGCTGGACACCAATTCGTCGATGACGGCGTTGGTGGCACTCATCCTGGCGATCCGGACCGTGCGACCGAGTTCCCGCAGGGCGGTGTCACCGCTGTGCTGCTGGTCCGCGACGACCCCGAAGTCCGGCGCCGCAGCGCGGGCCACCGACAGGATGGCGGCCACGTGGGCGGCCTGTTCGAGGATCCGCTCGGCTCGTGGATTGACCCCGGGTGGCAGCTGCTGGGCGGCGAGCCGGGTCATCCGCGCAACGACGTCGCGCGGATCCGGACGTCCTTCCGCGGAGGCCGTCCGTGGCATCCGGAGCTCGGCCAGGATCTGCGTCGCCGACCGAATGCCTTCTCTGAGTTCGTATTCGACCTCACCGAGGGAATGAGTGATGGGAATTGCGGGGGAGCCGATCAGGGTGTGTACACCCCAGCCGACGGTGTAGCGATCCAGCCGGCGGGGGATGAGCGCGAAACGTCCGGGTACCACCAGGAGTTCACCGGCGTCGAGCGCAGCGGTGGTGACCGGACCGCGCGGCGGCAGACCGAGCATGTCGCCGGGCGCGACCAGCAGCAGTGCCAGGCCGTGAGTGGACCCCTCGCGGATCAGGCGCAGGAGCGCGTCGCTCTCCTCGCCTTCCGGATTCAACGAAAGTTCTTGGGCGGCAGAATTATCCGCGGCGATCACCCGGTGGCGCGAACTCCATCCGGCGAGCACGTCGAGCAGGTCATCGGGGGAGCAGCGGCCTGACTGCCACGCCGCACCCCACGCACCGAGGGCACCTGCGATGCCCGCGGTGTCGTTCGGGTACTCAAGAACGTTGTCGGTCATCACTGCCCTTCACTTCTCGCCTGCGTCTGGACCGATCTTACTGCCGGTGCCACGGCCCGGCGTGGCAAGCACCGTGGCCCTGCGCCGGGCCCTAACGTGGTGTCGGTGAACAGCAATGGTTCTGATCGTTATGGTCGAGACGTCCTGTCGGGACCGCGGAAGAGCAACCGGCCGGTCGTTCCCGAGGTCGCTGCCGAGCGTGACCTCGTCGTCGAGGACGCGGCCAGCGGGTTCTGTGGTGCCGTGGTCGGCTTCGAACGCAGCTACGACGGCGAGTTCGTGCGGTTGGAGGACCGTCGCGGACTGACCCGGATCTTCGCGATGCGGCCCGCCGCGTTCCTGATCGACGGTAAACCGGTGACCTTGACCAAGCCGGTTGTGAAGGCGCCCTCGGCACCGGCGCGGACCGCGTCCGGGTCGCGGACGGTGGCCCGGCAGCGTGCCCGCGTCGCCCGCGCGAGTCGGCTGTTCGTCGAAGGCGTTCACGATGCGGCGTTGATGGAGCGGATCTGGGGCGACGATCTGCGTGTCGAGGGCATCGTGGTCTCCAGTCTCGACGGGCTCGACAATCTCGACGAGGCGCTTGCCGAGTTCGAGCCCGGACCCACCCGCCGGGCCGGCGTCCTGGTGGACCATCTGGTGGCCGGATCGAAGGAATCCCGGCTCACCGAACGGGTCGGCGAACACGTCCTGGTCACCGGACATCCCTACATCGACGTCTGGGAAGCGGTGAAGCCCGCCGCGGTGGGGATCAAGGCCTGGCCGAAGATCCCACGGGGCACCGACTGGAAGACCGGTATCTGCCAGGAGTTGAACTGGGGAACACCGCAAGACGGCTGGCGGAAGGTGAATTCGTCCGTGTCGAGTTTCCGTGACATCGAGGTCCCGCTGATCCGGGCCGTCGAGGAACTGATCGATTTTGTGACCGCAGTCGAATAACGAAACAACCCGGGCCCGCTTTGCGTGGCACAGTGGATGTGTGAGCGCAGTCATCTGGCTCGTGGCCGGACTGATACTGATCGGCGCTGAGGTACTCAGCGGCGACCTGATCCTGCTCATGCTCGCCGGCGGTGCCCTGACCGCGGCCGGGGTCAGCGCCGTCTTCGACACCCCACTATGGGTCGACGGCACCGTTTTCGCCCTGACGTCGTTGCTCTTGCTGTTCGCTGTCCGTCCGGTTGCCAAACGGCACATGTACAACCGGCCCCGACTGGCCACCAACACCGAAGGCCTGATCGGCCGTCACGGCGTGGTCGTTGCCGCCATCGACGGCGATTCCGGGCAGGTGAAGTTCGACGGAAGCGTGTGGTCGGCCCGGGCCGCGCATCCAGCTGACCGGTTTGCCGAAGGCGAATCGGTGACGGTTCTCGACATCGAAGGCGCCACCGCCGTGGTGTGGAAAGGATGAGCACCATGCTGGTCGGACTGGTGGTGATCGTGGTTCTGGTCTTGGTTGTGGCGGTGATCCTGGTGAAGTCGGTCGCGTTGATCCCGCAGGCCGAGGCGGCGGTGATCGAGAGACTGGGCCGGTACATCAAAACCACCTCCGGTCAGCTCACACTCCTGATTCCGTTTGTCGACCGCATCCGCGCCCGCATCGATCTGCGGGAGCGGGTGGTCTCATTCGCACCGCAGCCGGTCATCACCGAGGACAACCTCACTGTCAACATCGACACCGTCGTCTACTTCCAGGTCACCACCCCGCAGGCCGCGGTCTACGAGATCAACGACTACATCGTGGGAGTCGAACAGCTGGCCACGACCACGCTGCGCAACGTGGTCGGCGGGATGACCCTCGAAGAGACCCTGACCTCGCGTGAATACATCAACGCGCAGCTGCGCGGTGTGCTGGACGAGGCCACCGGTCGCTGGGGTCTGCGGGTGGCCCGAGTGGAGCTGAAATCGATCCTGCCGCCGCCCTCCATCCAGGAATCGATGGAAAAGCAGATGAAGGCCGACCGCGAGAAGCGCGCGACGATCCTCGCCGCCGAGGGCCAGCGCGAATCGGCGATCAAGACCGCCGAGGGCAACAAGCAGAGCCAGATCCTCTACGCGGAGGGCGCCAAGCAGGCGGCGATCCTCACTGCCGAAGGTGACCGGCAATCGCTCATCCTGCAGGCGCAGGGTGACCGCGCTGCGCAATACCTGCGCGCCCAGGGTGAGGCCAAGTCGATCGAAAAGGTCTTTGCCGCGATCAAGGCCGCCAAGCCCACGCCCGAACTGCTGGCCTACCAGTATCTACAGCAACTCCCGGAGATGGCCAAGGGCGAGGCCAGCAAGGTGTGGGTGGTCCCGACCGACTTCGGTTCGGCACTGCAGGGTTTTGCCAAATCGTTCGGGATCCGGTCCGACGACGGTGTCTTCCGCTACGAGGCCCCGGCCGACGACAGTCCGGCGCCGGTCGACGACTCCGACATCGCGGACTGGTTCGAGAAGGCCACCGATCCCGTGGTCGCGCAGGCGGTGGCCGCGGCCGAAGCAGTTGCCAGGACACCGATAGCCGATCAGCCTCCGCTCTCGGCCCGCCCGGTGGAACCCACACTCCCGGCCCCCGCTCAGTACCAGGCCCCGGCCGGCAGCGCGTCCGGGCCGGACAAACCTGGACAAGGGTGAGACATCCGCGGTGGCGGAAGTATGCAGGCGCGCTCAGTGCACCAGCAGGTAGGCCGCACCGGCGGTCGCCGCGGCCCACAGGACCGAGGCCAGCGTCCCGATGATGAACTGTTCGGCCGCGCCTGGTTCGCGTAGTTCGGGATAACGACCGAGCCCCTTGACCGCCAGCACGATGGCGATGGCCTCGGGCCATTGCAGACCCAGCGCCGCGACCACCACGATGCGTTCGAGATACCCGATGACGCGGCCACCACGGAGCGGGGTCGGTATCGGCGCCGGATCGGCGCCCGGGTTCGGGGGCCGAATAGGGGTGTCGAGTTGCCAGGGTTCGATTCCGCCCAGCAGCAGTCCGGCACGCACCATCAGGGTGCCGCCGGTGACCGCAGCGGCAACGGTGAGGCAATGGATCACCACCTCTCCGGCGCCCGCGGCCGGATCGGCGATCAGCCCGAGGATCGCCACCAGGCCGAGTACCGCCGGCGCGATCATCGCCGCGGCGATGTTCGTCCGGCGCCCATGGCCGAGGGGCAGCCGGCTGATGACCAGGGGCAGGACCGCGGTTGCGGCCAGCAACACGATCGCCGCGACGATCATGCGCGCGCGACTCCTAGTAGATGGGTGGCGAGCACGCGGGTGTCCTCCTCGATGTGCCAATCCGCGGCCTGAAGTCGTTGCGACATCGCCTGCGGTGAGATCCCGAGTGTGACAGCCGCCTCTGACTGGCTGCGGCCCAGGCGCATCTGCCGCACTGCTTCCCGTCCGGCCGCGCTCCGTCCGGCCGCGGTCCGAACGAGCAATCGGAGCGCGGTTTGCGCATGTCTGTCGGCTGCGGTCCCGGATCCGACCACACTGACGTGGTACCGCGTGTTCTTGGCGGAGGTCACGGCATCTCGGGCGCGTTCGAAGGCCTGACCGCGTCCGGCCCGGGTTTGTTCGGGCAGCGGTAGTTCGACGGCGCCGATCCCGACGCCGATGCTCCAGTGGCCATCGTCCGCCAGGATCGTGACCGCGTCGGCGACCGCCGCGGGATCGTCCAGGACCGCCTGGAATTCATCCCCGGCTGTGCGGTCGAAGGGCCGGACGGTCGGCACGTTGCCAAGTGCGGTCAGGGCAGCCGGGACCCGGTCCGGTTCGCTCCGGCTGCGTCGCTGATCGACGGTCAGTACATACATCGCTGCCTCCACGCACGTAGGCCGGACACCTCGATTGCTCATCAAGGATTGAACCTGGATAAGAGACTATCAAGTTAATGGGCTTGATAGAAAGCAATCAAGCTTTCCAGCTTGATGCCGGGGCGGTGGTGTCAGAGGTACCGGCACAGTCGGCGGCGGGTTGCGGTGCGGACTCGTCTTCGGCCGAGGCGTCGACACCCAGGCGCGCATCGAGGACCAGCCCGATCACCCCGGCACTGAACAGGCCGGCCGACAATGCCAGCGACCAGATCTCACCCTCGCCGGTGAGCGCGTCACCGAGCAGCACCACGGCCGCGGTTCCGGGCAGGACCCCGACCACGGTCGCGAGCAGGAAAGGCACGAACTTGATCGATGACAGCGCGGCGATGTAGTTGGTCACCGAGAACGGGCAGGCCGCAATGAGGCGTAATGACCCGACCGCGAGCCAGCCACGTCGTTCCATCCGCAACTCGACCGCCCTGGCGACCGGATGGTGGAGAAACGGCTGGATTCGGGCCCGGCCGAATCTGCGAACCAGGAAGAACGCGGCTATCGCCGCCACGGTGGTGGCCACCATCGCGCCGACGAAGCCGACAGCCGGTCCGAACAGCAACCCCGAGGCAACGGTGAACGCCGACCGCGGGATCGGGAAGATCACGATGATCGTGTAGCCGATGAAAAAGAACCAGACGAAGGTCGGGCCGAACGAATCCGCCCACTCCCGGAGTCGGGAAACCGATGGGATGGGCGCCAGGTAGGCGGCAAGCAGCACCGCAACCACCGCTATGAGTCCGATCACAGCTCGGGTCACCGCAGTCTGCCGGGTGACGCGACCATAGGTTTTCACGGGCTCAACCATACGGCCGACGGCCCGGCTCCCCGGTGTGCGCGACACCACTGCGACAGCACCCACCTCGACTTTTGGCCCGAGTGATCGATCGGATAGTGTCGATTCCACGTTCTGATGCGACCGAGATCACGACGTCACCAGCCGATCGAAGGGCTCACCCCGAATGCCGGATACCCATTCCGACCTCCAAGACCTGGAGGCCAGTTACCAGCGATGGTCCGACTCTGCCGCGCAGGTGCTGGCCAAGTCCAAGCGGATTGACGCCGCGGACCTGACCGAGCAACCCGAAGCGTTGCTGTCGACCATCACGCCTGACGAACTGGTCATCAAGCCGCTGTACACACGACGCGACGAGCTCGACGAGCCAGGCCTTCCGGGTTCGTACCCGTTCGTCCGCGGCAGCGACGCCACCCGCGATGTGAACATGGGTTGGCGCGTCACCGAACGCTTCGGAGATCCGACCGGAGAACCCCAGGATCCGAAGGCGCTCAATGCCGCGATCCTGGAGGCACTCGACAACGGCGTGAGCGGTCTGTGGTTGGCGGTCGGCGAGCATGCGATCGCCCCCGAGCAACTGGCGGCAGTCCTGGACGGGGTGTTCCTCGACCTCGTCCCCGTCACCGTCGACGCCGGCGCACACGGCATCGACGCGGCCCGCGCTCTACAGGGGCTGCTGCCCGACACCGCGTCGCTGAGCACGGTCGCCTCCTACGGCTTGGCCCCACTGACCGCGGCCCTGTCCGGCCGGCCGACCGTCGAGCTCGCGGATGCGATCACGGTGGCCACGGAATCCGGCGCCGGTGTCCGGGCCATCCGTGTCGACGGCACCGACTTCGCACTCGGCGGCGCCACCGACGTTCAAGAGCTGGCCTTTGTGATCGCCGCGGGCGTCGAGTACCTGCGCGAGCTCGCCGCCGCCGGCCTGTCGACCGAGAAAGCGCTTGCGCAGCTGAGCTTTGCGCTCTCGGCCACCGACGATCAGTTCGGCACGATGGCCAAGTTCCGGGCGATCCGGCGACTGTGGGGCCGCGTGGCGCAGGTCAGCGGCGCACCGTCGGCGGGCGCAGCGCTCACCCACGGCGTCACCGCATTGGGCATGATGAGTCAGCGCGATCCCTGGGTGAACATGCTGCGCGTCACCACCGCGGCATTCGGTGCCGGAGTCGGTGGCGCCGACCAGATCACGGTGCTGCCGTTCGACGCGGCGCTGGCGCCCGCCGATCGCACCACCAACCCGAGCTTCTCGCGCCGCATGGCCCGCAACACGCAGTTGCTGCTGCTCGAAGAGTCCAACGTCGCCAAGGTCATCGACCCCGCGGGTGGCTCCTGGTTCGTCGAGTCGTTGACCGACAACCTGGCCGTCGCGGCCTGGGCGCTGTTCCAGGAGATCGAGGGCAAGGGCGGTTACCGTCAGGCGTTGGCCGACGGCTGGATCGGCGAGCAGATCGCCAAGTCGGTCGAGGCCCGCGACAATGCGGTGGCACACCGCACCACCGCGCTCACCGGTATCAACGAGTTCCCGAACCTGGGGGAGAAGCCGCTCGGTACCGCAGGTGCGGCCGATGTCGCCGACCTGCCCGCCTCCGCGCCCAACCTGATCCGGATCGCGCGGCCGTTCGAGCGTCTGCGCGATCGATCCGATGCCTACCTCGCCGCTCACGGCCGTCGTCCCACGGCGATCATGCTGCCGCTGGGCTCGGTGGCCGAACACAACGGACGCACCACGTTCGTTGCCAACCTGCTGGCCGCCGGCGGTATCGAAGCCGTCAATCCCGGTCCGCTGGACGGTGATTCGGTGGCCGCTGCGATCTCGGCGGCGGGCAACCCCGCAGTCGCCGTACTGTGTGCGGCAAATCCTCGCTACGCGACCGATGGTGCCGCCGCCCTGTCGGCTGCCCGTGCCGCCGGTGTCGAGACCGTGCTGCTGGCCGGTCCGCCCAAGGCCTGGGCCGACGACGCCGATACCCCGGATGGATTCCTGCAGATCGGTATCGACGCCATCACCACGTTGACCGGACTGTTCGACAAGATCGAGGCGCAGAACCAATGACCAGTACACAGAAGAAGATCGCGAGTTTTGCGGACGTGCCGCTGACGGATGCGGAAGCGGCGCCGACGACCGGCGACAGCGAGAAGCTGATCTCCGATCTGGCTCAGGCACACGGGTATTCGACCGAGCAGGTCACCTGGAGCACACCGGAGCAGATCGATGTGAAGCCGATCTTCACCCGCGCCGACCGTGACGCGGTGACCAAGGACGGCGAGCACCCGTATCCGCTCGACACCGTGCCGGGGTCGGTCCCGTTCCTGCGCGGTCCGTACCCGACGATGTACGTCAACCAGCCGTGGACGATTCGGCAGTACGCCGGCTTCTCCACCGCGGCCGAGTCCAACGCCTTCTACCGTCGCAACCTCGCGGCCGGCCAGAAGGGTCTGTCGGTGGCATTCGACCTGGCCACCCACCGCGGCTACGACTCCGACCATCCCCGGGTGGCCGGTGACGTCGGTATGGCCGGTGTGGCAATCGATTCCATCCTCGACATGCGTCAGCTGTTCGACGGTATCGATCTGGGCAACGTGTCGGTCTCGATGACGATGAACGGTGCGGTGCTGCCGATTCTCGCGCTGTACGTGGTTGCCGCCGAGGAGCAGGGTGTGCCTCCGGAGAAGCTCGCCGGGACCATCCAGAACGACATCCTCAAAGAGTTCATGGTCCGCAACACCTACATCTATCCGCCGAAGCCGTCGATGCGGATCATCTCGAACATCTTCGAGTACACCAGCCTCAAGATGCCGAAGTTCAACTCGATCTCGATCTCCGGCTACCACATCCAAGAGGCCGGTGCCACAGCCGATCTCGAGTTGGCGTACACCCTCGCCGACGGCATCGAGTACCTGCGGGCCGGCGTCGACGTCGGTCTGGACATCGACAAGTTCGCACCGCGGCTCTCGTTCTTCTGGGCCATCGGCATGAACTTCTTCATGGAGGTCGCCAAGCTCCGTGCGGCGCGGCTCATCTGGAGTGAGCTCGTTGCCAAGTTCGACGCCAAGAACCCGAAATCGCTGTCGTTGCGTACACATTCGCAGACGTCGGGATGGTCGCTGACCGCACAGGATCCGTTCAACAACGTTGCGCGTACCTGCATCGAGGCGATGGCCGCGACCCAGGGTCACACCCAGTCGCTGCACACCAACGCCCTCGACGAGGCGCTGGCACTGCCCACCGATTTCTCGGCCCGGATCGCCCGCAACACCCAGCTGCTCCTGCAGCAGGAGTCGGGCACCACCCGGCCGATCGACCCGTGGGCCGGATCCAACTACGTCGAGTGGCTGACCCACGAACTGGCCAACAAGGCGCGGGCGCACATCGCCGAGGTCGAAGAGGCCGGCGGCATGGCGCAGGCCATCAACGAGGGCATCCCGAAGCTGCGGATCGAAGAGGCCGCGGCGCGTACGCAGGCCCGGATCGACTCCGGCCAGCAGCCGGTGATCGGCATCAACAAGTATCAGGTCGACGAGGACCAGGAGATCGAGGTCCTCAAGGTCGAGAACTCGAAGGTCCGCGGCGAGCAGATCGAGAAGCTCGAAAGGCTTCGCGCCAACCGCGATCCGGCTGCGGTCGAGGCCGCATTGGCCAACCTGACCCGGGCCGCGGCCTCCGATGAAGGCGGTTTGGACAACAACCTGCTGGCGTTGGCGATCGAGGCGGCCCGCCATCAGGCGACCGTCGGCGAGATCTCCGAGGCACTGGAGAAGGTCTACGGTCGCCACCAGGCAGAAATCCGCACCATCAGCGGTGTGTACCGACACGAGGCCGGGACTGTGCAGAACATCGACGACGCCATCGAGCTGGTCAACAAGTTCGCCGAAGCAGAAGGTCGGCGCCCGCGTGTGCTGGTCGCGAAGATGGGCCAGGACGGCCACGATCGCGGACAGAAGGTGATCGCGACCGCCTTTGCCGACCTCGGCTTCGACGTCGACGTCGGTCCGCTGTTCCAGACCCCCGATGAGGTGGCGCTGCAGGCCTCGGACAACGACGTGCATGTCGTCGGTGTGTCGTCGTTGGCAGCAGGTCACCTCACCCTGGTGCCCGCACTGCGCGATGCCCTCGCGAAGGTCGGGCGCAGCGACATCATGATCGTGGTCGGCGGGGTCATCCCGCCCGGCGACTTCGATGAGCTGTACGAGGCCGGCGCGGCCGCGATCTTCCCGCCGGGAACGGTCATCGCCGACTCCGCGGTGGAGCTGATCAAGAAGCTGGCCACCGAGTTGGGGCATGAGCTGACTTCGTGAGTGTGAGACAAGCACATGCCTAGACCCCCATTGGATCTGGCTGCGCTGGCCGATGCCGTCCGCGCCGACAAACGACCTGATCTGGCGCGAGCCATCACCCTGGTCGAGTCGACGCGGGCGGATCACCGCGCCCAGGCACAGGAATTGCTGCTGTCACTGGGTACCGACTCGGGCAAGTCCTACCGGGTCGGTATCACCGGCGTGCCCGGCGTCGGCAAATCGACAACCATCGAAGCGCTCGGCATGTACCTGATCGAGCAGGGCCACAAGGTTGCCGTGCTGGCCGTCGATCCGTCGTCGACCCGCACCGGGGGTTCGATCCTCGGTGACAAGACCCGGATGGGTCAGCTGTCGGTGCATCCGAACGCCTACATCCGGCCCTCGCCGACCTCGGGCACGCTCGGCGGTGTCGCGAAGGCGACCCGCGAGACGATCGTGCTGCTCGAAGCTGCCGGTTTCGATGTGGTGCTGGTCGAGACCGTGGGTGTCGGACAGTCCGAGGTGACGGTCGCGGGCATGGTTGACGTGTTCTGCTTCCTGACACTCGCGCGCACCGGGGATTCGTTGCAGGGCATCAAAAAAGGTGTCCTGGAGCTGGCCGACATCGTGGTCGTGAACAAGGCCGACGGCAAGTACCTGAACGAGGCCAAGAACGCGGCTCGCGAACTGCAGGGCGCGCTGCGCCTGCTGACGCCGCACGAGGCGATCTGGCGTCCGCCGGTGCTGACGATGAGCGCCATGGAGGGGACCGGCGTCGCCGAGTTCTGGCAGACCGTGCTCAAGCACAAGGAAGTCCTCAGTGCGGCAGGAGAATTCGAGGCCCGCCGCAACCGTCAGCAGGTCGAGTGGATGTGGGCGATGGTGACCGATCAGCTCCTGCGCCGGCTCGACGCCGATCCCGAGGTTCGGGCGATCCGTCACCGCGTCGAAGACGAGGTGCGTTCCGGCACGCTCACCCCGGCGCTGGCCGCGGCGGCGATCGTCGAGGCCTTCGACAGCTAACGGTCCGCTTCGTAGGCCACCAGGCCCGCGACCACGACGTCATAGCCTGCGCAGACCGGGGGATACCAACCTGGCAGCTTCGACGAACGGTCTTGGGTGTGCAGATAGTCGAATCCGGCATGGGCGATCCATCCCGCTGCGGCAACCGTGCGGGCCGGGCCCGCCGGAAGCAGTGCGGCGCCGGTGGCGATCGCACCGGCAGCGGCCAGTGCGATGACCTCGCGCCGCACGGCGCCCGGATCCGCGCCACGCCACGAACGTGTGAGCGGATAGACGGCCGCGACCACCGGTAGACCTGCGCCGATGACAACGGTGCGGGCTCGGGGTGAGAGGCGATCGCCGATGGCCAGGTTCACGCTGGTGGCCAGAGCCGCACCTGTCCCGATGGCCAACAGTTCTTTCGAAATATCTGTCACAGATGGCATTGGGCGCACCTATCGTCGGGTACCCGTCCCATGCTGCACTGCGACCGCAAAGGCCGCAATCCGTTCGATCAAATCGTCGAAGAACAGGTCCGGATCGGTGGTTGTCGCGATCTCGGCGTTGACCGGACGATTCCAGAAGCCACGTTCGTCGGCGACCGTGGTGCCGCGGGTCAGTGTTCCGTCGATCTCGACGTCGACACAGGCCAGGCGGGTACCGGTGACCGACGGATCGAGCGCGACCGCTGCGGCGAACGGATCGTGCATGTGCGCGATGTAACCCTCGGATTGCGCCTCATGGAACTCGAAATAGAACCTGACCGCATCCACGAGATGGCGGACGATCACGTTGTCGGCCACGGATCGGGTGCCGGGTTCGTCGTCGGGCCCCGGCTGCTCGACCGGGCTGGATTCGGCCAGCGCAGCCAATCGTCCGAGATGGTCGGGTGTCATCCGGATGGTCTCGGTCAGGTCGAGAGGACAGATGATCGGACGCGGGGCCCCGTCCTGACCGAAGGCGGCGAAAACCTCTTTGGCGGCCTCGGGGTCCACGGCGATGTTCCACTCGGTGGTCGGGGTGGTGTTTCCGCTCTGGTGGAACACCCCTCCCATGATGACCAGGCGTCGAAGCCTGCTCGGCAGCAACGGATCCCGCCGGATGGCCAGGGCCAGATTGGTCAGCGGGCCGGTCACCAGACCCACGTAGTCGCCGGGACTCTCGGCCGTCAGTTCGATCCAGGCGTCAGCGGCATCCCGGTGGGACTGCGTGGACGTCGCGACCGGCAGTTCGGCGTATCCGATGCCCATGGGGCCATGGGTGTCCTCGGTGGTCATCAACGGCGCCTCGAGTGGCCCGTCGGCGCCCACGCACACCTCGATGTCGTCGCGGCCGCAGAGCTGCAGCCAGGCCAGATTGTTGGCGCAGACCACATCGGTCGGGACATTGCCCCCGGTGGACAACACGGCCCGGACATCTGCCGACGGGTGCGCAAGGAGATAGAGCAGGGCCAGGGAATCGTCGATTCCGGTGTCGCAGTCGAAGATGAGGGGCACTGAAATCACCGTTCGACCCTAGCTGGGGAGAACGCCGAGCCGACCGCGGTACCGGGAACCCGCCGGCGCGGCCCTGTTCAGGACCCATCGAGACTGTTAATCTGATCACGGACGTTTCCCCTTTGGGTCCCTGTTGCTCGTCGAGAGGATGTTCGATGACCATCGCAGAATCCGGCCCCCAGGTGCGCGCAGTCCCGCCCGGTGAGGGCGAAGACTCGCTGATCAACAACGCCGCCAGCGACATCGAACTGGTTCCGCCGGACTCGATCACCGCCGAGCAGACCGGCCACTTCACCTTTCTCCCGATCAACGGGGCCGCCTTTGTGATGCAGGTGATGCACCCGGTCATCGGGGACGTCGTCGGCAAGTACTCGGTGTTCCGGACCGATCCGGCAGGCCGTGCGATCCGTTCCATCGATTCGGTTCTGCGCTGGGTCTACGGCGGTGAAGAGGCGATCGCCGAGGGTCACCGCCTCCGCAAGATGCATCAGCCGCTGCGGATGAAGAACGCCCAGGGCAAGCACATCAGCGCGCTGAACCCGGAGGCCTACCAGTGGGTGATCGCCACCGCGTTCCCGACAACACTCGCCGCCGGACCTCTGCTGATCGGCCGTGATTTCACCGAGGACGAGAAGCTCGAGATCCTGCGGGACAACCGGCGGATCGCCAAGATCGTGCAGGTCCCGATGAGGGGCTACCCCGAGACGATCGGGGAGTTCAACGAATACTTCGACGACTTCGTCAACAACAAACTCGTCGCCCACGAGGTGGCACTGACACTGATCAAGCAGATGCGCGAAGCGCCGCCCCTTCCGGACTCTGTACCGAAAAGCCTGCGGCCGGCCACCCGGGCACTGGCGAAGTTCGCCGGCAAGCCCCTGCAAGACCTGAACTACCTGACGACCGTTGGTGTGATGGACCCCAGGGTTCGGGAGATCCTCGGCCTGACCTGGAGCAACAAGGAACAACGCGACCTCGAGCGGATACACAAGGTGATCCGGGGGTCCTACCAGGTACTCCCGGAACGGCTGACCTACTTCCCGCTGGCCTACCACGCCCGCCGCCACCATGCCTCGATCCAGGCCATGAAGAGGCGGGAAAACGCCGGGGCGGCCTACCAGGTGCGCGCACGTCAGTCCTGATTCAGTAGATCCCTCGTCAATTCGAGTTGGCCCAGGTGTTGGGCCAACTCGCGTTGCAGATGCAGCAGAACCCACTCGGGGGATGCGGTCGCGGCCTCGGTGCGGGTGGATCCCGCCGCAGACCGATCGCGGATGCCTTCGTCGATCGCGATCGCAACCCATCCCGGTAGCCGGGCACGCACTGCGTCGACCCGCTCGATCAACTCTTCGACCGCTCCGGTGGCGAGGAACTCGGCGTCGCGATCGCGCGGGATCCTCAGACCCGCGATGACCGAACCCGCCCAGTACTCGATGACGCCGACACAGTGAAAGACGATGGCGTATGGACTGTTCGCGCCCGGCAACGCCGGTCTGGTGTTGGCGCGATCGTCACCGAGCGCTTTCAGGATCGACACCATCGATTCCAGCGTCTCGCCGCAGACGGACAACATCGCCGCGCCGAGCGGATTGATCTCCGGTGTTTTCACCGTCAACCAATTACCACGGATACGGTTCGAAGTCCTTCAGGAAGCAGCCGTACAGATCCACACCGGCTTCGCCCTGCACGATGGGGTCGTAGACGCGGGCGGCGCCGTCGACCAGATCCAGTGGCGCGCGGAAGCCTTCTTCGGCCAGTCGCATCTTGCTCGTGTGCGGGCGTTCGTCGGTGATCCAGCCGGTGTCGACCGCGGTCACCAGGATGCCGTCCTGATAGAGCTCGCCGGCACTGGTGCGGGTCAGCATGTTCAGGGCTGCCTTGGCCATGTTGGTGTGGGGATGCCCCGGACCCTTGTATCCGCGGGAGAAGATGCCCTCCATCGCCGACACGTTCACCACATATTTGCGCCGGAACGGCGACGCCTTCAGCGCCGGGGTCAGCCGGGACAGCAGGATGAACGGCGCCACACTGTTGCAGAGCTGTACCTCGAGCAATTCCAGCGGATCCACCTGGTCGACGGTCTCGACCCAACTGTTGCTGTCGACCAGGTCGGGGAGCAGCCCGCCGGCGTCGATCGCCGTACCGTCCGCGATTCGCGCGGGAGCCGAAGAACCTGCGGTCATGGCCAGTGCGGCGAGCGCCTGGGCGGCGGCGTCACTGTCGCCGCCCGAGGCCAGCGCATGTGGATGCAGTTCGCTGCTGTCGCCCATCGTCAGCAGCGGCACCGTCGCAGCCGAACCGGTCAGTGGGGCGAGCTCGGCGTCGGCCAGGGAGCTGTACGCGCCAGGGGAGCGGCGGACGGTCTGCGCGGCGTTGTTGATCAGGATGTCGAGTGGTCCCTGGGCGGCAACCGAGTCGGCCAGGGAAACGACCTGCGCCGGGTCACGCAGATCGATCCCGACGACGTTGAGGCGGTGCAGCCACTGATCGGAGTCGGGTTGGCGGGCGAACCGTCGCGCGGCATCGCGGGGGAAACGGGTCGTGATGGTCAGTTCTGCGCCGTCACGCAGCAACATCAGGGCGATGTACATGCCGATCTTGGCGCGTCCACCGGTGAGCAGTGCCCGACGACCGGTGAGGTCGGCGTGCTGCTCGCGCTTGTGCCGATTCGACGTCGCACATTCGGGGCAGAGCTGGTGGTGGAAGGCGTCGACCCGGGTGTATTCGACTTTGCAGATGTAACAGTTCTGCGGGCGGATCAGAGTTCCGGCGCTCGTGCCGGGAGCGCCGGTCAGCGGCAGACCCGCGGTTTCGTCGTCGATTCGGTCCGGTGATCCGGTTGCCGTGGCCGCCAACACTTTTCGGTCCGCATCCGAACGGATCTGATTACGCTCCCGGCGACGGTTGCGTTTGGCGTGCTTGAACATCTGCGCCACCGCACGCTGCACCGCGACCGAGTCCGGATGCTGCGCATCGAGCTCGGTGACCTGATCGAGGACGCGGCGGAAGACCGCCATGTCGGCGGCGTCAATGGATTCGGTGGGTACGTCGTGCACGGTTAGCCAGTGTAGTGGCCGCGTCATAGTGCCTCGGACCATCAACCGACCACCCATGTCCGTCGAGCAACAAAAAATCCCCGACCAGAAGGTCGGGGATTTCTTATGGGTGTCCGAGGGGGGACTTGAACCCCCACGTCCGTTAATAGGACACTAGCACCTCAAGCTAGCGCGTCTGCCATTCCGCCACTCGGACTCGTTTCGCTCTGTCAGAAACCTCTCTGTCAGCGCTGGACAACATTAACCGACTCTGAGCCCGCAACCCAAATCGCCTGTACAGAGCCGTTTTGTTCGCAGATTTGCTACGAATGGATCCATGGATGTCACCACCATCGTATGCCGGACCTGTGCGGTGGAACAGTCCGCGCAATTACCCGAGATCTGCCGCATCTGTGCGGACGAACGCCAATATGTTCCGCCGCACGGACAGCAGTGGACCACGATCGGCGAGTTGGCCTCCGAAGGACAACGCGTGGTGGTCACCGAACTGGAACCCGGCTTGCTGGGGCTGTCCACCTCACCCGGGGTCGGCATCGGTCAACACAGCAAACTCGTGTGCACCGATGCCGGCACCCTGCTCTGGGATCCGATCGGCTTCATCGACGACGCGGCGCTCGAAGCGGTCCGGGCCGCGGGAACGCCGGCGGCCATCGCGGCCAGTCATCCACACATGTTCGGGGTACAGGTGGAATGGTCGCGGGCGCTGGGCGGCGTACCGGTCCTGGTGGCCCGATCCGACCTCGAGTGGGTCACCCGCCCCGATCCGGTCATCGAACCGTGGAGCGGGGACCTCACGGTCCTTCCCGGGGTCACCCTGAGTCAGCCCGGCGGTCATTTCCCGGGCAGCGCTGTCGCTCACTGGGAAGCCGGCGCCGGTGGTCGAGGAGTGATGCTCAGCGGGGACACCGTGCTGCCCAATCCCGATCGCCGCAGCGTCGGCTTCATGCGCAGCTACCCCAACCGCATCCCACTGTCCGCCGCGGTGGTCGAGCGCATCACCACCTCGCTGTGCCGGTTCGATTTCGATCGGCTGTACGGAAACTTCGCCGACTACCTCGACAATGACGCCCCGGCGATCGTCCGGTCGTCGGCGGACCGCCACATCGGCTGGGTGAGAGGCGATTTCGACCATCTGACCTGAACCGGACCCGGAAAACCGGGTCGGACCCGGCGGGCCGGGCCGTCTCGCCCGGACATCGGGGCAGGCACTGGTGGTGATAGGAATGTGCAGGTGAACCCCAACGCGCCTGCCGCCACCGAAGAAGTGGTCGACCTCGTCAGCCGGCTCATCCAGTTCGACACCAGCAACACCGGTGAACTGGCCACCACCAAGGGCGAGGCCGAGTGCGCCCGGTGGGTGCAGCAGAAGCTGGAAGAGGCCGGCTACGAGACCGAGTATGTCGAGTCCGGACAACCCGGCCGTGGCAACGTGTTCGCGACATTGCCCGGGGCCGATCGCAGCCGGGGCAAGCTGCTCCTGCATTCGCATCTCGACGTCGTGCCCGCCCAAGCCGAGGACTGGAGTGTGCACCCGTTCTCCGGAGCCATCGAGGACGGATACGTCTGGGGCCGCGGCGCGATCGACATGAAGGACATGGTCGGCATGGCGCTGGCGCTGGCGCGTCAGTTCAAGCGGGCCGGCACCACGCCGCCGCGCGACATCGTCTTCGCTTTCCTCGCCGATGAGGAGGCCGGCGGTAAGTGGGGTTCGCACTGGCTCGTCGACCACCGGCCCGACCTGTTCGAGGGTGTCACCGAGGCCGTCGGCGAGGTGGGCGGATTCTCGTTGACCGTCGATCGCCCAGACGGCAGCCAGAAGCGTCTCTACCTGGTGGAAACCGCGGAGAAGGGGCTGGGGTGGATGCGATTGACGGCGACGGCCACCGCCGGGCACGGCTCGTTCCTCAATGACGACAATGCCGTGACGATCCTCGCCGAAGCCGTGGCCAGACTCGGCAGACATCAGTTCCCGCTGGTGATGACCGAGTCGGTCTCGCAGTTCCTGGCAGCGGTCTCCGAGGAGAGCGGACTGTCGCTGAACCCGGACACGCCGGATCTGGAGACCGCGCTGTTCAAGATCGGCACCATCGCCCGGATCATCGGGGCAACGCTGCGCGACACCGCCAACCCGACCATGCTCTCGGCCGGTTACAAGGCGAACGTCATCCCGCAGACCGCCACCGCGGTGGTCGATTGCCGGGTGTTGCCCGGACGCCAGGCCGCGTTCGAGGCCGAGGTGGACGAATTGATCGGACCCAACGTCACCCGTGAATGGATCACCAAACTCGACTCGTACGAGACGACGTTCGACGGCCATCTCGTCGATGCGATGAACGATGCGATTCTCGCGCACGACCCACAGGGCCGGACCGTCCCATACATGCTCTCCGGCGGCACCGACGCAAAAGCCTTTGCCCGCTTGGGGATTCGTTGCTTCGGCTTTGCGCCCCTGAAGTTGCCGACCGAACTCGATTTCGCCGCACTGTTTCACGGCATCGACGAACGGGTACCGGTGGAGTCGTTGCTGTTCGGGACCGAGGTGCTCGAGCACTTCCTGATGCACAGCTGAGACCGCGGCGCGCGGTTTCGGCGCGCCGACGATGAACGTCCCGGCCACATCCCCGGTCCACCTCGAGCATGATGGTGGGGCCACCTACGGAAAGGACGCGAACAACGATGTCGAGGTACAACCCGTACGACGCACTGCCGAAGCTTCCCGGCTTCACCCTGACCTCCGAGAGCATCACCGACGGAGCCGCCCTGGAGAATCCCCAGGTGTCGGGAATCATGGGAGCCGGTGGTGAGGACATCTCACCTCAGCTGACCTGGTCCGGTTTCCCGCCGGAGACCAAGAGCTTTGCCGTCACCGTCTACGATCCCGAGGCGCCCACCGCATCGGGCTTCTGGCATTGGGCCGTCGCCGACATCCCGGTCTCGGTCACCTCACTCGCCGCCGGCGTGGGCGATGGTGCCGAGGGCTCGTTGCCGTCCGGGGCCGTTGCCCTCAACAACGATGCGTCCGTGCCGCGATTCATCGGTGCCGCACCGCCTCCCGGGCACGGCACGCATTACTACTACACCGTGGTGCACGCGGTGGACGTGGAGAGCCTGGAACTGCCCGACGGCGCAACCCCGGCGTACCTCGGGTTCAACCTGTTCAGCCACGCGATCGCACGCGCGATCATCACGAACACCTACGAGCGCTAGCGACGCACCCGCCGCGCCGTTCCCGGGTCAGCGCCCGGGGGCGGCGCTGCCCACCGCTTCGGCGATGGAGTGATAACCGGCGGCACGCACCCGCTGGGCCAGTCCCTGATGAATCAGCTTGACCCACAACGGGCCACCGTAGATGAAGCCCGTGTATGCCTGGATCAGCGAGGCGCCCGCGCAGATCCGTTCCCAGGCCTGGTCGACGGTTTCGATACCGCCGACGCTGATCAGGGTGATCTGTCCGCCGACGCGGCCGTAGAGGCGCCGCAGCACCTCGAGGGAGCGATCGGCCAGCGGTGCTCCGGAAAGTCCGCCGGCACCGATGCTCTCGATCTCGGATGCCGGCGTGGTCAGACCTTCGCGGCTGATCGTGGTGTTCGTGCAGACGATGCCGGCGAGCCCCAATTCGACAGCGAGATCGGCGATCTGATCGATGTCGTCGTCGGCCAGATCGGGGGCGATCTTCACCAGGACCGGAATCTCGACGGCCTCGGTCACCGCGGACAACAACGGGCGCAGCGACGAGACCGCCTGCAGATCGCGGAGTCCGGGGGTGTTGGGCGAACTCACATTCACCACGAGGAAGTCGGCCAGGGGACCGAGCAGACGGGCACTGATCAGGTAGTCCTCGATCGCGTCCTGCGGTTCGACCACCTTGGTCTTGCCGATGTTGGCGCCGATCGGGACCAGCGATGACGTCGCCTTGCGATGGCGCAACTGGTTGGCGGCGGCACCGGCACCATGGTTGTTGAAGCCCATCCGGTTGATCAGCGCCCGGTCGGCGGGCAGGCGGAACAACCGCGGAGCCGGGTTGCCGGGTTGGGCCTGCCCGGTGACGGTGCCGATCTCGGCAAACCCGAATCCCAGCGCGCCCCAGGCGTCGATCGCCTCGGCATTCTTGTCGAATCCGGCCGCGAGTCCGAGCGGCGCGGGGAACTCGAGCCCGAAGACCTGCGACCGCAGCACCGGGTCGTCCGTCACGAGCATCCGCCGGGCGATGATGCGCAGCGGCTTGAACCGGCCGGTCCACGAGATGGCCTTCGCCGCGATCGTGTGGATCCGCTCGGGCGGAATCAGGAACATCAGGGTCAGAAGCCACCGGTACAGCCGGCGGTAGACAGTAGCGATCACGCGCTCATTCCAGTATCGGGTTCATCGGGGGTTGCCGGTCGCGGACGGCGACGGCGCAGCAGCACCTTGCGGCTGCCATCGGGGTAGAGCCGGACCCGGGACAGTTCCCAACCGCCGAACTCGGCTTGGATCGACAAGCGCATGGAGGCGGTTACCCGGGTCACATCTGGCGGGAGGCGCAACGGGACGTATTCGTAGTCGTCGGTCGACATATCCCATTCGCGTGGAAATCCACGGCTGCGCGTGCCTGCCAAGGTCTCAGCTCACCTCACTGCTGATCGGGGTTGATGATCTGCAGTCCACCACCATCGGCGGACAGCAGATACACCGTGCCGGTCTCGGGGTCGACCACCATCGAGTTGGCCTGCGGTACGGTCTCGAACTGCTTGACCTCGACCGGGGTTCCGGTGGCGAGCTCGAACGCCGTGACCTTGTTGTTTCCGGTGGTCGCCACCCACGCCAGGTTGCGGGTGTCGTCGTAGTCTACGGCGTAGGGCCCGAAGGCCACGGGATGCCGGAACTTGTTCACGAGCGGGTCGCCGTAGAACCCGAGGACCTCGCCACCCTTGGTGTCGGTGGTCAGGAACCGGCCGTAGTGGTCGACAGTGAGGTTCGTCGCACCGTCGCCCGAGCGCAGTGACACGCCCAGATCGCGGTCGTCGACGTCGACCTCGGTCACCGACGACTGCGCGCGGTCGAGGACGACGACCTGCCCGTCGTGTTCGGCGATCGCGTCGACCCGGACGAATCCGGTGATCGTGTCGACTACCTTGCCGTCGGCATCGACGACCATCAGGCTGCCCTTGTCGGTACCGACGAGGGTCTGGCCGTCCGAGGTCACGATCGCGGACACCGGATTGCCGGGGACGTCTGTGCGGACCGTGTCACCGGTCGCCGAATCGACGGTCAGAAGAGCACCCGGGATCAGCACCTGGAGCTTGCCGTCCTGGAAGGTTCCGAAGCCGGTTGCCTTGTCGCTCAACCCAACTGTGCGTGAGGGCTGCGCTCCGGGAGTCAGGCCACCGGTGGGGTAGAACAGGACCGAGCGGCCGTCGTCGGCGAGTAGCGCCAATTGGTCGGTCCCGGGGCACAGGGCCATCGCGGTACCGGCGTTCGGCACCGGCACCACAGTGCCCGCCGGCGGGGTGGCCGGATCGGCTGCGGGTGCGGCGATCGGGGTCTGGGGAGCGATGGTCGGAACATCGGGGGTGTCACCCGAATCTGAGCATCCCGACAACACCAGCGCGGCGGCCGCCATCGCTACGAACAGAGATTTACCGCGCACATTCATGCCACCCATCTTGCTTGTTCGCCCGGCGCGCCATGCCACGGGGGCGGCGGTGTCGCAACTCGAGGAGTCGACGGAGGTTTCCCGTAGCATCTGCCCCCGTGAGTGACACCATGACATGGGCCCAATCGATAGTCCTTGGGGCCGTACAGGGATTGACCGAGTTCCTGCCGATTTCTTCCTCCGGTCACCTGCGCATTGTTTCCGAGATCTGGTTCGGCGAAGACGCCGGTGCGTCGTTCACCGCGGTGACGCAGCTGGGTACCGAAGCCGCCGTGCTGGTGTTCTTCGCGAAGGACATCGTGCGCATCATCGCGGCGTGGTTCCGGGGGATGTTCAACAAGGACGCCCGCGACCTCGACTACCGGATGGGCTGGTATGTGATCATCGCCACGATCCCGATCGGTGTCCTCGGCGTGCTGTTCAAAGACGAGATCCGGACCGGTGCCCGCAATCTCTGGCTGGTGGCGAGCATGCTGATCATCTTCTCCGTGGTGATCGCCGCAGCGGAGAAGTTGGGCCGGAAAGAACGTCCCATCGAAAAACTCACCACCCGTGACGGGATCGTCATGGGCCTGGCCCAGTGTCTGGCACTGATCCCCGGAGTCTCGCGTTCCGGCGCCACCGCCAGCGCGGGCCTGTTCCTCGGTCTCAAACGTGAAGCTGCGGTGCGTTTCTCATTCCTGTTGGCAATTCCTGCGGTGACCGCATCGGGACTGTTCAGCCTGCCCGACGCATTCAATCCCACCGGCGACGGCATGGAGTCGTCCGGCATGCAACTGCTGGTCGCCACCCTGGTCGCATTCGTGGTCGGTTATGCCGCCATCGCCTGGTTGCTGAAGTTCGTGGCGAACCATTCGCTGTACTGGTTCGTCGGCTACCGCGTGCTCCTGGGCCTGCTCGTGTTCGGGTTGCTCGCCGGCGGCGTGATCAGCGCAACATGATTTTTTGGCGCAGGGCTGTGACGTGCGACGACGCGCTCGCGCCGAGTCGGGTAACCGCTCCGGCGCATAAGGTATGACACGTGACGGTCATATTGCTTCGACACGGACGATCAACGGCGAACACCTCGGGTGTGCTGGCCGGCCGCTCGGCATCGGTGGGACTCGATGATCACGGTCGCTCCCAATCCGCCGGTCTGATCGAACGGTTCGGCGGCCTGCAGAGCCCGGTGGCGGTCGTCCGCTCACCGCTGCTGCGCTGTGAGCAGACCGTGGCGCCGCTGGTGGACCATTTTGGTTGCCCCGAGATCGTGGACGAGCGGCTGGTAGAGGTCGACTACGGCCAGTGGACCGGACGATCGATCAAGGAACTGCTCTCGGAACCGCTGTGGCGGGTGGTGCAGCAGCAGCCGTCCGCGGCCATCTTCCCCGACGGGGAGGGGCTGGCTCAGGTCCAGGCCAGGGCCGTGTCCGCGATCCGGGAACTCGACGCACGCTTCTCCGGTGAAGACGGATCCGGCATCTGGATTGCGTGCACGCACGGTGATGTCATCAAGGCGATCCTCGCCGACGCGATGGGCATGCACCTCGACTCGTTCCAGCGGATCGTCGTCGAACCGGCGTCCGCCAGCGTGGTCCGGTACAGCGTGGCGCGACCGTACGTGCATGCGGTCAACTGCACCTCGACCCTCCCGTCGATCCCGGCGCAGCCGAAGCAGTCCGAGAAGTCCGAGAAGTCCGGGCACAGTCACCCCGACGATGCCGTCGTCGGCGGTTCCACCGGGACCTGAGCGCGCGATGTCGCCACCGTCGCGACACCAACCGGCAACGCCTTGGGCGAACCCGCCCCGATTGGGGATAATCAATTTCAGGAGAACGGAGGTGCCATGGCCAGAGCGATACACGTCTTCCGCAGCCCGGACCGTTTCATAGCCGGAACGGTCGGCCAGCCCGGTGACCGGACCTTCTATCTGCAAGCCATCCACGAGACGCGGGTCATCAGCGTCATGCTCGAAAAGCAGCAGGTCCAGATCCTCGCCGATCGGATCGGTGCGCTGCTCGAAGAGGTGCACCGCCGGTTCGGGACACCATTGCCTGCCGAGCTGGCCCGGGTCGAAGACCTCAGCCCGCTGCTGATGCCCGTCGACGCCGAGTTCCGGGTGGGCACCATGGGCCTGGGCTGGGACTCCGAATCGGAGGCGGTCGTGGTCGAGTTGCTCGCCATCACCGAGGGTGAGTTCGACGAGAGTGTTGTGCTCGACGACACCGAAGAGGGACCCGACGCGGTCCGGGTGTTCCTCAGCACCGGTGCGGCCCGGGAGTTCGCCGCCCGTTCCAGCCGCGTCATCTCGGCCGGTCGTGAGCCGTGTCCGCTGTGCGGCGATCCGCTCGATTCGACCGGGCACATCTGCGTCCGGACCAACGGATACCACCGCGAGGCCACGTTCGGCCCGTCACTCGAGTTCGTCGACCCCGATCTGTTCAACGATCCGACCCTGCTCGACGAGGACGATCCCGACGACCCCTCCGGTCCGGATGCCGGTGACGAGTCCGGCCGGTGACAGCAAGCACGCCGACCGGTGACCGGCCTGTTGATGTGGCGCACATCCTGGCCACCGGTGAACTCGAACTGATCGGGCAGATCCGCAACGCCAGCAACGCCACACTCGTCTGCGATGCCGTCCTGGGTGACGAGCAGGTCCGGTGTGTGTACAAGCCGGTCCGTGGGGAACAGCCGCTCTGGGACTTCCCGGACGGCACCCTGGCCGGACGCGAGGTGGCCTCGTATCTGGTGTCCGACGCGCTCGGCTGGTCGGTGGTCCCGACGACGCTGCTGCGCGACGGACCGTTCGGTCCGGGGATGGTGCAGCGGTGGATCGATACGCCCGAACCCGCCGACGGGTTGCCGACCCGCCTCGATCTGGTGGACCTGTGCTCACCGGACCTGGTGCCCGAGGGCTGGAAGCTGATCCTGTCCGCCGTGGACTCCCGCGGGGAAGAGGTGGTGCTGGTCCACGCCGACGATCCGCGATTGCAGCGGATGGCGGTCCTGGACATCCTCATCAACAACGCCGACCGCAAGGGGGGACACGTCCTCGAGGGCCTCGACGGCCAGGTATACGGCGTCGACCACGGCATCTGCATGCACACCCAGGACAAACTCCGGACCGTCCTGTGGGGATGGGCCGCCGAATCCATCCCGGCGCATCTGCTCGAGGATGTCGTCGGCCTGCTCGAGACGCTGCGCAGCGAGGACTCGCCGTTGCGCGACCAGCTCGCCGAATTGATCACACCCGCCGAGGTGGCAGCGCTCATCAACCGCACCGCCGAGATGGTCGAACGACCCGTGATGCCCCAGGCCGATCGGTCGCGGCCCATCCCGTGGCCCGCTTTCTGACCCGTTCTTCTCGGCCCCGAGAGCGCGGCCCCGTGCTGCGCCCATAAGGTGGACCTCATGCAGTCGTGGTCTGAAACCGTTGTTCCCGTTGTTCCCGGTCAAGGACCGGCATTGAGGCTCTTTGACACCTCTGACCGGCAGATCCGCCCGGTGGTGCCCGGTAAGACTGCGACGATGTATGTCTGTGGCATCACGCCTTACGACGCAACGCATCTCGGGCACGCTGCCACCTACCTCACCTTCGATCTGGTCAATCGCCTCTGGCGCGATCTCGGACACGATGTGCACTACGTCCAGAACATCACCGACGTCGACGACCCGCTGTTCGAACGGGCGCAGCGCGACGGTATCGACTGGGTCGACCTGGGATCGCGTGAGACCGATCTGTTCCGCGAGGACATGGCGGCGCTGCGGGTGTTGCCACCGCGCGACTACATCGGTGCCGTGGAATCGATCGACGAGGTGGTCGAGGTCGTCGGCAAGCTCCTGGCCTCCGGCGCCGCCTACATCGTCGACGACGAGCAATACCCCGACGTCTACTTCCGCGTCGACGCCACCGAGCAGTTCGGATACGAGTCGGGTTACGACCTGCCGACCATGCAGCGGTTCTTCGCCGAACGTGGCGGCGACCCGGATCGGCCCGGCAAGCGCAACCCGCTCGACGCGTTGCTCTGGCGGGCCGCGCGCGAAGGTGAGCCGTCGTGGGACTCGCCGCACGGACCCGGTCGGCCCGGCTGGCACATCGAGTGCACGGCAATCGCTTTGAACCGGATCGGCGCCGGATTCGATGTCCAGGGCGGCGGCAGCGATCTGATCTTTCCGCATCACGAGTTCTCCGCTGCCCACGGCGAGGCTCTGACCGGAGCCCGCCGGTTCGCCAAGCATTACGTCCACACCGGCATGATCGGTCTCGACGGCGAGAAGATGTCGAAGTCGAAGGGCAACCTGGTCTTCGTCTCCAAGCTGCGGGCCGCCGATGTCGACCCCGGTGCCATCCGCCTCGGTCTGTTCGCCGAGCACTACCGCACCGACCGGCCCTGGACCGATGAGGTACTGGCCGAGGCGGTGGCCCGGCTGGAACTCTGGCGCAACGCCGCCGCCTGCGAGTCCGGCCCCGATGCCCAGCCGACCATCGAGCGACTGCGTCAGCATCTGACCGACGACCTCGACACCCCCAAAGCACTTGTCGCGATTGACGCCTGGGCCCACGACACATTGGGCGGACTCGGCAAGGTGCCTTCTGCGCCCGCCGACGTGGCCGATGCCGTTGACGCGCTCCTCGGTGTACGCATCGCTCCGCTTGGGTAAGGTTCCACATCGTGGCCAAAGCTCAAGAGATCGATCCCGGTACAGCTGTGGGTGTGTGGGCAGTGACCACGCGGACGTCGACCTACCTACTCGATTTCGGTGAGATGACCCTGCTTCGCGCACCGGGCGTGGGCAGCGACGGTGACGAGGCCTGGGCGGTGAGTCAGCTCCGCCGGGATTCCGAGGACATCCCCTTGCTCGGCGTGAAGGCATGCCGGGTCGGCGAGTCCGCGCAGTTCTGGGTCCGGGCCGCCGAGGACCCCGACGTTCGAACCTGGCGCATCACAACACCTGTCGTGTCGATCGAACGGATCTCCTGACCGCCCTGACCCCGCCCCGAT
This sequence comes from Williamsia sp. z71, assembly GCF_059553375.1. NCBI lineage: Bacteria > Bacillati > Actinomycetota > Actinomycetes > Mycobacteriales > Nocardiaceae > Williamsia > Williamsia sp. z71. Next base: position 43,875 of record NZ_JCANWX010000006.1, read on the forward strand.
TCACGTGGCCGGGTCACGTCCAGATATGGATCCCGCCGTCGCGGACCTCGGCTTGATAGACCGGTAGGGCTTCGATGTCGGTGCCGTTGGTGCAACTGCCGTCCTCGAAAGAGAACGTGTACTGGTGCAGCGGGCACATCACCTTGGTGGCGTCGGTCTGACCGTCGGCGATCGGGCCACCCCGGTGTGGGCAACGGGCACCCAGGGCGCGGACGGAACCGTCGGCCATCAGGAACACCGCAACCTGTTGTCCGTCAACCACATAGGTTCGCCCCTCACCGACCGTCAGATCGGTGATCGAACCAACCTGCGTCGCCTCCGGCTTCGTCTCCGTCATCGGACCGGCACCAGGGGGAGCTCGATCAGCGGCAACGAGGGCGTGAATTGTGCGGGCGACTTCGGTTCGAGCCGTTCCTTCCACGGATCGGTGTAGGCCGCCGCCGAGGCGCAGATGCGTTCGAACAATCCGTCCACCAAGCCATCCCGGTCGTCGACGAGAATGGCCCGTAGCTCCTCGATGCCGACGCGCGGCACCCAGGCGTAGGTGCGTTCGAGCCACTTGGCCTGTTCGCGGTAGTACTGGATGAACACCCCGCAGATGCGGAGGACCTCGTCGACGCCCACCGCCGTGGTGAGCAGGTCTCCCTTGCGGATGTGGGCGCCGGCCGCACCGCCGACGTAGATCTCCCAGCGGCCGTCACCGACCGCGACCACCCCGAAGTCCTTGCACAGTGCCTCGGCGCAGTTCCGGGGACATCCGGTGACCGCGAGTTTCAGTTTCGCCGGGGTTTCCAGGCCCTGGTATTTCTCCTCGATCGCGATGCCCAGGGCGGTCGAGTCGTCCAGGCCGAAGCGACAGAAGTCGAGGCCCACACAGGTTTTGACCGTCCGGAAACTCTTGCCGTACGCGTACCCGGACGGCATGTCGAGATCTGCCCAGACCTTGGGTAGATCTTCTTTGCGGATGCCGAGCAGATCGATCCGTTGCCCCCCGGTGACCTTCACCATCGGGATGTTGTATTTGTCTGCCACATCGGCGATCCGGCGCAATTGCGCGGGATTGGTGACGCCGCCCTTCATCTGGGGGACCACCGAGAAGGTGCCGTCGCGCTGGATGTTGGCGTGGACGCGGTCGTTGATGAACAGTGCGCCGCGTTCGTCCTCCCAGTCGGCGTCCCAGATGATCCGGAGCAGCGACGCCAGCGGCATCTTGGCGGTCACCTCGTCACCGTCGGGGGACAGCGCACCGATCACCGCCGACACCGACCGCAGGTTCAGCTCCCGAATCCGCGCGATCAGTTCGGGTTTGGCCAGCGGGATCGACGGCACGTACCAGTCCGCGGACGGGTCCAAGGCGAGTTCGCCGCCCGCAGCGCAGGCCACGATGTCGCCGACCAATCCCTTGCAGGAACCGCAGCCCTTGCCGGCCCTGGTTTTCGCCACGACCTCTCCGACGGTCGTGGCCCCGGCGTGGACACAGGCGACGATGTCGCCCTTGGTGACTCCGTTGCAGTTGCAGACCTGAACATCGTCGGCGAGTTCGGCGGCACCGGTTTGCGCACTGGGCGTACCCATGTCGAAGAGCATGCTGATGCGCTCGTCGGGGAGCGCCACCTTCTCGTCGAAGGCCTGCGTCAGGAAGTTGACCTTGCTGATGTCGCCGAGCAGCATCGCCCCGATCAGCTTGTTGTCGCGGACGACCACCGACTTGTAGGTGCCACTGCGCGGTTCGTAGAACTGGACGAACTCGTCGGTGTCACGCTCGGGTCCCTTGACGCCCATCGCCGCGACGTCGACTCCGGCGACCTTGAGCTTCGTCGTCAATCGCGACCCGTGGTACGCCGCCTCCGGGTTCGACCCCGTCAGGACATCTGCCAGGACACCGGCCTGCTCCCACAGCGGGGCCACCAGGCCGTAGACCTCGCCCCGGTGCTGGCAGCATTCGCCGACCGCGTAGATGGCACCCTCGTCTTCACACCGCATCTGGTCGTCGACGACGATTCCACGTTCGATGACCAGACCCGCGGCCCGGGCGAGCTCGACGTTGGGCCGGATTCCGGCGGTCACGATGATCATGTCGCCGGGCAGACTGGTGCCATCGTTGAAGCCGACCCCGGCGACCGCGCCGTCTTCGGCACGGAGTACCGCGGTGGTCCGCTTCGAGGTGTACACACCCACCCCGAGTTCTTCGATCTTGTTCCGTAGAACGCGCCCGCCGCGCTCGTCGAGTTGCTGGTTCATCAGATGACCGGGGGAGTGCACCACATCGACGTCGATGCCCTGGGTCCGCAACCCGTACGCGGCCTCGAGTCCGAGCAGGCCACCGCCGATGACGACGGCGCGGATCCCCTCGCGGGACAGCGCCATCTGCAACATGCCGTTGGTGTCCTCGATGGTGCGGAACCCGAACACCCCGCGCGCCAGCCTGCCGTCGGCCTCTCGCAGGCCGTCCATGTTCGGGAAGAAAGTGTTGGAGCCGGTGGCGATCACCAGCACGTCGTAACCGATGGTGCGGCCGCTCTCGCAGGTGACGATCTTGGCGAACCGGTCGACGGCGACGGCACGGTCGCCGGCGTAGAGCCGGACGTCGTTCTCGCGGTACCAGGCCATCGGATTGAGCATCAGGTCGTCGTCGTCGATCGAACTCTCCCCGGCCAGCACATGCGAGAGCATGATCCGGTTGTAGTTGCCGTACGGTTCGTCGCCGATCATGGTGATCTCGAACTGCGACCCACCGCCGCGCTGCAAGATTTCCTCGACGGTGCGGGCTCCGGCCATGCCGTTGCCGACCACCACCAGACGACGGCGCTGCTGTGTCGCCGACATCAGAACTGCACGAACCCGAAGTCGACGACGATTTCCCCGGTGCATCCTTCGGGCGCGGCGAACACCAACTCCAGGACACTGTCCGGGTCGACGTCCTCGACCACGCGCAGCGGCACGTTCACCGACGCCTTGGCGCCCATCGGGAACCACCGCATGGGTTGCTGATCACGCAGCAGTGTCACGTAGACGAGTTCGTCACTGCTGTTGCCGCCGCGGAAATACAGCGGCTGGACGGTCATGCCGGCCGGAACCTGGTAGGTCAGTGACGGATCCAAGGGGGCTGTCTTGGTCAGACCGCTACCGGTGAAAGAAAAGACACCCTGCAGGAACTTCGGTGTACTGGACATGCCGTCACTAAACGTGAACTCGATGAACCAGCACTTTCGACGGGGTTACGAGTCCATTGTCAGGATCTCACCGCGTTCACAGCAGGTCGGTGATCACGCCTTCGCGGAACGAACCGTCATGCACCGAAGCTCCCGCCGGGGCCACGTCTGCGCAGGTAGCGCTCGAATTCTGCGGCCAGCGCGTCGCCGTCGATCTTCGAGAGTGTTTCGTCGACACTGACCTCGGCGTCGCCGCGTTCTTCGAGTCCGCGCACGTAATCGGAGATCTCGTCGTCGTCTTCGGTCATCTCGGTGACCGCCCGCTCCCACTCCTCGGCCTGTTCCGGCAACTCGCCGAGCGGGACCTCCACGTCGAGGACCTCTTCGAGTTGACTGAGCAACGCCGCCGATGCCTTCGGGTTGGGTGGCGTCGAGACGTAGTGGGGTACCGCGGCCCAGAACGAGATGGCCGGGATACCCGCCGCGACACAGGCGTCCTGCAGGACACCGGTGATCCCGGTCGGACCCTCGTAGCGGCTCTCCTCGAGCTTGAACTGCTTGGCCGATTCGGCGCTGTACGCGGCGCCGGTCACCGGGACCGGCCGGGTATGCGGCGTGTCGGCCAGAAGTGCGGCAAGGATCACCACCGTCTCGACCTCGAGTTCTCGCGCGATGTCGAGGATTTCGCCACAGAAACCGCGCCATCGCATGTTCGGCTCGATGCCGCGCAGCAGGACGATATCTCTGTCCGAACCGGGCGGCGTACAGTACGAGATCGAGGTGGTCGGCCAATCGATCCTTCGGGTGACTCCGTCGATCTGCTTGATCGTGGGTCTGTTCACCTGAAAGTCGTAGTAGTCGTCTGAATCGATTTCGGCGAGCGGTACTGCGTCCCAGACCAGTTCCAGGTGCTCCACGGCTCCACTGGCCGCATCGCCGGCGTCATTCCAACCCTCAAAGGCAGCAACCAGCGTGGGGCGGCGCAACTGTGGGAGGCTTGCGCTCTGCTCGGCGTTCACCGAACCAGCCTACGACCGAACCCCAATTGAGAGCGAACTACCCTGATAACCATGTCCAGTGCCACATCGCCGTCCTTTGATACGGAATTGCTCACCGCAATGGGTAAACGCGTCTTGATCGGTGACGGTGCCATGGGAACCATGTTGCAGGCCGCAGATCTGACGTTGGATGATTTCCTCGGTCTCGAGGGCTGTAATGAGATCCTCAACGACACCCGGCCCGACGTGCTCCGCGAGATCCACCGTGCCTATTTCGAAGCCGGCGCCGATGCGGTCGAGACCAACACGTTCGGCTGCAACATGTCGAACCTGGGGGACTACGACATCGGCGACCGCATCCGGGAGCTCGCGTTCAAGGGAACGAAGCTGGCCCGTGAGGTCGCCGACGAAGTGGGTCCCAGCGCCGACGGCACACCCCGGTTCGTCCTGGGTTCCATCGGTCCGGGCACCAAGCTGCCCACCCTCGGCCACACCACGTTCGCCTCGATCCGCGACGCCTACTACGAATGTGCCGCAGGCATGCTCGACGGCGGCGCCGACGCCATCCTGATCGAGACCTCGCAGGACCTGCTCCAGGTCAAGGCCGCGGTCCTCGGATCACAACAGGCCATGGCCGACCTCGAGCGACGGATCCCGATCATCGCCCACGTCACCGTGGAGACGACCGGGACAATGCTGCTCGGTTCGGAGATCGGTGCTGCGCTGGCCGCGCTCGAACCGCTCGGCATCGACATGATCGGTCTCAACTGCGCGACCGGCCCCGCGGAGATGAGCGAGCATCTGCGGTACCTGAGCAAGCACGCGCAGGTACCCATCTCGGTCATGCCCAACGCCGGGCTGCCCCAACTCGGCCCGAATGGCGCGGAGTACCCGCTCACACCCGAAGAACTCGCCGACGCCCTCAGTGGTTTCGTCAAGGAGTTCGGTCTGTCCTTCGTCGGTGGTTGCTGCGGCACCACACCCGAACACATCCGGCAGGTGGCCGACGCTGTCGCCGGCGTGCAGAAGGCGGAGCGCAAGCCCGAGCACGAGGCCGAGGTCTCGTCGCTCTACAGCGCCGTCCCGTTCTCACAGGACGCATCGATCCTGATGATCGGTGAGCGCACGAACTCGAACGGATCGAAGGCCTTCCGCGACGCCATGCTGGCCGCGGACTACCAGAAGTGCCTCGACATCGCGAAGGACCAGACCCGCGACGGCGCACACATGCTCGACCTGAACGTCGACTACGTGGGCCGTGATGGCACCGCCGACATGTCGGCTCTCGCGAGCCGGCTCGCCACGTCGTCGACGCTGCCGATCATGCTCGACTCGACCGAACCCGAGGTCATCGAGGCCGGCCTCGAGCACCTCGGCGGCCGGTGTGCGGTCAACTCGGTCAACTACGAGGACGGCGACGGCCCCGATTCGCGCTTCACCAAGATCATGAAGCTGGTCAAGACCCACGGCGCTGCCGTGGTGGCCCTGACCATCGACGAAGAGGGTCAGGCCCGCACCGCCGAGTGGAAGGTCCGCATCGCCGAACGGCTGATCACCGACATCACCGAGAACTGGGGCCTCAAGGAGGAGGACATCATCATCGATGCCCTCACCTTCCCGATCTCCACGGGCCAGGAAGAGGTCCGCAAGGACGGCATCGAGACGATCGAGGCCATCCGGATCCTCAAGGAAAACCACCCGGAGGTGCATTTCACCCTCGGTATCTCCAACATCTCGTTCGGCCTGAACCCCGCTGCCCGCCAGGTCCTCAACTCGGTGTTCCTGCACGAGTGTGTGCAGGCGGGCCTGGACACCGCGATCGTGCACGCGTCGAAGATCCTGCCGATGTCGAAGATCCCCGACGAGCAGCGCGAGGTCGCGCTCGATCTGATCTACGACCGTCGCCGTGAGGGTTACGACCCGCTGCAGAAGCTGATGGCCCTGTTCGAAGGGGTCTCGGCGGCGTCGGCCCGTGAGAGCCGTGCGCAAGAACTCGGCAGACTGCCGCTGTTCGAACGACTCGAGCGTCGCATCGTCGACGGTGAGCGTGCCGGGCTCGAAGACGACCTCGACGAGGCGATGACCGAGAAGCCACCGCTCGAGATCATCAACGTGACGCTGCTGTCGGGCATGAAAACCGTCGGTGAGCTGTTCGGATCCGGCCAGATGCAGCTGCCGTTCGTGCTTCAGTCCGCCGAGGTCATGAAAACCGCCGTGGCACACCTCGAACCGCACATGGAGGCGACCGGGGAAGACGGCAAGGGCCGGATTGTTCTCGCGACCGTCAAGGGCGATGTCCACGACATCGGCAAGAACCTCGTCGACATCATCCTGTCCAACAACGGCTACGAAGTGGTCAACATCGGTATCAAGCAGCCGATCTCCACCATCGTTGAAGTCGCCCAGGACAAAAATGCCGACGTCATCGGGATGTCCGGGCTGCTGGTGAAGTCGACCGTGGTCATGAAGGACAACCTCAAGGAGCTCAACAGCCGCGGTCTCGCCGAGAAGTACCCGGTGCTCCTCGGTGGTGCGGCGCTGACCCGTTCCTACGTGGAGAACGATCTGAGCGAGACCTACGACGGCGATGTGCACTATGCGCGGGACGCTTTCGAGGGGCTGCGGTTGATGGACGACATCATGCTGGTCAAGCGTGGTGGCGGGCTCGACCCGGAGAGCCCCGAGGCCATCGCGGCTGCGGAGAAGACCGCGGAGCGCAAGGCGCGCCACGAGCGTTCCAAGCGCATCGCCGAAAAGCGAAAGGCCGAGGCCGAACCGGTCGTCGTCCCGGAACGTTCCGATGTTGCGGCCGGACTTCCGGTCCCGACACCGCCGTTCTGGGGTACCCGCATCGTCAAGGGTGTTGCGGTCGCCGATTACCTGACGTTGCTCGACGAACGCGCATTGTTCCTGGGACAGTGGGGACTTCGCGGCGCACGCGCCGGGGAGGGACCGAGCTACGAGGACCTCGTCGAATCCGATGGCAAACCGCGCCTGCGTTATTGGATCGACCGGTTGGCGACGGAGAACATCCTGCAGCATGCCGCGGTGGTCTACGGGTACTTCCCGGCGGTCAGCGAGGGCGACGTGGTGCACGTGCTCACCGAGCCGCGTCCCGACGCGCCCATCCGACACAGCTTCGAGTTCCCGCGGCAGCAACGCAGCCGGTTCCTGTGCATCGCCGACTTCATCCGTTCGCGGGAAGAGGCCATCGAGACCGGTCAGGTCGACGTGTTGCCGTTCCAGTTGGTGACGATGGGTCAGCCGATCGCGGACTTCGCGAACGAACTGTTCGCGAAGGACGCCTATCGCGACTACCTCGAAGTCCACGGCATCGGCGTCCAGCTCACCGAGGCACTGGCCGAGTTCTGGCACCGGCGGATCCGTGAGGAACTGCGTTTCGGTGACACCAGTGTGGCCTCCGAAGATCCGGAAGACACCCAGGACTTCTTCGACCTCAAGTATCGGGGTGCCCGCTTCTCGTTCGGGTACGGGGCCTGCCCGTCGCTGGAGGATCGCGTCAAGATGATCGACCTGCTCGAACCCGAGCGGATCGGCGTGGAACTCTCCGAGGAGCTGCAGCTGCATCCGGAACAGTCGACCGACGCGTTCGTCCTACATCACCCGGAAGCGAAATACTTCAACACGTGAGTACCCGGTTGCACTCAGGCTGAGTGCAACCGGTGTCTTCGGATCCGAAGTATTCGACACTCGGGGCATGACTTCGACAATTTCCGCCCCGGGTGCCATCACCGATGCCGAACTCGACGCGCGTTTCGGTCCGGTTTTCGAGACGATCGCGGCCGGGGCCACGGCACGTGAGGTCGACCGGCGCCTGGCACACGATGAGGTCCATCTACTACGTGAGGCGGGGCTGGGCGCGCTACGGGTTCCGGTCGAGTTCGGCGGACTCGGTGCCACTGTGCGGCAGCAATTCCGGCTGCTGATCGACCTGGCCGCCGCCGAATCGAATCTGCCGCAGGCCCTTCGGGTGCACTTCAGCTTTGTCGAGGATCAGCTGCTGAGCCCGCCGAGCACCGAGCGCGACACCTGGCTACGCGCGGTCGCCGGCGGCATCCTCGTCGGCAACGCCATCACCGAACCCGGGGTCGGTGCGGTGGACCGATACCAGACCCGACTGACCCAGCAGGACGGCACGTGGCTCCTGAACGGCACCAAGTACTACAGCACCGGATCGCTGTATTCGAACTACATCCTCGTTGCGGCCGACGATGACGGCGAGCGGGTATCGGTCCTGGTGGACGCCAACGCCGAGGGTGTCACACAGCACGACGACTGGGACGGTTTCGGACAGCGTCTGACCGCAAGTGGAACAACAGAATTCGACAACGTCGTCGTCGCCCCGGAACGAATCCTTGGGCCGGGCTACGGCGGCGCCGGCAAGACCTACGGGACTTCCTACCTACAGTTGGTGCACTTGGCCGGACTCGCCGGTATCGCCCAGCGCGCCACGTCCGACACTGCCGAATGGGTCCGAAATCGCACTCGCTCGTACACCCATGCGGCAGCGGACCTCCCCCGCGAGGACCCACTGGTTCAGCAGGTGATCGGCAAGCTGTCCGCGGCCGCGTTCACCGCTCGGACGTCGGCTCTGGCCGTGGCTGACATCCTCGATGAGGTCTTGGCTGCCGGTAGCGCCGTCACCCCGGAGCAACTCGATCGCGCCGAACTCGCGGCGTCGCAGGCGCAGGTCACCTCCGTCGACATCGTGCTCCGGGCAACCAACGAGCTCTTCGAGGTCGGTGGTGCGTCGATCACCTCGGAACGGCTACGGCTCGACCGCCATTGGCGAAACGCCCGTACCATCGCGGTCCACAATCCGACGATCTTCAAGACCCGCGCCATCGGCGACCACGTCCTCAACGGCACCGAACTCCCATACGCCTGGAGTGCCGGCAACCGCTAGCGATCATCCAAATGGATTGTCGTACCCCCGGTCTAGACTCAAAAGTATGTTCGAGGGGGAGATCGAAGATGCAGGTGGGGACGATGAAATCGGTCCTGTCGAATCAGCGGGTGTCAACGAGTTGCTGCGCAACACTGAACTCGCGATGGCTCAGCAGTCGCGGATGGAGTGGGAACGCTATGCCGCTGCGGCGATGCTGCACCGACATCTCGTTGAGCCCACTGCCGGGTCTGAGGCGGAGATGCGCGCGCTTGATCCGTTCGCGCAGTGTGCGGCGAGATTATCTGCGGCACAGGGTTTGACGCAGCGGACCGCGGAGTTGCAGATCAATCGTGGGTTGGCGTTGCGCGATCGCTTGCCTGCGGTCAATGCGTTGCTGAAAGCCGGGCGCATCGCTGCGCACCATATTCCTGACATCATCGCCCGGACCGAGTTGATCGAGGGCTCGAGCCATATGGCTGAGATCGATGCCGCGATCGCCGAAGCGCTGGGTCGGCGTGGGTCGTGGTCGAAGGGTCGGATGCGGGACATGGTCGATGCCATCATCTTTCGCCGGGATCCGGATCTGGTTCGTAAGAACCGGGAGGATGCGAAGAACAATCGTGGGGTGTGGGCCAACAACACCGACCATGGCATGGCGGTTTTGGATGCGCATTCCACCGCTGAGGAATTGACGTTGATCATGGCGCGGTTGGAAAAGCTGGCGATGGCCACCTGTAAGGCTGACCCGCGAAAAAAGGCTGATCGGATGGCCGATGCGTTGTTCGCCACCGTGATGGGCCGTGAGTTCCGCTGTGAATGCCCGAATGATCCGAAGCATCCGTGCACCGCTGAGATCGTCACAGTTCCTGCCGGACAGGTGGTTACGGGTGTGGATGTGAAGATCGTCCTGCATGTGATCACTGATCAGGCCACCGTCGATGGTCGCGCCGAGAATCCAGGCTTCATGGACGGACACGGTGTCGTCTCCGGCGATCATGTTCGTGATATCGCTGCTCGTCCCGAGACAGTGCAGCGGCCGATGGGCAACAAACCTGCACCCGCGCAGCCAGAGCCTGCATCTGCATCTGCACAACAGGAATCCACACCGCCCGAGCCTCAGCCCGAGCCCGGACAGCCGCAGCCGGAGACAGACCCGGCGCGACCAGCAGCCGAGCAGCCAGAATCTGTGCAGCCAGAACGAGCGCCCCAGGATGATTCACCGAATCCGAAGCGGCCGAAGATATACATGCGCGGACCGCAGAACCCGCCAGCCGGAGACCTCCCCGATGACGGCGACGACAATGCGATCGTCGCGGCACCGTTCCCGCACGTGATTCCACTGCCGGCCACCCAACCCGGTGACCGGTACCGGCCCTCGGTCGTCCTGGACACCTACCTCCGGATCCGGGATGTCTATTGCATGTGGCCCGGGTGCGAGCACAAGGCCTGGGATGCCGATCTGGACCACACCTGCGAGTACAGCCACAACGACCCCGAGGCCGGTGGCTGCACCCATCCATCAGAGATGAAGACGCTGTGCCGTTTTCACCACCTGCTCAAGACGTACAGCGACTGGCTCGATGACCAGTACCCCGACCCGAGCACGGGGCGGACCCGGCTGATCTTCACCACCCCAGAACGCCGCAACTACCACGGCCCGGGCTGGACCGGCGACGACCTGTTCCCGACATTGAGGTTGATCGTCTTCGACAACCAACGCGGCACACGCAGCCGACCACCACCGACCGCATCACCAAGAACGCAGCCGCGCACCGCTGCCAAACACGCACGCCGCCAACAGGAACGACTGGCCAATCGCCGACAACGTGCGCTAGAGGAGAAACTCGCACACGAACTTCGCGAAGAAGTTGGAAGGAACAGCCCGCCACCGACCTACTGACAGTTCAGTCGCCTGGATACGTGCGGATCACCAAACGCTGGGTCGGGAGCCGCCGCGGATGATCGCGTCCTGGTCGGATGCGATGGTGCCGAGCACATCTCGCATCCTTGCTGATCGATGAGTTCCCAGACCGGCGATGAACACCGACTGGTCATCGAGTGCGGCAGCCGAGCTCAGTCCCTCGGCACCGAACACCTCATCCCAATAGTCGGTGATCTTCCCGCGCGACCAGCGGTATCTGCGTCGGCTCGCCAAACCCATCGGATTCGCACGTGTGGCGGCGAAAGCCATGTACCCCAGGCACAGGTCCGGCCCGAAGCGACTCAGCGATCGCAGACGCGCACCGAGACGGTGGATCTCCATGTCCCGGTCCATCGCATTGCGGCCGGTACTGCTGTAGGTCGTCTGTTCGGCGAGGCGTCGGGCCGACAGGTCGGCAATCGTTTGCGTGAGGTTCTCGGCAATGGCGGCGAGGTGCTGTTCGTCGCGTGCAATCAGGGCCGGATCGGTCTTGTGGAAGAGACGGTCGGGAAGGTTGAACACGCTGTCGGCGGTGGAAATAGTGAGGACTCCTTGTGCCGTTACAAGAGGTGATTCAGCGAGTCTGCGGCATCACCCGGGCCTGGCCGCAAGCCCTGGGGTGCGCTATATCTTGAAAGGGGTAGGGAGTGATCCGCGCCATGTGTACATCTGGCGATTTCGATTCACCTGTTGGGGTCCGCCATGATGGGCCGGTGAGCGATCTTCCGAAAGCAATTCTGTGGGACATGGACGGCACCCTTCTCGACTCCGAAAAGCTGTGGGATATCGCCATCGCCGATCTGGCGACCGACCTGGGCTTCGAGCTGACCCATGAGGTTCGCGAGTCGACTCTGGGCAATTCGATGACCAACGCGTTGACCAAGGTGTTCGACGCCGCCGGACTACCGGTCGCGCAGCGCGACTACACCGGCCGCTCCGCCTGGCTCCGAGCCCGTGTCAGCGCTCTGTTCAAGGACGGTATCCCGTGGATGCCCGGCGCCCGGGAGACGCTGGATCTGATTGCAGCGCAAGGCATTGCGATGGCGTTGGTGACCAACACCGAGCGCGAACTCGCCGACGAAGCACTCGGCACCCTCGGCCGGGACCGCTTCACCGTCACCGTCTGTGGTGATGAGGTGGAGTTCGGCAAGCCCGCGCCCGACCCCTATCTGCGGGCAGCGCAACTGCTCGGAATCGACCCCGCCGACTGCCTGGCCGTGGAGGATTCACCCACCGGAACGCAGGCGGCCCGTGCGGCCGGTTGTCCGGTCCTCGTGGTGCCCTCGGCCACTCCGATCCCGGCCGGCGAGGGGCGGACGCAACGCCAGAACCTGATCGGACTGACCCTCGACGATGTGGCGGAGGCATTCAATGGGACAATCGAGCACCGTGAAGACCTTCGATGAGCTGTTTGCCGAACTGACCGACAAGGCCACCACCCGGCCGGAGGGCAGCGGCACCGTCGCAGCACTCGACAAGGGTGTCCATACCCTCGGGAAAAAGATCATCGAAGAAGCCGGCGAAGTCTGGCTGGCGGCCGAGCACGAGTCTCCCGAGGCGCTGTCCGAGGAAATATCTCAGTTGCTCTACTGGCTGCAGGTGATGATGATCAATCGTGGACTGACGCTCGACGACGTCTACAAGCATCTGTGAGCTCGATCCATCCCGCGAACACCGGCCGAACTCCTGCCCGACCACATTTCCGATAGGACCCCACTCACATGCTGCGCGTTGCCGTTCCCAACAAGGGGGCGCTGTCCGAGTCCGCCGCCGAAATCCTCAGCGAGGCGGGCTACCGTCGCCGCTCCGACTCCAAAGACCTCACGGTGCTCGATCCCGCCAACGAGGTGGAGTTCTACTTCCTTCGCCCGACGGACATCGCGATCTACGTGGGGTCGGGTGAACTCGACCTCGGGCTGACCGGTCGCGACCTCGCGCTCGACTCGGGCGCCGACGTCGAAGAGTGTCTGGGACTCGGATTCGGCGCATCCACATTCCGCTACGCCGCACCGAGCGATTCGAACTGGACGATCGCCGACCTGGCCGGCAAACGGATCGCCACGTCTTATCCGAACCTGGTGCGTTCCGATCTGGCCGCCCGCGGTATCGAGGCGACGATCATCCGTCTCGACGGCGCTGTCGAGATCTCGATCCAGCTCGGTGTGGCCGACGCGATCGCCGACGTGGTCGGATCCGGTCGGACGTTGCGCCAGCACCAGCTGACCGCATTCGGCGAGTCCCTGTGCGATTCCGAAGGCGTGCTGTTGCAACGCAAGGGTGCCGAACGCAGCAAGGCCGCCGAGCGTTTCATCGCCCGGGTGCAGGGCGTCGTCTACGGACAGCGGTACGTGATGCTCGACTACGACTGCCCCCGAGCCATCCTCGACCAGGCCATGGCGCTGACGCCGGGCCTCGAATCGCCGACGATCGCACCGATGGCCGACGACAACTGGGTGGCCGTCCGGTCGCTGGTCCCACGCAAGCAGCACCAGAACCTGATGGACGAGCTGTCCGAGCTCGGCGCGAAGGCCATCCTGGCCTCCGACATCCGGTCCTGCCGCTTCTGAGGCCTACTTCTCACCCGGCACAGCTCAGTGAACCCTGCTCATCCCACCGCTCGGATGAGCAGGGTTTGAGCTGATCGTCCGACCGCACCCGAACTGTCGAACAGTTCGGCCCCGGTCAGCCCATATCCCTGCGGGCCCACGGTCATCCGGGCTTTGATTCCGGTCCATTCACCGAGCGGCTGCCGGTAGAGATGCACGGTGGTGTCAGTGTTCATGAACGTCCACTCACCGAAGGCGAGCCGCGAGCCGACGCCGTTGGCGATGTCGAGCACGGTGAAGAACTTCTCGATGTCGGTGGTCTGCTCACCGGCCACCAGCGGTAGTTTCGGCCGCACCCACACCTCGCGTCCGGCGTCCGCATCGGCCGAGGCCAGCCGACAATCGAGGGTTCCGACAAATCCTCGGGTCGCCCATTCGCCGACCAGCGGCCCGATACCGGTCATTCCGGGTACTGCTTCGATCTCGTCCGGCGCGGGAGTGATCAGTGGCACCGGCATGTGTGCGACCTCTGACGTCTGCGCTGTCGCGATCCGCCAGCCCTGAGCGCGGGCGGCGATCCGGTACGTGCCGTCGGTCTGACGGACGGACAGCTCGGATTGCAGAAGGCTGATCTGCTTGCCGGGCCGCAGTACCGTCGTCTGAATCCGGTTCTCCGTCATCCCGATCGCACCGAGGATGTCGACCGTGATCCGGGTGAACTCCTGCGCAGGATCTGGCTGGTGCCGCAGTAGTGATCGCGCCAGCAGCCCGATGGGCGGACCGCCATGCTGCAGTTCATCGCCCCACACACTGACCGTGTGTTCGGTGGGCATGAAATGTTCGTGATCGCCGTTGCGACCGAGCGGAAGATAGTAAGCGGCTTGTTCGGACACAGTCGTCGATCTTGCCATCCGAGTGGTTCACCGCTCCGGAGTGCCTAACCGCCGGCGATGGGTTCGATACCGGTCGCGCCCGGGACCGTCGGCCATCCGGGATAGGGGAGAACGGTGCCCCCGAACTCGGGACAGTGCGCTTTGTGGTCGCACCATTGGCACATCCGGCTCTTCTTGGGCTGGAAATCCCCGGTCTCGCCTGCGGTCAGAATCGCCTTCCAGATCGCCTTCAAGGTTTTGGCAAAGCGTTCCAGCTCGGCTTCGTCGGGTGTGTAGACCAGCGACTGGCCGTCGGCGAGATAGAGCAACTGGAGCCGTGCGGGCACGATGCCGCGGAGGCGGAAGATGGCCAGCGCATAGAACTTCATCTGGAACAGCGCACGCGATTCGAAACTCTCACCCGGCGAGCGGCCCGTCTTGTAATCGACGACCCGCACCCGGCCGTCGGGCGCCACATCGATCCGGTCGACGAACCCACGCAGGAGGACACCGTCCTCGTCGCCGTCACCGGCCAGGTCGACCTCGACCCGCAATTCGCACGACTCCGGCGTGAACGCGGTGGGGTTCTCGAGTGTGTAGTAGGTGGTGATCAGCTTGTGCGCGTCGGACAAGAACTTGTCGACCTGATCGTCGGGGACCAGGTCATGCAATTCGGGCGACTGCTCGCAGAGAGCGCCCCACGCGCCGTCGACGAGCAGTTCGGCGGATTCCGGCACCCGCAGCCCGGCCGGCATGTCGAACAGGTTCTCCAAGGCGGCATGCACAACCGTGCCGCGCACCTGGGCCTGCGTCGGGGTTTCGGGGAGCCTGTCGATGGCTCGATATCGATAGAGCAGCGGGCACTGTTTGAAGTCTCCGGCCCGGCTCGGAGACAACGCCGGGACCCGTATCGGGTGTGCACCCGGGGTGGTCTCCGACTCACTCTCGGGGTGGGATTCGGTACTCACGCTCACACCTGGCAGGGTATGCCTGACCAACGACAACCCTCATCATTTGCGCCGGACCTGCCGCAGGCGATGTCATCACGCTCTGACATCCCCGGTATTCGCGCTGCGTGTGAGGGAAGTTTTCCGCTGTTCGCCAGGAAGGCACGCTCCCGTAATGTCCACCACAGGCCCGTTTGCCATCGGGGATCGTGTCCAGTTGACCGATGCCAAAGGCCGCAAGTTCACCGTGCGCCTCGAGGCCGGCAAGAGCTTCCACACCCATAAGGGCGGCATCGCCCATGACGACCTCATCGGCGCCGACGAGGGCATCGTGGTCACCTCGACCTCCAACACGCCGTACCTCGCCCTGCGGCCCCTGCTCGTCGACTACGTCCTGTCGATGCCGCGTGGCGCCCAGGTCATCTATCCCAAGGACGCAGCGCAGATCGTCATGGAGGCGGACATCCATCCCGGGTGCACCGTGCTCGAGGCCGGGGCCGGCTCCGGCGCCCTGACCTGTTCACTGCTCCGCGCCGTCGGCGAACACGGGACCGTCCGTTCCTACGAGGTCCGCGACGACCATGCCGAACACGCCGTCCGCAACGTCGAAGAGTTCTTCGGCGGACCGCCGCACAACTGGGATCTGACCATCGCGGACCTCTCGGACTACCCGGGCACCGCGGACGTCGACCGGGTCGTCCTCGACATGCTCGCGCCCTGGGAAACACTCGAAACCGTCAAACGCGCATTGAAGCCAGGCGGGGTCTTGGCCGTTTATGTGGCAACCACCACCCAGCTCTCCCGGGTCGTCGAAGCCCTTCGCGAGCAGACCTGCTGGACCGAACCCCGAGCCTGGGAATCGCTGGTCCGTGATTGGCACGTTGTCGGCCTTGCCGTTCGGCCGAGCCACAAAATGCAAGGTCACACCGCATTTCTGGTGACCGCTCGCCGCCTGGCCGAAGGGACCGTCGCACCACGCCCCCACCGGCGTCCGAGTAAGAACCAGCCGATCCCGGAGCAATCCGAGTAAAGTCGGAAAACCTTGCGGCGACAGACAATTAACACATCGACAACATCACGGTCCGCGAGGCATGGGGCACGGCGGACGTTTCGCCGGTAGCCTCGGGTTACAGGATCGACCGTACGTTCGCCTGGTGATGGTGACGCCGAGTCGACTCGCCGGAGAGGAGTCAGAAATGACGGAATCAGGCAGCAACGAGCCCGTGGGGGGCGACGGTCTGAACGCGGACGTCACGCCCGAAGGAGAGTGGGGTTCGCCCTCACACCGGCCGCCGAGCGTGCCCCGCTCGGATCCCCCGTTCGGACGGGCCGCGAGCGACACCGACCTGCAGGCCCGCATCGAAACGCTGACCACCCGCAACGCCAAGTTGCTCGACACCCTCAAAGAAGCGCGTCAGCAACTGATCGCCCTACGTGAAGAAGTCGACCGTCTCGGACAGCCGCCGAGCGGATACGGCGTGCTGCTGGGTGTGTTCGAGGATTCGACGGTGGACGTGTTCACCTCCGGACGCAAGATGCGCCTGACCTGCTCGCCGAACATCGATGTCGAAACCCTCAAACGCGGCCAGTCCGTCCGCCTCAACGAGGCCCTGACGATCGTCGAGGCCGGCGAGTTCGACTCCATCGGTGAGATCAGCACGCTTCGCGAGGTCCTCGACGACGGGAACCGTGCGCTGGTGGTCGGCCACGCAGACGAGGAGCGGGTGGTCTGGCTGGCCGAGCCGCTCAGTGCTGCCGTGCTGGCCGAAGAAGAGGGCAACCGCAAGCTCCGGCCCGGAGACTCGCTGTTGATCGACACGAAGGCGGGCTTCGCCTTCGAGCGCGTCCCCAAGGCCGAGGTCGAGGACCTGGTCCTCGAAGAGGTGCCCGACGTCGGTTATGAGGACATCGGTGGTCTCGGCAGGCAGATCGAGCAGATCCGCGATGCCGTCGAGTTGCCGTTCCTGCACAAAGACCTGTTCCGCGAATACGATCTCCGGCCCCCGAAGGGCGTTCTGCTCTACGGTCCTCCCGGTTGCGGTAAGACGCTGATCGCCAAGGCCGTCGCCAACTCGCTGGCCAAGAAGATCGCCGAGGTCCGCGGCGACGACGCCCGTGAGGCGAAGTCGTACTTCCTCAACATCAAGGGTCCCGAGCTCCTCAACAAGTTCGTCGGTGAGACCGAGCGTCACATCCGGCTGATCTTCCAGCGGGCCCGGGAGAAGGCGTCCGAAGGTACCCCGGTGATCGTGTTCTTCGACGAGATGGACTCGATCTTCCGGACCCGTGGTTCGGGTGTGTCCTCCGACGTGGAGACCACCGTGGTGCCACAGCTGCTCAGCGAGATCGACGGTGTCGAAGGCCTCGAGAACGTGATCGTGATCGGCGCCTCCAACCGTGAGGACATGATCGATCCCGCGATCCTGCGACCCGGCCGTCTCGACGTGAAGATCAAGATCGAGCGTCCCGACGCGGAGTCGGCGATGGACATCTTCTCGAAGTACCTGGTTTCGACGCTGCCGATACACCCGGACGACATCGCCGAGTTCGGTGGCGATCGCAACGCCTGCATCAAGGCGATGATCGAGCGGGTGGTCGAGCGGATGTACGACGAGAGCGACGACAACCGTTTCCTCGAGGTCACCTACGCCAACGGCGACAAAGAGATCATGTACTTCAAGGACTTCAACTCCGGCGCGATGATCCAGAACGTGGTGGACCGCTCGAAGAAGTACGCGATCAAGTCGCAGCTGGAGACCGGTCAGTCGGGTCTTCGCATCCAGCATCTCTTCGATTCGATCCTCGACGAGTTCGCCGAGAACGAAGACCTGCCGAACACCACGAATCCCGACGACTGGGCTCGTATCTCCGGCAAGAAAGGTGAGCGGATCGTCTACATCCGCACGCTGGTCACCGGAAAGAGCTCGGGCGCCAGCCGGGCCATCGACACCGAGACCAACACCGGCCAGTACCTGTAACCAATACCCGAGGTTCGAACACGGAACAACGCTCCGCATCTGATGATGCGGAGCGTTGTTCTGTTCGGCCGACGGTCAGCCGGCGACCTTGACGACCCCGAGTTCAGCTGTGCTGGTGAGCAATCGGTGATAGGGCATCACCCGCACCGTGTAGCCGACGGGACCGGTCATCGGCAGCGGAACCGACACCTCGAAGATCGCCTCTCCACCCGGCTCTGCATGTTCGGTGACCAGGGACATCGCCGGCGTGGCGACGTGCGTCAGGTTCTCGGCCTCGTCGACGCGCCCGATGACGGCCTGTACGACCACCTGATCGGCGCGCAGACCGGCCAGATCCACATGGGCGGTCAATGTCATCGTCGAACCGAGCAACGGTGTGTCGTCGAGACCTGCGCTGTCCACGTCGAGGATCTTGACCGACGGCCACGACCGGTCGATCTGGGCGCGGAAGCGGGCGAGGTCTTTTGCGCCCTCGAAGTGGTTCTCCGTCGTGGCCTGTCCCGAGATCGCGGCGGGCGCATAGTACTTCTGGGTGTAATCGCGGACCATGCGCGAGGCCAGCACCTGCGGACCGAGCGTGTGCAGGGTGTGCCGCACCATCTCGACCCAGCGAGCCGGGACACCATCGGAACCGGAGTCGTAGAACTTCGGGACCACCACGTTCTCGAGCAGTTCGTACAGTGCGGCCGCCTCGAGGTCGTCGCGGCGCTCGTCGTCGGTCACGCCGTCCGCAGTGGGTATCGCCCAACCGTTGGCGTGGTCGGACATCTCGTCCCACCAGCCGTCCATGATCGACAGGTTGAGGCCGCCGTTGAGTGCGGACTTCATGCCCGAGGTCCCACACGCTTCCATCGGGCGCAGCGGATTGTTCAGCCACACATCGCATCCGCCGTACAGGTACCGCGCCATCGCCATGTCGTAGTCGGGCAGGAACACGATCCGGTGCCGGACATCGTTGGCGTCGGCGAACCGGACGATCTGCTGGATGAGGGCCTTGCCGCCGTCGTCGGCGGGGTGGGCCTTGCCCGCGACCACGAGTTGCACCGGACGATCCTTGTCGAGCAGGAGCGCCTTGAGCCGGTCGGTGTCACGCAGCATCAGTGTCAGCCGCTTATATGTCGCCGCCCGCCGGGCGAACCCGATGGTCAGCACGCGCGACGAGAAAACACCTGCGGTCCAACCCAATTCGGCGGCGGAGAATCCACGTTCGAGTCCGGATCGCCGGAGTCGGCGCCGAACTTCGGCGATCAGTTCGGTACGCAGCGTGTTGCGCGTCGCCCAGAGTTCGGTCGACGGCACGTCTTTCATCGCGGCGAGTGTGGCGGACTCGTCGGGCACATCGTCGCCGCCGTTTGCCGCGAGTTCCGTCCAGCGCGGTGAACACCAGGTCGGCGCGTGAACGCCGTTGGTGACCGATCCGATCGGAACCTGCGAGGCGTCGAAACCAGGCCACAACGCGCCGAACATCTCCCGGCTGACCGCGCCGTGGAGTTTGGAGACACCGTTGGTCCGTTGTCCCAGACGCAGTCCCATGTGGGCCATGTTGAACACGCCGGGGTCGCTTTCGCTGCCCAGTGCCAGGATCCGGGACAGCTCGAGACCCGGCAGGAGAGTCGACTGCCCGTGATCGTCGCCGAAGTACCGCCGCACCATGTCGACCGGGAAGCGGTCGATACCGGCGGGGACCGGGGTATGGGTGGTGAAGACCGTCGACGCGCGGACGGCGGAGAGGGCGGAATCGAAGTCGAGCGCGGCCCCGTCGGGCGAGACCAGCTCCCGAATACGTTCGGCGCCCATGAATCCGGCGTGACCCTCGTTCATGTGGAAGACCTCGGGATCGGCAAGACCCTGGATCCGCGTGTATTCGCGCACCGCGCGCACGCCACCCACGCCGGCCAGGATCTCCTGCTTGATCCGGTGTTCCTGGTCGCCGCCGTAGAGCCGGTCGGTCACCCCGCGCAGGTCGGTGTCGTTGTCGGGTATGTCCGAGTCCAGCAGCAACAACGGGATTCGGCCGACCTCGGCAATCCACAGTCGGGCCCGCAGGACGCGGTTGTCGGGCATCGGCACGCGGATCGTCACCGGGTTGCCGCCCGCATCGTTGACCGTTCGGACCGGCAGCCCTTGCGGGTCGAGGTTGGGGTACCGCTCGGTCTGCCAGCCGTCAGCGGTCAGCGACTGCCGGAAGTAGCCACATCGGTAGAGCAGGCCGACGCCGATCAGCGGCAACCCGAGATCCGACGCCGCCTTGAGGTGGTCGCCGGCCAGGATGCCCAGACCACCCGAGTAGATCGGCAAGACCTCCGAGACGCCGAACTCCATCGAGAAGTAGGCGATGCCGGTCGGGAACCGGTTGCCCGCGGCGACCTGTCCCTGGAACCACCGGGGCTCGGTCAGGTACTCGTCGAGGTCGGCCGAGAGCGCGCCCAGACGGGCGAGGAAGTCGCTGTCGGCGGCAAGTTCGGCCAGCCGGTCGGGTCCGATGTCGCCCAGAAGTCGCAGGGGATCTTTGAGCGTGGACCACAGGGCGGGATCCATGGACGAGAAGAGTTCCTGGGTGGCCGGATGCCACGACCAACGGAGGTTGGTCGACAGTTTTGCCAGGGGCTGGAGGGACGAGGGCAGGTGGGCGCGGACGGTGAAGCGGCGCAGTGCTTTCACCGCGCAAACCCTACCCATCCGTACGCTCGTCCGCGACCGGAAGATGATGCCCCGCTACGCTCAACCCCATGCAGCGCATAATCGGAACCGAAGTCGAATACGGAATCTCGGCTCCGAACGATCCAGGTGCCAACCCGATCATGACCTCGACGCAGGCCGTGCTCGCGTACGCGGCCGCGGCCGGAGTCCCTCGTGCAAAGCGCACGCGGTGGGATTACGAGCCCGAATCGCCCCTGCGTGACGCTCGCGGTTTCGACCTCGGGCGCGGGTCCGGACCGGCTCCGATCATCGACGCGGACGAGGTCGGTGCCGCCAACATGATCCTGACCAACGGCGCCCGGCTCTACGTCGATCACGCCCACCCCGAGTATTCGGCGCCGGAGGTGACCGACCCGCTCGACGCGGTCATCTGGGACAAGGCGGGCGAACGGGTCATGGAGGCCGCGGCCCGGCACGTGGCGAGCGTTCCAGGAGCCCCGAAACTGCAGTTGTACAAGAACAACATCGACGGCAAGGGTGCGTCGTACGGGACGCATGAGAACTACCTGATGGCCCGGTCGACACCGTTCAACGCGGTGATCACCGGTCTCACACCGTTCTTCGCCTCCCGGCAGGTCTTCACCGGTTCAGGCCGGGTCGGCATCGGTCAGTCCGGCGACGAATCGGGCTTCCAGCTGAGCCAGCGCGCCGACTACATCGAGGTCGAGGTCGGTCTGGAGACCACGCTCAAGCGCGGGATCATCAACACGCGCGACGAGCCGCATGCGGACCCCGAGCGGTACCGCCGGCTGCACGTGATCATCGGTGACGCCAACCTCGCCGAGACCGCCACCTACCTGAAGGTCGGCACCACCTCGCTCGTTCTCGACCTGATCGAGGCGGGCGTCGAGCTGCGGGATCTCGAACTGGCCCGGCCGGTTCACGCCGTGCACGTCATCAGCCACGACCCGACCCTGCAGACGACGGTTGCGCTCGCCGACGGACGCGAGATGACCGCCCTTGCGCTCCAACGGATTTACCTCGAACGCGTCAGTGCGTTCCACGACGCCAATCACAGCGATGACGCGCGCGCCAAGGATGTCATCGACACCTGGGCCGACGTGCTGGACAAACTCGAACGCGACCCGATGGAATGCGCAAACCTCCTGGATTGGCCCGCGAAGCTCCGGCTGCTCGAGGGTTTCCGGCAGCGCGAGAACCTGGCCTGGTCGGCGCCGCGACTGCACCTCGTCGACCTGCAGTACTCGGACGTGCGACTGGACAAGGGACTCTACAACCGGTTGGTCGCCCGCGGATCGATGAAGCGGCTGACCACCGAGCAACAGGTGATGGATGCGATCGGCAGCCCGCCGGAGAACACCCGCGCGTACTTCCGGGGTGAGTGCCTGCGCCGCTTCGGTGCCGACATCGCGGCCGCGAGTTGGGATTCGGTCATCTTCGACCTCGGCGGGGAGTCGCTGGTGCGGATTCCGACGCTCGAACCACTACGTGGGAGCCGCGCGCACGTGGGCGAGTTGCTCGATTCGGTCGACTCCGCAGCCGATCTGGTCGCCCAACTCACCACCTAGAACCGAGTACGGGGGCAGTGAAATCGCCGCCTCCGCACGTGCATATCCGTGGCCAGATCACATTCGACCGGTAGGGTGATAGAACGTACGGTCCCAGCGGGACCGTGGTCTGAAGGAGGCAGCGATGGCGCAGGAACAAACCAAGCGCACGGGCGGTAACGACGACGACGGCGCCGGTGCAGATTCGGGTGCAGGTCAGGAACGCCGCGAGAAGCTGGCCGACGACACCGACGACCTGCTGGACGAGATCGACGACGTGTTGGAGGAGAACGCAGAGGACTTCGTCCGCGCCTATGTACAGAAGGGCGGCCAGTGACCGATCGGATCCGGTCCCTCGGCCAGGACATCTCATCTTTCTCCGACTATTTGCGTAACAACGCACCAGATCTGTTGCCCAGGAACAGGGTTTCGCCGGATATGGCTGCAAACATCCCGCACGGCACCACCATCGTCGCCGTGGCCTATCCCGGTGGTGTGGTCCTGGCCGGTGACCGGCGCGCCACCTCCGGCAACCTGATCGCCAGCCGCGACATGCGCAAGGTCTTCATCACCGACGAGTACTCGGCTGCCGGTATCGCCGGTACCGCAGGTGTGGCCATCGAGATGATCCGCCTGTTCGCCGTCGAACTCGAGCACTACGAGAAGATCGAGGGCGTTTCCCTCACCCTCGACGGCAAGGTGAACCGGCTCGCGTCGATGGTCCGGTCGAACCTGCAGGCCGCAATGGCCGGGCTGGCCGCGATCCCACTGCTCGTCGGGTACGACCCCGACGGTGTCGATCCGGCGCGTCCGGGACGGATCTTCTCCTTCGACGTCGCCGGCGACCGCCACGAGGAGCACGGCGGCTATCAGGCCATCGGCTCCGGATCGGTGTTCGCCAAGTCGGCCATCAAGAAGCTCTACCGCAGCGATCTGACCGCGGACGAAGCCTTGGCAGTCGCCATCGAGTCGCTGTACGACGCGGCCGATGACGATTCGGCAACCGGCGGCCCCGACATGGTGCGCGGTCTGTATCCCACTGCCGTGACCGTCACCGCGGATGGTGCCGCAGAGGTCTCCGCCGCCACGATCGAGCAGTCGGCACGCGGTGTCATCAGCAGGCGATCGGCGGATTACCACGGCACCGACGACGACACCGCCAACCGCGATTTCCAGAAGGGCGGTGACGCATGACCTTCCCGTATTACGCCAGTGCCGAACAGATCATGCGCGATCGTTCGGAGCTGGCCCGCAAGGGCATTGCCCGCGGTCGCAGCGTCGTCGCACTGACCTACGCCGACGGGGTCCTGTTCGTGGCGGAGAACCCGTCGAACACGTTGCGCAAGGTCAGCGAGATCTATGACCGCATCGGATTCGCCGCGGTCGGCAAATACAACGAGTTCGAAAGCCTGCGCAAGGCCGGGATCCAGCATGCCGACATGCGCGGATACAACTACGACCGCGCCGACGTCAGCGGACTGTCACTGGCCAATGCCTACGCCAGCACGCTCGGGGCGGTGTTCACCGAACAACCGAAGCCCTATGAGGTCGAGTTGTGCGTGGCCGAGGTCAGCCGTCCCGGCAAACCCGGTCCGTCCCAGCTGTACCGGATCACCTACGACGGCTCGATCGTCGACGAGACCCGCTTCCTGGTGATGGGCGGTTCCACCGAGTCGATCACGGCCTCGATGAAGGATTCTTACGATCCGGAGGCAGACCTGAGGGCTGCGTTGGCATCGGCGGTCACGGCTTTGGAAACACCACCGGCCGGCAATGGTTCGTCGTCTTCGTCGAGCAGTTCGTCGACGCCCGAACCTCGCACACTGCAGCCGGGTGACCTCGAAGTGGCCATCCTCGACCACGGTCGCCCGCGCCGCGCGTTCCGGCGTCTGACGGGATCGACCCTGGTCGACCTCCTTCCGGCCCGCGAAACCAACAACTGAAGAAGTTCTTCTCTGGTCACACGGCAGTAGGGTTGTAAACGTGCAGCGACGAATCATGGGTATCGAAACCGAGTTCGGTGTCACGTGCACTTTTCACGGACATCGGCGGCTCAGTCCCGACGAGGTGGCGCGGTATCTGTTCCGCCGCGTGGTGTCGTGGGGCCGGTCGTCCAATGTGTTCTTGCAGAACGGGGCGCGCCTCTATCTCGACGTGGGCTCGCACCCCGAGTACGCGACCGCCGAATGCGACAACCTGCAACAGTTGATCGAGCACGACCGGGCGGGCGAGTTGGTCCTGGAAGACCTGCTGATCGATGCCGAGCGACGGCTGGCCGACGAAGGCATCGGCGGCGACATCTATCTGTTCAAGAACAACACCGACTCCGCGGGCAATTCGTACGGCTGCCACGAGAATTATCTGGTGGTCCGGGCCGGGGAGTTCTCGCGGATCTCCGACGTCCTGTTGCCGTTCCTGGTCACGCGGCAGTTGATCTGTGGTGCGGGCAAGGTTCTGCAGACGCCCAAGGCCGCGACATTCTGCCTGTCGCAGCGGGCCGAACACATCTGGGAAGGTGTCTCGTCGGCGACCACCCGTAGCCGTCCGATCATCAACACCCGCGACGAACCCCATGCCGACGCCGAGAAATACCGGCGCCTGCACGTGATCGTGGGGGATTCGAACATGGCCGAGACCAGCACGATGCTCAAGGTCGGGTCGGCGGCGCTGGTGCTGGAGATGATCGAGGCCGGGGTCGCGTTCCGCGATCTGGCTCTGGACAACCCGATCCGAGCCATCCGCGAGGTCTCGCATGATCTCACCGGCAGCCGTCCGGTCCGGCTCGCCGGCGGACGTCAGGCCACCGCGCTCGACATCCAGCGCGAATACCACTCACGCGCGGTCGAACATCTCAAGACGCGTGAGCCGAATCAGCAGATGACCCAGGTGGTCGACCTGTGGGGCCGGATGCTCGACGCGGTCGAGACCCAGGATTTCGCGAAGGTCGACACGGAGGTCGACTGGGTGATCAAGCGCAAATTGTTCCAGCGCTACCAGGACCGGTACTCGATGGAGCTGTCCGATCCCAAGATCTCGCAGCTCGATCTGGCCTACCACGACATCAAACGCGGGCGCGGCGTGTTCGATCTGTTGCAGCGCAAGGGTCTGGCCGCGCGGGTCACCACCGATGAGGCGATCGCGGCTGCGGTGGACACGCCGCCGCAGACCACCAGGGCCAAGCTCCGTGGAGACTTCATCGCGGCCGCGCAGAAGGCTGGTCGTGACTTCACCGTCGATTGGGTGCACCTCAAGCTGAACGACCAGGCCCAGCGCACCGTGCTCTGCAAAGACCCGTTCCGCAACGTCGATGAGCGCGTCGAACGCCTGATCGCATCTATGTGAAGGTCTGTGTCCTAGGCTGATCCCGTGGCGACCAACAAGGTTGAACGGCTGATGAACCTGGTGATCTGCTTGCTGTCCACCAGTCAGTATCTTTCCGCCGATCAAATCCGCAACAGTGTGATCGGATATCAGGATTCGAAGTCCGATGAGGCCTTCAACCGGATGTTCGAGCGCGACAAGAACGAGCTGCGCGACCTCGGTATCCCGGTGGAAACCGGCCGTTCGTCGGGATTCTCGTCAGTCGACGGCTACCGGATCAACCGGGCCGAGTACGAACTGCCCGATATCTCGCTCGACCCCGACGAGGCTGCCGCGGTGGCACTTGCCGCGGCACTGTGGGAATCGCCGGAGCTCGCGGCCTCCAGTCACAGCGCCTTGATGAAGTTGCGTGCGGCCGGCGTCCAGATGGATCCGGGATCGGCGTTCGACGAGAACTCCACGGCGATTCATTCGAGTGCCCCGCAAGGTATCGGGTCGCCTGCGGTGCTCGGTGCATTGCTCGCCGCGCTCGACGAGAACCGCCCGGTCCGTTTCGAGCACCGGCCGGGGCCGACGTCGCCCCATGTGACCCGGACCGTCGAACCGTGGGGTGTGGTCACCCATCTCGGGCGCTGGTATCTCGTCGGACATGACCGGGACCGCGGACAGACCCGTACCTATCGGCTCACCCGCATCCTGTCGGTGACCCCATTCGGCAGGGCAGGCGAACTGACCCGGCCCAGCAATGTCGATCTTCGTCAGATCGTCGCCGAAGCCGTCGATCGATCCGGACCGGCCGTCACGGCCCATGTCTGGGTGGCCGAGAACCGGGCCGCCGGTTTGCGCCGCATCGCGACGTCGTCGCAGCCCGGGAAACACGAGGGGCGGGCCGGCAGCATCCTGAGCATCGCGATGAGGTCGACCGATGGTCTGACCCGTCAGGTGCTCGGCGCAGGCACCGACGCGTTCGTCCTCGATCCGCCGGAACTGCGTGAGAACGTCATCGAGGAACTCGACATACTCAGCGAGGCGGCCCGATGAGTGCGGGAACCGATCGACTCAACCGCATGCTGGCCATGGTCCCGTACTTCTTGGCCCATCCCGGCGTCAATGCCGCCAAAGCGGCCGTCGACCTGGGCACCACACCCAAGCAGGTTCTCGAGGACCTGCAGCAGCTGTGGATGTGTGGCCTTCCCGGATACACGCCGGGCGACCTGATCGACTTGTCCTTCACCCCCGACAGCGTCGAGGACGGTGTCGCGGTGACCTTCTCGGCCGGCATCGACCGGCCGTTGAAACTGACCGGGTCCGAGGCCGCTCCGCTGCTCGTGGCCCTACGTTCGTTGATCGATGCGTCCGGGGTCGTCGATCCCGCCGCGGCCAGGCGAGCCATCGCAAAGATCGAGAACGCGATGGGATCGAGTCTCGGTGAGGCGGTCACCGAGACACCGGCCGACCTGTCCAAGACCGGTGACTCCGAAGCGGTGACCGCGGTTCGTGAGGCGGTCCGCGGCCACCGGGCGGTGCGGTTGCGGTATTACTCGGCCACCCGAGACGTCGTCGGAGAGCGGGTGGTCGATCCGATCCGCATCCAGGCGATCCAGGGTCGCGGGTATCTCGAGGGTTGGTGCCGGAGCAGCGAGGGCATCCGGCTGTTCCGCTTCGACCGGATCGAAGCGGCAACGGTGCTCGACGAGACCAGTTCGCCGCCGCCGACGACCGATGGCAGCGCCTTGGCCCTGTTCGACAGTGACTCCGACCTGCCCGAAGCGGTGGTCGAGATCGATCAGGACGTGGTCTGGGTTCTCGACTATTACCTGATCGAGCCTTTGGACCCGGACGGTCTGGCCGGTTCGCAGGGGCCGGTTGTCGCCACCATGAGGTACGGGTCGGCCGACTGGCTCATCCGATTCATCCTCGGCTTCGGTGGCAAGATCAGGGTCCGTGATCCGGAGATGGCCGACGAGGTCCGGGCACGGGCCACTGCCGCGCTGTCCATGTACCGCTGAACCTGACTTGTCCATCCGCTGACCGCTCGCTGTGAGGCCGTTGTTCGACCCGTTAGGGTTGGCCCGAGTCCGGTAGCATTGCGGAGGAACTCAACGGGAGAGGTAACTGCACAATGAATGCATTACAGCCATGGCACATCATTCTTGTGGTGGTCGTGTTCTTGATCCTTTTCGGATCGAAGAAGCTGCCGGACGCCGCGCGCGGTCTGGGACGTTCGATGCGCATCTTCAAGAGTGAGGTCAAGGAGATGCAGAACGAGAACAATTCGGACAAGCCCGCATCGGCGCAGACTCCCGAGTCGCGGCCACAGATCACTTCGGGTCTTGACGGAACACCGACGAATACCCCCGAATCCGAACGTCGTTCCGCCTGATCCTCGTCCTCGCCGTTCTGGTGGGTGGGTCACTTGTGTCCAGGTGACCCGCCTACAACCGACCCCTGAGTAGTCGACCACGTGCGCATACCTTTTGACCCTCGGCGCCGTAAGCGCAAGGTGAATCCTGACGGCACCATGTCGTTGGTCGACCACCTTCGCGAGCTGCGTAACCGACTGTTGATCTCTGTCCTGGCGATCGCCCTGACCACAATCCTCGGATTCGTCTGGTATTCGCACGGGTTTTTCGGCCTCTCGTCCCTCGGCGACCTGCTGCGCCAGCCCTACTGTGATCTGCCGGCGTCGTCCCGTGCCAATCTCACCGGCGACGACACGTGTCGCCTCCTGGCGACGGGCCCGTTCGACCAGTTCATGCTGCGCCTCAAAGTCGCTCTGACCGCGGGCATCGTCATGGCCTGCCCGATCTGGTTCTACCAACTGTGGCAGTTCATCACCCCCGGCATGGTCGAGAAGGAACGCAAGTACGCGGTCACGTTCGTCTCCTTCGCCGCAGCCCTGTTCCTCGCCGGAACGGCGCTGGCCTACCTGGTGATGGCGAAGGCGTTCGAGGTCTTGTTGACGATCGGCGACAACGTGCAGATCACGGCACTGGCCGGTGATCAGTACTTCAGCTTCCTCATCCACCTGCTGATCATCTTCGGTGTCAGTTTCGAACTGCCGTTGCTGATCGTCGCGCTGAACATGGTTGGCGTCCTGACGTATGCGCGATTGAAGGCGTGGCGACGTGGCCTCATCTTCGGCATGTTCGTCTTCGCGGCCTTCTTCACCCCGGGCTCGGATCCATTCACCATGCTGGCACTGGCCGGCGCGCTCTCGATCTTGCTCGAGATCGCCATCCAGGTCGCTCACCTGCACGATTACCGTAAAGCGAAGCGTGAGGCCCAGGAATGGGGCAACGTGAGCGACGACGAAGCCGCTCCGATCGATCCGGCAGGCCCGGTCGGGCATGTTCCTGATCCGGTGCAACCACCAGAACCGGTGTCGGCGACGTCCCGAGGCAGTGGAGCCGATCTCTACGATGACACTCTCTGAAACACGCACCGAACTCGAGAAGTTCGCCGGGCGACAGGCGTTTGCCCTTGATCCATTCCAACGTGATGCCTGCATAGCGCTGGAAGACGGTCATGGTGTCCTCGTCTGCGCGCCGACCGGCGCCGGCAAGACGATTGTCGGTGAGTTCGCGGTACACCTGGCGCTCGCCGGTGGGTCGAAATGCTTCTACACCACACCCATCAAGGCGCTGAGCAACCAGAAGTTCGCCGATCTGGTTCGCGCGCACGGTGCCGAAAACATCGGTTTGCTGACCGGTGATTCGTCGATCAACTCCCACGCCCCGGTCGTTGTGATGACCACCGAAGTGCTGCGCAACATGATCTACGCGAACTCACCCGCGCTGCAGAACCTGTCGCATGTGGTGATGGATGAGGTCCACTTTCTTGCCGACCGGTTCCGCGGAGCCGTCTGGGAAGAGGTCATCCTGCATCTCGAACCCTCGGTACGGGTGGTGAGTCTGTCGGCCACGGTCAGCAACGCCGAGGAATTCGGGTCCTGGATCCAGACCGTTCGCGGCGACACGACCGTCATCGTCGACGAGCACCGGCCCATCCCGCTCACTCAGCACATGCTGGTCGGCAACCGGTTGTTCGATCTGTTCGATCATCGCGACCCCAAGGACCCGAACAAGAAGCCGGCGGTCAATCCGGAGCTGACCCGCTACATCCGCCAACGGGAACTGGCAGCGCGGCGCGATGACGACTTCTCCATCCGCGGTCCACGGGGACGTGGTCAGCGAAGCGATCACCGTCGCAGCGGCGTCCGTCCGGTGTCGCGGCCCGAGCTCATCGCACGTCTGGATCGCGATGGCCTGCTTCCGGCCATCAGCTTCATCTTCTCGCGGGCCGGCTGTGAGGGCGCGCTGAGTCAGTGCCTGCGTTCGGGTTTGCGGCTGCTCGAACAGGACCAGGTCGAGCAGGTGAATCTGATCGTCGACAAGTATGTCGCCGAGCTGACCCCCTCGGACCAGGACGTGCTCGGTGTTCACAGCTGGCGGGAGGGATTGACACGCGGTTTCGCCGCGCACCATGCCGGACTGCTGCCCGCCTTCCGGCACGCGGTTGAAGAGCTGTTCGTCAAAGGTTTGGTCAAGGTTGTATTCGCCACCGAGACACTGGCTTTGGGCATCAACATGCCCGCCCGTTCCGTGGTGCTGGAGCGATTGATCAAGTACAACGGCGAGTCACACAACGACCTGACGCCGGGGGAGTACACCCAGCTGACCGGCCGGGCCGGGCGGCGTGGGATCGACGTCGAAGGCCATGCCGTGGTCGTCTGGACCGAGGACCTCGACCCCACCCGGGTCGCCGGACTCGCCGGTGCTCGTACGTTCCCGTTGCGCAGTTCCTTTGCGCCGGAATACAACATGGCCGTCAACCTGATCGGCCGTCTGGGACTGGCCGGTTCCCGTAACCTGCTCGACCGCTCGTTCGCACAGTTCCAGGCCGACCGGTCCGTGGTCGGACAGGCCCGGCAGATCGACACCGCACGCCGCCAACTCCGCAAGATCGAGGTGGAACTGGAGGCGCGGGCCGAAGGCCGCGGCCTCGACGCCGGCATCGACGGCTTTCTCGGGTACACCCGTCTTCGTGAAGAGATCCGGGCCCGTGAACGTTCGCTGAAGTTCGAGAACCGAATGGCTGTGCAGCAGAGCACGGTTGAAGACCTCGCCGCGCTCAAGCGTGGTCAGGTCATCGGCCTGGCCGGTGGTCGGCATCGTGGGCTGGCGGTGGTGTTGGAGCCCGCAACCGACTTGCGCGACCCAAAACCGTTGGTGCTCTGTGAGGACGGCTGGGCCGGTCGGGTCGGCCCGCGGGATTTCCTCAACCCACCACAGGTACTCGGCCACATGCGGCTGGCGAAGCAGGTCGATCGCCGTACCGGCCGGGGTCGTCGTGACCTCGCCTCGGCGCTGCGTTCCACGGGCATCGAGATGCCCCGCGGCAAGCAGACCAGGCGCACCCGGGCCGCCGATGACCCTGGCCTGAACCGTCTTCGCACAGAGTTGCGTGAGCACCCGGCGCATCAGATCCCCGCTCACGACGAGTTGTTCCGGCTCGCCGAACGCCGTAACCGGGTGTCGCGGGAGATCGCGGCACTCGAAGAATCGGTGTCGGCCCGCACGTCCACACTGGCCGTCAACTTCAATCGGGTCGTCGCGGTTCTCACCGAGTTGGGTTATCTCGAACAGGTCGAACACAAGTCGAACGGCGACATGACCGTGACGCCCGCCGGCGAAGTCCTGAGTCGGGTCTACAGCGAGAGCGATCTGCTCATCTGCGAGTGCATCCGCACCGGGCTCTGGGACCACCTCGGCGCAGCCGAACTCGCGGCCGTCGCCTCGGCGGTGGTGTACCAGTCACGCCGAGACTCGTACGGTGGCGCTGATCTGGTGACCGGTGTCTCCAGTGTGCGAGAAGCGTTGAGTCGCACGCATGCAGCATGGAAAGACCTGGCGCGTGTCGAGATGAGTCACATGGTGGAACCGACCCGCGAGCCGGATGCCGGTTTCGCCACGGCCATTCACCTGTGGGCGACCGGTCGCGGCCTGACCGAGGTACTCGCGGCAGCGGGCGAGCAGGGCACCTCTCTGCCTGCCGGAGATTTCGTTCGCTGGAGCCGTCAGGTCATCGACCTCCTCGAGCAGATGCGGGTCGCAGCCGGGCTCGGCGGATCGGATCGCTCGAAGCTGGCCCGTTCGGCGGCAGCGGCGATCACGGCGATTCGGCGCGGCGTTGTGGCTGTCGAACTCGGCTGAGCGCCCGCGAGTTTTCGCTGAGCGCCTGCCCGAACGGCAATAGGTTGTGCGGTATGTTCGGGGTTCGGAAGTCCTGGACTTGCGATCGCGCGACGCGAACAGGTGGAGGGAAATACATGAGCGGGCCCAACGACCCGAACAACCAGGGTGGCGGTTCCGCACCCGGGCAGTGGCAACCAGGACAAGGGCAGCCAGGGCAAGGGCAACCGGGTCAGGGTTCTGACCCGTGGAACCAGCAGACCTACGGCTACCCGGCCGGCGGCCAGCCGCCGCAAGGTCAACCCGCCCAGCATGGTTGGGGCCAGCAGCCTCCGCAACAGCCCGGTCCATACGGTCAGCCGGAGCAGTACGGTCAGCCCGGTCAATACGGCCAGCCGGGACAGCCTCCTCAGTACGGACAACCAGGTGCACCGCAATACGGCCAGCAGCCGCAATACGGTGCGCCCCAGGGTCAACCGGGCCAGTACGGCCAACCCGGCCAGCCGGATCAGTTCGGGCAGTACGGCCAGCCGGGGCAGTTCGGGCAGCCCGGTGGCGACCAGTTCGCGGGTATGACACCACCGAAGAAGTCGAAGAGGCTGCCGCTGATCATCGGTGCCGCAGTGGTCGGTGTCGCCGCCGTCGTCCTGGCGGTCACCGCATTCTGGCTTCCGGGATTCGCCGTGACGAAGGTTCTCAGCCAAGACGCGGCCCAGAAAGGTGTGGCGTCGGTTCTGGAGAACGACTACCAGGCCAAAGACGTCGAGAACGTCCGGTGCCCCGCCGATCAGGAGATCAAGAAGGGCAGCAGCTTCACCTGCACCGCGACCGTTGCCGGCGCGAACCAGCAGGTCAAGATCACGTTCCTCGACGATGAGGGCAAGTACGAGGTCGGTCAGCCGACCACCCAGTAGGCAGTTCGGACGGCCGGTGGACGCGTCAGCCCATCTGCCAGCCGAGTGCCTTGCCCAGTCGGCCGATCGATGAGCCGATACCGAGTTCTTCGATCAGGTCGGCAAGCGCTGCGGGGTCGGCGGGTGCGGCGGGGAGGCGACCTTCGGTGTCGCCGATGATCTCCGCGTCGGTCTTGACGAACACAACGGTGCGGGCCCCGCGCAGGTAGTCCGCGCCCTCGGCGAGCGACTTGCGTTGACGCGGTGAGATCCGCTTGTCGCTCGTTGTCGATGCCGCGCGTTCGAGTTCGTCCAGGTTTCCGAACTCGTGAAGCAGCTTCGACGCGGTCTTCTCACCGATGCCCGTCACCCCTGGCAACCCGTCCGACGGATCTCCGCGCAGGATCGCCATCTCGGCGTAGGCCGAACCCGGATTCGCTGTTGGTACGTCGTACTTCTCGGCGAGTTCCTCCGGCCCGAACATCTCGGCCTTGGCCAGGCCGCGTCCCACGTACAGCACGCGCACCGGAACCGGGTCGTCGGAAACCACCTGCAGCAGGTCGCGATCACCGCTGACCACCACCACCGGATCTTTGGCTTCGGAGTCGGCGAGGGTTCCGATCACGTCGTCGGCTTCGCAGCCCTCCGCTCCCGCCGTGGCGATCCCGGCAGCGGCCAGAACTTTCATGATCATGTCGACCTGAGGTGTCAGGGTGTCCGGGACCTCTTCAGACCCGTCGCTCGCACCTGCGGCCACGCGATGCGCCTTGTACGACGGGATGAGATCGGTGCGGAAGGCCGGCCGCCAGTCGAGGTCCAGGCACACGATCAGTCGTTGCGGATGCTCCCGGGTGACCAGAGAAGCGATCATGTCGACGAATCCGCGGACTGCGTTGACCGGACGCCCGTCGGGTGCCGTCATCTTCTCGGGCAGGGCATGAAAGGCCCGAAACCAGAGGCTGGCACCATCGAGCAACATCACTGGGGCAGTCATGCCTAAACCATGCCAGATCGGCGCCGATCATCGGAGCACTGCGGTCAGGTGGCGCTGCGTTCGTCCGAACCCAGGACATCGAGCACGGCCAGTTGCGACTCGGCATCGCCGGTGAGCGGCTGACTCGAAGGACCCTGTCGCAACGCGATTTTCACGTCGGCCCGACTGATGTTCGCCGGGGCCGTCGAGGCCACGAAGGACAAGAGCAGGTCGATGAAGCGGTTCGGGTCATCCCGGAACGGAAAATGACCGGCCTTGTCGAAGATGACCATCTGAGAGCCGGGCATCGCGCTGTGGAGCATATGGGCGTGCTGCACCGGGATCACCTGATCGTCCGAGCCCCACACGATCAGGGTCGGGATACCGGCGCTCAGGTAACAGCGGTCGAGCATGGTGACCACCTGACCGCGCCAGTCGACAGCTGATCGCAAGGTCCGGGCGAAGACCTCGGCCGATCCCTTTTCCGGCATCCGTTCGAGCACCCGGACGATCTCGTTGTTGTCACGGAACAGTGCAAACGGCAGACGATCGCGCAACGTGCGCGAAGCCGTTGCAAATGCGGAGAACACTCCCGGGACCGAGACCACCCCCAGGGCGTACTCGGAGAAAGGCAGTGACAACGCTCGCAGGACCGGATTGACATCCTTGGTGACACCGCCGGTGCCCACCAGCACCAACCGTTCGACCATCTCGGGGAACTGATACGCGAACTGCCCGGCCACACCACCGCCGAGTGAATGACCGACGATCGTCACCCTTTCGATGTCGAGGTACGTCAACAGATCGCGCATTCCGTTGGCAAAAGCGGGTACCGAGTAGTCGGCACGTGGACGGTCCGAGAAACCGTGTCCGAGAAAGTCGGGTGCGATCACCGTGTATTTCTCGCTGAGCTGCGTGAACACAGGTTCCCAGGCCAGGGAGTTGTCGCCGATTCCGTGCAACAACAGCAACGCCGGACCCGAGCCGGCCATCCGATAGGCACGCTTGTATCCATGCAGGTTTGCGAACTGGACCTGAGAATCATCGGTAGGAACAGCCCGTAGTCGACGTCGGACGCCTTCGCGGTCCACGGTGACCTCCTGGGGGTATGTTCAGAACTGATATCTTCCGTTGCCTGCATTCTCCGCGTAAAACGGTGTTTTCGCCCGGTTAGAGATCGCTCATTGCATGTTGTGATTCGACTGGAACACACCTCCGCCGCGTTGTGACACGCGTCCGGCGGCCGGCCACATCACGAGCGGTGCGACCGATAGCCTTGAATCCATGGCAGATCAACGATTCTCGGCAGCGGTGTACAAGTCACGTCTGGATCGGGCGCAGGAGCTCACGGCGCAAGCGGGCCTGTCAGCGCTGTTCATCACTCCCGGACCCGACCTGCGGTATCTGACGGGCTCTCGGGCCAGCACATTCGAACGGCTCACCGCCCTGGTGATCAGTCCGGGCCGGGCTCCCGAAGTAGTTGTGCCACGGCTGGAGTTGGCGGCGCTGCGCGAGTCGGCCGTCGGCGAACTCGGCTTGACCGTCCACGATTGGGTTGACGGCCAGGATGCCTATGCACTCGCAGTTGTTGCTGCCGGAGGAGCAGGCGACCGATACGCCGTCTCCGACGCGACGCCTGCGCTGCACACGGTCCCACTGGCAGGCCGATGGGGCGGCGCACCAGAACTCGCCACTGCTGTCCTGCGTGAATTGCGGATGATCAAGGACGACGCCGAGATCGACGCGTTACGCCGGGCCGGCGCCGCGATCGACCGAGTACATGCGCGGGTCGGGGAGTGGCTCAAAGCCGGTCGCACCGAACGTGAGGTCGCTGCGGACATCGACGCCGCCATTCTCGCCGAAGGGCACACCCGAGCCGAGTTCATCATCGTGGGATCCGGCCCCAACGGTGCCGACCCCCATCACGAGGTGTCGGACCGGGTGATCGAGGACGGCGACATGGTTGTCGTGGATATCGGCGGACCGGTCGCGCCGGGATACAACTCCGATTGCACCCGAACCTACTGTGTCGGTACACCTTCCGATGTCATCGCGCGTCAGTATGAGTGGCTGCAACAAGCCCAGCGGGCCGCTGTGGCCACAGTGCGCCCCGGCGTCACCGCCGAGGAGGTCGACGCCGCGGCCCGGGACGTATTGGCAGCCGCCGGACTCGCCGACAAGTTCGTTCACCGCACCGGTCACGGCATCGGCCTCTCGGTTCATGAAGAGCCGTATATCGTTGCGGGCAACAACATTCCGCTGCGTCCGGGCATGGCATTCAGCATCGAGCCGGGCATCTATTTCCCCGACAGTTGGGGCGCACGCATCGAAGACATCGTGGTCGTCACCGAAGATGGCTGCGAAGCGTTCAATTCCCGACCACACGAGCTGAAGTCGGTCTGATCCAGGCCTCAGATCGGCTCGATCAGTTCGGATAAATGTTCGACTTATTGAGCCCTCCAGGGTACACTGATTGAAAGCGTTCTGATCAGATGTGCTGGGGGGCATGATGACTGACGATCCGCCTGTTGAATCTTCGGTTGACTCTTCGGTTGATTCCTCGCCGGTTCCGGTATTGGTGCGCAAGTACCTCGAGTTGGAGTTGCTCGTTGCCGATATCGCGGACTGCGCTGATTCCGATATGTCTGGCGCGGAAGTCAATGAGCTTGTGCGGGTGCATGAACGGATCGCCCGTAAGGTCGAGTTCACCGGGTTGCGTCACCTGTTGCGGGTCTCGGATCGGTCATCGTTTACCGAAGCCGGGTATTCGTCACTGTTCGGTTTCACCCGTAGCGAGTTGCGGTTGACCAAAGGGCAAACCATGTCCCGGATCCGGGCCCTGGAGGCGGTGGGCCGGTTTCATACGTTGCAGGGTGAGGTGTTGGCGCCGAAATGCCCTGCGGCCGAGCAGGCGTGGTCGAAAGGTTTGATCGGGGCGGCGCATATGGATGTCATGTTGGATGTGCGCAAACAGATCCCGTCGGCCTCTGATCCGGCAGTGTATGACGTGGTGGATCATTGGATGACCGAAGAGGCCGTCGGCCAAGATCCCACCCAGTTGACCGCCGCCGGTCGCGCGGTGTTGGCCCGGGTCGACCCTGATGGTCGGTTGACCGATGATTCGGATCGGGCTCGTAAACGGTCGATGGGTATCGGGGATCAGGGGGTGGATTTGATGGCCAAGATCACCGGCACCCTGGACCCGGAAACGTTGGCCTTGTTGCGGACGGTGATGGATGTGTGGGCGGCGCCGGGGATGAACAATCCAGCCGACCCGAACTCGCCGACCGGTGCGTCCGATGATCCGAAACAGGATGCGGAGCTGGTCAGAGCTGCTGCTGAGCGGGATACCCGTTCGAAGGGCCAACAATGTCACGACGCGCTCAAGGCGATCCTGAAGACCATTTTGGAGTGCAATCTGCTGGGCAAGTCGCATCGTGGTTTGCCGGCGCAGTTGGTCATCACGATGACCAAGCAGCAGCTCGACGAGTGTGCGGGGATCGCCAGAACGGCGTCGGGGGTGGATATTCCGGTCGAAGAGGCCCTGGATCTGGCGGCGCGGTCGGACAAATATCTGGCCGTCTTTGCTGACCACAGTGCTGAGGTGTTGTATCTTGCCCGGACCAAACGGACCGCGCAGAAGGGGCAACGGTTGGCGTTGTTCGTCCGGGATCGGGGTTGTTCGCATCCTGGTTGTACCAATCCGGCGACCTGGGTCGAGGCCCATCATCTGCTTGCCTGGATCAATGGGGGTTTGACCGATATCGACATGATGGGATCAGCCTGCCCGCCGCACCACAAACTCATCGGTGATGGACCGCATCAGTGGCAGACGATCATGATCACCGAAGGCCCCGACACGGGTCGGGTCGGGTGGATACCGCCGGCGTCGGTGGATCCGGAACGAAAACCGCGGGTCAACCGGGCCCAGCATGTCAACGAAACCCTCGCAGCAGCCTGGGAGAAGGTACTGGCCGATCGCCGGGCGGTGTTGGCCGAAAAGTTGGCGGAACTGACGGACCGCGAACCTGAGGTCCAACCCGATCCCGAACCGGATAGCCCGCACCAAGATGCCTAGCTTATTGCTCAGGCGGTGACCATCAGCGACTGCGAGCCCAATACACGCTCTACGTTGATCTGGATGACCACGCGGCGTGGGTTCACTTTGGGCTCTTTGTAGCGAGCCGCGTAGCGGCGAACACCTTCGGCGACAGCCTCTGGGTCACGGTGGACTGATGCTTCGCCTTCCAACGTCAACCACTGTGGACCGTTCACCTGAAATACCGCCGCGTATCCGGAGCGGTCGACGTTCTTCACCTTCTGGCTGCCTTCGAAGGTGATCACTCGCGCGATCTTCGCCTCGGCGTCGTAGGTGAATCCCACAGCGACAACATGGGGGGTCCCCGACGCACGGACGGTGGTCAGACTCCCGAGGTGGCGTTCGGTGAGGAAGTCCAGTGCTGCGGGGGTGAGGTCGTCTGCTGTTTTGGGCACAAGTCGACCTTAGCCAACGCTACGAAGTTCAATTGTTCGGATCACTCACTAGATACCGTGTGCATGAAATCATCAGTCGATGACTGACCTCGCCAGCGCACCTTTGGAACTTATTCGCGGACAGAATGTTTCCATCGAATCCTTGGGTGGTGGTGACGATGTGGTCGCCGTAAGCGTGGTCAGCAGATTTCCCGGAGAGGAAGCGCCGACGCCCGATGCCAGCATTCTGTTGCTGGACGCAAGCGACAAGGTCCGATCGAACGCCGATTTTGTGTTCTACAACCAACGTGAAGGCGCCGGCGGAGCTGTCCGACTCGATGGAAACGAGGCCTCCGATGAGGATTCAACCGCTGATCCATCGCCGATCGACGACCTCCTATACGTGGATTTTGCCCGTTTACCGGACGAAATCGAACGAATCGTCGTAGGCGCCAGCCTCGACGATGGCGCCAACTCGACCTTCGCTCATGCTGAGAGCCTCGAAATCACCCTTATGCCAGGCGATTCGGATAACCCAACAGCACGTTTCAATCTGTCAGTCGACGAGCCGGTCCGGGCATTGCTGTTCGGCGAGTTCTATCGTCGGGATTCCCTCTGGAAGTTTCGGGCGATCGGCCAGGGATACTCGGGCGGACTGGCCGCGTTGGCGGCTGAGTTCGGTGTGGAGATCGACGACCCCGCCGAATCTGGCGAGAACGGTTCACCTGGGGCGGACACTGTCGCGGTGGACACTCAGGAAACCGCACCGGCAGATGTTGATGTGACTCCTGCTGACATCGCGGTGGTGGCCGAGTCAGTTGCGACCAAGCCCTCGGTGAAATCTTCAATGACCACCAGAAAGGCACTCCGTCCACCGAAGTTGCCATCGTGGTCGCTGGTTCCCGAACTGGCCGAAGGCGGCGCGGAGTGGGATCGCTCTCGCTTGTTCTCGGTGTCCGCAATCGGTACCGGCGATGAACGCGAACGACGCGCGGTCTCAGCGCTCTTGGCCGTGATGGCCGGAGTGCGGGAATTCGGTCGCGAGATGGTGGCGCGCAGCGGTGGACCGGCCGGATCGATCGAGACGTACATCGAGCCCGAGTTCGAATGGAATGACAAGAAGCTTCGTCCGGATGGATTGATCAGAATCACCCGCGGGGCGAAGCAATGGACCGCGCTGGTCGAAGCCAAGTCCTCGTCATCCAAGCTCACCACCGATCAGGTTGAGACCTATATCGACATCGCCCGTAGCCTCGGATTCGATGCGGTGATCACCGTCAGCAATCAGTTGTTGGGTGCGCATGATCAGCATCCCGTGGTGGTGGACAAGCGCAAACTCAAAAGGGTCTCGCTACAGCATCTTTCGTGGGACGAGATTCGATCGGTTGCGATCCAGATGTCGATGCACAAACAAGTCCAAGACTCGACTCAGGGTTGGATCTTGCAGGAGTTTGTCAGGTACCTACAGCATCCAAAGTCTGGACTACATGGCTTCACCGACATGGGGGCGCAGTGGGGCCAAGTTCGCGATGCGGTGAAGACCAAAACCCTGAGTGCCGACTCAAAAGGCGCGGTTGAGGTATGCAATCTATTTGATCAGTTGGTCCGGCATATCGGCCACGATCTCTCGTGTCTGCTGAGCGCGGACGTGCGACCGATCTTCCCAAGGTATCGACCGGACAGCACCAGCCGGATTCAACAGTTGGCGGACTCGGGCTTCATGTTCGGCTCACTGCGTATCCCAGGCGCGACCGGAACATTGACGCTGGCCATCGACCTTCGGTCCGACGTCCTGGAATGCTCGACCATCATCGATGCCCCTCGGGAAGGACGTCCCGCGACTCGCATCAATTGGATCGTCAAACAGATCCCCGATGCGCATGCGGACACCCGGATCGAATCGATTCTGGCCGGGCGTACGTCTTCCAACGTAGGTGCGTTGTTGGGAGTCCTCCGCGATAAGCCCGAGGCGCTGCTTCCCGCGGATGGAAAGCTACCCAAACAGTTCAAAATCACTCGCTCCCACACGCTGGCCCGGAACCGCGGAAACGTCGTCATCTCAGCGAACAAACTGGTCGAAGAATTCTATCGGGACATCTTGCAGGTGATCCGTGCGCCGAAGAAGCCCAGCCCTGTGAAGGAGTGACTGCAGCCCCAAATTTGGTCGTTTGGGATACTGGCCCGGTGAGTAATGGGCGAGTGGTTGTGCTGTTCGGTGGTCGCAGTGAGATCGGGCTGGAGGTGGCGGCCCGGATCGCTGCCGGGGCGACGGTGATCTTGGCGGCTCGCCGATCAGAGGACCTCGCTGATCAGCGCGAACGGCTGGAGTCCGAGAATGCGGCGGCAGTCCACACCATCGAGTTCGATGCGAACGACACCTCGGCGCATGAGGGCCTCATCCAGCAGATCGTTGCCGAGCACGGACCCATCGACGATGCGATCGTGGCCTTCGGCATCCTGGGCGATCAGGCGCGGGCAGAGGTCGACAGTGCCCACGCCCTGCAGATCGCACACACCGACTATCTCGCCCAGATCAGCGTCCTGACCCCGTTGGCCGTCGCGATGCGCGCCGCGAAGCGCGGCAATATCATCGTCTTCTCTTCTGTGGCCGGCGTCCGGGTCCGCCGCGCCAACTACGTCTACGGCTCCACCAAAGCCGGACTCGACGGCTTCGCCAGCGGATTGTCAGATGCCTTGCACGGCAGCGGGGTACACCTCCTGCTGGTGCGCTCCGGTTTTGTCATCGGCAGCATGACAAGAGATTTGATGGCCTCCGGTACCAAACCTGCCCCGATGTCGAGCACCGCACCACAGGTTGCCGACGCAGTGGTGAAAGCGTTGCACCAAGGTAAGCGTGTGGTGTGGGTGCCCGGAAAACTGCGCCCGGTCTTCTTCGTGATGAAACTCCTGCCCCAGGCCATCTGGCGGCGGATGCCGCGATGAGTGAACCGAGGTTTGTGGTCGTCGGTATCGGCGCCGACGGCTGGGACGGCCTGTCCGGGAAATCGCAGGACGAATTGCGCTCTGCCACCGACATTTACGGTTCCACTCGCCAGCTGGATCTGCTTGCACCTCTGGAAGC
This sequence comes from Williamsia sp. z71, assembly GCF_059553375.1. NCBI lineage: Bacteria > Bacillati > Actinomycetota > Actinomycetes > Mycobacteriales > Nocardiaceae > Williamsia > Williamsia sp. z71. The sequence goes on from NZ_JCANWX010000006.1 coordinate 85,342, forward strand.
CACACGTCACCGGTGGGACAGCCCGATGTCCGAACACTTGCGGCGACTATTGGCCGAGCCACACCCGCAGACCGTTCACATCCTTGCCTCGGGCGATCCGATGTTCCACGGCGTCGGGGCCTCGATCGTCAAACAGGTCGGCGCCCAACATGTTCGCATCCTGCCGGCCGTCTCGAGTGTCAGCCTGGCCTCGGCCCGCCTCGGCTGGGACCTGGCCACGACCCGTATCAGCAGTGTTGTCGATCGACCGATTGACTCGATCCTCTCCGATGTCTCCGATAGCGTTCGCCTGCTGATCCTGAGTCGCGACAACACCACTCCGGCAGCCGTCGCCGACCTGCTCACCGCTCATGGGTTCGGCTGGTCGCAGATGACAGTTCTCGAACAGCTCGGTTCCGACCGGGAACGCCAGGTCACCGGTATCGCGCGAACCTGGACGGGACCTGCCGGCGACCAGCTCAACATTGTTGCCGTTGACTGTCTTGGTCCGGCCGTCAGCAGCCAGGCAGGTCTACCGGACACCGACTTCAGCCACGACGGGCAACTGACCAAACAGGCGGTGCGGGCGCTGACAGTCACCGCCCTCCGGCCTGCCGCACGCCAACTGCTGTGGGATGTCGGTGCGGGCGCGGGTAGCGTCGCCATCGAGTGGCTGCGCACCGACCGGACCTGCTCCGCAATCGCCTTCGAATCGAACGACGTACGCCGGGGACGCATTGCGCACAACGCGGCCCAGCTCGGTGTGAGCGCAGGATTGACCGTCCTCGGGGCGGCACCCGATCAGCTGGGTCATGCACCCGATCCCGACGCGATTTTCATCGGGGGAGGGGTGACAATCCCGGGGGTCGTGGAGGAGTGCTGGGATGCCCTGCTCGACGGTGGACGGATCGTGGCGAACGCCGTCACCCTCGAATCCGAGGCTGTTTTGGTGAAATGGCATGCTGCCCTGGGCGGTACGCTTCGTCGATTCCAGATCGACCACGCCGAGCCACTGGGATCGATGACGACCTGGCGTCCAAACCTACCGGTGACACAGTGGATCGCCGACAAGCCGAGGATCAACTCATGACGGTGTACTTCATCGGAGCCGGACCCGGCGCCGCCGATCTGATCACACTTCGCGGTGCAAAGCTGCTCTCGCGGTGCAACACCTGCCTTTATGCCGGGTCGCTGGTCCCGGCTGAGATGCTCGAGCATTGTCCCCCCGGCGCCACATTGATCAACACCGCGAAGATGCCGTTACCGCAGATCATCGAGCACATCGTGACCGCGACCCGTGCCGGCCATGACGTGGCGCGCTTGCATTCCGGCGACCCCGGACTGTATTCGGCGGTGGCCGAACAGATCAGATTGCTGCAGCCGCAAGGAATCTCGTACGAGATCGTCCCGGGTGTTCCGGCCTTCACCGCGGCGGCTGCGGCATTGGGACAGGAACTCACCGTGCCGGGAGTCGGTCAGTCGCTGCTGATTACGCGAGTGTCCACGCTCTCGACCGATATGCCCGAGGGGGAGCAACTCGAGGAGCTCGCCCGCACGGGTGTCACGATGGCGATCCACCTGGCAGCCCATCGAGCCCTACAAATCGTGGATGCATTGACGCCGCATTACGGCAGCGACTGTCCGACGGCAGTGGTCGCCTTCGCCGGCCGCGACAACCAGCAGATCGTTCGGTGCACGTTGACCGAACTCCCGAACCAGCTGGAACGACACGGTATCCAGCGCACGGCGGTCATTTTCGTCGGACGCGTCCTGGCCGCCGCAGAGTTCCCGGACAGTTATCTCTATTCATCTGCCAGGATGACCAAGCTGCGCACCGACCCCCATCTGTCATGAGCGAGGGGACGGTCCTCATCCTGGGCGGTACCGCCGAAGCCCGCGCTCTGGCAGCGCAGCTCGTCGGGGACGGAGTGCAGGTTGTCACCTCACTCGCCGGCCGGGTCAAGAATCCGGCGCTACCGGTCGGTGATGTCCGGATCGGCGGGTTCGGCGGCATCGACGGTCTGCGAACGTGGCTGCGTGACAACACCTGCACGGCAGTGGTCGATGCGACGCATCCGTTCGCCCGTCAGATCTCCGCCAATGCCGGAGCCGCAACTGCGAGTCTCGATGTGCCGATGCTGACACTGCGACGACCCGAATGGTCGGCGCAACAGGGGGATCACTGGATCGACGTCCCGGACATCGCCGGCGCTGCCAGAAGCGTCGCGGAATCGGCCCATGAAAAGGGCGATATCCGAGTCTTCCTCACCACCGGTCGCCAAGACGTCGATGCTTTCGCCGACATCGACGACGCCTGGTTCCTGATCCGACTCGTGGACCCGCCCGAGCGGTCGGTGCCGTCCCGGCATCAGATCCTCCGCAGCCGCGGCCCGTACACCGTCGAAGGTGAACTGGCCCTGTTGCGCGAACACCGCATAGACGTGGTCGTCACGAAGAACAGTGGAGGCCAACTGGTTCAAGCGAAACTTGAAGCAGCGCGGTGCCTTTCGCTACCGGTCGTCATGGTTCGGCGACCGTCCCCACCCGGCGGCGAAACCGTCGAAACGGCTTCGGCCGCCGCGGACCGGGTCCGTCAGTTGCTCTCGTAGCGGCGGTTGGTGAACGCCAGCGGACCACCGATACGGTCCACGACCGTGGTGGTCGACGAACCGATGATCAACAGTGTCCGCATGTCGACCACGGCCGGATCGAACTCCCCGACGGTGGTGATCACCACCGACTGCTCGGGGCCACCGACGTCGCGCCCGAGGATGATCGGTGTCGACGGGTCCTTGGATTCCAAGACGATGTCCTTGAGTTCGGCGACCTGCCAATTCCGGCTGACCGATCCCGGGTTGTAGATCGCGAGCACCAAATCCGCGGCCAGCGCGGCACGCACGCGCGCAGTGATCACGTCCCAGCTCTTGAGCCGGTCGGACAACGAGATCACCGCATAGTCGTGTCCAAGCGGCGCGCCCGCCAGACTGGCAACGGCGTTCGCCGCGGTCACCCCGGGCACGACCCGCACCGGGACATCGCGCCATTGCGGGTCGGCCGCTTCTTCCACCACCGCAGCCGCCATCGCGAAGACACCGGGGTCGCCGGACGACACCACAACGACCCGGGCGCCGTTCTTCGCCAGATCCAGCGCCATGCAAGCCCGTTCGGACTCGACCCGATTGTCGCTGGGGTGCATACGTTGTCCGGGGCGGGGGGTCACCCGATCGAGATAGGTCTTGTAGCCCACGAGGTCGGTGGCCTGGGCCAGCTCCGCGCGCACTTCCGGAGTCGTCCACCGGTCGGCGCCTGGTCCCAAGCCCACGACAACGACCTCGCCGATGGCACCGGAATCCGCTGCCGGTGGTTGCGCACTGTTGAGCTCGCCCGGGATCACGACCATCGAGAAGTACGGCACCGTCGATGCGTCGACATCGACGACAGGCATCACCTTCTGTGCGCCCGTCGAAGCTCGTTCGACATACCACGCCCGGCTGAGGACACCCGACTCACTCAACGCTGCAACCACTTCCGGGAAGGTGCGGCCCAGTTTCATGATCGCCACCGCATCACTGTCCCGCAGTCGGCGAACCAGTTCGGCCTTCGGAAGCGTGCCAGGCAACACGGTCAGGGTCTCATCGGCTTCGACCAACGGCAGCCCGGTGGCGGCTGCCGAAGCACTGACCGATGTGACGCCCGGGATGATCTCGGTGTCGAACCGGTCGGTCAGTCGCTTGTGCATGTGCATATACGAGCTGTAGAAGAGCGGATCACCCTCGGCCAGCAACGCCACCGAGCGACCTGCCCGCAGATGTTCGGCAAGAACCTCCGCGGAGGCGGCATAGAAGTCGTCGAGCGCTCCGCGATAGCCGCCGGGATGATCGGTCGTCTCGGTGGTCACCGGATACATCAGCCGAACCTCCAGCTGACCATCCCGAAGATAGGGTTCGGCAACCGACCGGGCGATCGAACGGCCGTGGCGTGCACAGTGATACGCGATCACATCGACCTCACCGATGACCCGCGCGGCCTTCACGGTGACCAGCTCGCTGTCCCCGGGTCCCAACCCCACGCCCCACAATTTTCCGCTGCTGGTCATCGTCATTCCACCTTCGAGGCAAGTGCGTTGAGGGCGGCGGCGGTGATCGCCGATCCGCCGCGACGGCCGAGTACGGTCAAGTACTCCAGGTCGTTCCGATCGGCAAGCGCTGCACACGATTCCGCGGCACCGATGAAGCCGACCGGCGCACCGATGACCGCGGCCGGCCGGGGTCCGCCGGCATCGATCAGCTCGAGGAGTGCGAACAGTGCGGTCGGTGCGTTCCCGATCGCCACCACCGATCCCTCGAGCATGGGACGCCAGAGTTCCACCGCCGCAGCGGTTCTTGTGGTCTCCAGCTCGGCAGCCAGGTCGGGGAGCCGATTGTCACCCAGCAGGCAGAGCACCTCGTTGCCCGCAGGCAACCGCTTGCGGGTGACGCCGGAAGCGACCATGTTCGCATCACAGAGGATCGGCGCACCGTCCTCGAGTGCCGTACGTGCTGCGGTCACCAGATCGGCACTGGCCCGGACGTCGGTGGTCAGATCGACCTGTCCGCAGGCGTGGATCATCCGGACTACGACCTGCGAGAGGTCGTCTTCGAACATTGAAAGATCGGATTCGGCACGAATCGTCGCGAATGACTGCCGGTAGATCTCGGCGCCGTCTCGAATGTAGGTGTACATAGTGCTCGTCACCATAGATGCCGATCAGAGTCGGCGACGCTTGTACCCCGACGGTGTTGCCTCGACCCGAAGATGGTTCCCTGGCGGCGAGCCACACCCGCGTTCACAACCGACCCAGTGCTGACGGTCGTCGACGGCAGCGCCACCAGAGGTCAGGTGCAGTTCGAGGTCGCCGCGGACATCGGCGTGCGACTTGTCGCAGCCCGGCGAGCCGGTGCAGTCGGTGACCTTGGTCCACGGTGAGTTCTCGTCGAAGATCAGGCCCATCGGCGCCAGCACCCGAAGTACGGTGTCGGCCATGCCTTCTGACAGGTCGACGATCAAGATCTCTTTCCGTGGTGTCAGGTAGATGTCGCGTTCGATGGCAGCCAGGAACTCTCCGACGCGTGCCGGGATCCGGCCGTGCGCGACCACCGAGCCGAGTGCCACCAGGTCATCGGTGTCCTGCGCGAGCCAGCCCACCTGCGGTGTCGACGTGGGCTTCGACCTCGAATATTCGCCGGTTTCCGGCAGGGTCGCCAACACTTCGTCGATCGCGGGGCGGTCGGCGACATCCTGGACGCGCCACTCGTCGGTCCGGTCGGCGAGAAACGCATGGGCCAGATCGATCATCAGGTCCGCGGCGCCGTCGGCCGACACCCGCCGTCCGGTGGGCGTTCCGCCGATGAGCACGTCGAACGCCCGCTCATCCAACGCCAAAACGCCGATGTCGGGACCCTGGGTCACGATGTCGCCACGACCGTCGTCGAAGCCGAACAGGATCCTGGCCGGAAGCTCCGCGAGTGTGGGATCGGACTGCAATGCGGCGTCGAATTCTTTCAGGATCGGTCGCGCGTCGACCAGGCCTCCTCGCCGCCCGGTCAATGCCGAGAGCTGCAGGTTGCGGACGCGTTCGTGACTGGGGGACGGGATCAGGCCGGCCTCGAGGATGCGCTGACCGGCACCGTCCACGTCACCGATCCCACGCAGCTGGACGTTGCCGCGCGAGGTCAGTTCGAGATGACCGTCTCCGTAGTCGTCCGACACTCCTACCAGGGATTTCATCTGGCTTGGTGTGATCAGTCCGCCGGGTAGCCGGATCCGTGCGAGGTGGCCATCTGCCGCCGGGTGCGCCGAGAACACACCAGGGCAACGATCGGACGGTCGACTCATGGGGTCCACGGTACTGGCGGTCAATTGCCCGGCCGGGACCCCGTTGAGAACTTGTGGAGTTCGAGATCTGTGGCAGAGCTGCTCATTTCTGGTCCTCTTCTGGTGCCAGGGGGTTCTTGTCCAGGTGTGTTCCCAGGGCATCCGGGCCGGTGTTCCACATCGGGCGATAGGGCGCGAGCCAGCTGTCGATCTCGGCCAGCGCAGACGGTTGGGCCTGGTAGACGCGACGTTGTGCATCTGCGTGAACGGTCACGAGGCCGGCCGCACGAAGAACGCCCAGGTGTTTGGACGTCTGCGGTTGCGCCAGTCCGACGCGTCTGGCCAGCTCGCCCACGGCGCAGGGCTGCACCCGCAGGACATCGAGCATTCGTCGACGATTCGGTTCCGCCAGAGCCGGCCAGATCAGTTCGTTCACAACGAGTATTTTCTCTCCTGGGTATATATCGGTCAAGGAATACAAGGCAGAAATGCGTTCTTATATGCTGATGCCATTCCGCAATGAGGAAGCCGGTGAGAGTCCGGCACGGTCGCGCCACTGTATGGGGGAAACCCCAAGTCAGACCCTTGTTGCTCCGCTGCTACACCCCAACCGCCGGGCGCGCATTCCCGGCAAGGAGGTCCTCGTGATCTTGCTGCTGTCCACCTCGGACACAGATCTGCTGACCGCCAAGGCCAGCGGCGCCGACTTTCGTCTTGCGAACCCGTCCCGCCTGCTCGTCGACGAAGACCTGCCCGGACTCCTGGACGGCGCCGACCTGGTCGTTGTTCGAATTCTGGGTGGCCGGCGGATGTGGGAACAGGGTCTCGACGCGGTGATCGCCGCCGGGTTGCCAACTGTGGTGGTCTCCGGTGAACAGCTTCCCGATCCCGACCTGATGTCGATGTCGACGGTGGCTCCCGGTGTGGCCGCCGATGCTCACAACTACCTGGCCCAGGGCGGACACGACAATCTCGCGAACCTGCACGCATTCTTGTCCGACACCGTGCTGCTCACCGGTCACGGCTTCAGCGCTCCGGCAACAACCGCGCAGTGGGGGATCCTGGAACGGAATGCCCAGGTCGAGGCCACCGGACCGACGATCGCGGTGCTCTACTACCGAGCCCAGCATCTGGCAGGCAACACCGCCTACATCGACGCCCTCTGCGACGCGATCGAGGACAAGGGCGGCCGATCGCTGCCGATCTTCTGCGCATCGCTGCGGGCTGCACCTGGTGACCTGCTCGAACAGCTTGCGGTGGCCGATGCACTCGTCGTCACGGTGCTCGCCGCCGGTGGAACGACGCCGGCCACCGCGTCGGCCGGCGGCGATGACGAGAACTGGAACATCGAACAACTCGCCCGGCTGGACATCCCGATCCTGCAGGGCCTGTGCCTGACGTCCTCCCGCGCCGGGTGGGCCGCGAATGACGACGGCATGTCGCCGCTGGATGTCGCCACACAGGTCGCGGTCCCTGAGTTCGACGGACGGATCATCACGGTTCCGTTCTCGTTCAAGGAGATCGGTGAGGACGGTTTGCCCTGGTACCGTCCCGATGCCGAACGGTGCGCCCGGGTCGCCGGAATCGCCGTGCGCCACGGCCGACTTCGGCATATCGCTCCGGCGGACCGCCGGATCGCCGTGATGCTGTCGGCCTACCCGACCAAACACGCGCGGATCGGGAACGCGGTGGGACTCGACACCCCGCAGAGCCTGCTCCGGCTGCTCGAAGCCATGCGGGACGCCGGATACGACATCGGGCCGGAGTCGGGCGACGGCTCGGTTCCCGGCCTGGCCGAGGATGATTCGGACAAGCTGATCCACACGCTGATCGCGGCCGGCGGACAGGACCCCGACTGGCTGACCGAAGAAGCCCTGGCCGCCAACCCGATCCGGCTGTCCGCCGCGGACTACCGGCAGTGGTTCGACACGTTGCCGCAGGACCTCCGCGCGTCGATGATCGAGCATTGGGGTCCGGCACCCGGCCGGCTGTTCGTCGACCACTCGGCCAATTCGGACGGCGACATCGTCATCGCGGCAATGCAATTCGGCAACATCGTGTTGATGGTCCAACCGCCGCGTGGTTTCGGCGAGAACCCGGTGGCGATCTATCACGACCCCGATCTGCCGCCGAGTCACCACTACCTGGCCTGTTATCGCTGGCTGTCGTCGCAGCAGCACTTCGCCGCCGACGCGGTCGTCCACGTCGGTAAACACGGCAACCTCGAGTGGCTCCCGGGCAAGACCCTGGGTATGTCGGCCTCGTGCGGCACCGACGCCGCCATCGGTGACCTGCCGATGATCTATCCGTTCCTGGTCAACGATCCCGGCGAAGGGACACAGGCGAAGCGGCGGGCGCACGCCACGCTGGTCGATCATCTGATCCCACCCATGGCGCGGGCCGAAAGTTACGGCGACATCTCACGTTTGGAGCAGCTGCTCGACGAGCATGCCAACATCTCCGCGCTCGACCCGAACAAACTCCCGGCGATCCGCCAGCAGATCTGGACCCTGCTGCAGGCGGCCAAGATGGACCACGACCTCGGGTTGTCCGAGCGTCCCGAAGAAGACGTCTTCGATGACATGCTTCTGCACGTCGACGGGTGGCTGTGTGAGATCAAAGACGTGCAGATCCGCGACGGCCTGCACATCCTCGGACAACCACCGGCCGGTGACGTCGAGGTCGACCTGGTGCTGGCGATGCTCCGGGCGCGGCAGCTCTGGGGCGGCACGCAGAGCCTGCCGGGGCTGCGAGAAGCACTGGGACTCACCGAAGACGGCACGGCCGGCCGTACCGCCACCGACAGCATCGAAGCCGTCGCGCGGGAGCTGGTGGTGGATTGCGCCAAGGGTGATTGGGACCCCGCCACCATCGCGGCCGTCACCGAAGGCCATCCGGCCGACGTCCGCGAGATCCTCGACTTCGCCGGCAACGAGATCGTGCCTCGGCTCCGCCAGACCGACCAGGAGGTCCCACGGATCCTCCATGCGCTGGACGGCGGGTTCATCCCGGCCGGACCGAGCGGATCACCACTACGTGGACTGATCAACGTCTTGCCGACCGGCCGCAACTTCTATTCGGTCGATCCCAAGGCGGTGCCGTCGAAACTCGCCTGGGAGACCGGCCGCGCGATGGCGGATTCGCTTCTGGCGCGGTATCTCTCGGACCACGGCGAGTATCCGAGGTCCGTCGGCTTGTCGGTGTGGGGGACCAGCGCAATGCGGACATCCGGTGACGACATCGCCGAGGTTCTCGCACTGCTCGGAGTGATGCCGATCTGGGATGAGGCATCTCGCCGGGTGACAGAACTCGACCTGATCGGCCTCGCCGAACTCGGCCGTCCCCGAATCGATGTCACGGTTCGCATCTCCGGATTCTTCCGGGACGCGTTCCCCCACGTGATCACGATCCTCGATGACGCCGTTCGGATGGTCGCCGGGCTCGACGAACCCGATGAGTCGAATTACGTTGCCGCCCATGCCCGTACCGACCTGACCGCACACGGTGACACCGACCGCGCCACCAGTCGCATCTTCGGGTCGAAACCCGGAACCTACGGCGCCGGACTACTCCAGCTGATCGACTCCAAGGACTGGCGCAGCGACGCCGATCTGGCCGAGGTGTACACGGCGTGGGGTGGTTACGCGTACGGCCGCGGACGCGAAGGTGTCGCCGCGGTCGACGACATGCGTTCGGCGTATCGACGAATTGCCGTCGCCGCGAAGAACACCGACACCCGCGAACACGACATCGCTGATTCCGACGACTACTTCCAGTACCACGGTGGCATGGTCGCCACCGTCCGGGCGTTGACCGGCAAAGATCCAGAGGCCTACATCGGCGACAGCACCAGTCCGGACAACGTGCGCACCCGCACACTCTCGGAGGAGACCACCCGCGTCTTCCGGGCCCGGGTGGTCAACCCGCGCTGGATCGCCGCGATGCAGCGCCACGGCTACAAGGGCGCGTTCGAGATGGCCGCAACAGTCGACTATCTCTTCGGCTATGACGCCACCACCAACGTGATGGCCGACTGGATGTACGAGCAACTCACCGAGTCCTACGTCCTCGACGAGGCCAACCAGGAGTTCATGAACAAATCGAACCCCTGGGCCCTGCACGGCATCGCCGAACGTCTGCTGGAGGCGGCGCAGCGGGAAATGTGGTCGGCACCTCCACCACAGATGCTCGATGAGCTCCGGCGGGTCTTCCTCGAGACCGAGGGCGATATCGAGGGAGCCTGAAACGCCCCCGCGTTCGACGCCATCCGGCCTGGTGCGATTGAATTTCGTGAGATCGGGAGAAAACTGCGCGTCCTGATCGTTGACCCTGTGTACGCACTGCCGATGATCGGGATGGACTCATGAAGCTCGCACTCTTTCTCACCTACGTGGCGATCGAAATAGCCGCCTTCGTGGGGCTCTGTTTCGCGATCGGTTTCGCGTGGACGGTGTTGCTGATGATCGCCACGGTGGTCCTGGGCTTCTGGTTGCTGCGCCGCCAGGGTGGCAAAGTTCTCGCCAACCTCCGGGCCGCCGGACAGAACGCGGCCGCCGGAGCGCCGGCCGGCCCCGCCGGTTCGGCAGCACCGGTCGCCGATACCGCGTTGCTGGCCGGTGCGACCATCGCCATGGTCGTGCCCGGCCTGGTCACCACCGTCATCGGTATCCTGTTGCTGCTCAAGCCGGTTCGATTGATCCTGCGCCCATTGGTGATCGCCGTCGGTACCCGTAAGGTCGTCGGCGCGATGGAGGGTTACGCCCGATACGGTCGCGGGATGGCCGGGGTCACGGTTGTCGACGGACAGGTGGTCGACACCACCTACCGTCCGGGCGACCACGACCCGACCCGCCGCCAACTGCCCAAGTCGCACCCCGACTTCTGAACCCCGGGCATCCCGTCGGTAGCCCTGACAACAGCCCGCCACCGTTCGGCAGGCAGACTGGACGGTCGTGGAGAGTCAACTGCTGATCGGCGGGCACATCTATTCGCCGGTGGCCCCCGATGCAACTGCTATTGCAATCGAAGATGGTGTGGTCGTCTGGGTCGGTTCTGATCCGGTCGGTCGTGCGCTGCATCCCAAGGCAGAGGTCATAGAACTCGACGGGGCGCTGGTTGCACCCGCGTTCGTCGATTCTCACGTCCACCTGACGTCGACGGGGCTCGCGTTGCGCGGACTCGACCTCAGTGACGCGGTCAGCCGGGACGACTGCCTCGCGAGGCTGCGCCGCTACCACGCGGAACACACCGATACCGACCTCATCTGGGGGTTGGGCTGGGACGAGTCGACCTGGCCCGACGGCCACCCCTCGACGGCCGACATCGATGCCGTCGTCGGCGACCGGCCGGTCTATCTGGCGCGGATCGACGAACATTCCGCTGTCGCATCAACCGCCTTGCGGGTTCGCGCCGACGCGCTGACCGATGCCTTCGGATACGACCCGCAGGGCCCGGTGACCGCCGACGCCCACCATCGGGTGCGCGGCGCGGCGCGGGCGCTGCTCAGTACCGCCGGACGTGGTCGCGCCCAGCAGGCAGCACTCGACGATGCCGCCGCGAACGGGATCGTCGCCGTCCACGAAAACGGTGGACCCGACATCAGCGGATTCGACGACTTCCTCGCCCTGGCCGACCTGACCCACGATGTCGAGATCCGCCGCTACTGGGGTGCTGCGGTCACGAGCTCCGACGAGGCCAGGGCATTGCTGGAGGCCACCGGTGCCCACGCGCTCGGCGGCGATCTGTTCATCGATGGCGCGATCGGGTCGCACACCGCGTTGCTTCGCGAGCCGTACGTCGATGTCGACACCTGCGGTGTCGGCTATCTCGATGCCGAGACCGTGACCACCCATCTGCGCGCATGCACCGAGGCCGGCATCCAGGCCGGCTTCCATGTCATCGGAGATGGGGCGATGGACGTGCTCGCGCAGGCCGTTGCCGATGTGGCCGCCGAGGTCGGGGGACCGGCCCTGGCGCGGCTGGGCCACCGCATCGAACATGCCGAGATGGTCACCGCCGCGCAGGCTGCCACGCTGGCCGCGGGCGGGATGATCGCCAGCATGCAACCGATGTTCGACGCTCTCTGGGGTGGCCCGGGTCAGCTCTACGAACAGCGCCTGGGTGCCGAACGTGGTCGTTCGCTCAACAACTTCGCGCAACTCGCCAAAGCCGGCGTGGGCCTGTCCTTCAGTTCGGATGCCCCGGTGACGTCGATGCGCCCGTGGGCCGCCATCGCTGCGGCCGCCGATCACAACAATCCCACCAGCGCGATCTCGGTACGTGCAGCCTTCGCCGCCTCCACCCGCGGTGCCTGGCGGGCCGGCGGTCACCGCGACGGTGTTGCCGGGACGCTGGTTCCCGGTGCGCCTGCCGACTACGCGGTGTGGGAGGTCGAGGATCTGGTGGTCGTGGGCTCGGCCGATCCCAAGGTGGCCCGGTGGTCGACCGATCCGCGATCGCGGGTCCCGGCGCTGCCGGATCTGCGCCCCGGACGCAAACTCCCGGATTGTGTCCGGACCGTCCGCGGCGGACGAACGATCTACGATCGGGCCACCCGGTGACCTCTGGCACGGTTGAATCACGCGGATCGGCAGTCTCGGCCCGCGTCGGTGCTCTCGTCCGTACGCCATTGGTCCTACGGACCGTTGCCGCCGCAATCGGTGGCCTGTTGATGTGGGCGGCGTTCCCGCCGCGCGATCTCTGGTTTCTGGGCATCGCCTCCCTGATGGTGTTGGCGCTGTCGCTGAAGGACGTCACCCGGTACCGCGACGGCTTCTTGCACGGGTTCGCGTATGGGCTGGGGTTCTTCCTCCCGTTGCTGCCGTGGGTCGGCGTCTACGTCGGCCCGTTGCCCTGGGTGGCCCTGGCCGTGGTGATGTCGCTGTACACCGGCGTGTTGGGGGTCCTGGCCATCCGGCTGCTCCGACTGCCTGCCTGGCCGCTGTGGTTCGCGCTGGCGTGGGTCACCGTCGAATGGGCGCGGTCGTCGTTCCCCTTCGGCGGCTTCCCGTGGGGCCGCGCTGCTTTCGGTCAGCTCGGTGGTCCGATGGTGTCGCTGGCCTCGCTCGGCGGGGCGCCGTTGGTGTCGTTCGCCGTGGCGTTGACCGGCGCCGGCCTGGCGGCGGTGCTGCTGTGGGCCGCCACCGCGCCGCGGCAGTGGAATCGGCTGGTTCCGGCACTGATCATGACTCTGCTCACCCCGATCGTGGCGGCGTTCCTGTGGCCTTCCGTCGATGCGCGCAACAGTTCCGACAATCAGATCACCGTGGCCGCCATCCAGGGCAACGTTCCGCGCCTCGGTCTGGATTTCAACGACCAGCGACGCGCCGTCCTCGACAACCACGTGCGCGAGACCATGGCACTGGCCGCCGCGGTCCAGGCGGGTGAACAACCGCAGCCGGACATCGTGATCTGGCCCGAGAACGCCTCCGACATCGATCCCACGACCAATGAGGACGCCGCCGAGCAGATCACGATGGCGTCCATCGCCGTCGATGCCCCCATCCTCGTCGGAACGCTCGTCCGAAATCCCGATGGCCGCCCCACGAACACCGTGTTGGTATGGGATGGGCGCGAGGCGTCGGACGGAACCCAGATCCAGGGTCGCTACGACAAGCAGATCATCCAGCCCTTCGGCGAATATCTGCCCTGGCGAAGCTTTTTCACGCATTTCTCGTCGTACGCGGAGTCGGCCGGCAACTTCAAGCCGGGCACCGGACCGGGTGTGGTGGACGTCGAGACCAACAGCGGCAAAACCGTGCGGGTCGGTGTGTCGACGTGCTGGGAGATCGCCTTCGACCGATCGGCACGTAAGGCGGTCCTCTCGGGTGCGGAGTTCCTGTCGGTACCGACCAACAACGCCACTTTCGGACGCACGCAGATGACCTACCAACAGCTGGCAATGTCACAGTTGCGGGCGATCGAGCACGGGCGGGCGGTGGTTGTCGCGGCGACGAGCGGTGTCAGCGCCATCGTCGCGCCGGACGGCCACACCACCGCACGCAGCGGGTTCTTCGAGCCGGCGATGTTGGTGGAGACGATTCCGCTTCATACCGACGAGACGGTGGCCACCACGGTCGGACCGTGGCCGGAGCGGCTGGCCGTACTCTTGACGGTCTGCGGATTTTTGGTCCTGGTGGTACAAGGCATTAGGTTACGGGGATGGTCAAAGGAGGAGCATGGTGACGGGGCCTGAGGACAACTCACGCACTACCGATCCGGTCGTGGGGGTGGACGGTGCGGGAACCCTGGTGATCATTCCGACCTTCAACGAGATCGAGAATCTGCCGCTGATCGTGAAGCGGCTCCAGGCGGTTCAGCCCGCGGCGCACGTCCTCATCGTGGACGACAGCAGCCCGGACGGCACCGGTGAACTCGCCGACGAACTGGCGGCCGCAGACGGTGACGGACGAATCCACGTCCTGCACCGCACTGTGAAGAACGGTCTGGGCGCCGCCTACATCGAGGGCTTCAAATGGGGTCTGGCCCGCGACTACGCGGTCCTGGTCGAGATGGACGCCGACGGCAGTCACGCTCCGGAGCAGCTGCACCGGCTGCTCGACCGGGTCAACGAGGGCGCTGATCTGGTCATCGGCTCGCGCTATGTACCGGGCGGCACCGTCGTGAACTGGCCCCGGCGCCGGGAGATCCTGTCCCGCGGGGGCAACATCTATTCGCGGCTCGCGCTCGGTGTGTCGATCAAGGACATCACCGGCGGCTACCGCGCCTATCGCCGTCACGTCCTCGAGACGCTCGATCTCGGTGCCATCGAATCGCACGGCTACTGCTTCCAGGTGGATCTGGGCTGGCGCACGATCCGCGCCGGGTTCGATGTGGCCGAGGTGCCCATCACGTTCACCGAACGTGAGCTGGGGGAGTCGAAGATGAGCGGAAGCATCGTCCGGGAGGCCGCGTTCAAGGTGCCGCGCTGGGGCCTGACCCATCGCCTTGACAAGCTGCGGAAGAAGTAACCCCACCCGCCCAACAACAAACGAGCCACATATACGAAGACGAGCCACATATTTGTGGCTCGTCTTCGTATAAGTGGCTCGTTTGCGTTTGAGCCGATCTGTCAGACCTCTAGCTGCTGGTGCCGCGACGGCGAGCCTTGAGGAGGTCGAGACGCTCGGTCAGGAGCACCTCGAGCTCTTCTTCGCTACGACGCTCGAGAAGCATGTCCCAGTGCGTGCGCGGCGGCTTGACCTTCTTCTCTTCGGTGACCGTACCTTCGAGAATTGTGCCTTCCATACCGTTCTTGCACGGCCATGTCGACGGGATCTCGGCTTCGTCGGAAAACGGAATATCGAAGATCTCGCCGTTGTCGGTGCGGTACTTCACCATGCGCCGCGGCGCGAGGTCATGATCGCGATCGGTCTCGTAGCTCACCGCTCCGAGGCGGCTGCCGCGTAGAACTCGATCTGCCATAACTACTATCCCTTCGTTGGATTACCTATCCATCTTACGCGTGTGTGCGGATGTCCTGCTAAGTTCCCCGCCGTCGTGCCGCAGACGGAGAATTGGTGGGTGGTGCCCCCCGGTGTGGTCGGCGGTGCGGAGTAACCTCACTGGTTATGGAACCCCAGGCCACAGCGTCTCGTCGCGGGACCGCACGCAACAATTGCGCGTGGTGTGGACGCGAGATCGTCGAGTCCGAGGTCGGCCGCCGCCGCAAGTACTGCAAGCAATCCTGTCGTCAGCGCGCATATGAACAACGCAATTTGGTCGCCGGAAGTTCCATCCCCGCAGATTCGGTGGTTCTCAGTGCCGGCGAGGCCGAGGATCTGATCGAACGCCTCTTCCGGCTACGGTGCGCCGCCGAGGACATCGCCACCGCTGTCGATGAGGACGCCGATCGCAGCGAGTTGGCGGAACTGGGTGCTGAACTGGTGGCGCTGGCCAAGGAAGCCGAGCGCTGGCGGTAGCTGCCGGCCGGTCAGCTCGGCGGTCCGGTGATCGACCGTGACTGGGCGCTGCGCAGGCTCTCCACGATCTGTTGGGCTGTCGCCGATTGCGGATCGAGCAGTTCGGCCGTGAGCGTCCACTCCAGGCCGACCCAGGGGTCGTGCGCCCGCGCATCTTCGGTCACCGGTAGCACGAGGGTGGTGTCGGCGATCGCGGCAACCAGTGGATCGCTGTCGTGTTCGTCGAGTGATCCGGCAAAGACGAACGACCATCCGAGACGGGTACCGCGATCGACAATGCGCAGGAGGCGGGCGAGGTCGGTCGGTTCCCAACCGAACGGCAGGTCCGCGATGACCACCACCCGGACACCGAAGTCGTCGTGGCCGCCCTGCGCATCGGTCCCGGCCTGCAACGACATCAAATTCAGATCTACGGCCGATTCGAGCACGTCCAGACGCGCACCGACCGCGTCGGGTGTGGTGACGGCCGGAGCGAGCATCACCGGCGCGAGCAGCTCGGTCAACGCGACCAGCTTGCCCGTCAGGTCGACGATGTCGACGGTCACATCGTCGTGGGACACCGAGGTGAAGGCGCGCGCGGCGGTCACCAGGCGCAAGGTCAGGGAGGTCACCACCGGCACCACCGATTGACCGTTCTCGAGCACCCACAGCGGGCTCGGGATCGGCGTCGGTACACAGAAGGGAAGTCGCAGCTCGCCCCGCTCCGGCGCGGAGAGCTCACCCAGTCGTAACCCGCTGCCGGTGTGCGCATCGGTTCGTGACCATGCACTCGACCGCCACGTCGCCAACGCCGGCGGAAGCTGGGGGTCCAGGGCAGCGAGTTCGGCCATCAGGAGCCGGGAATCGGAATCGAACCGCTCCTGCGCTGCGGCCACCAGGTCATCGCACCGTTTCTGTGCGGCTTCACGTAGGCGGGCCGTCGCCGGCGAGTTCCGCTGCGCCGGATCGGCCAACGTCTCGGCGAGTTCGCGATCGAGACGGTCGTGCGCAAATCCTTCGGACTGGACAAAGCCCGCAGCCGAGCGGGCAGCATCCTCGAAGATGGCGTGGGCGCGGGCGATGGCGGCCCCGTAGTCGGTTCCGAGCCGCACCATCTCGGGCGGCACATCGTCCGATTCGAACGCTGAAACAGGCTGGACTGCAGTGGTTTTTGATGCCGACGGGGCGGCGTCGTCGACCTCGACGCCGTGACTGGACAGCAATTCGGCAAGACCACCCTGGTACCCCTGGCCCAGCGCGCGAACCTTCCACTGACCGGCTCGCAGATACAACTCAAAGCAGAGCATCGCGGTTTCGCCATAGGTCGGTCGCAGGTTGAACCCGAACCCCGGACCCTGCTCGGCACCGGTCAGCTCCGCACGCAGCCCGGTGCCCGCGAGCTCGGCGGGGACGTCATCGAAGCCGACAACGCACAGCACGCGGGCACCCGGACGCAGTGCGTCGAGGTCAATCGACAACCGGCCGTCCGCCAGCGTGACACCGCCGGTCGCCGGCTGGTTGTAGAAGACGACATCGTCCGAGCCGAACACGTGGAGACGGTCGTCGACGACGAGGCCGACGACATCGACCTCGAACCCCGTCGCCGCTACCGAAAACCTCAGCGTGTGTTCACCGGCCGGAGCGTTCTGACCGGCGACCAGCTCGTTCATCTGACGAAAATTCCTCTCGGACCCGCACCCGGAGTGGGTCTACTTCATGAAGTCGTTCGACAGGAATCGCTGCAGCTGCGGCAAGGCCTCACCGGCGTGACGCGCGGTGATTCCCTCGCCGATGGCCTGAAGCTTCCAGGTTCCGCCTTCACGGAACACCTTGGCCATCACCACACCCGTGAACGGCATTCCACCGGCAAGCGTGTACCGGGCCAACTCGGAGTTGGTCGTCTGGTCCAGCAGACGGCAGAACGCGTTGTCGACCTGCTCGAACGTCTGGCCCTGGTAGGACGTGACGATGAAGATGAGCGCATTCACGTGCACCGGTACGCGGGTCAGATCAACGGTGACCACTTCGTCGTCACCTTCGCCTGCTCCGGTGAGGTTGTCACCGAGGTGGCGGATCGAGCCGTCCTTGGACGTCAGCTGCCCGTAGTAGATGACGTCGGCGGCCTGGGTGTCGGCGAACATGATGACCGACGCGTCCAGATCGATGTCTGCGCTGCGGTTACCGAACCGCTTCTTCACCACAACGGGATCCCAACCGAGACCCATCTGGATGTTGGTGAGCGCAACCCCGCCGTCCTTGTTCAGCGAAACCCGTTGGCCCTTGGTCAAACTGACCGGGTGGCCTTTCCTCAGGCTGACCTCCGGCCGGCCGGCCGGTGCTGCCGGCTGCGCAGGAGGTGCGGAGGGCGCGGCCGGAGCCGATGGCTGGGACGGATAACTCGGCGCCGAGGCGGCCTGCGGCCGCGAGTAGCTGGGCGCCGGTGCGGCCGGGGCCGGGGGTGCCGGAGCGGCAGCGGGTGGGGCAGGCGGTGCCGGCGCATCGTCCACGGACACACCGTGGTCGGTGACCAACGCCGCGAAACCACCGGCGTAGCCCTGACCGACAGCGCGGACCTTCCAGTCGCCGCCGCGGCGATAGATCTCGAGCGCGATCACGATCGACTCACTGGCCAGACCCTCGATGCGGTATTCGTACAGCGGTTGCCCACCGGACAGCACCCGCGCGACGGGGGGAGCGATCGCACCGAACGTCCCGTTCTCGAGGGTGATCACCGCTCGGACCTGGGCGATGTCGGCCGGGATCGAACCCAACGCGATCGACAGGGTGCCGATACCGGAACCCGTCTGCAGGGTCACACCTGGACCCGAGGGCTGGTTGAAGAACACGAAATCGGCGTCCGTCCGGACCTTGCCGCTGTCGGTGACGAGCAACGCCGAGAGGTCACCTGCCGCCGCAAGATCGACGGCGATGTCCACCGTCGATGCGTTGAGCGGACCGTTCTGCCCCTTGACCAGTGTTGTTGTCATCACCTGTGCCCTTCGTTGGGTATTGATTCGATGGCCCCGTCCACGCCTGTCGGCGCGTTGGACGGCATGTCCGGTTTAACGGCTCCCACCATTGTGCCTGCCCGCCCCACCAGCCAGTCCAGCATCTCCTCCGAAGCGGCCAGACCCCGTCCGCTGGTGATCGCGACATTCGGGTGCTGCCAGCCGAGTTCCTCCAGCTCACCGTGCCGAGGCCGGATCGCGGCGTCGGCCCCGACCAGGATCGGCTGATCCAACACGCCGTCCCCGGCCGCCAAGCTGATGTGAGGCCACACCGCCATCCGTCTGCGCACCTCCTGAACAGCCATGTGCTTTGTGACCGGGTTGGGCATGACATACACCTTTCGGCCCTGCCGTGAGACATTCCAGCCCACTTCGGCCGCCCAACTCGCCCACGCCGGCACGACATCCGGTGGCAGCAGGTCGAGTTCGACGACCGCGTAACAAAACAGTCCATCGGCGATCCGGAGCGTGCGTAGCCAGGGGGAGCCGTGTGCATCGACGTTCAATCGCGCATGGACATCCTCGACCCCGGCACCCAGCTGACCCAGCAACCCGGCGACGTGCGCAGCCCAGGCCGCATCGGGCCGCCCGTCGACCAGGATGTTCCCACCGTTACTCGTGATCGCGAACTCGGTTGTACCCATGGGTAGTTCGATGCGCCGGAACTGCTCGATGGTCCTGGTTGTCGTCGGTACCACCTGCGCGATCCGGTCCAGTTCGAGTAGCAAGGCGATCGATGCCTCCGACATGTATGACTGCGGCTTTCCCTGGTACAGCTCCACACAACGCGCCGCAGCCAACAGCTGCCCTGCGCGCGAGGGGTCCGCGGCGCCCTGCGTGATCGCGTTCGCGGAATAGACCAGCGTCCGATCCATGTCCAACGCCACCAATGCCGGTGAGGTGGGCACCGCCGGGAGACAACCGCTCACATGACCTCTTTCACCAGGCCCACGGCGCTGTACGCCAGCTCCGGGACCACCTCCACGGGCACCGATCGAGCCTCGGCGAGTGCTCGGATGTGTTCGTGCGCGGGATCATCGGCGTCCTGGACCAGGACCCGCCATGGCACCCGGCGCAGGAGAACCCGGGTGGTCTCACCGACGCCGGGTTTCACGAAGTTCACCGACGAGATCCCGTACTGCTCGCGAATGGCCTCGACGGAGCGCCATCCCGACCAGGTCGGGGATCGGTCCGACGACACGATGTCCGCGAGCCGTGCCGCGGCTTCGGTTGCAGCTGAGTCGAAATGGGCAGTGACCGCATCCAGCAACACGGCCGACACGTCCTGCCCGATCAGTTCCGAGTAGAATTTCGCGCCATGGAAATCATCGGGTCCGATGAGTTCATCGTTCAACACAGTTCGCGAAACCAGGCCCGACACAGTCGAATTCAGGCAGGCGGAGGCGATGAGGAAGTCGTCGCGGGTCCCGTATGTACGAACGCACGCACCCGGATCGGCGAGCACCGCCAGATCGGGGTTGAAACGGGGGCCGCCGGCCTGGGCGAGTTCGTCCAGCGCGGCTGCGAGCTCTCGGGTGATCGCACCTTTGCCGGTCCAGCCGTCGACGAAGACCACCTTCTGCGGATCGTGATGTGCCGCCAGATATCTCATCGCGTTGGCGTCGATTCCACGGTCGCGGACAATCGAGACCGCATAGTGCGGCAGTTCCACGCCGTGATGATGGCGAGCCCATCGGCGCATCAGGACACCGACCGGCGTACCGGCGCGGGCGAGTGAGGCCAGCACCACGTCGTTTCCGCGCTCGGCGAGCACCAGATCGGTGACCGCTCCCACCGCGACCGCCAGGCGATGCGCACTCTCGTCGAGAACTCGATGGAAGAGTTCCTGGTAGGCCGCGTCGGGCTGGAACTCGACCGGCAGCGTTTCGGCGTAGTGCGCGAGCCTGGCCTGGATCCGCTGTTCGCGGGAGGCGACGTCGGCTTCGAGAGCCACCTGAGACAGATCCTTGAGGAGCCACCGCACCTCGTCGGGGGCGTAGCTGCCGAAGTCCGGCCCCACCAGTGGGACACCGAATCCGGCTTCTGGCTGCACGCTCATCGCTGCCCTCGCCTGGCCTGCAGAGCCCGGTAATCGGTGCCGGGAACGATCACCGCGAAGACGTCGTCGCCACCGGCACGCAGCGTTTCGACCAGCCCGCCCGCCGCGGTCAGTGTGGGTGTGTCCGCTGGGGAATCGAGCACGACGACAAGCTGGGACCCGGGGTGCTCCCGGGTTGCGTTGTACAGGAATCGATCCGTTGCCACATCGGACTCGGGTGCATCGAAGCGATAGCCACGACGCAACGGATAGCCGCCATGATCGATGACGTGTGCGGGGGAGCGGGTGGTGGTCTGACTCAGGACAGGGCCGTCCAGTATCGAGGACAGCTCACCGGCGATCCGCTGAGGCAGATACATCAATTCTTCATGCCCGATGACGATTACCGGGCGCGCCGCGTCCAGCGCCGCGGCCACCTGTGTGGTCAGCACGGTCACGGCCTGATCGAACTCGGCCCAATCGCTGTGGTCGAAGCCATATCGCCCACCATCGGGAATGTGCTGCGGCCACGACACGTCCAGCCGCACGAACCGGCCCGGACGCCCGGCCTGATGCAACGGCCCGGGCGGGAGCGCCACAACCTGTGCGGGCAGGTCCTCGGGAATGCTCGTGACACCCTGCGCCAGACTGATGAAGTCGATGTCGATGCCCAGCTCTTCGGCCCGCTCCCGGCACCGGGCCACATCGCCATCGGTGCGCATGTCGACCAGCGACGCCACGACGTACAGCGACCGATGATGGATTTCCTGCATCGACCTGATGGCGTCGAGCGCCGTGGCCCCGGTGGAGATCTCGTCGTCGACGAGCACCACCGGAAGGTCGGTGAGCAGGCTCTGAGAATCGGTCGGGACGACCAGATGGTCGGTCGCGTGTGAGTGGCCTTCTTCGAAACGGGCGACGACCGGCACATGTGATTCGCTGCGCCGCGTGGACTGCAGATAATGTCCGGCACGCATCCGGTGAGCGACCGCATGCCCCAAACCGGTTGCCGTCTCGGCAAATCCGAAAACCAGCGCATCGTCGGCACCACGCGCGTGCAACGCCGAGGTCGCCAGCTCACCGAGTTCCCCGGCGGCGGCGAAGATCACCTCCGGTGAGACCGGGATGTGTTTGCCCAGCACCGTCGACACCCAGAGATGAGCACGTTTGGGATTGCGGCGCAGGCCCGGTCGGACGAGATCCTCGACCCGCCGGCCACGATGGCCGCTGACATGTTCGGCACGCAGACCGAACTCAGATGTCGCGTACGGCACGGTGGGGGTGACGACCGCCCGGTTGTCGGTTTCGCTCACGGCTCCACCACCGAGGCCAACAGGTCCACAACGCCGATCTCCGGTTGCAGGACGCCGAATGCCTGGGCCCGGACAAGCGTTTTCGCTGCCCACGCACGATGTGGGCGACGCTCATTCATCTTGTTCCGATAGATCGAGGGTTCCACTCCGCCGGAGTCATCGACACCGAGTACCGCCACCGCGTCGACGTATTCCTCGTGCGAGACCGCACTCATCGCATGCACGACGTTGACGTGGGACGGATGGATGACGGTCTTGCCCTGCAGGCCGTTCGCATGGTCGAGCACCAGCTCCCGCAGCAGTCCGTCGAGGTCTCGACTGACCAGATGGGTGCGGAACCTCACGGCGTCGATCTGCTCGAATGGGGTGTGTCGCAACAACGGCCGGAACATCCGCTCATGGGTGTTGTAGTACTCCCACACCGGTCCGGTGATCGTGTAGCCGGTGCCATCGGCCCGTCCCAGGACGTTGACGATTGCCCCGATCACCTCGGCGACCGGTTGCACGTCATAGATGGTCAGGTCGGGATCGCGCCGGATCCCGAGCGCGCCACACATATCGGTGCCACCGATCCGGACGGCGAGGACCTTGTCCCGGTGCCTGGCCAGCAGGTCCCGAATACTGCTCAGCGCATACATCCTGGTTTCCAGGTGCAGCACCGACGTCGACTCGATGATCGGCATCGCGTACAACATCCGGCCCGCCTGGGCCGCCGCGCCGTCGATCCGACTCAGGTAGTCGGCCCCGGTGACGGCGGTGAACTTCGGCAACACGAATCCGGCGAGCGCATCGATTCCGCGTCCGAGCCGGCTGACCAGCTCATCGATCTGTTCGGCGTTGCGAACCCGAACGAAGAGCAACGGCGCATTCGCCGCGTGGTCGGCGAGATGATCGAGTGCCTCCACCAGATTTGTCATGGCCGCATGAACCCGATGGTCCGCGACCGCGTCTTCGAGGTCTATGACCATCGACGTCGAGCCGTCACGGCCCTGTCGCAGGATCAGCTCGGCCAGCCGGTCCCGAATCGCCGGAATGTAGAGGGTCGCTCCGATCGCGACGCTGAGCAATTCCGGCCCGGCGTCCGCGTCGATCGTCTCGGGGAACAAATGGAACAGTCTTTCGCGTTCGACGTCGTCCAGGGCCGCGAAGTGCTGGATTCGATTGGCGCCGTGCACTGTTCCACCAGAGTCCGTCTTCTGTTCATCCACTTTCCCGGTGCGGCCCCCGTCGCCGCCGGAGATGGCCTGTTCGATCATCAGCGCCGTGCCTCATCCTTCATTTTGTTCACGACTCCGGTCACGAAGTCAGAGATGGCTCGCAGGTCGACCAGATAGCCCCAGTAGTCGGGGTGCCGCCCGGTCAATGCGGCAACAGCGCGATCCACGCGCAGCACCTGCGCGTCGAGCACCGAACCCCATTGTTTGACCAATCCCAGGTTCACTGCAAGCAGTTGTGCATCACGTATCTGAAAACGAACTCTACCTGCGGCCGCCGAAGGGTCCTGCTGGACCACCCGAAGTTCATTCAATCGGTCGGTGACCCCGTCGACCAGTTGCTCGGCGTCGGCGAGCACCGCACGGGCCCGCGTGATCGCAGCCAGCGACGCTTCCGGATCGGATGCGAGTTCGATTGCTGCGGTATCTATTTCAGCTTCGGCCCGCTGAAGATCCGCGGCGCTCCGCTGGTCGTCGCCGATCAGATCCGCCGAACATGCCGCACTGAACTCCCTCAGGAGAGCCGAGTACGCCTCTGGCATACGGGCGCTGCGATTGCGGACCGCCGCCAGCCGCGTCCGCACCGATGCCAGCGCCGCGCGCGCCTGGCCCTCCTTGCCCGGCGCCTCGGCGATCGCCTGCTGCAACTTCTCGATCGCCGCCCTCATCGCGGCGGTGCTCGCCTGCAACTCGGCACGATCACCACCCTGGGACACCTGGAGCTGCGCGGCCTCGAGCCGGCCCTGTGCTTGATCGAACTGTGCCACAGCAGTTTTGACGGAACCGTAACCCAGCTGGTTGGCCGTCAGGTTACCGAGTTGGTCCACGAGACGGTCGGACTCCTGGCGAACCCGGATGGCCTCGTCCGGAATGGCCGCGTATGCCGTCCTGGCGTGTTCGACCTGGGTCGAGTTCTGCTCATAGAAGCGGTCCAACCGCTGGATGGATTTGGTGATCCGCTCGGACGTCTGCTGGTAGTCGGCCAGCGAAGCAGTGGCATCGGGATCGCTGAGCGCCAGATATTGATTGATGGTCTCGTAGCAGTCATCCCGGATCGGGGCGAAGGATCGGATCAGCTCGGGGGACAGGCCCAGGGCGGCTGCGGCGTCGACACCGTCGGCCAAGATGGACAGCCGCTGATCGAGTTCCAGGAACCCGGCAACCATGTCATTGCGGGCACGGGTCAGAACGTCGGTGGACCCGCCACCGACGTCACGGCTATCTCGTCGAAACCAGCGCCCGGCCACACGCGCATCCTACTGGGAGCGGCGACAATCGCCGCCTGTTGCGGTCGACTTCGGCGGTCAATGCGCCCGCTGTCATTCGATTCGCGCATAGATCACGCAAAAATGTGCAGGTAAGGGAGCGGACTGTCCCAACCATGTCCACATTCACGTACGGTTGACCACAAGGCTCGGCTCCGCGCCAGCATTTGGCATGGAGCCGGCTCTACTCAACTTATGAATCAACCTCAGGAAGGTACTGACATGGGCGTCAGCTTGAGCAAGGGCGGCAACGTCTCTTTG
Organism: Williamsia sp. z71; assembly: GCF_059553375.1. Lineage (NCBI taxonomy): Bacteria > Bacillati > Actinomycetota > Actinomycetes > Mycobacteriales > Nocardiaceae > Williamsia > Williamsia sp. z71. The sequence continues at coordinate 110,172 of NZ_JCANWX010000006.1, forward strand.
ACAAAAGAGGCACCGAATCTGACCGCAGTGGCGGTCGGACTCGGCTGGGACATCCGTTCCACCACCGGCGCAGACTTCGACCTTGATGCCAGCGCCATCGCCGCCGGAGCCGACAAGAAGGTCATCTCCGATCAGCACTTCATCTTCTTCAACAACCTGCGGTCGCCGGATGGATCGATCGAGCACACCGGTGACAACACCACCGGTGAGGGCGAAGGCGACGACGAGGTCATCAACGTCGACCTGTCGGCGGTCCCCCCGAACATCGAATCAGTGGTCTTCCCCGTCTCGATCTACGACGCCGATTCGCGCTCGCAGTCGTTCGGGCAGGTCCGCAACGCCTACATTCGCGTGACCGACCGCTCCAACGGCACCGAACTCGCCCGCTACGACTTGTCCGAGGACGCGTCCACCGAAACCGCCATGGTGTTCGGCGAGCTGTACCGCAACGGTGCAGAGTGGAAGTTCCGCGCCATCGGCCAGGGCTACGCCTCCGGGCTCGCGGGCATCGCTCGCGACTACGGCGTCAACGTCTGATCGACCGACCGGCGAATAGATAACTGAAGTCGTATGATTCAGCACTATCGCGGAACCTTCCGGGGTTCCGCGATAGTGCTGTTGACACGTAAGAGCAAGAATTAAGGAGCAGGTGTGGTCATCCGCACATTCGGGATTTCGATCCTCGTCACGATCGTCTCGTTGGGCGTTGCATTCCTCTACGGGGGTTGGACCGCACTGGCCCTCTGCCTGATCCTCGGAATCCTCGAGGTGTCGCTGTCATTCGACAATGCGGTCATCAATGCGACCGTGCTCGAGAAGATGAGTGAGTTCTGGCAGAAGATCTTCCTCACCATCGGCATCCTCATCGCCGTTTTCGGCATGCGCCTGCTGTTCCCGCTGCTGATCGTCTGGGTCACGGCCGGTCTGAATCCGGTTGAAGCCTTTGATCTGGCCATGAACGTGCCGGAGGAGGGCTCCGGTAAGGAATCGTATGAAGAGATCCTCACCGCTGCGCATCCGCAGATCGCGGCGTTCGGCGGCATGTTCCTGTTCATGCTCTTCCTCAACTTCATCCTCGAGGACAACGAGATCAAGTGGCTGACCTGGCTCGAGAAGCCACTGGCCACAATCGGCAGGCTCGATCAGCTCGCCGTCGTCATCTCCGGTGGCAGCCTGGTACTGATCGCGGAGTTCCTCGCCCCCGACGACCAGCGGGCAACGGTGATGGTCGCCGGTGTCCTGGGCATCATCACCTACATCGCGGTCAACAGTCTCGGCGAGTTGTTCCACACCGATGAACTCACGGCCGAACACGAACAGGCCGAGAAGTCCGGCGGTCCCACCGACCTGGCGAAGGCGACCGGTAAAGCCGGCTTCTTCCTCTTTCTCTACCTCGAGGTCCTCGACGCGTCGTTCTCGTTCGACGGTGTCATCGGTGCGTTCGCGATCACTGCCGACCCGATCATCATCGCCCTGGGTCTGGGCTTCATCGGAGCGATGTTCGTCCGTTCCATCACGGTGTACCTGGTCCGTGCCGGCACGCTCTCGGAGTACCGCTACCTCGAACACGGCGCTCACTGGGCCATCGGCGCGCTCGCTGCGATCCTGTTCTTCTCGATCAAGTGGCACATCAACGAGATCATCACCGGCCTGGTAGGCGTGGCCTTCATCGGGGCGGCGGCGTTGTCGAGTATCTACGCCAACCGCCGCGACGACGCCAACGGTGCAGACTCGGACAGCCCCGAGAAGGATGTGGCCACAACCAGCTAGTTCCAGAGTCGGCCGGACGCTGATCGGCCCGCCCATCCGGTGTACACATGTACACTCGAACTCCTACAGGTGATGGCGGCACACACCCGCCATCGGATTCCATCCGCGGCGATGAGCGAGGGAGTGGGGGGTAGTGGGCTTCCTGAAATGGAGCAAGCGTCCGGCCGAGCAGGTACAGGCTACGCGGCCGCAGGTCAATGTCGCGCGGGGACTGGTGGCCAGAGCGACAACACCCTTGCTGCCCGACGACTACCTGCATCTGCTCAACCCACTGTGGTCGGCGCGTGAGTTGCGGGGCAAGATCGTCGAGGTCCGCAAAGAGACCCGTGACACCGCCACCGTCGACATCAAGACGGGATGGGGATTCGACCACGAGTACCGGCCCGGACAATATGTGGGAATCGGTCTTCAGATCGAAGGTCGCTGGCACTGGCGCTCATATTCTCTGACATCCATCGCAGGCGACGGAAAAATCATCTCGGTGACGGTCAAGGCCAATCCTGACGGGTTCCTGTCCAGCCACCTCGTCGATGGCGCCGAGCCGGGCACCGTCATCCGACTCGCTGCACCCAAGGGCGATTTCTCTCTGCCGAATCCGCCGCCGGCAAAAATCCTCTTCATCACTGCGGGATCGGGCATCACGCCGGTGATGGCAATGCTCCGCGCATTGGACGGCCGGGGGCCGATGCCTGATGTGGTGCACATTCACTCGGCACCCGATCGCGACAGTGTCATCTTCCACGACGAACTCGTCGAATTGCAGGACCGTCGCGACGGGTACGCGTTGAACATGCATCTGACCCGTCAGGATGGCAAAGTCGACCTCAACGACCTGTCGTCCGTCGTACCCGATTGGCAGGAACGCGAATGTTGGGCCTGCGGCCCGGTGCAGATGCTCGATGTGGCCGAGGAGGTGTGGGAACGCCATGGGCTCCGCGAACGGCTCCACATCGAACGGTTTGCCATCGCCCGGACAGACAAGGGCGGAGAGGGTGGCACGGTCACCTTTGCCAAGTCCGGTAGAGAAGCACATATCGATGGGGCCACAACACTTTTGGAGGCCGGCGAAGAACTCGGGATCCAGATGCCGTTCGGCTGCCGAATGGGCATCTGTCAATCGTGCGTGGTCCCACTGGACGGCGGATACGTTCGCGATCTGCGCTCGGGGGACGAGCGCAGGGAAGGGGACCGGATCCAGACATGTATCAGCACCGTGTCTGGTGAATGCACGCTGGATCTCTGAGCCGGCACACGTGCGAACCGACAAGACAAACAGGGGGTAGTTGCAATGGCCATCACCGACATCGATCGATACGCACACCTGTCCGAGGCGGACGTGGAGGCTCTCGGCCGAGAGTTCGACGCGATACGGCGCGACATCGAAGAATCCCGCGGCGCTTCCGACGCCCGCTACATCCGCAGAACCATTGCGCTGCAACGCGGTCTGGCCGCCGGCGGACGGGCGGTGCTGTTCGCGAGCAACAAGAAGCCGGCCTGGGTCGCCGGCGCGGCAATGCTCGGCGTCGCCAAGATCATCGAGAACATGGAACTCGGGCACAACGTGATGCACGGGCAATGGGACTGGATGAATGATCCCGAAATCCATTCCTCGTCCTGGGAATGGGACACCACGTGCCCGAGCATTCAGTGGAAGCACTCCCACAATTTCATCCATCACAAGTACACCAACATCGTCGGCCTCGACGATGACGTGGGTTACGGGATCCTGCGGGTCACGCGTGACCAGCGCTGGGAGTGGTGGAACCTGGGCAATCCGGTCTACAACTTCCTGCTCGGCACCTTCTTCGAATACGGCGTGGCGCTGCATCATGTCGAGACCGAGAAGGTCCGCAAGGGCGAGAAGAGCATGCGCGACGTGGCCAAGGATCTCAAGATCATCGGCCGTAAGGTCGGCAAGCAGGCCGCCAAGGACTATCTGATCTTCCCGGCGCTGTCCGGTCCCAACTTCAAGCACACGCTGACCGCGAACCTCACGGCGAACTTCATCCGGAATTACTGGACGTACGCGGTGATCTTCTGCGGACACTTTCCCGACGGCGCCGAGAAGTTCACCAAGGCCGAGTACGAAAACGAAGACCAGGCCCGCTGGTACCTGCGACAGATGTTGGGGTCGGCCAATATTCGGGCCGGACGGTTGATGCGATTCATGACCGGCAATCTCAGTCACCAGATCGAGCATCATCTCTTTCCGGATCTGCCGAGCAACCGCTACGAGGAGATCGGGGTACGTGTCCGCGAACTGTGCGACAAATACGATCTGCCGTACACCACGGGGTCGTTGGCACATCAGTACTTGCAGACCTTCCGCACCATCGCGAAGCTGGCGTTGCCCAACGCCCTGCTCTCGGCAACCGCCGACGATGCACCGGAGACCGCTTCAGAGCTCCGTTTCAACGTTCGTCAGGGCATGCAGACGTCCTTCGGCCCGGACCCGGATACCGGCCGTCGCCGGGGACTGCGCACCGCCTTGCGTGAACTCCGCGAGTCGAAAGTGAAGGTGGCCTGACATCGCCGGTCGCCTCGCCCGGACACGCCACGGGGCCCGCCAGGCGGGAGAGTTCCTGTCCAGGTCTGACAGCAATGCGACCGCGGTGCGGATCGCGCGTGCCGTTCGGGTCAGAACCCCGGGCGCCGGCGCCGAGGTGACCGCGGACCGGATGCGCGGATCAGACCGGATCGCCGGTCTGATCGCGCAGGCGCGGGGCGAAAACCCCAGTGCCGTGCGAGAACTCGGTCTGGCCGCTGTCGAATCGTGGCAGGCATTCGTGTCGCGTCGCGGCCGGTCCGGGCCGGACGACGGCGGCCCGGTCACGATCCTGTTCACGGACCTGGTGGGATTTTCCACCTGGGCCCTCGGTGCGGGCGATGACGCCGTCCTGAAATTGCTCGGCGAGGTCAATCGCGCCAGTGAGGAGATCATCAGCAGGCGCGGCGGCACGGTGACCAAGTACCTCGGTGATGGATTGATGGCGGTGTTCCCCGATGGTACCGACGCCATCGAGGCCGCTCATGAAGCCGGGGTCGCGGTCAGCGCCATCACACTCGACGGCTATCGGCCGGCGCTGCGCGCGGGTCTGCACACCGGCCGACCACGCCCCGTCGGTGACGACTTCCTCGGTGTCGATGTCAACATCGCCGCCCGCGTGGCCGACGCCGCGTCAGCCGGTGAGGTCTTGGCAACCGAAGCGACCCTGGCCGCCACCGACCAGACCAAATACCTCAAGCGGCGCAGACGCTTTCGCGCGAAGGGTACTCCCAGAGATCTCGTCGTGTATGCCGTCGTACCGCGCTACGACGACGTCGCGGAGGGTCGTTGATCAGTTTTGGGTAGTGAGCGGTAGAGCACCTTCAACTGGTCGGCCGCGATATCGAGTGACCTGACATCGCGCTGGCTGCGGCATTGCACAATCGATCCCTCGATCGCGTTCACCACAAAGAGTCCATAGTCCCGGGCAGCATTCGCGTCCACGCCGTCGGCGATCGCCGCCTGTGCCACCAGATCTCGCCACCTGTCGAACGCCACGTTGGCCGTGGCTGCGACCTGCGGCTCGTCGGGTGCAGACATGGCCGCGGCCAACACCGGACATCCGAGTGCGAACTCTGATCGGACCAATTCCCGCTTCCACCACTTGATCAAACCGTCGACGGCGTCGGTCGGCGTCCGGGTGGCGGCCAGATGTGCGATGAACGATGTCATCTCCTCGCCGGCCGAGGCGGTGGCGTTGGCGATGAGCTCCGACTTTCCTTCAGGGAAGTGCTGGTAGATGGAGTTGCGGGCGGAACCGCTGCGCTTGAGTAGGTCGGCGACACTCGTCGCGAAGACGCCTCGGCGGCGAACGAGATCGATCGCGGTATTCACCAGTCGCTCCCGTGGCCCGGCCGTGTCGTCGAAGTGCTGCATCGGATCGCCGCTCACGGGTTGCCTCGTACTTTCCTGTCAGAGTCGATGGACCGATCGGTCCACTACGGTGTTAGGCTCACACCCACGTGGACCGACTGGTCCACAATCTACAGGAGGATCGCCCATGACCGCCCAGACAGACAACCCGTCGTCAGTCCCTGCTTCTTCGGAGCCGGCGGCGCCGCGCATCGAGGAGATGAACGGACTCGAGGTCCTTCGCTTCCTGACCTCACTCCCGGACCAGCCACCGAACATCTCGCAACTGGTGGGCATGGAGATCGACAGCCTCGAAGAAGGTGTTGTGCAGTTCAGCCTGCGGGCCCGCCCGGATATGACCAACCCGATCGGATCGCTGCACGGAGGTATTTGTGCCACCCTCCTCGACTCCGTGATGGCGTGCGCGGTCCACACCACACTCGCACCGGGCATCGGATACGGAACCCTGGAACTCAAGGTCAACTACATCCGATCGGTTCCCACCGACGGTCGCCGAATCATCGGTCATGGCAAGGTGATCCACGCCGGGCGTCGCACCGCCACCGCGGAGGGACAGATCTTCGACGAAGCGGGCAAGCTGATCGCCCACGGCACGACCACCTGCATCATCCACAGCTGATCGGGGCGTGTTGCCGCCCCGGCCCGACCGCTGTCCCTAGACTGCACGGGTGAGCAGAAGCAGCAGATCCACCGCCCGGTTCGACGCCGGCCTGGTCGAACCGGCCATGCGACATCTGACGTTGTCGGCCAATCACGGCAAGCTGTGGTTCGGCGTCGCGGGCGTTCTGTCCTGTAGCGGAAAGCGTTATCGGCGTGCGGGTTTGCGAGGGATCGGGTCGTTGGCCGGAGCGAGCCTGCTCTCCAACGCGGTGCTCAAGCCGCTGTTCAGCCGAGGCCGACCACCAGTTGATCCACTGCTACCGCCTGCGCTTCGCAAAATGCCATGGACCTCTTCGTTCCCGAGTGGACACAGCGCCTCCGCGGCCGCCTTCGCCGTGGGTGCCGCACTGGAGCGTCCACGGACGTTGATCGTCGTGGCGCCCCTGGCCACCGCTGTTGCGTACTCGCGGGTCTATCTCGGTGTCCATTACCGCAGTGACGTTTTCGCGGGGGCCGCGGTCGGGGCGGGCGTGGCCCTGGCCGGGCATCGCCTGTGGCCGGCGGCACCGGCAGGTCCGGCCCGGACCGCTCCGGGTACGGCAGCGGCCCTACCCGGTGGAGAAGGCCTGACCGTGGTGATCAACTCCAGAGCCGGCAGTTCCGATGGTGCCGAGAACCGCATCCTCGGCGTACTCCCATCGGCTCACATCGTCCACTGGGATCCCGACAGCCCGTTGTCCGAACAGGTCCCGGCAGACGCCCGGGCACTGGGGGTGGCCGGGGGTGACGGCACGGCCGCGGCGGTTGCGCAGCTCGCCCTCGACCGTGGCCTGCCATTGGCCGTCTTCCCGGCCGGGACGCTCAACCACTTTGCTCGCACACTGGACCTGGAAACCTACGCCGAGACTGCGGCGGCTGTCGCCTCCGGATCTGCCGGAACAGTCGATGTCGGACGGGTCAACGGGGCGATCTTCCTCAACACCGCCGGTCTTGGCGGCTACCCCGGCATGGTCCGGCTCAGGGAGCGCCTGGAGCACAAGATCGGAAAGTGGCCGGCCGCGGCCTATTCGCTGTTCCGCGCGCTGAAGGGCACAAAACCGATCGTTCTCGAGATCAACGGTGCAGAACATCCGGTCTGGGCCGTGTTCGTAGGCAACGGCACCTACTGGCCTCGGGGACTGAATCCGGGGACGCGTTCCGATCTCGCCGACGGGATTCTCGATCTGCAGTACCTCCGCGCCGACAAGCGCTGGGGCCGAACCACCGCCGTGATCGCATCTCTCTTCGGCACCGTCGAGCGGAGTCGGGTGTTGGGATCGGTGCAGTCGGACCGGATCGAGATCCGATCGCGGTCAGGCCCCATCCTCATTGCCCATGACGGGGAGGTCGAGGATCCTGTGGACGACATCAGGATGGACGTCGAACCACGCGCGCTCACCGTCTACCACTGAGATATCGGCTCCATCTGGATGTGCGGGTGCCGGCAGCTGGGGTTTGCGCCGGTCCGGGCGCGGGTATGCCGGACACATGGCCGAGCAGCCCCCATCGAATCTCGTCTCCTCCGACCCGCCTGGTGTGAGCATCACCCTGACGATCAACGGAGCGGAAACCTCGATCGAGTGTGACCCGCGGACGACGCTGCTGGATGCGTTGCGCGATCGTGTCTGGTCACCCGGCACGAAGAAGGGTTGCGACCGCGGGCAGTGCGGTGCGTGCACCGTTTTGCTCGATGATCGTCGGGTGGTCAGTTGCCTGGTCTTCGCCGTCGCGGCGCAGGGCCACCGGGTCACCACGATCGAGGGCATGTCCGATTCCTCTGTCGGCGGTGAACTGCAGAAGGCGTTCGTCGATTGCGATGCCCTCCAGTGCGGATACTGCACGCCGGGCCAGATCTGCTCGGCAGTGGGTATGTTGGACGAGGTCAAGAAGGGCTGGCCCAGTGCGGCGACCGACGATCTCACCGCCAAGGATCTCGAACTCGAGGACAACGAGATACGAGAACGGCTCAGTGGCAATATCTGTCGCTGCGGCGCCTATGTGAACATCCTGGCCGCGGTACGCAGTGTTGCCGACGGGGTCCGCGAGCCGGGAACGGCGTCATGAGGACGTTCGAGTATGTGGTGCCCGACAGCGTGGATTCGGCGGTAGAACAACTCGGCGCCGATCCCGATGCGCGCCTGCTGGCCGGTGGCACCAATCTGGTCGATCTGATGAAGCTCGGGGTGAGCACGCCGGCGACGCTCATCGACGTGACAGCGTTACCGCTCGACGGTGTGGAACTCGACGATTCCGGCTTCTTACGGATCGGTGCCACATCCCGGAACAGTGAACTCGCCGCCCATCCGGTTGTTCGCGAGCGCTATCCGGTGTTGTCCAGGGCACTGCTCGCCGGCGCGTCGGGTCAGCTCCGGAATATGGCGACCACCGGCGGAAACCTGTTCCAGCGCACGCGATGTCCCTACTTCATGGATGCGCACAAAGCCTGCAACAAACGCGAACCCGGATCGGGGTGTTCGGCACTGCAGGGAGAGGGCCGAGAGATGGCCATCCTCGGTGCGTCCGACAAATGTGTGGCGACACATCCTTCCGACATGGCGGTCGCGATGGCCGTGCTCGATCCCCACCTCGATGTGGTCGGTCCCGGCGGACCCCGTTCGGTCGCGTTCGAAGACTTCTATCGGCTACCCGGCGAGCACCCCGAGAGGGACAACACGTTGGACCGCGACGACGTCGTGGTCTCGGTGCGCATACCCCCGTTACCCGCAGCGCGTAACTCGACCTACCGAAAAGTCCGTGACCGGGCCTCCTTTGCCTTCGCGCTGGTCTCCGTGGCCGCCGTCCTCGAAGTCGCAGATGGTCACGTCACCACCGCGCGTATCGCACTCGGCGGTGTTGCCCACAAGCCGTGGCGTGCTCACAGCGCCGAGCGGGCGCTGATCGGACGGCCGGCAGTGCGCTCGGAATACGCAGCGGCGATGGAAGCCGAGCTTGCGGGATCAGAACCCCTGACAGACAACGCATTCAAGGTATCGATGATCACTGCAGTGGCCACCCAGACACTCGTCGAACTGACTCCCACCGACCAGGTGTCGCAATGACCGCGTTGGGAGTGGGACACCACCGAGTAGACGGCGCCGACAAGGTGCGTGGTGCCGCGCTGTACACCGCGGACCGAATCAGCCCGGATGACACCGCGATTGCGCATTGTTGCCACGTCGGCGCGACGATCGGCCGGGGGCGGGTGATCGACGTGGACTCCGGCAGCGCACTGCGGCATCCCGGCGTGATCGACGTACTGTGGCACCAGAACGCACCGAGGCTGGGCAGTATCGAGGACGCCGAACTGCATGTCCTGCAGTCCGCCGATGTCCATTATCGTGGCCAGATCGTTGCCGCCGTGATCGCCACGTCGGCCGAGTCGGCCAACGCCGCCGCCGAAGCGCTGGTGATCGAGTACGACGAGGCCGGCGACTTCGACAACATCCTGCACGCCGAACACCCCGACCTCTATGTCCCGGAGGAGGCCAACGGAGGGTTTCCCGCGGAAGCGACCCGCGGCGACCCGGAGACCGCGCTCTCCGCCGCCGCACATGTGGTGGATCACTGGTACTCGACACCGGCGATGCACAACAATCCCATGGAACCGCATGCCAGCATCGCTCGATGGCAACAGACCGGAGACAAGGCAACACTGACGGTCTGGGACTCGACCCAGGCACCGTCGGGCGTGGCCGACGATCTGGCGACGCTCTTCGGAACCGATCCCGACAACGTCCGCGTGATCGCCGAGCATGTCGGCGGCGGCTTCGGGGGCAAGGGAAGCACCCGGCCGAACGCGGTGCTGGCCGCGATGGCCGCGTTGCATGTGCAGCGAACGGTACGGGTGGTGTTGCCCCGCTCGGCGACCTATCGGTTTGTCGGATACCGGACCCCGACGTTCTCCCGGGTGGCGTTGGCCGCTGAGGCCGACGGTCGACTCTCAGCGGTCTGTCACGACACAGTTCAGCAGACGTCACGAATTGTCGAGTTCGTCGAACAGACAGCCGAGGCGACCCGGCACATGTACGGATCCGAACACAGTCGCACCAGTCACCGGGTCGCCCCGTTGGATGTCTCGACCCCGCGATGGATGCGGGCACCGGGGGAGTGCCCCGGTGTACACGCCCTGGAATGTGCGATGGATGAGCTCGCGTACGAACTCGGCGTCGACCCGATCGAGCTGAGGATCAGAAACGAACCCGAGTCCGACCCGGCAACCGGCGTCCCGTTCAGCTCGCGCAGTGTCGTGCGGGCGCTGAGAGTCGGCGCCGACCGGTTCGGATGGGATCGACGGAATCCGGTGCCGGCGGCCACGTCGGTGGGACGCAAACTCGTCGGCAGCGGCGTCGCGCTTGCCTCCTATCCCGCACTGACCACGCCGAGTAGCGCTCGTGCCTGTGCCCGACCGGACGGGTCCTTCGACGTCTCGGTGGCCGCCTCCGACATCGGAACAGGCGCCCGTACGGTCCTCACACAGATCGCTGCCGACGCCCTGGAAGTGCCCTACGCCCGGGTGCGTCTGCACCTCGGCGACAGCGCACTTCCGACCGCGCCCGGCGCAGGTGGTTCATCGGGCACGTCATCGTGGGGATCTGCGGTCCACAAGGCGTGCACCGAGCTGCGCTACCGCCTGCACCAGGTGGGCTCCCCGCGCGAGTCGCTGGAGGTCATGGCCGACACCAGCGACGACGTCGAGGCCCGTGAGAAGATGCCGCGGGAGGCGTTCGGCGCTCAGTTCGCACGCGTGTCGGTCGACGTGGACACCGGTGAAGTTGCGGTGGACGCGATGCTCGGGGTGTTCGCGGTCGGCCGCGTACTGAATCCACAGCTGGCTCGTTCCCAATTCATCGGAGCCATGACCTTCGGCCTGGGTATGGCACTGATGGAGGAGGGCGTACCCGATGCCCGCTACGGCGGATTCCTGAACGACAGCATGGCGGATTACCACGTGCCATCGCACGCCGATGTCCGCGACATCAAGGCGATGTGGATCGAAGAGGACGACGACAACCTCAACCCCATGGGCAGTAAGGGGATCGGCGAGATCGGCAATGTCGGCTCGTCGGCCGCCATCGTCAACGCCGTCTTCCATGCGACCGGCGTCCGCATCAGAGACCTTCCGGTGCGGGCCGACAAACTGCAACAGCTCATCGACCCGTCATTGCGCAGGTGATGCCGGTGCACCGGCAACCGGGTGAGACCGTCAGATCACTTTCGGTCCCGGGACCGGGGTTGCCGGGTCGGGCCCGGGCGGGCTGGGTACCGGATCCGGTGACGGCACCGGCGGCTCGGGTTCGGGCAGCGGCGGCGTCGGAGGCTCGGTGCCCGGTTCGGGCCGGGGTGGTTCTGGTGCCGGTATCGGTTGTCCCACAGTCGAACTCCTAACAAAGTCGGCGCGTTGTGCGCCGTTCGGCGTCCATCGGATCCTCGGTGACGAGTTCCTGCATCACAGGAACCACATCTCCACAACTACCATCTGCTCGCCCGGTCGACGAGGATGCCCGCTCGGCGGGGATCGTGTCGTCCGGTAGACAAGACGTATGGACGTACTCAGTGGCCGAATCATCCTGCGCCCGGCCGACCCCGAGACCACGCTGGCGTTCTATCGGGATCAGCTGGGACTCGCCATCTCTCGTGAGTATCCGGGTGGCACCGTGTTCTTCGCAGGTGGCACGTTGATCGAGGTCGCCGCCCATCTGTCCGAGGGCGGCGCGGTGCCGAGCACCACCGTGCTGTGGCTTCAGGTGCGTGATCTCGCCGCAACGCAGGCCGAATTGGAAGAGCGCGGGGTTCAGATCAGGCGCGAGGCGCGGACCGAACCATGGGGCCTGATCGAAATGCACATCGCCGACCCGGACGGTACGACGATCATCGTGGTCCAGGTGCCTGCGGACCATCCTTTGCGTAAGGATCTGCGAACATCGGGTCAACCGTAGGTTGCTCGATCAGCGCGACCTTGCCGAACCTGGCAGCATCATGAATGTGGGCTATGTCGAGCAACTGAGAGATCTGGCCGAACGGTGCGGCGTCGCCACATCGTATGAGGGGTGGGACAAGACCCGCCGTGAGGTCTCCACCGAGACCTTGCAGCACATCCTCGATGCGCTCGGTGTCCGGGTGGGGTCGGTGGACGAGGTCGAGCGGTCGCTGACGGACCTCGAACTCGGTCCCTGGCGGCGGACGCTGCCACCGGCGATGGTGGTGACCGAAGGTTCCGACGCCACCGTCGGCGTCCATGTACCGCATGGTGACCCGGTGCGGGTGTGGGTGCAGACCGAGGACGGCGATCGGGTCGATGTCGCTCAACTCGACATCTGGGTCGATCCGAGAGACGTCGACGGGCAACTCGTCGGCCGGGCCACGTTCGCCATCCCATCCGGACTGCCGACCGGATGGCACACGCTGCATGCTGCGGTCGGCGCCGATCACGGCCCGCGTGAATCGGCGAACGCGCAGTGCACGCTCGCTGTGACACCGCGGCGACTGACCACCACCGACCGGTTCTCAGATGACCAGCTGTGGGGTCTGGCGACGCAACTCTATTCGGTACGCTCGCGCCGATCGTGGGGGATCGGTGATCTCTCCGACCTCGCCGACATCGCCCATATCGCCGGATCGGTCCACGGCGCCGACTACGTTCTCGTCAATCCACTGCATGCCGCCGAGCCGCAGCCGCCGTTGGAGAGGTCTCCGTACCTTCCGACCACCAGACGCTTCGTCAACCCCATCTACATTCGTGTCGAGGACATCCCGGAAGCCTCGCAGTTGCCGGATGACGCCCATCACGAGATGCGGTCCTTTGCCGCGAAGTTCGCGAAGCTGAACACGGACCCTCACCGGATCCGTCGGAATTCCGTCTACCGGGCCAAGTTGCGGATCCTCGAATCCGTGTTCCGGGTACCACTGAGCCCCCGTCGCCGCGGGCAATTCGACAAGTATCTCGCCGAGGAGGGTCGGGGCCTCCTCGAGTTCGCGACATGGTGTGCCCTGGTGGAGAAATACGGTGCGGCCGGCCCGAAATGGCGCAAGTCGCTTCGTGATCCCGAAGGCGTGGCACACCTCCGCATCAAGTTCGCCGACCGGATCGCCTTCTACAGCTGGCTGCAGTGGATTTGCGACGAGCAGTTGGCCACTGCCCAACAGGTCGCGCTCGACGCCGGTATGGAGATCGGCATCATCCACGATCTCGCAGTCGGTGTGCAGCAGGGTGGTGCAGACGCGTGGGCACTCGGTGATGCGCTCGCCGCCGGCGTATCGGTGGGCGCTCCGCCTGATGCCTTCAATCAACAAGGACAACTGTGGAATCAGCCACCGTGGCACCCCTGGCGTCTTGCCGACCAGGGTTACCGGCCCTATCGGGACATGCTCCGGACGGTCCTGAGGCGGGCCGGAGGGCTGCGGATCGATCACATCCTGGGGTTGTTCCGGCTCTGGTGGATCCCGGCAGGCGCATCGCCTGCGGCCGGCACCTATGTGCGGTTCGATCACGAGGCCTTGATCGGGATCCTGGTTCTCGAGGCACAACGCGCGGGGGCGGTGGTCATCGGTGAAGACCTCGGCGTCTTCGAACCTTTTGTGCAGGATTACCTCAGCGAACGTGGAATCCTGGGGACGTCGATCCTGTGGTTCGAACACGGCGAACACGCACCGATACCGCCAGAGTCATACCGCCGGTTGTGCCTGACCTCGGTCAATACCCACGACTTGCCACCGACCGCGGGATACCTTGCCGGAGAACATATCCGATTGCGCGCGGAGCTCGGACTCCTCGAACAGGACGAGGCGACCGAACGCGCGCTCGATGCCCGCGACCGGGACGCCATCATCGAAATGGCCCGGGCCAGGGGACTGATCGCCGACGACGCCGACACCGAGGCGGTGGTGGACGGCCTTTACGCCCTGATCGCCCGCAGCCCGTCCATGCTCCTCGGCGTCGCGCTGGTCGATGCCGTGGGAGAGGTCCGCATCCAGAATCAGCCCGGTACAGACGAAACCCAATACCCCAACTGGTCGATACCCCTGGCCGACGGGGATGGGAAACCGGTCCTGGTCGAGGACCTGGCCGACAACCCGCACGTCGTCCGGTTGGTGCGTGCGCTCGGCCGGTGATCCGGCTGCTATTCGGCCACCACCGGGGGAGCAGTCGCCTTCTCCAGTGCCCAGGTGAGGGCATGGTCGGCGACCGCTTCCCAGCCGGGCTCGGCACATGTCCAGTGTGAGCGGCCTGCGAACTCGTAGAAGTCCGTCACGGCCGACGACTTGTGGTAGTGCTTGGCATTCGATTTGTTCACCGAGGCGGGCATGATGTGGTCGGCCCCACCGGCGATGAACAGCAGCGGCGCGCGATCATCCTTGCCGTAGTCGACCCAGGTTTCCTGGTGTCCCGGCTTGAAGTTGGCGGTGAGGCCGTACGCCCATACCCAATTGCCCGGTGCGGCAATGTGATAGCGGTCGTAGACCGCCTGTGACTCCGCCACCGACAGGGTGTTGGTGAAGGCATAGTGGAACTGCTTCGGGGTGAAGCCGGCCGCCCGGTGCCGATTCGCCGGGTTCTTCAGGATGGGGAACAGGGATTTGATCTGGGACGGCGGGTTCACCCGGACCCCCTCTGTGGGTGCGGAGTCCACCACCACCGCCGCGGCTCCCAGGCCGCGGGCCACCAGTAGCTGAGTGAGCGTTCCGCCGAACGAATGGCCGATGAGTATCGGCGGCGTTTCGACCGACTCGATCACCGCGGCAAGGTGATCCACAGTCTCCGGCACGGTCAGCCCGGCGATCACATCGGGGTTTTCCCGGAGCGCCTCGACCTCGATCTCGAACCCCGGGTAGGCGGGCGTCAGAACCTTGTAGCCCTGGGCCTGATAGTGAGCGACCCAGCCTTCCCAGCTACGTGGGGTCATCCAGAGGCCATGGATCAACACGATGGTGTCGGGGGTTGCGGCAGGGCCGGTCATGGGTGGGTCCTTTCTCGCGAAGTCGACACACACGGCGCCGAGTCGGCCGTTGTGCCCGACCTGCCAGAAAGGTACGGTCCGGTTGAAGACGTCAACCGGCCGATCGTGCACGGTTTTGTTCCCAGAGCGCATAATTCATCGTTTCTGCAACGAAAAACCGCTCGGCTTTCACAGCCACTTCTGACGCCGGAAGACCACGTACAGCGCCACTGATGCAGCCACCATCAGCACCACTGCCAGGGGATAACCTCCTGCCCAGGCCAATTCGGGCATGACTTCGAAGTTCATGCCGTAGATCCCGGCGATGAGTGTCGGCGCGAACAAGATCGCGCCCCATGACGAGATGCGCTTGACCTGTTCGTTCTGCTCGATGCTGACCTGCGTCATGGCGCGGATCTCTTCGTTCTGTTGCTGTGTCACAAGGCTCCCGTGGACCGAGAGTGCGTTCTGCAGGGTCGCGCGAAAGGCTTCCGCACGGTCCGTGATGCGCAGTATGTGGTCGAGAACATCACGAAGCCTGCGGCGCAGTTCGATGTCGACGCCGGTTTCCTCCGTGCCTTCGCGAAGTGCCTCGATCATCGTCACCAGCGGAACGGTGGCCCGCTGGAATTCCATGACTTCCCGTGACAGGTCATAGATCCGGCGGGCGACCTCGGGTTGGCCGGTGAACAGCTGATCTTCGATCTCGTCGATGTCGGCCTGCAGTTCGGCGACAACCGGCTGGTATTCATCGACAACCTGATCGATGATTGCGTAGAGCACCGCCGCAGTACCCAGGCACAACAGCTCCGGCGTCGATTCCAGCCGCAACCGCACGCGGGCGAGATCCGGCGACTCGGCATGGCGGACGGTCACCACGAAGTCCGGGCCGATGAAGACGTGGACTTCACCGAATTCGACCCGCTCCGCGCGGCCGACGTATCGCGCCGGCCGGAGCACCACGAACAGTTGATCGCCGTAACCTTCGAGTTTTGGACGCTGATGTGCCGCGATGGCATCGTCCACCGCCAGGTGATGCAAATCGAATTCTGTTGCTACCAAGTCGATTTCGGCACGGCCCGGACGATACAAGCCGATCCATGACATCCCGTGACGGGCCTGCGTCACGTCATAGGTGATATCGAGGCTTTCGGGGTTGGTGGTTCTTTTTCCGTCGACGTAGACGGCGTTGTCAATGATCGCCACACCCAAACCCATTTCGTTCGTCTGCCCGGATCACCGGGCAGTCACTTCGCCAAGGCGCATTGCATCGAGCCGATCTCGTCGTATATGCGCTGCCAAACAAGTTCGTGCTCAACGGCGTCGATGACGCCGCCCTTCATCGCGCGATCTGCGTCGATCATAGTCGTGGCCATGGCGACGAGTTCGTCCCGCCGGTTCAGGACGGTTTTTGGTGTGCATCCCGCCATCGTCAGCACCACGACAGTCTTGATCCGATGACGTAGTGACCCCACATACCGCCTGCACACGAGCGCGGCCGCCACCGCGGCAACGATGGGTACCACGAGCGCCACAACAGCCGAGACCCCGGATGCCTGCAGCACGACCGAGCCCAGCAGCCACGCCGCGGCGCTCCACATCGCCGCGCCGCGCCAGACCCGGATACGCCGGCGATCCGCAGCTGATGCGCCGGGCGGATACACGGTGATCCGCACCCGCCATATCCCGTGGCGGAGGTAACTGTTCTCGCACGCACCCCACAGGTGGGAACCCTCCCACAATCGAGCCCACCAGTCCGGACCGGAACCCTGCGCCAGTCCCAGAACGTCCAGCGGCGAGGGATGGCCGACGCCGGATCGGTCGTGTGCGTTCGAACCCCGTGAATCTTCATTCATAACCACATCTGTACTCCTGCTGCAGGCTGCTGAGCTGCGATCCTGACGTAACTTTGACGATCAAACGGTAGATCTTGACGTGTTCCGCACGGAAGCGCCCGGACCGCTCGGTCACCAGTCGAATTTGGTTATCGCCCAAGGGTTTCGAACGATTCGGGTCCTGTCCCGGTCATCATCGAAGGTGTTCAGCCCGCAGAGTCACCCCTCCAGTCGTTGATCATCTCCGCAGCGCTGCTGGGTGTGACGGTGGCCGGGAGAAGTATCGAGGCAATGGAGGGCGCAGGCAGGTCATTGAGCGCGTGGTCGTACCAGATCCCCTTGGACAGGGAACTGACCCACTGATGAAACGGACGATCGGGGGTGATGCTGTCGCGTTTGAGGCTGGCCACGAGGACGCGTTCCACACCAAGCTCGATGGTCCATCGCATGACGGTGTTGACCACCGCGCGCTCGATCGACCCCGAGCCGCGGCGCGGCCAGTCGACGCCGAAGACAACTCTCGACGATGCAACCAGGTCCACGTCGACGACCACCACACCGGGTAAGCCGTGGTCAGGCCGGATTGAACCGGCCCGTGTCTGCGATGTCGACATGAAGCGTTGCGAAGCACGCTTGAGGCTGTCGTCGCGACCGAAATACGCAATCGGTCCGGAACTCACCTGACGAGAAGTGATCATGGTCAACGATTACGCCGCAGCTTCGGGCCCGTCACCGTACTGCAGCGAAAATTGACGAATTCCAAACGTGCGCGCAGCGGAACCGATATGCGATCTCGCCTGCCGCACTCCCGATTTCGGTCACGCGGAGCCGGAACATCTGAACGCACCTTTTCGGTCAACGGTGACGGTTACGCTCTCCCCATGCACTGCGTGGTCATAGGTGGGGGATTGGCCGGATTGGCATCGGCGATATGGCTTTCCGAGGCGGGTCATCGGGTCACCCTGTTGGAACGCCGGGGGTCGGTCGGTGGTCGAACGACAGCGATGCCGTTGCCGGTCGTCGACGACGTACCCGACAACGGGCAGCATGTCTTCGCCAGCGGATACGTGTATCTGATGCGGTACCTCGACAGCGTCGGTACCCGCGAGAAAGTCTGCTTCCCAGGGCATATGACCGTCCGGATGCCCGGCGGTGACAGTCGTCGGTCGGCATTCGGTGGCATCGCCGGATTGCGGACCGCGCTCGGCGACCTGCCGGGTGTCACCGGTGTGGACCGGCTGCGGACCGCACGTGCGCAGGTCACCTTGATCCGGCAGGCGCTACGACAGCCCGCATGGCTCGACGACATCACCGCCGACGAATGGTTCCGGCGGATCGGAATGCCACAGTCGGCACGCGCTGCACTGTGGGACGGGATCGTGATCGGACTGACCGGCGACAAGCCCGACATCTCGTCGGCGAAGGTACCCGCCGATCTGCTCGTCACCGGGATCCGGCAGGCACGTCAGACCAGGACACCCATCTCGATCGGGTACCCGACCGTCGACCTCGGCACCCTGTTCATCGATGGTGCTCACAAGGTCTTCGCCAACAACGGGGTCCAGGTGCGGAACCGGGCCATCGTCGCGTCCGTCGATGTCGTCGACGACACCGTTACCGGTGTCATCCTCAACGACGGTGAGCGAATTGCCGCCGACGCCGTGATCTGTGCGGTCCCGGTGTGGAATGTGAAGGGGCTCCTCGACCGGGTGCCTGGTCACGAGCAGATCTACGCCGCCACCGAGCACTTGACCCCGGTCCCGATCGTGAGCGTCAATCTGTACCTCGATCGTTCGATCGGAATGACCGACTGGGGCGAAATCCTCTATGGCGGAGAAGGAGTTCTCGAGCAGGTCTGGGATCGCCAGCGGATGCACGGCCGGGATCCGTCGCGCAACCACTTCTATTCCACGACCGTCTCGGCGGCATATGAGCTGAGGCACAGGTCCAATTCCGAGATCACCGAGATCCAGATGGAGATGCTGCGGCGGTACTACCCGGACGCCGCCGATGCGGAGGTGATTCACAGCCACGTTGTGCGGATGCCGAAATCCACGTTCGCGCAGCGGCCCGGTACCTCTGGCGTCCGGCCGGATCAACGGACCGCGGTGCGCGGATTGGCCCTGGCCGGCGACTGGACCCGCACCGACTGGACGACCACGATGGAGGGCGCCTGCCAGAGTGCGGCGCGCGCGGTCGAGGTCATTCTGGACTACGCGAACCACCCGGCCTGATCACGCCCATCGCGCCGTCATCCGACCGCGGCGTCTACGCGCAACTGCAAAGGAGTTCGGCAGATGGAGTCGTTTGTCCAGTTCCGCAAGGGAACGACACCCGATCATGTACATCGCGACCTCAACGGCCTCAAAGACGACGAACTCGGTCGATATGGTTTCGTGGGCCGGCAGGCCCAGCTGTATCGCCGCAACGACCCCACCCAGTACCGGGCAACGGGGACCATCGCGCCCACAGATGTCATGGTCGACGATCTCGAACCGACTGATCTCCGCGACGCCGAAGGCGCACCGCTGCTCCTGTTCTCGAACCCGGATGTCCGCTTCCTCCTGAGCCGGCGCACCACCCCGATGCCTTTCTTCACCCGCAACGTCGGTGGTGACGAGCTGATGTTCGTCCATCGGGGTACCGGTGTGTTCCAGACCGAGTTCGGTGAGATTCCCTACGAGCCCGGGGTCTGGGTGCTGTTACCCAAAGCGGTGACGTACCGGCAGGTGCCCGCCGCCGGTGAACACGCGATCCTCATCGTCGAATCGGTGGAGGAGTTCCGGGTCCCGGCTCCCGGGGTCCTGGGACGGCATCACCCGTTCGATCCGACGATGGCCTTTGTGCCCGAACCCGAGGTCCTGACCGACGGCGGACCCACCTGGCGCGTCCGGCTGGTCCGCCGGGACGCCACCGGAGAACTCGAATACGACCACAATCCTTGCGACGTGGAAGGTTGGAAGGGCGACTACTTCCCGTTCAAGTTCAACATCCGCCACTACAACCCGATCTTGTCCGAGAGCGTGCATCTACCGGCGACCGCGCAGATCTTCCTCGAGTCAGAGGGGGTGGCGGTTCTGAACTTCCTGCCACGTCCGGCCGAATCGCGTCCCGGAACAGAACGTCTCCCGTGGTATCACCGCAATGCCGACTATGACGAGGTGGCCCTCTTCCACAGTGGCGACCTGTTCGGAATCCCCATGCCGACCGGCCTCATTTCGCATGCGCCCCAGGGCATCCACCATGGCCCACCCGAGGTCGCCCGGGCACGGGCGCGCCGAAAGTCGGACGACTACGACCGGGTCAACTGGTCGATCATGTCCATCGACGTCCACCGGCCGCTCACCGTCAACGCCGATATCCGGACAGTCGGCGAGGAACGACGATGAGCTCGTACAGCCGCACCCCGTTTCTGGTCGTGTTTCCCGAAACGTCTATCACGCGGCACATCTACGGGGGGACCGGCGAGAACGTCGCACTGGAAAGCCACCTGCTCCGCGACGACACCGACGCCGACACCGTCCTGGTGTTCATGCACCCGATCGGTGGTGGCGCGTATCTGCCGATGATCAATGCTCTGGCCCGCGCCGGTCACCATGTCATCTACTGCAACAGCCGGTACCGGGGAAACGACACGGCGTTGCTGATGGAGAAGGTCACCGAAGATCTGGCCGCGTGTGTACGGCACTCGAAAGACGTTCTGGGTTATCGGAATGTCGTCCTGACCGGGTGGAGCGGGGGCGGATCGCTGTCGACGTTCTACCAGGCCCAGGCCGAACATCCCACGGTGGCCGCCTCCCCCTCAGGGGATGGACCCGATCTCACGTCACTGACGATGCCGCCGGCCGATGGCCTGATGCTGCTCGCCGCCCACGTGTCCCGTCACCAGACGCTGACCGAGTGGATCGACGCGTCCATCCTCGATGAGCACGATCCGTCGGTCCGAGATCCCGAACTCGACCTCTACAACCCGTCGAATCCGAATCAGCCGCCGTACAGTTCGGAGTTCCTGTCTCGTTACCGCGCGGCACAGGAGGCCAGGAATCGCCGAATCACCCAGTGGGTCAAGGCCAAGCTCTATCAATTGCGAGAAGCCGGCCGCGACGTCGACGAGTTCTCGTTCGTTGTCCACGGCACCATGGCCGACCCCCGCTGGCTCGACCCGACGGTCGACCCCAATGATCGCGAACCAGGGGTCTGCTACCTGGGCGATCCCCAGGTGGTGAACATGAGTCCTGTTGGCCTGGCCCGGTTCTGCACTTTACGGAGCTGGCTGTCGCAGTGGAGCCTCGACGACGCCCATGCCGACGCGGTCACCTCCGCGCCCGCGGTGACCGTGCCGGTTCTGGTCATCGGGAACACCGCCGATGATGCCTGCACCCCGAGTCACACCCGGCGCATCCACGAAGCATTCGTCAACACCGATGCCGAAATCTATGAGGTGAAAGGGGCTACGCACTACTACTCGGGACCGCACATGAAGGCGCACCTGGCCGACGCCGTCGGACGGATCACCACCTGGCTGACCGAGCACGGATGGGCAGACCACCTTTCCGGGGTAACCACCGGCACAGCACGGTCCGGACCTGCGTGATGACGCCGACCCGGGCGTACCCCGGTCCGGCCGATCAGTTCACGCGTAGGGGATAGGTCGCGCGTCGTGCGGCGTGAACCGGGCAGTAGTGCATGGGGTTGTCGCGTTCTGAGGCAGACGGCAAGTTGCGTTCGGGTGTCTCCACCAGCGGTGCGTCCTTCGCGACTCGGCCGTTGACCCGATCCCAGGCGTCGCGTGGACGCGGATGACGCCTGGGTCGCTGGGGAAGCAATCGGTGCATCACCAGATTCACCCCTTTGCCGAAGAGAGTGAAGAGCTTCTCGTCTCGCTCGGACCATGTCAGGCCGAGCATCTCGCGGATCGGCTCGTCGTAGAAGCCGGTGGTCATCCACATGAAGAATCGCTGATTGCCCGGGGAGATGAACCGCTCCCAGAAGGCGACCGGGATGAACCGGAGAAAGGGGGGTGGCGGCAGCTGTCCGATGTCGAGCACCGTCCGAACTGCCGGATGATCACGGAGTTCATTGCGGCACATGTGATCCCAATACTCGAGAAAGTCTTCGTACGTATCGGGGACGGGGCGCATCGAGACGCCGTACATCGCGTACCAGGCCTTGGATTCTTCAAAGAGCTGCCGCTTCTGGTCTTCTGTCAGCCACGGCCCGAAGCGCTCGCACAAACGGATGTTGCCGTACCAGAAGGTGGCGTGCGCCCAGTAGAAGACATCGGGATCGAGTGCGTGATAGCGGCCGCCATCATCCATGCGGCCCTTGATGTCTCGGTGATAGTCGCGAACTTCGCGTCCGGTCTGCGTTCCGCCGTCGAACACCACTCCGCTGATCGGGTAGAGCGAGCGCATCAAGCGCTGCCAGCGTTCGCCGAAGAAGTCGGAGTGTTCCCAGACCGCCGCGCCCAACTTGGGGTGCATGTTCTGCATCGAACCGGCCCACAGTCCGGTGAACATGCCCGTCCATGTGCCCCAGATCTGCCAGGTGAGCGAGTCCGGGCCGAGCGGCTCGTAGTCGTCGGCACGGAGAACCGTCGCGTCGACGCTGGTTGAATTATCAGCCTCGTCCGAAGGGGCGTTCGGCAGGTCTGTCATGAGACGAAAGTGTAGATTTGTCTCAATCGAGAGTCAAGGATCGCCCGCGCCGATACTGATCCTCGTCGGCAGCCCGAGTGGGGGGATCAGAGTTGCCCCGGACAGTGGCCGGTTGGCGCGTCGCCATCCGGACGGCGTGACTCCGTACGCCGCTCTGAACAGTTGGGCGAAGTGCGTGGCGTGGGTGAATCCGTGCTTCCGTGCGATCGCGGTGATGGTCAGATGCCGGTGGCTCAGCAGCGACGCCCGAGCTTGCTCCAGGCGGCGTGAGGCGATGTATCCGGCCAGGGTGCCGTGCGTCTGCGGCCAGTTCTTGTAGAGCTGACGCACAGAGATGTTGTGAGCGGCGGCGATGGCGTCGGCGCAGAGATCCCGGTGGTCGAGGTGTTCGTCGATATGACGCTCGATTCTGGTGATCAGGTCGTCGTCAGCACAGTTGGCTCGGACGAGGTCTGCTGCGCTGATCAGCAGGGACCGGACGATACCGACGGTGGAGTTGTTCAGTGTGCCGAGCAGATGCGGATCACTGGCCGCAACGGCTCCGAGTTGCCGGATGTGGTCCGACACGAGCGAATACAGCGGGACTCCGGAATGGAGGTTGTCGAGACCGCGTCGGACGGTCTCGATCGAGAGGGCCAACCGTGCATGGTTGATGTGAACCGCGATCGCCGCCCCCGGTCCTTGTCCGCGGAAGTCGAAGGCGCTCGACTGGTCGAGACCCACCAGTGTGGGTCGACCGGATCGCTGCTCGGAACCGGCCTGGTCTCTGGACAGGGTCCACCCACCGGGTTCGAGGACGGCCAAGGTGAGCACTCGGCTCAGTGGATCTGCGCGGTGCCGACGGGGACAGGACACCGAAAGCCCGGAAAAGCGGAGGTTCATCAACCAGACCCCGTCGCCCAGGACCCAACTCTGCACAGAGGTGTCGCCACGACCGTGATGAGTCCGGGTCACGACGAGGTGTGGCGCGGCACCACAACCGTCCGCGGTGACCGTATGCGGCGGGGGTGTCATCGGCTCTCGTCGTCACAGGCGGCGATGTCCCGCCACGCGCGTGGGGTGAGGCCGTACTTTTCCCGGAAGCGTCGGGTGAAATAGGACGGGTTGGTGAATCCCCAGCGTCGGGCCATGGTTGCAACAGGGACGTTGCGGGTTTCCGGACGCGCCAGTTCGTCATGGCTGCCCTCGAGACGGCTGGTGATGATCCACTGCTCGAGGCTGAAGTCGGCGTCTTCGCAGAGCCGGAACAGTTTTCGGGTGGAGATGTCGTGGGCCCGCGCGATCTTGTCCGGGCAGAGCGACGAGTCGGAGAGGTGTCGACGTACGTACCCGCGGATTCGCGGCAGCAGCACCTCGGCCATCATGCCGCGCGCGTAATCGGCGTTGTAGGCCGATGCCAGCATCGCGCGGGTCAGTTCGATGGTGGACTCGTCGACATCAGGTGCCGCCGCAGTGGCCGCCAGTGCGTCACCAACTGCGGCGAGTTCGGAGATGTGGGAGCCGACCAGTGCATACAGCGGGCTGGCGGGTAGGCGGGAGGCCGCCACCGAGGTCACCTCGTACGGAAGTCCGAGTTGGTCCACCGGAACGTACAGCGCCTGGGATGCACCGGGTCCGTCCCACCCGAATGAGTAGGGCGCGTTCATATCCATGAGCATCAACTCACCCGGATACACGTCCCGCTGAACACCGAACTGGTCGTGTCGACCAACGCTCCGCCGCTGTCGAGCCAGCGCCAGCACCTCCGAGGGTCCGGACCGGATCTGTTTTGGCTTGCGGCTCAAGGTGATTCCGGTGATGTGCGCCTGGAAGACACTGGTCTGTCCGATCTCGGCCATCTCGAGTACGGCATCGGCAGCGGCCGGATCGCCGATCACGAGATCCTGGGGCCAACTCTGATCCAGAAAGATCGACTTCAGGGCGTCGGCTCGCTCGTGCACAGGAAGCTCGGATGAGCGAAACATGACCGGCATGCCTCACCTCGTTCGGTCGACACAGTCGGGGACCACGGGCATCACCTCGCAGAACCGACGATTGGAAATCACCGTACGCCGATTGTGATCCTCCCGCGCTGTGAGGTCCCAGCTGTCCGAGCTCAGTGGCCATCCGTGACCGAGAATCACCGGACGACCCGGGCCTCAGAAACCTTTGTCGTTCAACCAGGCCAGTGTCGTGCCTGCGACTTCTTCCCAGCCATCGTCCATGGTCAGGCAGTGCCCGCGACCCTCGAACTCGTGGTACTCGGTGATCGAATCGCCACCGGCGTACAGCGCGAGCACTTCCCGGGTCACCTTCGCCGGGACGGTGTGGTCCGCGGTGCCCGAGATCAGGAGCAAGGGCCCCCGCACTGCTTTGTGGGTGTCCACTGCTGCCGGGGAGTGCCGTCGAAAGTTGGCGGTCGCGTCTTCGAACAGTGGCCGGCCGGGCCCGGGAATCGTCCACTTCTCGAACAGATCATCGGAAGCCTCTTGCGTCAATGTGTTGCCGAAACTGTACTTGAACTGTTTCGGCGTCAACGTCACCGTCTTCTTCTTGTTCGCCGGGTTCGACAGGACCGGGAATCCGGACCGCAGCTGCGAGAAGGGGAGTGCCTTGACCCCTTTGATCGGCGCCGGATCGATCGCGACGGCAGCGGCGGCGACGTCGGTCGCGAGGAGTTCTTGAGCGATCAGCCCGCCGAAAGAGTGTCCGATGACGATCGGTTTGGTGTCTAGCGCGGCGATCACGTCCACGTAATTCTGGTAGATGTCCTGTATGCCAACGTTGTTCATTTTCTCGGGCATCGTGCGGGTTTCCTGCACGGTGGCGCCGTCACCCGGCCAGCCCGGCGCACTGGTGGTGTAGCCGCGTTCGGCGAACAGGGTCATCCACGGTGTCCACGCGCTCGAATGAATCCACAAACCATGGATGAACACGACGGGATTGTTCTGCGGTGCAGCCATTGCGGTTCCGTTCGGTCGAGGGTGTTCACAGCGTCTGGATCAGGCCGCCGTCGATGGTGAAATCGGATCCGGTCACATTGCCAGATGCCGTTCCGGCCAGGAAGACCACCAGGTGGGCTACCTCGTCGGGTGTGGTGAACCGTCCGGTGACCGACTGCGCCGCTGCACTTTTGGCCACCTCATCGGCTTGTCCGCCGCCGGCCGCGGCGATCGTCTCCGCAACGCCACCCTCGCCGAGCCACAGGCCGGTGGACACCGGTCCGGGGCTGACCGTGTTGACGCGTATTCCCCGCGGACCGAGTTCTTTCGAGAGTGATTTACACACATTGGTCAGGGCCGCCTTGACCGCGCTGTAGTCCACCACTCCGGGATCGGGGAGAAAGGCGTTGACCGAGCTGACAGTCACGATCGCTCCTCCGCCACGTCGGAGCAGTTCAGGAATCGCAGCTCTCGTGGTCCGGACGGTTGACATGAGTCCCAGCGTCCAGGACTCGTACCACTGGTCGTCGGTCACGCTCACGAACCCGGCCGGCCTCGGGGTGACCGCCCCGGCATTGTTGACGAGGATGTCCACACCGCCAAGTCCTTTGGCCTGCTCGATCAACGCGACCGGACCTTCGGGTGTCGACAGATCCACCGGAACGAACGTCACGCGGCCCGCATCTTCCAGACCGGCGAGATCGGGACCCCGACTCCGTGAACCAGCGACTACGTGGGCGCCTTCCTCCGTCAGCGCGGTGGTCACCGCCAACCCGATACCTTTGCTGGCGCCGGTGACGACCGCCAACTTTCCTGAGAGACCCAGATCCATCCGCATCCGATCGTTGGCGCAGACACCGCAGGCAACCCGCTGGACCGTCAGCGGTGAGGCGTCAGGCGATCGACCGGGCACCCCGACCCATATCGGCACGACCACATCCACGTCGAATGGTAGACCCGATGACGTGCACGAGCAGCCCTTGATGGAAACAGATCATTTCGTGGCGGACGGATGTCGAGAATGGAGTGGTGGCTCCGTCCCAGGTATACGAGCGGCCAGGAGGTGCCGCGACGACGAAGGAGAAGCACCATGAAATATCTGCTGCTGAAGCACTACCGAGGCGGCCCGACTCCCGTCGGTGACCCGGTACCGATGGACCAGTGGACGCCGGATGAGGTCGACGCGCATATCAAGTTCATGCAGGATTTCGCAGACCGCCTGGAAGGATCTGGTGAGTATGTGGACGGACAGGCACTCGCGCCCGATGGTGCGTTCGTGCGGTCCGACGGCGAGGGGCGTCCACCGGTGACCGATGGTCCGTTCGCCGAGACCAAAGACCTCATCGCCGGCTGGATGATCATCGATGTTCCCTCCTGGGATCGCGCCGTGGAACTGGCCGGGGAACTGTCCGCGGCGCCCGGGGCCGGTGGCAAACCGATCCACGAGTGGCTCGAGGTCCGGCCGTTTCTGAGCCACCCGCCCACGGTGACCGAGTGAACGAATCCCTGCTGCGGGATCTGGTGCCCGCGGTGATCGGTGTCCTCGTCCGACGCGGGGCGGACTTCGCGTCGGCCGAGGATGCCGTGCAGGAAGCATTGATCCGGGCTCTGGAATCCTGGCCGGACGACCCGCCGCGCGACCCCAAGGCATGGCTGGTGGCCGTGGCGTGGCGCAGGTTTCTCGATGCTGCTCGCGCCGAGAGTTCGCGGCGGGGCCGGGAACTCGCCATCGAGATCGAGCCGGATCCCGGTCCGGCACCCGAAACGGACGAGACGCTGCAGCTGTACTTCCTGTGTGCGCACCCCTCGCTGTCGACGGCTGCGGCCGTCGCCCTGACGCTGCGAGCGGTCGGTGGGCTCACCACACGCCAGATCGCGTCGGCATACCTGGTGCCCGAAACGACCATGGCCCAACGGATCAGCAGGGCCAAGAAGCGGATCAGCGGTCTTCGGCTCGACCAGCACGGCGATCTCGGGACCGTCTTACGGGTGCTCTACCTCGTGTTCAACGAGGGCTACAGCGGCGACGTCGACCTTGCGACCGAAGCCATTCGCCTCACCCGACAGGTTGTTGCCCTGACCGACGAACCCGAGGTCACCGGGCTCCTTGCACTCATGCTGCTCCACCATGCTCGCCGCGTATCCCGGACCGGCCCCGGCGGCCGTCTGGTGCCTCTGACTGACCAGGACCGAAATCTTTGGGACACAACCATGATCACCGAGGGTGTCTGGATACTGCAGAAGACGCTCTCACGCGACCGACTCGGGGAATACCAGGCCCAGGCCGCGATCGCCGCGTTGCATGCCGATGCTCGAAGCACCGCCGAGACGGACTGGGTACAGATCGTCGAATGGTATGACGAACTGCTGCACATCAACGACAATCCGGTGGTCCGGCTCAACCGGGCCGTGGCGGTGGGGGAGTCCGATGGCCCCCAGGCCGGGTTTGCTGCACTCGCCGAGGTCGATCCAGGACTACCTCGCCACACTGCGGTATCGGCGTACCTGCACGAACGCGCAGGCGACCTCGAGGTTGCCGCGGAGTTGTATGCCGCGGCATCTCGTCACGCGACAAGCGCGCCGGAACGCGACCACCTGACCCGCGAGGCCGCGCGTGTTCGACAGTTGTTGCGAGCCTGATCAGTTCGGACACCGCCAGACGAGAAGCGGCCGACGTCCGATGACCTGCGCTCAGGTGGGGTTGGCCGGGCCGGAAAACGTCGGAATCGTGCCGAGTGCCCGCACCATGGTTGCCCGCGGGCCCAGAACCTCCCGCCATTGGTCGCCCTCGGTCAGCAGTGCGCCGATCGCAGCCACCTCGGCACCGGCCCTCTCCAGCAAGGTGATTGCTGCGTGGACCGAGGCGCCGGACGAGATGACGTCGTCGACGAATGCCACCCGGGCACCGTTGAGCTGACCGAGCCGCGCGGGGTCGAGAAGCAGGCGCTGGCGGCCGTCACTGGTGATCGACTTCAACGGTTCGCTGAGCGCTTCCCTCAGGTGGACCTTGTTCGATTTCTGAAGGATGAGGTAGTCGTCCAACCCGAGGGCACGGGTGACCTCGATCGCGACCGGAATCCCCAGTGTCGCAGCGGATGCAACCAGATCGACCTTGGCCTCGCGAAGCAGATCTGCCAGTTCACGGCCGGCCACCTCATTGAAGGCGACACCGTGATCGATCGTCATGAGCAGGGCGATGGTCAGCTCGTCGTTGATCTCGATGAGCGGCAGATCGACTGATTGACTACCGATCTGGGCGGGGTAGGACGTTGCGCTCATGCTGGATGACCCATTTCTGTCTGATTGATGGTTGTCGTCACCGGTTCGCCCCGACGTTCTGCGGGTCGAGGTCCGTTGTGTGCTCGATCGGCGCCCGTCGGCGTTCGAGGAAGCGTCGCAGTCCGACGTTGAGAAGGGGATGGACGGTCAGAAGCAAGATCGTGCTGACCATCATCGGGCTGGTCAGTACGCTCGAGGCCGCGTCCGGCAATTCGGCGACGAGATCTTCGGGCATGAACTGCAATCCGAGCGGAACGATGAAACACACCGCTCCGACAAGGATGTTCAGATCGTCCCACTCGACCGAGGCGAGTTGCTGGACTCCCGAGAACGCGATCACACCGAACAGGATGGTGGCCGCGGCGGACAGTGCGGGGCCGGGAAGGCCGGCGAGGAACATCGCGAACTTCGGGATACACGCCAGGACGATGCACAGGACGCCGGCTGCGGCGGTCACCATTCGGGACGCGATGCCGGTGATCCGCAGGACTCCGGCGTTCTCCGGATACGACGTGGTGCCGATACCACCGAACAGGCCACCGACGGCCGAACCGATGAACTCGGCGCTGAGGCCACGATTGGCGCGGTCGACGTCGATGGGCTTGCCACTCCATCGCCCGAGAAGTCCGTAGACACCCATGGATTCGGACGCTGCCTGCAAGAACCCGATCATCATCAGGAACACCCCGGCCCACGAGACAGAAAACCCGAAGGGCAGGAGCTCAGGGGCTCCGATGATCGACGACCCGGACACGTCGGGCACATCGGACACACCGGTGATCCAGGCGACCACCGTACCGACGGCGATACCCCAGACGACGGCGCCGCGTTTGATGATCGTCCCACCGCCGAGCGCCATACAGAGAATGACCGTGACGAGGCCGGCCAGCGCGACGAACACGCTCGGCCAGCCGTAGCTCGACGTACCCTGTTGACCGAACCAGCCGCCCACCCCGATCCCGGCCAGTTGTGCGCCGAGTACGAGGAACATGGTTCCGAACACAATCGGATTTGCCACGAATTTGGCTATGTGCCCGTAGATCCCGAGCCTCTTGAAGGGAATGGCCAACAACAATGAGAGCAGGCCGGCGACAAACATCGAGCCGAATGCGGTGTCCAGTCCGTCTGTCGCACCGATCGAGATGAGCGCGACCAAGATCGCGGCGGTGGGTCCTTGAACGATCGGGAGCTTCAGGATCCGCGACGACGACAGGGCCGTGACGAGTCCGGCCAGCAAGAAGCAACCCTGGATCACATACGCCACGTCCCGTTGCTCCAGCGCGAGCGCGGCACCCAGCGAAGCCGGGAACACCCACAGCCCGGTGAGCGCCAACAGGTGCTGCCCGCCGTAGAAGAACGCACGGTGCCACGGCACACGGTCGTCGAAACCAGCCTTGAACGGCACCTGCTCCATCGAACCCTCCAACGGGACGTTGATCAAACGATTTACCAATACGAAAGGGGAGGTTAGAGCGGTTCTGTTACGGCCTTGTTTCGCGCCTCGACGGGTGCCGTAAAGTGGCCTTCCGGACTGCAGGGGGTGTGAATGACGAGCGTTCGGCGATCACCCAAACGAGTCGGCATCCGTGAGGTCGCGGTGCATGTGGGCGTATCGGCGAGCACGGTGTCCCTGGCACTCAACGGCACCGGACGCATCAGCGAAGCGACGCGGACTCGCGTGAAGCAGGCCGCCGACGAACTCGGCTACCGGCCGGACCCGGGCGCAGCCAACCTACGATCGGGAAAGACCGGGCTGATCGCCGTGATCGATCGCGTCCCGCCGCAGAGCACCTGGCGGTGGGACGACCTCGAGTTCGTCGTCCGACTCGTCCATTCGGTCTGCAGTGCAGCCTGGGAGCACAACCGGTATCCGGTCCTGCTACCGAGCGACTCGATCGAATTACGTGTGGATGGAATGCCTTTCGACGGTGCGGTACTCATCGACCCCCTTCCGTCCGATCCGCTGCTCGCACGTCTCGACGACGGCGGGATCGCCGCGGTCACCATGGGACGCGATCTTGCGCACCCCGATCGCGGACGATGGGCCGACAACGACAAGACCGAGCAGTGCCGCCAGGTCGTCGAGTTGTTCACGCGAACGCGGTCGTATCGTCCGATGTTGTTATCCGCCAACACCGGTCAGTCCTACATGCATGACAATGCACAGGCGTTCCGGGCCCTGACAGCCGGTGCCGGACAGGTCCTGGAATTGCATCCGTCGACCACCTGGGACGAGTGTCATCGACTGGTGCGGCAGGCCTGCGAGGGGCCCGATCGGATTGATGCGCTGTACATCCTCGTCGAAGCGCTGGTGCAACCTGCGTTGCAGGCGATCAACGACGCAGGTCTGTCGATCCCGGCAGACATCCAGGTGGTCACCTCCAGCGACAGCAATGTCTCACGTACCGGTCCGATTCCGCTGACAACGTTCGACCTCGGCCCCGAACGACTGGGCCACGAATTGGTGGAGATGCTGGCCGCCGATCAACAGCCCGACGAGGCCGTAACACGCATTGTGCCTGCACAACTCGTCGAGCGAGCCTCCACCCGATGAAGACGCCGAGAGATTTGCCGAATACGTGCCTTGCCTAGGGCGACTCGGTGCGAACGAAAAGTCGCCCGGTGAGGTGCCGAAGCTCGGATCTGAGTATCTCGTCATCAAGATCCTTGACCAGCGGGTGAGCGAGGGCGCCGCCGATGGCCGCCGACAACATCGCCACGCGAACCCGCGACTCGGCATTTGTCTCGGCATCGTCATCGACCAATAGCCCGTACAAGCCCTCTATCAGGTGCCGAAACGGTTCATGTTCTGAGACGAATCGGGCCATCACGGGGTCTTGCTGGAGGATGGCCATCATGGCTCGGCGCTCGACAACGATATCGATCAGATCGTTGATCAGATACGTGCGCGCGAGTTCGCGACTCTCCTGACCCTGCGCGGCCTCGAGTCCGACTTCGAGCCGAGCCAGGCCGGTCTCGGCGACCGCGCGGACGATGTCGTCCCTGGACTTGAATTGGTGATAGACGGCCGCCTTGGTCACACCGATGGAATCGGCGATCATCTGCAATGACGTTCCGCCGACGCCCTGTTCGGCGAACAACGCCAGTGCAGCGGTGATGATCCGCGTCTGCGCCGCACTGCGCGGGATCGATCCGAGGTGCACCTCGGATGCGTGTTTCCTTGAAACCATCACGCCAGGATAGCCGATCGGCTACTTTCACTTTCAGCCGGAAGGTGACCCCCGTCACTGCGGAGGCTCTCGGCACATTGGTTGTCATCTGAGAATGAACGGAGCACACCCGAATGAATCTCGAAGAACGAATTGCTCATCACGGCCGGATGGCGGAGAGCTACAGCAACGCCTACCTTCGTCAGGGCGTGCAGGAAGGCGAAGAGTACACCGACGACGAGGGTCACGAGGCCTGGAAATTCGCACCCGAAGCGGTGTACACCTCACCGTATTTCACCGGGGATCAAGAGTTCCTGATGAGCGACTTTCCCTCGGACACAGCACAAGCCGCGACCATGGAGGCCAAGGCGTATTCGTTGACCTTCGCCGATTGGAAGCCGGCGAGCTTCAAGTACTGGCCGGCATCCGACGGGTTCGTGATGAAGACCAGGTGGCAGGGTCATACCGCCGACGGCACCGGAATGGGCTTCTATTCATACAGTTTCGTGAACACCAATGCCGATGGTGAGGTCACGCGATGGGAGACCCACGTCAACGATGAATACAGTCCATTCCTCCAGGTCGCGATCGGCGTGAGCGGTCCATTCCAGGGCACCTCGGACTACCTCGATGCCCTGCATCGCTGCCTCGACAAGGCAAACGTCACCATCTGAGCAGTGGCCAACGGCGTCGGCCGGTCGCCATGCCCCACTGTGGCGACCGGCCGGCGAATCCTCGACAACCCCGTTTCTGTTGTGGGACACCAGTTGTGATCCAGGTCCGACCATCCCTGCACGACAGGCCTATTTCGGATGCCGAAAAGACTGGACGCATCGCACGCCTCGGGCTGCCGATGTCCTTGAAAGAAGGAAGAGAATTGTGAAGCTACATCGTTTGCTCGTCGCTCTGATAGCGATGGTGGTGCTGCTTGCCGGCTGTGGTTCCCGAGGAGGTGATGGTGAGGATGGGGGAGACGAGGCGGGCTCGGCATCGTCGGAATCTGCCTCGAGTTCTTTCGGCGACCTGACCGATGTCTGCCAGTCGGGATCTGCGAAAGGTTCACCTACGCAGGGTGTTACCGACACCGAAATCCGGGTAGGGGTGTTCTCGGATGTGGGTTTCACCAAGAATGAAGAGTTTGTGAATGCGGCGAAGGTCTTCACCTCGTGGTGCAATGACCTCGGCGGTATCAATGGTCGCAAGATTGTCGCCAACACCCGCGACGCCAAGCTGATGGAATCCCGTCAGCAGATGATCGCGGCCTGCCGTGAGGACTTCGCCCTGGTCGGTGGCGGCAGTGGGTTGGACGGCCTGGGTGTCAAGGAACGCCTCGGTTGCACTTTGCCAGACTTCGTAGCGCAGTCGGTGCAACCGGCGGCGACCGGCTCTGACCTGCAGATCGCTGCTTCGCCGGCCACAACTGCCGGCTACGATCCGTTCTTCGCTTTCCGTAGCTGGCTGATGAACGAGGCATATCCGGAGTCGGTGAATGCAGTGGGGATCATCAACGGCGATTCGCCGCTGACGAAGTCGATCGGGCAACAGGCTGTCGAGTCCACCGAGGCCGCGGGCGGAACGTTTGTCTACAACGACCTGTATCCGGCGATGGGCATTTCGGACTGGACCCCTTACGCCCAGGCCATGAAGAACAAGGGCGTCAAGGGTCTGATCTTCTACGGTCAGTTCACGCAGTTGGCCAAGCTCGAGAGTGTCTTGACCGCCATGGAGTACAAGCTCGACTGGATCGACGCCAACAACAACGCGTACGGACAGCAGTTCATCGAACTGCTGGGTTCCTCGGCCGATTACCAGAACAACTACGTCGACCTCAGCGGGGTGAGCCCGTTCAACAGCACGGAACCGGCGATGAAGGAACTGCTCGCGCTCTACGCCAAATACGCTCCCGATGCGGAGCTCACGCTGCCGGCAATCCGGGCGATATCGTCCTGGTTGCTGTTCGCCAAGTCGGCGGCGAGTTGCGGTGACGAGCTGACCCGGACGTGTCTCTACAACGCCGGTAAGTCCGAGACTGCCTGGACGGGCGGCGGATTGACGGCGCCGCAGAATCTTGCCGAACCCACGCCGCCGTCCCCGTGTTTCAACGCACAAAAGGCGACATCGTCGGGTTGGGAGACCCCCGACTTCCAGCCTGACAACGGTCAATACCGATGCGATACTCCGCCGTACAAGTACACGCAGGACTATGGGGTGCCGATGACCCTTGCCGACGTCGGGAAGACCATGGCCGACGTGAAATAGGCTCCCCAAGAAGGGTATTCGGTGTCGATGCCAACTCGTCGACACCGAATACCTATTTCGCTTTGTCCTGGCAGGTCGGGCACAGTCCGTGCAGGGTCAGCCCCGCGGTGGCCGGCAGTACGAATTGGCTGCCGTCGCTGGCACGGGCAAGGGCCTCGGAGAGGTTCTCGGCGGGCACTTCGATCACGGCGTCGCATCGGGTACAGACCGCGTGGTGGTGGGGTTGTTCGGCCAGTCCGTAGGTGGTGACGCGGTCACCGACGGTGAGGGCGTGCAGGATCCCGACCTCGACCATGGTGGTGAGCGTGCGGTAGACCGTCGTCAGGTCGACGAGGTCGCCTTGGTCGGTGAGGCGCTCAACGATCTGCTGTGCGCTCAGATGCCCGACCGCGGGTTCGGCCGCAAGTATTCTCATCACGGCCACGCGGGGAGCAGTACACCGCAATCTGTGGTGTTGCAGGATCGCACGCGCCTGGGCGACCGCGACGTCGCTGGTCATATCGGCACCGGGCATACGTCCAGTGTCGCGCCGAATACCCGCATTGCCAACCATCCATGTCCAGGCAACCGACCGGCGGGTGCTCACCAGATGGTGCGGGAACAGTTCAGGCAAGGCGGTGCCGTTCGAGAAGGTCCGGGTCGCCGAGGATATCGGCAATGTCGCCATCGGCGACAATCCGACCGCCGTCGAGGATCAGGGCTCGTGTGCAGATCCGCTGTGCGTACGGCAGGTCATGGGTGACCATCACAATCGTGGTCGGCAGACGGGTCAGAACCTCGGCCAGCTCTCTGCGGGCGACGGGATCAAGGTTGGCCGCCGGCTCGTCGAGTACCAGAACATCGGGGTGACAGGCCAGCGTGGTGGCCAGGGCGGCGCGTCGGCGCTCGCCGACCGACAGATGCGCGGGCGACCGGTCGGCGCGGTCGGACATTCCCACCGCGGCGAGCGCTTCAGCGACACGATCATCGAGTTCGGCACCCCGGACCCCGAAGTTCGCGGGCCCGAAGGCGACGTCCTGGGCGACGGTCGGCATGAACAGCTGATCGTCGGGATCCTGGAAAACGAGCCCAACCCGTCGCCGGACCTCGCGCACGGTGTCCGGCCCCAGCCGGATGTCACCGATGTGAACCTCACCGGAATCCGCGGTCAGCACGCCGTTGAGCTGCAGCATGAGAGTCGATTTTCCGGCGCCGTTGGGACCGAGGACAGCGACCCGCTCACCCGCGGGCAGGTGGATGCTCACATCATGCAGCGCGCCGGTTCCGTCCGGATAGGCGAAACTGAGGTTCACCACCCGCACGGTCCCCGCCGCGACCGCCGACAACGCTGTCATTGCCACCACCAGGCGCAGACGCTGACAGCCACCGCAGCCGTGGTCGGGATCAGGGCCACCACCCAGGTCGACGCGGTCGCCGGGATCGCCCCGTAGTGGGGGACCGTTCCGCTGAATCCCCGCGAGAGCATGGCGAGGTGGACGCGTTCTCCGCGTTCATAGGAGCGTAGGAACAAGGCCCCGGCGCCACGCGCGGTGGCCCCGGCCTGGCGCAGGGTGCGCGGATCGTCGCCCCGCGAGATCCGAGCCATCCGCATCCGCATGGCCTCTGCGACAAGCAGATCCACGTACCGCAGCATCAGCACGACAATGGTGACGATGATTCCGGGTACCCGTAGCCGGGTCAGCCCGGCAGGCAGATCGCGGACGTCGGTGGTGGCAGCCAGGGTCAGCGAAACCCCGACACCGAGCGTCCCTTTGGCCACGATGCCCCATGCTGCATAGAGCCCCTGCGTCGACAGTGACACACCGAGAACCTCGGTTTGTGGTCCGCCGTCAGCGAAGGGGAGCAGCACGGCAAGGATCACGAAAGGCAGTTCGATCACCATCCGCGGCAGGATCCAGCGCAACGGGATATGCGCCCACCACCAGACTCCGAGGAGAATCGCGGCGTAACATCCGAACGGCCAGAACAACTCTCGCGGCGTGGCGACGACGGCGAACACCGCGATGACCGCGGCAACGATCTTCACCTCGGCGGCGGCGCGGTGCGCCGGTGAGTTGCCTGGGAGGTAGAGCGAGTTACCCGCGCTCACTGCTATGGTGCCTGGCTGCGAGTGTCGGAGGTGTCGGCAGGCGCAACGAATGCCGGGTGTGGTCTACCCACCCGGATCAGCCGGACAACCGCGACCAGAAGCGCGAAGACCGCAATCACGCCCACGATTCCCGCTGCACCGGTGAGTGTCTCGCTGCCGTTGATGGTGTAGTCGGCGAGGAAAGATTCGGAGCGATGGTGTTCACCGGCGCTCTGTGCAATGCAGTGACCGTCGAGTTGTTCGGTGCCGTCGACCTCGACCACGGTGCACCCCCGCTGCGTCGTTGCGTCGAGACCGTCGGGCTGTGAACTGGCGACGTAAGACAAGAGGCCGGCGACCAGAAATGCTGCCGCGGCGAAAACCAGCAAGAATCTGGTCATCTTTCGGCCGGTATGGGCCGAAGTACTTCGCGCGCTGTCTGTTCGGCGCACGGCGCGCAACAGATACACCAGATCCGGCCGCGCTTTGGCCACCGCCACAACGGTGATCGCGGTGATGATGCCCTCGCCGACCCCGATCAGGAGATGGGTGGCCAACATGTAACCGAACACCTCACCGACGGTGGAGCCCGACGCTCCGCCGATCGCGTATTCGAGCACGAAACCCATCGCCGCAGCGACGGTACCGACCAAGGCCGCAACGAATCCGATGCCGGCCATTCCCGCATCACCACGGGAAACCAATGGGGGAGCGAGCAGTCGCGCAAGGACATAACCGACAGCTACACCGATCAACGCCATATTCGTGATGTTGGTACCCAGTGCGGTGAGACCACCGTCAGCGAAAAGCAATGCCTGCACCACGAGCACGATTGCCACACACAGCGCCCCGACGTACGGCCCGACCAGGATCGCGGCCAACGCGCCACCGAGGAGGTGGCCGCTCACGCCCGGCAGGATGGGAAAGTTGACCATCTGAACCGCGAAGATGAAGGCGGCGACCAGCCCCGCCATCGGCGCGGTTCGCTCGTCGAGCTCTGATCGCGCCCGCCAGACCGCGAATACAAGACCACACACTGCAATCCCGGCAAAGAGCAGCGACGTCGGCGCATCGACTATGCCGTCGCTCATATGCATCGCAGTGGTGGTACTGCTCATTCACCGGACGCTACGCGTGATGCAAGTCACTGGCAAGACCGTCCGGGCCGCTTTCCAGTCCTACGACCGATTCGTCCCTTTCGGTGACCGTTTTGGCGACCACACGGGAGAGTGCTTGTCGCCCTTGTGAACTCACACGCAACATCGTCCATGAGTTCCTGGACCGAGATCATCCAGTCGACTTCGCCGCCATCATGATTCGTGCAATCAGCACGATGAGTATCGCGGTGACCGCAAAGCCGACGCGAGACGTCCAGAGCAGGGCGTCAGACACGACCACTGTTGAATCGGAATCGAACCCGAAGAACACCACCAGTCGATCACCCATTCCCCAGTGTTTGCTCTCGTACCCCTTGTACGGCGCGGTCCCGGGAGTGCGGTGGCTCGTCACATTTCCCGACCAATCCACCGCCTGCACGAGCGCCCAGAAGGACCCTGCGAGGGTGAACGCAGACAGGGCCCCAAGGAAATTCGCGGCGGGCGGTGTCGTTGTCTTTCCGGGTTTCCGCTTCACGCCGAGAGCCTAGCGGAAGCATATGGTCGCCCATCCATCCACGTCGGCGACTTCCAATCGAGAACCCGGCGAGACGAGTTGCTCCAGGGTCGATCAGGTATCAAGATGACGACACGGGGACATCTGGCGATGAGATCGGTTTACGCTGACGTCATGAAGCGGGCTTCTTCTGTCGTGACAGCAGCTGCTGCTTCGGCGGCAGCCGCTGTGGTCGTACGCGATCTCTTCCAGCGAAAGCACGCCTTGTTGCGCAGCTTTCCCCTCGTCGGACACGCCCGATACCTCATCGAAGCCATCGGGCCGGAGATGCGGCAGTACCTCGTCGCGGCGAACAACGAGGAGCGTCCATTCACCCGCGACCAGCGTCGATGGGTGTACGCCTCGTCGAAAAAGGAGAACAATTATTTCGGCTTCGGCACCGACAACGATATGGAGTACACCGCCGGCTATCCGGTGATCAAGCACCGCACCTTCGGTCGCGCCGTCCCGCCGTCGGCACCGGCTGCAGCGCACGAGATCGAGGTGCCCTGCGCAAAGGTGATCGGTGCGGCACGACACCGACGTGCCGCATTTCGCCCCGCGTCGGTTGTCAATATCTCGGCGATGAGCTTCGGGTCGCTCTCCGGCAACGCAGTGGAGTCCCTGAACCGGGGTGCTGCACTGGCCGGCTGCCTGCAGAATACCGGGGAAGGCGGCATCTCCCGTTATCACCGCCATGGCGGTGATCTGATCTTTCAGATCGGCACCGCCTATTTCGGCTGCCGCGACGACGACGGCCGCTTCGATCTGGACAAATTGAAGGACGTGGTCAGCGGCGCGCCGGTACGTGCGTTGGAGATCAAGCTCAGCCAGGGCGCCAAACCCAGTCTGGGTGGCGTACTCCCGGCCCCCAAGGTGACGGCCGAGATCGCGGCCGCGCGCGGCGTTACGCAGGGGCGTGACTGCATCAGTCCTTCCCGGCACGCGGAGTTCTCCGACACCGACAGCCTGCTCGACTGGGTCGAACTACTCGCCACCGAAACCGGACTGCCGGTGGGCATCAAGGCGGCAGTCGGTGATCTCGATTTCTGGTATCAACTCGCCGACTTGATGAATCAGACCGGGAGGGGAGTGGACTTCGTGACCATCGATGGCGGGGAGGGCGGAACGGGAGCTGCACCGTTGATCTTCACCGACAGTGTGTCGCTCCCGTTCCAGCTCGGCTTCGCCCAGGTGTACCGCATTTTCGCCGAACGTGGACTCCATGAGGACGTGACGTTCATCGGCGGCGGCAAGCTCGGTCTGCCCGACAACGCGATCGTCGGGTTCGCGCTCGGCTGCGACATGGTCAACATTGCCCGCGAAGCGATGCTCGCGATCGGATGCATCCAGGCCCAAAAGTGCCACACCGACACCTGTCCCACCGGTGTGGCCACCCAGAACAGCTGGTTGGCCCGCGGCTTGGTGCCGGAGGTCAAAGCCGAACGGGCAGCGAACTACATCAAAACGCTACGCCGCGATTTGGTCAAAGTCGCCGAGGCGTGTGGCGTCGAGCATCCCGGGCTCATCGACACGACGTCCGTCGACATCATCGAGGGCCGTACCGGTTCAACACCTTTGGACAAGGTCTACGGGTACACGCCGAATATGGGCGTTCCTTCCCTCGCGGACCGCGAGGAGATCATCCGGTTGATGACGTCGTCCTCTCAGGGCGGTTCGGCGCCGCCATCGCCGTCCGCCACGGGTTGAACACCAGGCCGTCGTAACAGGTTGCCGGATCGGCGGCGGCGGCGCGGCGGCGATGCTCGACGAGATGCCCGTGGCCGAGGTGAGCCTCAACGAGCTCAGTCGGCGGGTGGGCCTGGCCAAGTCGAACGTCCTACGGTATTTCGAGTCGCGCGAGACAGTCTTGCTCGAACACCAGTCAACCGATCACACTTCTTTCGCACGCATGTGCGAATATGGTTGGCGTGAACGCGCGCAGAAACAGCGGATTGACCACCGACGACCTGGAAACGATGTCCACGGCACTCGCCGCAGGTAAGCGGGTCACCGTCTACCTCCGTGATCCGATGCCGTCGCTCGACCTCGCCGCCGGAGCATCGGCGCGAGTGATCTCCGTCGACGGGTCAACGGTGATGGTCAGCCCGAAGGGCGTCAACGATCAGTTGCCGTTCGAGGCCGACGAACTGCAGAAGACCCGTACGCCCGCAACTTCCACGACCCCGGTGCGTCAGCGGCCGGTCAAGGCGTCGACGCCCGCACCCGCAAGCCCCCCGAAACCACCCAGAACCGTTGCACCGGAACCCAAGATGCAACCCGAACCTGTGAAGGCCAGACCAGTGGAACAGAAATCCGCCCCGCCGAAAGCGCCCCGACGCGCCAAGCCTGCCACCGCGGTCAGCGTCACCCTCACGTCGGTGGGCGAGAGCACGTGGACGGTGTTGGTGTCGCACGGCACCAAGAAAGGCAAGCCCACCGAGGTGACCTCGGACCGGGTGGCGCGAGCGATGCACATGCTCGGCGACGATGCCGCGATCACGGCAGTCGACACGATGATCGAATCGGCGCGCGCGGCGGCCCAGAAGAGAATCGACGAGCTCAGCCATGAACTCGAAGCGGCGCGAGCAGTGCTGGCCCACCTCGACGTGCAGGGCACAGACAGCTGACAGCTGACAGCGAATCCAGGCCGTGTTCTAGAAGGTTTCAAGCAGCTCCATGTCGATGCCATCGATCGCAAGTTGGGCGGCGGCGACGTCGGTGCAAGTCGGCCATCGCGGCGACAGTCTTCGATCGCAGTGTCGTCGCTGCGCTGGTGAAGGAATAGATGTAGTCAGTGGGGGAGTCACCGAGCCAACCAAAGGCGCCGTCGCGCTGAACCTTTCGACTTAGACCGCCGCGCTTCTCGCCCGTGCCACAACGGAGTCCAAGAACCGGCCCCTCCGCATTATCGTCACGGTGACGCTAATGGGTGGGTAAGTGTTTCAAGGGGAGCGCGGTAACAAGCGATGACCAATCGCCGATTGGCAGATCACATGACAACCTCAACGATAGGTGCGCGATGAAAAACAGCAGAAGGATCGCGACTGGAGCGTTCGCGCTTGCGCTCATGGCAGGAGCGGGTGCAGTTACTGCGGGACAAGCAAATGCCGCGCCCGCGGGTTGCTCAATCTACGACTACCGCCATGGGGTGTCTGCCAACTGTTCATCCGGGGCTCGTTACGTCGTGGAGCTCGACTGTTTTGGCCTCGGGCTCAATACCGGCGAGTCCGCGGGTGTGCGAATCTTTTACCACCGCAACAGTAGGCCGGCCGACCAGACAGGCTTCACGTCCGTCGATTGCGGTCAGGGGAGCTACATTGGGATCGGGCTCGTGACGGGCGCATGGATCCGATACCTGTAGGCGACACGACATTCTTTGCTCGTGATCGGACTCAAAATGGTTTCGTTTCGCCCTCATCTGCCAGGTGATACAGCGGGTTCTGCGCCGCGGCTTTTCGGGTCTCCGTTCCCGCGGCCGTCACGTACCGCTGAGACGTGGCCATCGACTCGTGACCGAGGAGCTTCATCAGTGTGTAGACGCTGACGTCAGATTTCGCGAGCTCCGTCGCATATGTGTGGCGGAGGCTGTGCAGCAAGGCGCCTGGAACCCGTTGCGCGTCCGGGCCGGCCAAGTTGAAAGCACGCCGCAATCGCGACTGCAAAGTGCCTCTGGTGATTCGTTCTCCATCGCGACCAACGAACAGGGGGAGGGATCGCTTCCAACCGGCAAGTGGGTCCGCCGCCGCCTTGCGCGCGACTGATCTGGCCGAGTCCGGAAATCGCACGCGCCGGCTTTCCAGATACTTCCTGATGACATCGAGCAGACCCGCCTCAATTGGTACCGCCCGTTCCATGTTTCCTTTTCCTTGGACGTGTAGCACGGCGCTCCCATCTGAGATTGTCCGAATATCCTTCACGTCCAGCAGCCTTAATTCCTCGGAGCGAAGACCAGCAAGTACCGCCGTCAAGATTATTGCCGTGTCTCGTTCGTTCCAATCAGTCTTTCGAGGCGAAACCTTCTGATTACCAACGTTTTTTACCAACGCCTCAACACTCGACGGCGGAAGTGCCTTCGGTAACGATTTCGCGAGTTTCGGTCGACCTATCAGCGGCATAGGATTCGCATTGATCAGCTCTGAAGTAAACAGAAACGTACACAGCACGTTCCAAGTGGACCAACATCGCCGGATCGACGCAGCCTCGTGATCAACGGCGTAGGTTGCGAATGCCACACGCATTCCCGATTTCTCTATGTCGCTGACCAACATCTCGGATGGAACCGGCACCAGGCGCGATGCGATCGCCAGAAAGTCTTGACGGTAGGCCTTAATCGTATGCGGCGATAGCTTGAGGGTTTGCCGGTCATCTATGAACTCCAAGAACCAGATTGGGTAGGCCGAATGGTGATCCGCGGAGGAGCTGTCGTCATCAATCGCGCCAAAGGCCATGGCAGAATCCTAGCATTTGATGGATAATGTTGATTATCCATCAAATTCCAGAGTGCAACGATCTGACCAGTATACATCCGGAACCAACCGCGCATGCCGACGTGTTGTCACGGCCATTTGGCCGATTCCTCCCATGGCCAGCCGCACCCAGAAGTATTGTCACAGTGACGTTTTGAGCAGATAAGGCGGCCACTCGGCACCTTCGCTCATTATCGGATCAAGGGCGCAGATACCATCACAAACAGCCTCTGTATTTTGACGCCTTCAATTATGCGTAGACATCACGCAAGGCGCG
This sequence comes from Williamsia sp. z71, assembly GCF_059553375.1. Taxonomy (NCBI): domain Bacteria; kingdom Bacillati; phylum Actinomycetota; class Actinomycetes; order Mycobacteriales; family Nocardiaceae; genus Williamsia; species Williamsia sp. z71. The sequence goes on from NZ_JCANWX010000006.1 coordinate 153,018, forward strand.
CCCAGGAACCCGGCCGACCCGTCGAACGTGAGCGAGAGCTCCGGTGGCAGAAATACTGATAGCCGAATTGCTCGCACGTTTGTCGACGTGGAATCTGCGCGACGTCGGACAACGCCCAGGCCTTTCTTGAAGTACTGCGAGCCGACTTTGGATCCAGCAGGTCTCAGCCGGGTTTACCTCCGATCACCCCTCCTGATCTCACGATCCTTGCGCGCCGATAAGAAACATTATGTCAAGTAGTAGGTTGGTTATTCGCGTGACGCGCGAATAACTCGACACCGTGTAAACGAGATCGGCGGCGGGACACAAGCATCCGCTGCCACGGCGCACATCTCGTTCTGGCTACCGGCAGATGCGATCGCAGGTGGCCTGCTCGAATTGCGACGTAACCCATTTGCAATCGACGTCTATGAAGGCGCCGACCGCCGAACCGCGACGACCAACCGAACACTGGTGCAAACCATTTCCGTGACTTGACCAGGCAACCGTCAGACCCGCTACCGCTACCGGGATTGATCCAATAGACGGCGGTACAGATGCGTTAGTCGCTCACGAGATGACGGACTGGCTACCAACTCATCGAGAAAGATATCCGTTCGTGGGGTTCAACGACGGGGCCGACGAACTGAAACCGAGATGCGGGCAGCTCATCGTGCTCGACGAGGTCACTCACTTCCAGGGACATGTCGTGGTCATCGCTCGCGACGCGCACGACAATGCCTGTACGGTCGTCGAACACCAGCTCGGTCACTGTCCCAACTGGAGTGGCGGTCATAACCGACCACGAAAGGCGGCCGCCAACATTGACTTCCTGCGGACACTTGATCGCCCGCAGTCCCCGACCGCGTTCCACCAGCACCGATCGCGGACCAAACAAGCTCCGCGGACCGAAAACGCGGCCGATTACTATTGAGCCGGTTGTCCGTTGGTACACCATCTGACCACCGACCATCCGTGCGACGGGCACCTCTTCATCGGGTGTCGATGAAGCGAATACGACCTCGCCGGGACGCTCGATCCACCACTTGCCACCGCGGCCGTGCCAAAACAAGAACACATCGTCGACGCGGCCTGTGTCCGTCGGACCAGCCGCCCGCATCGACCCCGACATATTAAGTTCTGTAGCAGCGGCGTTACGCGCTCTCAGTCCATCCCAGGTTGCTCCAGCCATTGCAAAAACCTACACCCGAGTGGCGACACGCCCAGCGGATCAGTCGTGGGTGCTCCAGGCTGGAGCTCGTTCGAGATGAGGTGGAGTACAGACCCACTCGCAGCCGATCCTGGATCGCCCGATTCGATCCCCAACGCGCGAGTAATTTCGCGCACCGATCCGCCAACTAGCTCTACCCAATCAAAGTGCACCTCTTAGCTGTGCACGGGCTGCCGAATCAACGGCGTTTGCCGAACGCAATCGCTCGCGTTCGGCAATGGATCACCTTGCAAGCCCACACAAACAAAACAGCCGCCGACTGGGCTCGCACTAAGTGGTGAATAAATCAAAGCGTGATAACAGCCTTATCCAGTGGGATCAGTATCCTTGCATCGGATGCACCGCTCAGATCCAGGTGATCAAACCTGCTGTGTTTGTTGCTGACACGGTTGCGGTGTCGCCCGATGCTGCGGTTCGCGCGCTGCGGACAATGGTCGGCCGACGCACCAATCCTCCGGAAACTTTCGAGCACATACTCGAAGCACTGAAACGGCGATACGGACCTCAGCCGAGGGATCGATGCAGCGGCGCTGGCTGGACTCCTCGTCTACAGCCGCCAGATTATGAACATCCACGCTGCACGATCTTCGAACGAAAGCTCGGAGATGTTTCAGAAACTTTACGGAATAGACTGCAGTACATGCGATTACGATTCGATTGCGTCGATAGTGGACGTTCATTCAAGTCCGCTTAACGGACCATGTGTGGAGCCACAACAGGCCGGCCCCAATCAGCGGAACCACCCACACGACGAGTATCCAAGTCAACCGCGGTCGTGATGCGGGATCCGGCGCGTTGAGGATGCTGTATGTAGCTACCATTGAGGCTGCAACCGAAGCCGAAAGTGCCAGAAAACCAACAAGAATGAATGCCACGGAGGCTGCTGAAGGACCTCCGCAAATACCTGCGTGGGTGCACTCTGACAGGCCAGACTCTGCCAACACGTCTCCCATCCGGTCACCGTACAGGCCGTCGTTGGCCCGGCCGGCCGTCTGCAACCAATAACTCGCCGAACTTCCGGCGGCGCTACCGCTTCGCCGTGCCGGTACCGCAGTGCCTATCCCCGACCAGACAAGATCAACGACGTCTTGACTTCGCCCCGCGCGGGTGCTCTGCGTCTGCCATCATCACTCGATGCTGTTCACCCGGATAGTGTCCGTTGTCGTCGCCGCTCTCGTGGTCCTGACAGCATGCTCAGATGACGCTCGGCCAGCCCCGACGCCGATTCTCGTGGCCTTCGACGACGGGTGGGGTCAGGTCTTTGTGGTCGGTGCGGACGGCGGTGGCCTGCGCCAGGTCACCCCGACCCTGAGCGATGACACGTCCGACATGAGATATGCGAACTTCCCCGCGCTGTCTCCCTCCGGCGAACAACTCGCGTACACCCGGGGCGGCACGCTCATCGAACTGGTCGACCTCGAGTCAGGCGAGTCGAAGACGATTCGCGACGGCGGCTATCAGCCGGTCTTCTCGCCGGACGGTTCCATCATCGCTTTCGTGAGCAACGGCTCCATTCTCATCATGAACAGCGACGGTTCCGATGTGCGTGTCATCGCGCAGAACCAAGCGGCCTCCGAACCGACGTTTTCTCCGGACGGCTCCCGCGTGATCTTCAATGTCTCCGGGTACCTCGTCGAGGCACCCACCGCAGGCGGAGAATCGAAGGTCCTCTTGCGTGACCAGTTCTGGAACGCAGATCCCGCCTACTCCCCCGACGGATCGACCCTCGTCTTCTCCAGCAACCGCGGCGGGAACAATGGATCGGAGACCTATTCGATGCCTGCCGCAGGTGGTGAGATCACCCGGCTCACTGACACATACGCAGTACATCCCGCATTCACGCCTGACGGATCGCGCATCGTCTACACCAGGGCAACCACGGAATCCGGTGAGCTTGTCACCGACACCGCCACTTCGAGCCGCGCCGAGCTCGCTTCGATGAACCCCGACGGGTCCGATCAGAAGCGGCTGACGCCGCAATCCATCACGGCTCAGCGGCCAAGTGTCGCGGGCGGACAGTGAAAGAGACCTGAGGTCTGGTATTGCCGACGATCCGCGCAGATAGGCATCCAGTGCGGGCCACGGACACCACCGCGATCATCAGATGGTCGGTGGCGGCACGGACGTCACCGCCACCTGGCTGCATCGGTGCAATTCACAGTCGCGGGTCCACGGGCTCCGACTCCATCGCGAGGACACCGAACACGCACTGGTGGATGCGCCACACCGGCTCGCCTGCAACGGCTCGGCGGATGGCCTCGAGGCCGAGTGCGTACTCCCGCAATGCCATCGACCGCTTCTGTCCGAGATTGCGCTGCTTGAGTCGGGCCAGTGTCGACGGGTTGGTGTAGTCGGCGCCGTAGATGATTCGCAGGTATTCGCGGCCGCGAACCTTCAGACCCGGTTGCACCAAGCCCTTCGGGCCTCGGACGAGATTGTCGAACGGCTTGACGACCATGCCTTCGCCGCCGCCCGCGGTGAGGTCCTCCCACCACGCCGTGCCTGCGGTACACGACGATTCGTCGGTGGTCTCGACGACAAGGCGGCGGGTGGGTCGGAACAGTTCCGGGTCGGCGGTGACCAGGCGATCAGCGATGCCGAGATGCCAGTGGTGATCACGGGTCTCGTACACGGCTGTGTCCCCCGCGAGGATCTGAAAGGGTGCCACCTCGATCCCCAACTGGTTGTCAATCGGTTGCACATAGTGGCGGTACGAATCGACGAAGAGCTCGGCGTTGGCGGCTCGCGTTTGCGTCCTGCGGAGTAGATCGGCGACGTCAGCCCCTCGCGCTGCGGCGGCCGACAGCACGTCGATCGTCGCCGGCAGCGCGGTCGTCGCGGCGGCGCCCACCTTGGCGTATTGACTGCGCACCATCGACTCGGCCTTCGCAGTCCACGGCAGTATCTCCGTATCCAGGAGTAGCCAAGTCGCGTCGAGGTCTGCCCAGACTCCTGCCGTGGCGATGGCGTCGGCGATTCGCGACAGAACCGCCGCCTGCTGGTCGTCGGAGAAGAACGCGCGTCCGGTGCGGGAATAGATGACGCCGGATCCGTCGCGCGTCACGCGCACGATGGCGCGGGATCCCATGTGCTTCTCTTCGCAGATCACCCGGTCGATGGATCGTTTCGCGTAATGAGCGAACGCCTCGTCGGGGTGCTCGAGCAGGCCCTCACGCGACGAGCTGTCGACGGGTGACATGGTCGGTGGCAGGTAGAGCAGCTCGGCCGGCGGGATGGCGAATCTGCTCATCACTTCCAGCGCACCGGCCGCGTTCTCCTCCCGCAACGAAACCCGTCCCATGTGTTCGGTGTCGATGACGCGGTGCCCGAGGACGTCGGTCAGCGTCAACACCTCGGGGTCGCGCGGCGGCGGGGCCAACGGCCGGACGGGTTCGTAGTACGTCGCCCGTGCCGGCACCGACACCACCTCGCGCTCGGGGTATCGAAGCGCGGTCAGGCTGCCGCCGAAGACGCACCCGGTGTCCAGGCACATGGTGTTGTTGACCCACTCGGTCTCGGGCACCGGGGTGTGCCCGTACAAGACTGTTGCTGAGCCCCGATAATCATCGGCCCACGGGTACCGGACCGGCAACCCGAACTCGTCGGTCTCGCCACTGGTGTCCCCGTACAGAGCGAACGCCCGGACCCGGCCTGATGCCCGCCCCTGGTACTTCTCCTTCAAGCCTGCGTGCGCGACAACGAGGTTGCCTTCGTCGAGTACGCAGTGGGCGACAAGGCCGTCGCAGAACTGACGCACCTCGGCGACGAACGAATCGTCCTCGGCTGCCAGCTGATCCAGTGTCTCCTGCAGACCGTGGGAGGGTTTGACATCCTTACGGCCCAGCGCACGAACAAGTTTCGCCTCGTGGTTGCCCGACACACACAGTGCATTGCCGCTCGCAACCATCCCCATGACCAGGCGGAGCACCCCTGGGGAGTCCGGACCACGATCAACCAGGTCGCCGACGAACACAGCCTGGCGGTCATCCGGATGCGCGGCATCTACGCAACGCCCTGCATCGTCCCGGCTGATCACATATCCCAGGCGTTCGAGCAACATCTCGAGCTCCTCGCGGCAACCGTGCACGTCGCCGATCACGTCGAATGGACCGTGCTCGTGCCGGCGGTCGTTGAACAGGCGGGTCCGCACGATCGACGCCTCGGTGATGGCCTCCACCGAGTCCAAGACATGGATCGTGCGGAAACCCTCGCGTTTGAGACTGCGCAGCGAACGGTGCAACTGGTCGTGTTGGCGTTTGACCACATGGGCGCCGAAGTCCCGGTCCGGCCGAGAAGCATTGCGCTCCAACGCCAGTGCGACCGGAAGATCCAGGACAATCGCCACCGGGAGCACATCGTGGTCCTTGGCCAGGGCGAGCAGCGACTTGCGCGACGACGCCTGCACGTTGGTCGCGTCGATCACCGTCAGCCGACCACGATCGAGTCGCTTGCCGGCGATGTACTCCAGCAGGGCGAAGGCGTCCGTCGTCGCAGCCTGATCGTTCGGGTCATCGGAGATCATGGTCCGGCAGTCATCGCTGGATACGACCTCGGTCGGAAGGAAGTGGGTCGCGGCGAAGGTCGACTTTCCGGAACCGCTTGTCCCGACAAGGATGACCAAAGACAGTTCGGGAATGCTCAGCTCGCTCATGCGCTTTCCCCTCTCGTTGTCCGCTGGGCGAACACTGCCATTTGCGTCGGCGACCCGACCTCGTCGTCACGATCGCCCACCGACTCCAGCTCGACGTCGTAGCCGTAGGTCTGGCCCACCGAGCCGGCCCAGTTCGCGAACTCCCCACGCGACCACTCGAAACGGTGGTCGGGGTGACGGAACCGGCCGGCGGGCAGCGACGGGTACCTGACGTTGTACTCGCTGTTGGGTGTGGTGACCACGACGTGGCGGGGCCGCATGGTCCCGAACACATTGGCCACGACCGCCGGTAGTCGTGCTGGGTCGATGTGTTCGATGACCTCCATGAGGATTGCGAGATCGAGACCTTGGAGCCGATCGTCCTCGTACTGCAACGACGACAGCAGCAACGTCAGGCGTTCGGATTGACGCTCGGTCATCCGGTCGACGTGCAGCCGCTTGGCAGCTTTGGACAGCGACGAGTCGGAAACTTCCGTGCCGACAACCCTTGCCACACCCTGCAGTTCGAGCAACGACCCGAGCAGGGCGCCGGGCCCACATCCGAGGTCGACGATCGATGCCGGCCGGAGCCCTCGTACGACGTCCAGCACCGCGTCGTGGCGCAACCGGACCAGCGGGCGCGATGCATCGGGTTCGGCATCGTCCGCAGCGTCCTCGATCGGGCGGTCGTCCAGCTCGACGAGCCGTTGGGTAGCAGCGTCTTTCAATCCACGCTGGTGGGCCAGGTAGCGGTGAGTGATCAGCTCCCGGTCCGGATGAGTCGCCAACCATCCCGATCCGGCCCTGACCAGCTTCTCCACCTCGTCGTCGCCGACCCAATAGTGCTTGGCGTCGTCGAGCACCGGCAGCAGGACGTACAGGTGACTCAGTGCATCGGTCAAGCGCATCGACCCCTTGAGGGTCAGGGACACCAGCAGTGCATTACCCCACTCAGGTTTGGTGGTATCCAACACAATCGGCGACGCGGTGACGTCCCATCCCATCGGCTCGAACAGACCCCGCACCAGCGCGGGATCGCCCGGGACCGCGGGGAGAGTGATCGTCAGATCCAACGCCGAACCCACCAGGTCTCCCCTATTCGCGCATCGCCCGTTCAGTGCCGACCGGAACACTTTCCCCATCGCCACCGACAGCAACGACGACGCGACGTACGGCCGGTCATTCACGTACTGGCCCAGCGCGAACCCGTCATTCGCACCAGATCGTCCCCGCACCAACGCAACCGGATCGACCTCGAGCACCATCGCGACCGTGCAACGGTCATCGCTGACCTCAGGGTAGAAGACGTGCGCCGTCCCGCCGTACACGTCGAACGGCTGAACCCTCTCCGGATGCTTGTGCAACAGGTAGCCGAAATTGCTCGGGACCTCGAGAGTCGGTGAACGTTCGGCGGAGATGGTCAACAACATCAGGACAGTCTGACGTACATCCGGTTTGCGTCCAGTCAATTACTTCGACCTGTAGGGTTCCAGGCACTTCTGCACCTCGTTGTTTGCTGCGTGGTGCAAGGCACAAGGGGTTTTAGTGAAATCTATGGACCGGGCTGGATCGAGTGAGCCTGTCCTGCTGCTGCACGCTCACTGAAGCCGTCACCGCGCGTTCCTCAAATCGGCGAGGCTCGACTACGGCAGCATGGTCGGCGGATTGGCGACTGGCTTAGCGAGACGACCTCGCAGTACGGTGTGCGCATGAGTGATGGTGTGAAGGGGGGCTTCTTCTGTGTGCCTAGCTTTTCTCGCTATACAGACGCATCCCTTTCATAGTGTTGTACTGGTCTCGAACCGAGACGAGTTTTTTTGGCGGCGTTCACTTCCCGCCAGGTCTGGCCGACAGCGCCTCGCCTTGCTGGAGGAAGGGATCAGGCCGGCGGCGGCAGTTGGCTTGCTGTCGACGAGTCCGGGCGCTATGCCCTGGTCACCAATGTGAGGACGGGATTATCGCGCCGGACGAAGGCCGCAGACGGAAACGAACGTTCCCGCGGCTTACTCATCACCGACTATCTGACTTCGACCAACAGTGCTGTGGAACGCGCTTCGGTTGCTCTGGCGACCGCAGCTCAGTATCGGCCGTTCAATCTTATCCTCGGAGACAGTAGCGAGTGTCTCTACATCACCAACTGGCCCACGCCCAGGTCAGTGACCCTCGAATCCACAACTACGCATGGCTTGTCGAATGGGAGGATCGACGAACCATGGCCGAAAGTGGTTCGAGGACACGACCGTTTCCTATCGGCACTAGCGGAAGATACAGCTGGGAGTTCGGCCGAGCCGTACTTTTCGCTCCTCTCGGATACAAAGTGCGCAGACCATGCCGGCTTGCCAGAGACCGGTGTTGGCCGACGCTTGGAAAAGCGCCTGTCCAGCACTTTCGTGCGGCTGGGTGTCTACGGAACCCGGTGCAGCACGCTGCTTCGGATCTCGCCCGCCCGCACCGAACTTGTTGAACGCCGTTTCAACTGGCGCTCAAGGCTCATCGGCGAGAGCATCGTCCGCTTCCCGAGCGACGCCACCTGATACAGCCGGGCTATTATTCCCGTCCCCATCCAGGCGCCTCATACGCCAAGAATTGGTCACATCTCGGCGTCGTAGAACCGGCATCATTGCATCGGATGCACGGTTCCCTGCCAGGGTCGCCGAAAGACGCTACCCACGTGCAAAGCTGGGCTGGTCGCAGCAGTCCTGGCCCGCACCATGTGGAGTAAGTCGGACCTGTACACCCGATCGAGGATGGACTACGACCCCCGCACCATCGCCCGCTGACCTGCTCGCAGCAGACCCGCGGCAAGCCCTCGACGGAGCCAGCACCGGCCGAGTGGTCCCAGATGACCGCCCGGCAATTCACCTGCGCCGAGCACGAAACGAACCTGCCCAAAGACGCCTGGCGCGGCGGCCACGCCTACCTGCGCACGCTGGCAGACGGGCGACGGCGCTTCCTTCAGTTCCTCACCGAGGCATTCGGATACACCCTCTCTGAGGTGGGGACCACTGCGCAGCGCGATATCTCAACGGCGCGCACGGGTTACAGCGAGGTCACCCGGCGCAAGGATTCGCCGCATCCAGCAGGTCCGGAGCCCCGGGCCGAACGGTGTAGGTAACGGTCGCCCACGCGAACGCCGGGGACATATTCACCACCTCGTGGACGAGGTCCGAAGGAAGGGTCATGAATCCACCCAGTGCAAAGGGGATGCCCTGGCAATTCCGGGAGGTCCGCAGCACCAAGTTGCCGCCCGAGGTGATGGAGTACTCCGGGCCCGGATGTGTGTGCCAGCCGGTACTCGCACCCGGAGGGATGACGAGTTGCTGCACGATCACCGTGCTCGGACCGTCGTAGCCAGGCGTGATCCCCCACGGGATATCGAACCGCACGACTTCCTGGCGAACTATCCCGCCTTGTGGCGGTGTGGCCTGAGCTGGCGCCACGAGCGCCGATCCGGCCAGCGCGCAGGCCACAGTGCACATCGCCACGCGGGCGAAACGTCGGCTCCGCATGATTCACCCCAATCTGCCGGACGATTCGAACGGATCGAACTACCCACCAAAATCGTCGACCGATCGCCGCGAGCCCTCCGAGGAACGGCCCGATAGTTGCAGAATCGTCACATTGCAGCGTGGATGCCGCTCGACACCGTTAAGGATTCGTGCCGCTCCACAGCGACTGCCACACAATTCTGTCGTTAGTTGCTACGCAGGCGTGCACGATAATTGCGTCACCCCGAGTGATCGTTAACGGGTTGACGTAACCGTGTCAGCGGCGGGAGTGTTGGCGTAAATGTTGGGCTGCGGGACATGCTCACCGGTCACAGGAATTCGGCCGGCACCGGCGCGGATGGTGTTCCGGCGGGTTAGGACGCTATGTGAACACCAACTGCGCCGAGCGGCTGTCGGGATGTTGCCAGAGGACTCCTAGGCGGCCGGCACCGCCAAAACTTACGCGATACTCGCAGATCGGTTGTCATTCAGGCGGACACCTCGTCGCCAACGCTGCAGGCAGCCGACGTACGGCTGGTTGGAGGGCGACCGTGGCCAGAGCCACGACCGCGGTTCCCAAGGCGAGTCCGCTGGCGACATCGTGGACGTAGTGAACGCCGGCAGCCACCCGAGCGAACGCGATGAGCATAGCCACCGGGGCGGCGAACCAGCCCGTGGGCGGCAGCGCGATAATGCAGGCGGTCGCGAACGCGGCCGCGATGACCGAATGGTTGGATGGCCAGGACCAGTCGCCGGCTTCGGGGCATGCCAAGACCGTGTCGACGACCAGGGCGCGGCACGGTCGCTCCTCGGTCCCCATCAGCTTGATCACTTCGCTAAGCAGGTAGGCTCCCACTACTCCGATTCCTGCAGCGGCGAGCCGCCAGAACGCGGCCCGATCCCGCAGCCAGGACCACACCGCCACCGTGACGGCAAGGGCCACGAGGAGCAGCAATCCCCGAGACCCAACAGCGCCGGCCAATTCCCCAAGCGCGCTCGAGTCCGCCGATGGTACGGCGATGGCGAGGTACAGACCCTCACGCACCGCAACAGCAGCGAGAGCAAACAAAGCGAGCGCGGCGGCCGCCATCAACAGCCGCCGTATCAGTGAAGTCGACAGAGAAGGTTCTGAAGTCATGTCTGGCAACGCTATGAGCTGGTGAATGCGTGCACATCCGCCCGGAGGCCCCACTCGTCTACGACCCAAGTCGTACATGCTAGAGCTCCTTGCGGCATTGGGTCACTAGGCTCGGCTGACTTCGCCGCAGGAGCGCTGAGCGCCTGAACGCGTACGGGCTAGCCCCAGCCCGCCGTCTCCACCGCTGCGCGATGGGTCTGTTCGAGGAACTTCAGAAGCATGGCGACCGGATCGGATGCTTGCCGTACGAGGTGGTACGGCAGCACATACTCCCCCAGCGCAGTGTCCCAATGAGCGGGGGCTTCGACCGCCGGATGAGTGTCGTACCCGTCGGGCTGAGGATACGCATACGCGTAGAAGACGCCTTCCTCGGCGCCACCGGGCCAATAACCTGCGCTCGAAACCTCGTCGCTGTAAGCCTCATGCATGACCCAGTCGGGGCAGTTCGGAACACCACCGGGATGCCGGGGTGCAGACCGTCCCGAGAAGCGCGTGACGGCCAAATCGAATGCACCCCAAAAGAAATGAACAGGTGAGGATTTTCCTCGAAACTCACCACGGAACTTCGAAAAGACTCCATGCGCAGAGACGAGCGACCGCCAGAACCGACTTACGGCGTCCGCGTCGTACGAGGAATGGGCGGTGTCTTCGGCAAACGGAGTCGCAATGGGCAGTTCGACCGGGGTTCCGACCATCGCGATATCGAATCCGAGATCGGTTAGGTGGCCGGTGTACTCGGCGTAGAAGTCGGCGACGGTCCGCGGTTCAAGCTTCATGTGACGAGTGCTGCCGTCGGTGACGAGGAAAAGTAGATCGTGCGCCAAAAAGTCGAAGCGAATCTCAAGGCCGCGGTTTCCGGCGACCATCAGGGAGGTGGTGAGTCCCCGTGCGTCCACGTACAGCGGAACTCCCCACCAGTGGTTGATCTCCGGCCCAAGAGCCATGCGCGTCTTGCCGACGATCTGAGTCCATAGCTGAAGCGTGTCCCTGGTGTCGATCCACGAATCCAACGGCAGTGCAGGCCAGGCGTTGTGTTGCGCTTCCATGAGCCCATGGTCCCCCACGTCCACACGACGGCGGGCACTAAAGATCAAATGTCCACAGAGACAGCGCTTGGTGGCTCGGCGACGCCGTCATGACCACACAATTCGTTGACCAGGACCCAGCGTGGTTTGCGTGCTCTCGGTCAGTCGGTGTCTGTGGCGGGACCGTCCTGGGTTGCGCCGCCTTCTCCGGACCAGTCGCCGGACGTCTCGCCTTCGGCTGGATCGGACTGCACGTCGGAGTTCGCGCCCTCCGGTCCGGTGCCGGCGTCTTCGGTGTGTGGGTCAGGCTTCTTGTCAGTCATGAAAGCCCTGTACCCGAAACGGCCGTGTTCAACCCGCCCGGACGCGTACTTGCACCCGCGGAGACGGCGGCGAAGGATCGTGAGATGACCGCGTACTGGGTAAACACATTCCGCTCTGTCTCCGACGCCGAGGCCCTCGAACGCTACGCAGCGCTCGCGGGCCCGGCAATGTTGGCGGGAGGAGGCACGTTCCTCGCTCGCGGAATGCCCGCCGCTGCATTCGAACACGGCATCGTTGAACGCACGACGATTATCGAATTCCCCAGCGTCGCCGCGGCTGTTGCAGCCTATGAGTCCGAGCAGTATCAGCGCGCTCTTGCCGTGCTCGGCGATGGCGCCGAGCGCGACATCCGGATCGTGCCCGCCGCACCCTAGAGTTCGCCTCGATCCGCGACCAGGGTCGGGACATCACCGACGATGACTTCCGGGTGAATCCGTGGTCAATCTCTGCGTATACAGACAGAAAGAGTTCAGCCATGACGAGACCGATTCGATCTGGCGTGACCTCGGTACGGGCGAACGATGTTGACCTCGGCATCGAAGCGTTTGGCCGCGACCACGATCCGATGGTCCTGCTGGTCGGCGGCACAACGATGTTGTCCTGGCCCGACGCGCTGTGCGAGCGGCTCGCGTCGGGCGGGCGGCACGTCGTCCGCTACGACCTTCGTGACTCCGGCGCATCGACAACCCTCGACCCGGAGAATCCGGCGTACGACCTGCGGGACCTCGCTGCCGACGCGGCCGCGCTGGCCGGGGTGCTCGGCACAGGAACGGCCCATCTCGGTGGGGTCGGCGTCGGTGGGATGGTTGCTCAAGTCGCCGCACTGGACCGCCCGGACGTGTTCTCCGCACTGACCCTCGTCGGCACCCGGCCGGTGGCGCCGGGCCCGGTCGACGAGGACCTGCCGGACCACGACCCTGCGGTCATGGGTGCACTGTTCTCCCGCCCGCAGCCGGACTGGACCGACCGGGACGCTGTCGCAGCGTTCGCCGCCGAGAGTGCCGAGCTGATGGGTGACGATCCGGAGGAGGCGCGGGCGAAGTCGGCCCGAATCTGGGACCGGACGCCGTCGAGTAATCCCGCGGTGCACCAGGCGAACCAACTCGGGATGGTGTTCTCCCGGATCGACTGCTCCCCACGATGGCGGGAGCGGCTCGGTGAGCTCGACGTGTCCACGCTCGTGGTGCACGGTCGTGCCGACCCGTTCTTCCCGGTCGGCAACGGCGAGGTGCTCGCCGCCGAGATCCCCACGGCGCGACTGCTCGTCCTCGACGACATGGGTACCGCCCTGCCGCACGCAGCGGCAGACCAGGTCGCCGCCGCCATGCTCACCCTATGACCGCCCCGATGCAACAACATTCGTGACGCCGCATGTCCTGTTCTATTGGCGTTCTCCAGGCAGTCCTCGCTCAGCGTAGGAGTCAGGACTGGTCGAGACGGGTGACCATGCCTCGATCTCCATCGACGCGCACTCGATCACCGGTCTTGAGCGCCTGGGTGGCCACCAAGGTGTTGACGACACAGGGCAAACCGTATTCGCGCGCCACCACAGCGCCGTGGGAAACCGAGCTGCCAATATCGGTGACGAGCGCAGCGATGACGGTGAAGTACGGCGTCCACCCTACATCGGTGACCGGCGTCACCAAGATTTCTCCCCGCTGCAGCTCACGCGCATCGACGATCGATTTCGCGACGCGCACAACGCCTTCCACGATTCCACGACTTGCGGGTCGGCCGATGATCTCATCGCCGGTGACACCTGGCGCAGGCCGGGCGATGAGCGGGGTCGGTCGGCCGACAGACACGTCCTCGAACTCGAGGGAGTTCTGGAACGCCAGCGCTTCTCGACGCTTCACCGCGCTCTGCACGAGACCGGTGACGTCTTCCGAACCCACGACGTGGTTCAATTCCGCACGGTCGAAGAAGAACACCAGATCTGAGTCAGGCAGTCGACCGATTTTGACCAGCACCTCACCGAGGTGGCGATAGCCCAGCTTGAGCGCGTGCGCCATCAGCGCCATCTTTGATTTCGTCTCCTCGCGCCCACGTGCGCCGCCCTGCGCCAACCGGGCAAGAAACCTGATGGTGGAAGAGCTGGGCACTTCAACGCGGGCGCTTGCCGGCCCCCGACCAGTCGGATCGAGCGCCGAGCGCACCATCACCTGCATCATCGCGCCCAGCCCTTCCGGATCCTCCGCCCAGGAGGGGTCACGCATGCACAGCTCGCGGTATCCACGATGACCGTGACGCGTCAAGAACTCCTTCAACGCCGTACCGCCGGCGCTACGCGTGGCCCGCAGCTCGTTGACCGCGGCGTCCGGCTCCCCCGCCAAGAACTGTTCGGCCGCCGCATCATCAGCAGCGATCGCGCGTACCACCGTGTCGAGCTCCTCGAGCATGAGCGCGCTCTCGACATCGGTGGCACCGGCCATGAGCCGGGTTGCTTCGGCACGACCCTCGTCCTCACTACGTCCGTTTTTGACGGCTCGTCTCATCAGGACACTTTCGAGAATGTTGGCCGCAACCGCCGCGCGCGATGATGACCGAACATGTGTCAGCGTGATCTCGCAGTACTGCTGCACACCAGAGTCCAACTGGCGCAACACGAGTCGTGGGTCGTCGCTGGTCGGGATCTGGAACTCGGTGATCTGGCCTTCCAGACGCCTGATCGCGGGGCCGGCGGACAACGCGTACGTGGTGAGCCGAACCGTGTTGATCAGCTTGCTAACAAATGGTTTTGGTGGTTTTGGCTTCAGTTCGTCGACCACCCGACCGCAGATCGAGGTGGAGAACTGCTCCAGCGAATTGCCCAGGAGTCCAGAGCTCAGACCTGTCCCCTCGGTCAGGTTCAAGAACATATGGCCCTGGAAGTAGCCGACTTGTAGCCACGGCTTCTCGTAGCTCTGCTGTGCCCGCGCGACCACCTGTGTCATCTGCATCGCGTAGTCGATGGCAAAGCCGGAGACCGATGCGGTCAGCGGGCAGAATGCTCCCGGCATCATCTCGCCGATGTTGCAACGCGTGTAGACGTGGTCTGCGCCCGCGAGAGGCGTATCCATCTCGGCCAGATCACCGGGCAAGGTGGTGATCGGTCGGGCCTGCAGCCACCACAGTTTGCCGGATTGGTCGATCGCCCACTCCAGATCCATTGGTCTGCCCCAATGCTGCGCAGCGCGCAGGGCGTCGGACCTGATATCCGCGACCTCGTCCGGCGACAAGACCGGCACCTCACCGACCTCGCGAACGGCGGGGTTGCCGTGAGAATCCAGGACGATGTGATCTGAGGACACCGTACCGTCGACCAGCGCATCGCCGAGCCCGGCGATGGCGTCGATCACTGTGAGATCGCGCCGGCCGGTTGCCGGATCCGCGGTGAACACAACGCCGGCGGCGCGCGCATCCACCATGTGCTGCACCACCAGATGCATTGTGGCCGTGGGTTGCCCGCTGTAGGCCGAGGCTCGCCGCGAATGCACTGAGGCAGCGCACCTCTGCACGGCCGCGGCGAAGTCATCGACGGAGTCCACGCCCAGCACGGTGTCGTATTGCCCGGCGAATGACTGGTCGTCGCCGTCTTCCCCGACTGCCGAGGACCTGACGGCCACCGGGATCGCGCCGACTGCGGCCATGCGGGAGAACCATTCCCCCACATCATCGACGGTGACCCGCTCGGCAGCATCAGCAAGGACGAATCCCACGGGTACCGAAAGTCCGAGGCGGCGCAACTGCGCGAGTCCGGCCGCTTTGCCGCCGTAACGGTCGTCGGTGACCTGGTCGAATACGACCGCCGTCAGGGGCATGAGGATCCTCCCAATGCGTCGACGATTTCGGCGAGCGCCTCGACCTCGATGGGACCCGGCTGATACAGGCAGATCCGGTCCGACACACCGTCGACGCGATCACTGATGTGCGCGGCCACCTCGGCCGGGGTACCGCACGCGGCGATGGTGTGCAGCATGTCGTCGTCGATCAATGAGGCCATCTCCTGCCAGCGGCCCTGCTTGGACATCGCGTTGAGTTCGGGTTGCAGATCGCCCCAGCCGTGGGCGTCCAGCACCGGCCGGTATGCCGGGGTGGAACCGTAGAACGCCAGCAGCATCCGAGTCGAGGCATGGTCGTCGTCTCGTCCGGTGCCCACCGACACGATGATCTCAGTCACCACCTCGAAGTCGTCCTCGTTGCGGCCGGCTGCAGCCAGTCCGTCGCGAACGGCCGGCAGCGTCGTCTCGTGAAGGAACCGCTTCGACCCGAAAGGCATCACCAACAGACCGTCGGCCACTTCTGCGGTGGCCTTGGTCAGCCGAGGCCCGAGCGCTCCGAGATAGATCGGCGGCGGACCGAACGGGTTCGGTCCGGGCACGAAGGTCGGTGTCATCAAGGTGTGGCGGTAGTACTCACCGCGGAAGTCCAGCGGCTCACCCTCATTCCACGTCGTGAAGATCGCGCGCAACGCCCCCACCATTTCCTTCATCCGCGCGACCGGATGATCGAACTGCGTGCCGTAGCGCTTCTCGATCTGCGCCCTCACCTGTGTCCCCAGACCCAGGATGAAGCGCCCCTCGCTGAGCAGTTGCAGATCGTTGGCCTGGTGGGCAAGTTGAATCGGATTGCGGGGGAACGCAATCGCGACGTTCGACATCACATCGAGACCCTTGACCGACGATGCCAGCACCAGAGGCGTGAACACGTCGAACGGTCCTTCGAAGGTGAATACGCCGGACGCACCGGCCTCCTTGAGCACTTGTGCGCGTTCGACCGCATCAGTGGGCCCGAACAGCGCTGTCACGATTTTCATTGAATGGCGCCTAGTCCGCTACGTCTGTCCAGTCGGAGAAGCCCGACGGGTGGTGCGGGCCGATCACGCCGTGCTCGAACAGGCCCGCACCCTCGCGGATCGTCCCGTCGGCCTCAGTGCACACAGCTTTGCCGACGTGGTCGATGAGGCTGAAGGGCGCTCGGGCCATCACCTCCGGGTCCGTGAGGTCAAAGCTGACGCGTTCGGCGAAGGGACCGCCCTTCCAGCTGCCGTGTGCCCACGAGGAGTCGCCTCCGTAGCCCGACCCGAAAGCAATGGGAGCGAACAGTTTCGATTCGACATCTAGTTGTATGCGGTCCCCTGCCCGGTTCATGAACTCGACATGGACACCCCGGGGAATCCTGGTTCCGGTCTTGTAGTCGATGGTGGCACGCACTCCGTCGAGTTGTTCGACGCGGCCGTCTCGCCAGCGGCGAGTGCAGTCGTAGAGGCTGCGGTGGCCATCGGAATCCTCTTGCAGGATCAAGAACAGTTGGTAGTCGTCGAAGGCCAGGGGTAGGTAGAGCCACCACATTCCGCGAAACGAAGCGTCTGGCCGACCGGCCGACTCGGCCTCACCGACAGGTCTGATCCCCCACGATCGGTCGCGGCTCGCCACGCTGGTCTCATGACTGACTTCGAGCCGTTCGCCGTCGACATCGATCCACCCGTCCCAGGATCCGACCTGGGCGAAGCGGCACGCCTGCAACGTCACTCGCCGCTCGGTGAGCATCTCGTGCGGCTTCTCCAGAGCAGCAGGGAACAGCCCACGCCAGGTGAGGTCTGCGGAAATGCCCTCGGTCTGAGCCAGTGTCAGGTGCAACTCCCGCAGTGGCTCGATGACTTCGAGACAGTAGCCGTTGACGTTCTGGTGAAGGCGGTCGTCGTCGATGGCATCGCTGAGGTGTAGCGCGGTCTGCATGTCCCCGCGGCGGACGACGAAGTAGGCGTCTTTCACGCCGAGGCGCGGGTAGTAGCCGATTCCGGTGAGCGCCATGAAGCGGCCGTCCCGATCGAGCACGTTGAAGTACGACCGATCGTAGAAGTTTCGATCAGACGTGGTCGGCCACGTCAACGGCACAGGCGCCTGATGAATCGGATACTCATCGAGCGGGCTCAAGTTCACAAGCACTCCTCAAATACGATGCAGACCGTATTGGAATTATGATGAGGTCATGACAGCAGAAAGCCCAAAGGATGGCAAGAGGTCTGCGCAGTCGGCGCCGGGACGGCCGCGCGACAGCAGGATTGATGCCTCGATCATTGCCGCGACCCGCGAATTGATTCTCGAGACGGGCTATTCCGCGTTGTCATTGTCGGCGATCGCCGTTCGCGCCGGGACCACCACGGCTGCCATCTACCGGCGATGGTCGGGCAAGGCGCAACTTGTCCACGAGGCAGTGCTTTCTGCCGAAACGATTCCCACACCGGACCATTCGGGAGATATCCGCAATGAAATCAGGGTTCTGGTCGAGACGATCCGCGTCATCTTCGACCGGCCTGAGGTGCGATCGGCATTGCCGGGTCTGATCGCCGACACTGTTGCCGACCCGGAATTGCACAACATGATGATCGCCCGATTGTCTGGGAATCTTGCCGCTTTCGAGTCTCGCTTCGGTCAGGAACGCCGCGACGATGACCAATTGCCCATGCTCGTCGAGGTGGTCGCGGGGACCGCGATTTTCCGCATCCTCATTCGCCAGGACGCCGCCCTCGACGACACCTGGGTGAACGAGATGACCGAGATGATCACTGGCCGCTGGCCCTCCTCGTGACAGCACTGCTCGCCGTATCAGTGAATCAATCCCGCATCCTTACTGCCGTACGCTGCGCGGAGTTTGGGTTTGACGACCTTGCCACCGGGATTGCGTGGTAGTTCATCGACCACTATCAGATCTTTGGGGTGTTTGAAGCGTGCCAAGTTCTCGTCGAGATGAGGTCCGAGATCGTCGAGGGTGAGCGAGTCAGCACCGTCGATCACGACCACAACTGCGACCGGCACCTCACCCCACTTCGGGTCTGCCCGACCGATGATCGCAGCCTCGGCGATGGCGGGATGACTGTAGAGCACGTTCTCGACCTCGGCGCAGTAGATGTTCTCGCCACCGGAGATGATCATGTCTTTGGCGCGGTCGACGACATAGAGAAAACCCTCGTCGTCTTGCCGGACCAGATCTCCCGAGTGGAACCACCCACCCCGGAACGCTTCTGCGGTCGCCTCCGGATTTCGCCAGTAGCCTTGCATCAAATTAGGGCCACGATAGACGATTTCCCCCACCTCCCCCGGTTTGACGTCCTCCATCAGAGGGTCGACGATGCGCGCAGTCACCGCCGGCACCACTTTGCCGATCGACCCGATCTTCCGGATGGCGTCTTGACCTTGGAGAAGGCAGGTGACCGGCGACATCTCGGTCTGCCCGAACGCAGTCATGTTGAGTGCATCCGGGAACAACTCGTTCATGGCGCGGAGCACGGTATCGGGGGCGGGGGCCGCTCCCCAACTGATCGTCCGCAGTTTGAGGTGGCGAGGTTTGGCTCGTTGCGCCGCGCACACCGCCTGCCACTGGGCCGGCACCATGAAGACCGACGTCGTGCCTTCACGCTCCAAGGTGTCGAGCATGGCGTCGGGATCAAACGCGCCGAGCGGATGAATGACCGCCTGGATGCCGCGATAGAAGACCGGGGCGAAAGCCGCGATACCGGCGATATGGAAGATCGGCGGAACCACGGAGCCGATGTCGCCCGGTTGACCATCGGTCGCATTGATCGTGGTCATCGCCTGCGATTGCAGGTTGGCGTGGGTCAACATGGCGCCCTTGGGTTTTCCAGTGGTCCCCGAGGTGTACATGATGAGGGCGACGGTGTCTTCGGGGATGTCGACCTCTGCCAAATCCGCAGGATCTTGCGCGAGGAGCGTTTCGTAGTCGAGGTGATCGCCGCTGTCGCCGGCGTCGACGACGATGATGGTGTCGATGGCGCCGGTGGACGCTCGCACCGCGTCTGCCACCGGCGCGAGCAGCCTTTCGGTGAGAACTATCGTGGCGCCACTGTCCTGGACCAGGTAACCGACCTCGGCCGGACTCATGCGAATGTTGACCGGAACCGGGATCGCCCCAAGCAGATTCGCTCCGAGCACGGCCTCGACGTATTCGGTGCGATTGAGGAGTGCGATCAGGATGCGATCACCGAATTGGAGGCCGCGACGTTGCAGCGCCGCGGCAAATCGGCGCGACCGGTCGTCGAGCTCATGCCAGGTGGTTGCGGTGTCGAGATACTTCACAGCAATCTGATCTGGTGTCATCAGCGCATGCCGTCGTACCTGGTTGTTCCAGGTATTGCGACCGGAACGCATCGGTTCACCGAGAAGCTCGCTGGTCGAGGCTGCGGCGTCTGTCATGGCGACTCCCCTGGTGTCGTCGGGCGCGGTGTGCGGCCCTCCCGCCCACCACTGTGCTCCGCGTCACACTCTAGAGGCTGAGACGATTATGCATCGAGAAATCTCAATCGGACCGTGAATTGCGTTCGGTGGCTCTGTGTCTCGGTATGTGGCAAACTCCCGTCGGCCTACGCAATCTTCGCGTCAGCCAATCTGTTCGCACAGGGACACGATGATCCCGTCCGGGCCCCGCACGTATGCCATGCGCACGCTGTTCTTGTACTCGCCGATGCCACCGACGAGCCCGTATCCGTCCCTGGCCAGCTCATCGACGACCGCCTCGAGGGCACCGACCTCGAATGACACGTTGCGTAGGCCGAGCTCGTTGGCCATCGCCGTGGGCAAACCGGGTGCGGGGTCGGGACTCACAAACTCCGCAAGCTCGATCCGCGACCCGCCATCGGGTGGCCGCAGCATTGCGATCTCGCAGTGTGCGCCCGGGATACCGCAAACGGTCTCCACGAACTCCCCCTCGACGGTCGCCGTGCCCTCGACCTCGAGACCTAGTTTGACGAAGAACGCCGTGGCTGAGGCCAGGTCTGAGACAGTGACGCCGATGTGGTCGAAACGTAGTACGTGCGCCATGGGATCAATCCTCCGGTGGTTGTCTACTTCTGCAATGGGGAGACGGAGTCGGAGCTGGAATTTCGACACAGCGGCACCATCCATACACAACGTCTCACACCGAATATCTCGCGGACAGATATTGCCGGTGCCGACTCCGGACGAGGACAGGCGCTTTGTCGCGTTGTGACTTCAAAATGGGACCGCACCCCGTGGAACCACACCCATGGGGCTCTGCGGCTCAAGGTAGGTGGAAAGGTTCGTCGATGACGAGGTGATCCCTTCGGCATGGTCACGGGCCCGAATCCCGGCGGGGACGTTCCGTGCCACCACCTCGACGTCCGTGCCCTCGTCCGCGCGGCGCAGATTCCACTCCATCTGCATCGTCTCCTGGAACGCCGGGTCGTCGGACTCGAAGTCGATCTTCTGCACAATTTGCTCTCCCGGGATGATCCGCGAGATCTGAACTTCCGTGACGTCCGAATCAGCCGATGTCTTTCCATGAGCGTCGGAAGCACCCACGCAGCGATTGGACGGTGCCGCGTAGGAATGGCGTAAGAACCCCGTTCTGGCTACGTCACCGCAGACAACCCTGCGAGCGCTTGTTCGACGTGCTCGGGCCATTCCCTCCGCTCCACCCGGTGCACGGCCGACTCGCCGCCAAATGCACTCGAGATCACCACATCCGGTTCCAGCGATGCCAGCAGCTGCAGACTGTCGGCCAGCGCGCGGGCATCGCTGAAGGCTGCGAGGTAGCCGCCGGTCCAGTCGCCCACCGCGTTCACGAAGAGCACGTCACCGGTGAACAGGTACCGGCTGCCGTCGGCGCCCGGCACCAGGTAACTCGTGCTACCCACGGTGTGCCCCGGCGTGGGGATGACCTCTACCCCGTTATCGTCGATGTGGCGGTCCGCCAGGGGAATATCGATGTGGGCGTACTTACCGATGGCGTCTGCCTCTGCCACCGGAGCGCGTAGCCTCGGCCCGAATCGCTCGGCAATGCGACCCAGCATCGGCCCGGCCTCATCCACATGGGACAGGTAGTGATCGACGAAACCGCCGCGACGGTCCAACTCGTCAAAATCTGCGTCGCTGGCAACCGAGTAAAACAACGCGTTGCGGTTCCCGGCCCACAGATAGGCATGCGTGGTCAAACCTGGGAACGGGTTGTCTTTCCGTGTCTCCCACACGCCAGGTAGGACTTGTCGCACCACGATCCTCCTCATGGACGTCGCGTTTGATCCACGCCCCATGCTGCAACTTCATGCGCAGTTGAAGTCAAGGGGTTGCGACTGTCTCGAGAAGGCACGAGCGATCAGAGATTGGTGAGAGAGTGAACCCCCCGAGGGTGCCCGGAAAGGAACGGCAGATGCGCGGACGTCGACTGATGGTGGGTTTGGTAGTCGCAGGTCTCGTACTGGCAGTGCCGGCTTGCGGTATCGGCGACAGTGGAGTTGCCGAGGGACCCGACGCCACAGCGGCCGCGAGCGTGTCCACGAACGAGACCGGCTCGCCTGACAGGCCCGATTCAATTCCCGCTCAGGTGACCGTGCACCGACCAGGCTTCGTTGACATCGATCAATCCGCCGGCGACCTGCCCGTGTGGCCCGGACCGGACCCCACCGAGTTCCTCAAGCCCAACCCGCCCGCGGGTGAGATCGGCCAGCTCACGGGAGTGCAGGCAACGGACGTGTTTGTTGTGGCCCAACATAATCCGGATTCACTGTGGAACGTTGCCGGCACAGCCCAGTGGCTGGTGGCCCCCTCTCGTGAGGGTCGTGGACCGAGCGGCGGATTCTGGCCTGGTCAAAGGCTCGTTGTTTCGAGCGAGCGTCTCAAACAGCCGGGACAACGGTGTGGACCAGTTCCCGCAGTTCCGCCTTCACTTGTTGCGCGCTCAGACCAGACTTCAGTAGGTACTCGATGAGATCTGAACGCAGCGCGGCGAGCAGCGCGTGTGCCTGGAAGGAGGCGCGCTCACCCGCACCTGCATCAGCGAGAGCGTCACTGATTGCGTTGTGCCACAACGCATATTGCGCACTGCTATAGGGGTCGTTGACACCCTCGAACGCCAGCATCAGATAACGGTTCTCGAGTTTGAATGTCGCGAGCGCCTCCACTATGGCGCGAACTCTTTCGGAGCCGGGGCCTCCCGGGCCGAGGGGTGGCGCGCCGTCGAGAACGCGCTCCTGCAGCGACTGCTGCTTTTCGGCTATCAGGCTTTGCAGCAGCCCATCGCGATCACCAAACCGCCGAAACAGGGTTCCCTTGCCAACGCCGGCCGCGGTGGCCACATCATCCATCGACACGTCGCGGGAGCTGGCCGCGGAGGCGAAGAGACGATCCGCTGCGGCAAGGATGGACTCGCGATTGCGGCGCGCATCGGCGCGCTCCTTCGGTTGCGTCACGGGGGTACCTTCCTGCCACCTTGCTATACGGACCGCCGGTCCGTATGTTCATATTCGGACTGCCAGTCCACATCGTAACCGAGGGGAACGCCATGACGAATCCGCCGCCGACTGCGGACCAGGTCTTTCGCCGCAGTCTCGCTCTGCTGCTGGCCAAGGACATCACCGCATGGCTCGCACTATGTGCGGACGACATGGTGATCGATTTCCCGTTCGCCCCCGAGGACTACCCCAGCCAGTTGAACGGCAAGGCCGCGGTGGCGGAATACATGAGGGACTACACCGACCTCGTTGACCTGCACCACATCACAGCCCTGGAAACCCATCCGACAAATCATGGGGACCGTGTGGTCGCCGAGTGGAGCGGCGCGGGCCGCGTGGTAGCGACCAAGACCCCGTATTCGATGTCGTACATCGTCGTCGTCACCGTCCGAAACGGCCTCATGACCCACTATCGCGACTACTGGAATCCACTCGGAATTCCCAAGTCTTTCAGCGATGCCAAGACCAACCAGGATGGAATAACAACAGCATGAGTACATCGTCAACTCTCGTCATCGGCGCCTCGGGCAACACCGGCCGCCGGGTGGTCCACCACCTGGTCGAACGCGAGCAGTCCGTGGTGGCCGCCGGCCGTCAAGGCACGGCAATCCCGGGGGCAGCGTCGGCAATCTTCGATTGGTACGACAGCTCCACGCACGCGTCGGCTTTGATTGGCGTGGACCGCATATACATTGTTCCGCCGGTCGGTGATCCCGAGCCGAGCCGAGTGGTGATCCCATTCCTTCGCCTGGCCGCTCAAAAGGGCGTGCGCCGCGTGGTGCTGCTCAGCTCGTCGGCAATTCCCGTCGGCGGGCCCGGTGTCGGCGCAGTGCACGCCCAGCTGCCACAGATCATCGACGAATGGACGGTGCTGCGACCGTCGTGGTTCATGCAGAACTTCACCGACAACCACCTCCACGCAGATTCGGTGCGCTCCGACGACACGATCTGGACGGCCACCGGAACAGCACGTGTTGGCTTCATCGACGCCGACGACATCGCCCGTGTCGCGGCCGAAGCCCTGCTCGAGGCGCAACCGCGAAACCAGGAGCTCATCCTCACCGGCCCAGAAGCGGTGTCCTACGACCAGATCGCCGAGGTCTTGTCGGCGACCACCGGGAGAGCGGTTACGCACAAGCAGCTTTCAGGAACTGCACTCCGGGTCCGGATGGGGCAGGTCGTGCCGCCCGCGTTCGCGGAGATGCTTGCGGTCATGGATGAGTCGATCGCCGAGGGGTCCGAGGATCGCACGACCGAAGAGGTGGAGCGCGTGACCGGCGACCCCCACGTAGCTTCCGCGAGTACGCAGAGTTGCACGCGCACAAGCTCAACAGGTGATCTGAGGTTGACGTCGGCGTTCAGGTCGGATCGACGCTCATGTCCCCCGTCTCGGGTGTCCCATCAACCAAGCCATAGCGCAGGTATACAGCGCCTCTCGAACCAGCCACTGGGGGTTCGAGAAGCTTGAGATTGGTCGGCACAGCCCCACCGTCGAACACCCCCTTCCCCACACCGAGCACGATCGGATGCACCCAGAGGTCGAGCCGGTCGAAGAGCTTCTCGCGCAGCAGGGTCTGCACCAGGTTCAGGCTGCCGACAACCTTGATGTGTTCGTGGCGGTCCCGGATCTCGCGGACCGCGTGGGCCAGATCCGGGCCGAGCTGCTTCGATCCCGCCCACGGGAGGTCGGGTTTGCCGCGGGAGGCGACATACTTCGGGACGCTGTTGAAGAGCGTGGCGATCTCGTTGTCCTCGCCCCCCTCCTGATGCGGCCAGTACGCGGCGAAGATGTCGTACGTCCGCCGGCCGAGCAGCAGCGCGTCCGTGCCCTCGTACGCAGCGTGTACCTGCGCACCGGTGGCGTCGTCGATTAGAGGCGCCTGCCAACCACCGAACGGGAATCCCTCGGGATCTTCGTCGGGGCCGCCAGGCGCCTGCCCGACGAGGTCGAGGGTTGCGAACAGCTCTATGTCGATCAGGCCCATGGTCAGCTCCCCTATGCGTTGGTTACCTATGTCCAGAGATAGACCAGCGAACGCAGGAGAAGTCATCGGCGCAGTGGGGCTACTGTTCGCTGAGCAAGGCTGCGACCAGAAACGCGGTCGTGGTGCGTTGCCAGTGCTCCGGCGTCCAGCCGAGAGTATTTATGGCGACGAAGTAGTTCTCGACGCTGGCGATCAGAAAGGCAAGATCGGCGGCGTCCTCGACAGTGAGTCCACTACGTAGCGCGTCGCGATCGGCCAGTAGGTCTGCGAGGGCGCGGTACGCGGTGCGGCGTTGGCCCTCATTGACATCCCACTGGGTCGCAAGGTCGGGATCGGTGCCGACGGTGCCGCGGACGACGGCGAGCAGCGGAGCCACCCGCTGCAAGATCTCGCGGCCACCGGCCATCCAGAGCTCGATGATCCGGACCGGGTCGGATTCGGCCATCAACTCTTGGAACCACGGACGGTCGAGCAGAGGCACCGGCTCATCGTCGCCGACTGCCGCGATGTCGAGTGCCTCCTTGAGCAGCGTCGCCTTGTTTCCGAAATGGAAGTAGACCGTCTGCGTCGCGACGGCCGCGCGCGTCGCGACCTGATCGAGAGTTGTTGAGCCGTAACCCTTGTCAAGGAACAGGTCTGCAGCTGCGGTGATGATCCTGCGCCTGGTCAGCCGGGTCTTCTCGGCGCGGCTGACAGTCGGTGCCGGTTCGTTGTTGACGGAATTGATCATTTGTTAGAGACTACTCTAGTGACTCACTATAGTTCACTACAACGGAAATGGAGGAGATCATGCCCGACCTCGCCCCGATCCATCACGTGAAGATCCCGGTCAGCGACGTTCACGCCAGCATCGACTGGTACCGGCGGGTGCTCGGGCTGGAAGTGGCCATCGAGTTCACCGAAGATGACGAGCTGCGTGGCGTCGCCCTCAAGACCCCTGACGGCACCACCCAGATCGCGCTCCGGCACGATCCCGTTCGCGCCGCTGCCCTGTCCGGCTTCGACCTCGTCGCACTCCGCGTCCCGACCCGCGATGGTGTCCACGCATGGGTCGAACACCTGGCCACAGTCAGTCAGCAGCACGGTGGGATCGTCACCGGCCACCACGGCGGCGCCGTCCTCATCGGGCTGCACGACCCCGACGGCATAGAGATCCGTCTCTACGCGGACTGACCCAACCCACAAACCGAAAATGCACCGAGAAGAGGAGAACGCCATGAAATATCACGATTCCGGAGGAACCGGCGAGCCGCTGGTCCTCGTCCATGCGGCCGCATTCGCAGACTGGTTCGTCCCACTCGACCGCGAGCCGGCCGTCGCCGACCTGCGCCGGATCCGCGTCACCCGCACCGGATACGCCGACCCCGCACCCGCCGAACCACTGTCGGTCGCCGACCACGCCGCGGAGTGCGCCGAACTGGTCCGTAGCCTGGGGATCGAGCGGGCCCGCGTGCTCGCGCACTCCTCCGGCAGCGCGGTCGCACTACAGCTGGCGCTGGACCACCCGGAGGTGGTCGGTGAGCTCGTCTTGGTCGAACCGCCGCTGATCGACCCGCTTTTGCCACCCGAGGATCGGGCGGCCGTCGCCGCCGCCATCGGCCCGGCTCTGGGTGCAGCGATGGGCGCCGCGGCCCAGGGTGACCTGCCCACCGCCTTCGACACCTTCCTGGCTGCCCTGTGCGGACCGGCGTACCGAAGCGTCATAGCAAACGCCCTCGGCCAAGCCCGCCTCGAACGCGCCGAACGCGACTGCGGCTACTGCTTCACCGGCGAGGTGCCCGCGCTCAGCGCGTGGGACTTCGACAAAGAACTGGCACGCCAGATCACCCAGCCGGTCCAGCTCGTCGCCGGTGGCGACAGTCCAGTCTTCACGCATCGGCTGGTCGACTACGTCGCCGCGATGTTGCCCGACGCCTGCACCACCGTCGTCCCCGGGCACAACCACCTGCTCCCCCTCACCGCCCCAGCCCTGCTGGCCGAGCTGGTCCGGAACCCGGTCGTCACTGTCTGACCGCAACAGTTCTCGTCGTCAGCGCTCCGGTACGCCGAGAAGGAAGGTGCGCAGCGCTTCGTTGAACTCGTCCGGGGCTTCCAGGTTGCAGAGGTGCCCAGTTCCCTTGAGCACAACCAGTTCCGAGTCACTGATGGCGGAATGGAGAGACTGCGCCACGGACAGCGGAGCCCGGACATCCTGATCGCCGCAGACCACAAGCGCCGGAATCTCGATGCCGGGCAGTGTGTCTCGCAGGTCTACATCGGAGGCTCGCGCCATGGCGCGGAATCCGACGGGGCGAACCTGCAGGAGACTCGCCCCGAACGCTCCGACCACATCCCAGGGAGTCGTACCGCAGAACATCGTCGGGAGCAGTGTGTCGACGAGTTCCCCCGACGAGAGGTCGGCCAATTCCAAGGCCTGCCGTAGCCGTTGGTCGGCCACCTCGGAAGGCAATGACCCTCGCCACCCCGCGTAGGCCGATACCAATGTCAGAGAACGTGCAATGCCCGGGTGGCGCCGATTGAAATCCAAGGCCAGCGCACCACCGAAGGAGAGCCCGACAACGTGTGGGTTGTCGAGCCCAAGGTGGTTGATGAACTCCGCAAGATAGTCGGCATACTCCCCTACGCCGGTGCCGGCTGGAGGATCCGAAGAAGACCCGGCGCCGGGCGCGTCCCAGGCCACCACCGTGAAGTCGTCGGCAAGCCCGTCCAGTTGCGGCTGCCACGTTCGCGGGCCGTCACCGACGTATCCGTGGACGAGGACGAGCGGGGGTCCGTGCCCGGCCCGTTCGTATCCGATCCGTAGTCCCGCAACCTCGACCCTGTCCATGACTCGCCCCCCAGCGTCGGAAGTGCTCGACACCCAGATTGCCCCGATTGACGATGCCGAGCAAGGGTTACGGCGATTCTGGCGCAACGTTCATCAAAAGAATCGACTCCGACGCACACGAATACTCGGAGCCCGGCAACCGAAAACCGCATCTCCCTGATATTCGCCTCGACGGTCACTACGATTTTGGCGAACAGCGTTCGACAGAGCGTTGTTGAGTCGGGGGGCACACGTGAAGATCAGTCGGGCTACGGGCGCATTGGTGGTGGGAATCCTACTGGCCACAACCGCTCTGGTGGCAGTGCAAACCCCCGTCGCATACTCTGCACCGTCACGTCAGCGCACCGAATCAATCGTGCAGACCTCATCCCCGATCACCTCGGTCGTCGAATCAGTTGTTCGCGTCAATATTCCGCTTCCCAGTACGGTAGGCGCACATCCCACTGCCTGCGATTGGCTTTCGTACCAACGGTATCGCGCCGCCGACGGGCCAACAGCCTCCGCGGACGCAGACAAAATATTGATTGCTCAGCCCGGCGTGCTGGAAGGCGCCGGCGCGTTCGACAGCGTCGCGCGCAATACCGTGGCCGCCGCCGCGGCCGACGGCCGGCAAATCGAGTTCTGGGCTCTGGACCGGCGCTCGAATTGCTTGGAGGACCACACCGGAATCGACGCAGCGGTCGCCAACCAAGACATCAGCGTTGCCATCGATTACTACTACGGGCAAGGCGCAGTCGATGGACGGCGATTCGAGGGATTCGTACCCGATACCGATCTGGGGTGGCTCTCGCACATCGGGATCGAGCAGACCGTCGTTGATCAATACGATCTGCTGAGCGCCGAACTGCCCGACCCGGCGTTTCGGAAAAACAAGGTGCTCTGCGGTGGTCATTCGCTCGGTGGCTCACTGACCGCCTATTTCGTCCAATGGGAATTCGATGGCCGACCTGGTTACCAACAGTGTTCCGGCTACTTCGCACTCGACACCACAATCGATACGACGTTGCCACTCGGGGACATGTCGACACTCAGCGCGCTGCTCCCCCAGACGTCTCTCGGAATGGACGCTCTGGACGCACTGACCACCCGCGGACTGCTCCCACGATCGGCGAACCTTCCAGCACTGATCAACCCCGAGACCATGAACCTACTCGGCCTTGTCGGCGCCGCCGCCCACATCGATCCGAACAGTGAAACGCACTTCCTGAAGAGTGTGCGCAACAACAATATTGACAATTCGTTACGGCTACTCTTTTCCCGAGACGCCGCGGGCCTCGCCACCGACACGACGCCGCTCAGAGAATTTCGCCTCACCAACACGGCCCTCCTCGGCGGGTTGATGGACAACAACTCCCAACCATTGGCCTTTCTGCAAACCTCCGTCGGCATGTTCGATGGCGGATTGCTGGCCGACAAGAACTTCCCCCTGTCACACGACCTCAATGTCGCGAACCGCCGAATCGCCGCGGGAATGCTCGGACCCGATCCCCTGGTCATACCTGCAGTCGCACGGGGACCGCTCTACACGTGGCAAAACTTCGACGAGGTCACCAGCAGTACGCCTCTCGACCAATACGGGCGCCCCTACACCACCCCCGCCCACGAAGTCACCGACATCAACGACCTCGCCAGGAGTCTCGCGGACCATCCCTTGGATTTCACTGAGCAGTACTTTCCGATGAGGCTGTTGGTCGAGAGTGTCCTGGGACCCACCACGCCCGCGATCACCAACCACCTCCGCCACCCAGCGGGACTCACCGCCCACCCGATCTTGAATCTCCTCGGTGGGAGTGGAATCACCGCCGGCGTGATGACCACACCGGAAGATCTTCCACGTGGCCGGACCGTCATCGCCCCCGGCTACCACCACCTCGACGTCCTGACGGCCGCAGCCCGGCAAAACAACGGAACCGCGGACCCCATATCGTCCAACCTGGCCGAGTTCGCCACCAAGTAGCTCCTGGAGGCTGTTGTCGACGGTGTCGAACCCGAACCGGTCTCGAGTTCCGAATTTGCTGTGCCAGCGTCTGTTGCCGGTGTCAGGTCTCTGATGGTTGACGATGGTGGTTGTCTGATGCAGGCAGTGCAGCGGAAGCCAGGAGGGCAAGTTTGTCAGCGTCCGCGGACCCTGGGTCGGGGTGATAGACAACAAGTTTGAGGTGCTCGGCGCCACCGATGCTGAGCCTCTCCCGGTTGAGGGTCATCTCGCCGACCTGCGGATGATCGAAATGCATGGGCGCGCCGAACTGCCCTTTGACGTCGTGCCGGGCCCAGAGCTCACGGAACCGAGGGCTCGCGAGTGAGAGCTCGCCGGCGAGTTCGATGAAACGTGGATCGTCGATATCGGTGCCCACGGACTGCCGCAGATTTGCGATGAGGCACTGCGTGGAGTCCTTCCAATCGGGATACAGGGCCTGCTCGGCCGGATCGAGGAACAGATCTTTGAGCTGATTGCCACCGACGGCCAACCGAGGCGAAAGAGCAACTGCCAGTGCGTTCGAGGCCAGGATGTCGAAATACCGTCCCTCGATGTAGGCAGGCTGCGCCATCGAGGCCACGAGCTTGACCATGCCGGCGGGCACCGTCTCCTTGCGTGGCCGCCGTCGGCTCGGTCGGGGCTTTTCCGAGACCAGCGACATGAGGTATGCAACGTGATCCTCGTCGAGATGCAGTACGCGAGCGATCGATTCGAGGACCTGCGTCGACGGATTGCGATCGCGGCCACGCTCGAGGCGTAGGTAGTAGTCGGCACTGATACCGGCCAGCATGGCGACTTCTTCGCGTCGCAGGCCTGGCACTCGGCGCACGCCCACGTCGGGCATGCCCACCTGCTGCGGCGTCACGAGTCCACGGCGTGCGCGGAGATACTCGCCCAACGTGTTTGGCCGGTTCGTCATGACATCAGCGTAGAACTTCCGCGGCGACCGAGAGGGGGCCTGCCACACCCAGGGATCAACGGGGCACTGCCGCCGGCGGGCGGTCGTACCTAACGTCATTTTCGGCCCACCTGGGGCACGTATCGGAAGGAAGCGCCATGACCGTCACACTGATCACCGGAGCCAACAAAGGAATCGGGTTCGAAACTGCCAGGCAGCTCACGAATCTCGGTCACACCGTCTACATCGGGGCACGCGACGCCGACCGAGGCGCGAAGGCTGCAGCCGATCTCGGGGCGCGCTTCGTACAACTAGACGTGACCGACGATGCGTCGGTGAGCGCAGCGCTGGCCACAATCGACTCGGAACAAGGCCACTTGGACGTGCTGGTGAACAACGCAGGAATCTCCGGCGGCGGGATCGTCGACGGCCCAACCGCTCTGCGGGTATTCGATACCAACGCGGTCGGAATCGTCCGGGTCACAGAGGCGGCGCTGCCCCTGCTCCGCACGTCGCAGAATCCGATCGTGGTCACCATCTCCAGTAGCGCCGGGTCGTTCTGGGCGGTCAACAATCCCGACCGCCCGGAGTTCGGGCTGGCGGCGCCGCTCTATGCCGCCTCCAAATCGGCCGCGACCATGCTCATGGTCCAGTACGCCAAGGCCGAGCCCGGCATCAAGTTCAACGCACTCGAACCCGGCTTCACCGATACCGATATGACGGCAGCACTGGGGATGAGCGGCGGACGATCGGTTGAGGAAAGCGCCAGGACCGCCGTCCGCCTGGCCACGCTGGGCTCCGACGGCCCTTCCGGAACTCTCCGGGACGAAGCCGGCGAACTTGCTTGGTAGCCGAGCATTTTCACCGATCCTCCCTTGCCGTGATGCTCACTTGGACAGTAACTTGCCTTTGGGTATAGTTATTGAGTGACTCACATCACGGTCAAGGGGTGTCGTGGCCCATCGGTCGTCCACCACTTGTCCTCGCAGTTTTGTTGACATTGGTGCGATAAGCCCGTGTCCCGAACGGGATCCGGTTTTCCTGACCGAGGAGTTCGAATTGCCTGAGCCGACGGACCTTGACCACATCCGGAAACTTTATGCCGACGAGCGGCAGCGGCGAGTGCGAGCGCAGGGAACCGGCCAGTATCACTACGTCGAGGACTCGGTCGATCCATGGGCAACACCGATCGTCCGGGACGCGGTGCACGATGAGGTCGATGTGGTGGTGATGGGTGCGGGTCTGTCGGGACTCGTGTTGGGGGCGATGCTGCGAACCGAGGGTGTCGATCGGATCCGCATGATCGACAACGCGGGCGACGTGGGCGGTACCTGGTATTGGAATCGATATCCGGCAGCACAGTGCGACGTGCAGTCGTACATCTATCTGCCACTCCTGGAGGAAATGGGCTACATCCCGACCGAAAGGTACGCCTACCAACCGGAGATTCTGGAATATTGCCAGTCGATCGCCCAGAAGTATGACCTCTACCGTGACGCCTACTTCCAGACCGAGGTCGTAGATGCGACCTGGAACGAATCGAATGCACGGTGGACGGTTACCACCAATCGCGGCGATGTCATCGAAGCGCAGTTCGTGGTGATGGCGGGAGGCGCCCTGCAACGACCCAAGCTGCCGGACATTCCCGGACTCGAGACCTTCGGTGGCGCTTTGTTCCACTCGAGCCGCTGGGACTACGCCTACACAGGCGGAGCGCCGGGGCCCACAGGTGGCGGGCTTCCGGGGTTGGCGGACAAGCGCGTCGGCTTGATCGGCACCGGCGCCACCGGGCTGCAACTGGTATCGCCGTTGGCCCGGGCTGCGCAGCATCTGTCTGTCTTTCAGCGAACGCCGGTTGTCGTTCTCCCGCGGGACAACCGGCCCACGGATCCGACCTGGGCCGCGACACTGGAACCGGGTTGGCAAGACCGCCATATGTTCTCGTTCAACGAGCAGACCGTGGACGGAGCCGCCGAAGACCTCATCGACGACGCGTGGAGTCACACCGTGTTTCCGGTGATGGCAAGCCACAATCGGGCCATGTTCGGGGCCGGCGAGTTACTCGAGCAGGCCGAGGTCGACGACCTCGCCGCGATGAACGTCGCCCGCGCCCGGATTGCCTCGATCGTCAAAGATCCCGAGACCGCCGCCGCCCTGATGCCGAACTTCCGGATGCTCTGCAAACGGACCTCGTTCCACGACGACTATCTGGAGTCGTTCAACCGGCCCAATGTGGCCCTGGTCGACACCAAAGGCGCCGGTGTGCAGAAAGCCACCCCGACCGGCGTGGTTGCCGACGGCCGTGAGTATGAACTCGACTGTCTGATCCTGGCGACCGGCTTCGACATCGGCCGCGGGCTATTGAAAGCCTGGGGCGTTGATCCGGTCGGCGTGAACGGAATACGGATGACCGAGTACTGGGGCAAGGGCGTCCGGACGCTCCACGGTATGCAGGTGCACGGTTTCCCGAATCTTTTCCTACACGGTCCCGGCCAGGTCGCTCCGGCCTACAACTGGACGAGCAGCGTGATCGAGATGGGCCGGCACATCACCTATGTGATCGCCACGGCCCGAGCCAGGAACGTGCAGCGCGTGGACGCCACCACAGATGCCGAGGAGTACTGGGTCGGTGTGCTCGGCCAGACCCCCTCGGCGCTGGTCGATTACCGGAGGGATTGCACCCCGGGATATTTCAACAACGAGGGCAATGTCCGGGCGGGGGCGTCCCCGAACTTCGGCCGTGGCGCCAATGAGTACTACAGCATTCTGCAGAAGTGGCGTGCAGACGATCTTTTGACGGGACTCGAGTTGATGTGACGGCCAAACCCTGGGCCGAAGTTCGCGGACGGTCACCTATGTAGATACTGCTGCATCCAACAGCAATGCCGTTGGATGCAGCTTGGTGATCACCTACGCGTCAGCGGTTCATTCTCGAGAATTGGTCCCATCGGTCTGGGAAAAGAATCGCCAGTCGCCGTCCGCATTGACTTCCATACGGAAACCCAGCTGCCCGGAAGGAACCTCACGGTTCTTGAACCATTCGTAGGCATCTTCGGCATTGTTGAACTCGACCTCGTCGATAACATCTTCGTCAGGGTTGAGCACTCGATATTCCGCCATGTCTCCCTCTCGTCGAACTGCGTTCCCACGACTCTCCGCGGGTCATCCGTCGGGTACCCGACAGTTCGCGTGCCTACACATCGGTCAGGTCTCGGTCGTCTCCACCGGACTCCTGCGCCGCCGGACGATGCCGGTGACCACCGCAAGGATCGAGCCGACGGCGAGGATGACCGCCGATGCGAACGGAAGGAGATTGTCGATGAGTCCGATGATGAGGACCACCGGAATCGCCAGAGCCGGCCACGGGATGGTCATCCGCCAATTGCCCGAACTCCAGCCCAGGATGGCGCAGATCCCGGCAATGAACAGTGCCAGCCCGCCGCACAGGACCCAGCGGCCTGCTGCGGTCAATTCGCCGACCGGATGCAACACATACTGCTCGATTCCGACGCCGAGGAGAGCCGCCCCCAACGTGAGTGGTAGGTGGCCGTAGATATACCCATCGGCGCGTCCACTGCCGACCGCACGGTCATCGTCCTGTATCTCGGTCTTCGCCTCGGCACCACCGATGTCGAAATACATCCACCACACCGCCGCGGCAATGGTGAAGCCGAGCGCCGCCACCAATGAGGACGACCACGCCCAGTGGGTTTCGTGCATCCCGAGCACGATCGCCGAGATGGATTCACCCAGCACCAGAATGACAAAGAGCCCGAAGCGCTCCGGCAGATGTTCGAGGTGCAGTGGCACGTTGGGGCCCCATCGGGTGGCCGCGAATGGCGCCATCGCCTCGATCGCAATGCCGACCGCCCACAGGATGTACGTGATCGGCGACGGAGTGAACAAGGATACGGTCCAGATGACCACGCTGATGACCGTGGCCGCGAAATACAGGTTGATCGTGACCCGTACTTCGGCGATATGACGCCACGCGCGCAGATACAGCCCGGCGAGGATCACGCGGGTAGCGATGTAACCGACACCGAACGCCACGGTCCCGTCGCCTCCGACGGCGGTGGCCGCACTGGCCGCCATCACCGCAATCGCGAAGGTGGCGGCCAATTTCACCACGCGATAGACAACGTCATTGGTATCGAACCGGTTTGCGTACAGCGTGGTGGTCACCCAGGACCACCACGTGACCACGAACAAACCCGTGAAGACGGCCGCACCGTGCCACCCGAGATCATCTTTCAGGGCGAGCGCGAGCTGATGGATGACCAGCACATACGCAAGGTCGAAGAAAAGCTCGAGTCTGGTTGCCGCACGGTCATCTTTGGTCCGCAGTCGTGGCGGCTCGATGAGCGGGGTGCGCTGACCGCCACCGGTGTCGTCGTCGTCAGCGGTCTGATCGCCGGACTGGCTCGTAATGCGCTCACCCATCTGTGAGTTGTCCTTACTGTAGGCCCGCCGGTGTGCATTGAGCCAGGAACGACACAATCACGTCATTCCCCGATACCCACAGGTGAACGCCCGCAAACCGCCCGGTATCAGCCACTATCCGGCGCCCGCCGTCAGGCGGGCGACCACGCTCACGATTTGACGAATGCGGCCTCGATCAGCAGGTGGGTGGCCGGCCGGGAACCCTTCTTCGTGTAGCGCAGTCCCCAGTCGCTGCGATCGAGGTGGATGTCCGCGGTGACCGTCGCGACGCCATCCACCACGACGACCTGGGCTGGGACGGTCACGGGTCGTGTGTGACCGTGAACGGTCAGATCGCCGACGACATCTACCTGTCCCGAGTCCTCGGCTCGCACCTGTTTCGCCGCAAAGGTGATGGTGGGGTATGTCCGGACGTCG
Source organism: Williamsia sp. z71 (assembly GCF_059553375.1). NCBI lineage: Bacteria > Bacillati > Actinomycetota > Actinomycetes > Mycobacteriales > Nocardiaceae > Williamsia > Williamsia sp. z71. The sequence continues at coordinate 188,626 of NZ_JCANWX010000006.1, forward strand.
AAGAAGTCCGCCGAGCGCAGGTGCTCATCACGCTGACGGTTATTGGTGTTCAAGGACGTGGCGTCCACGACCAGCTTTCCAGTTACGCTCCCGTCGTCACCGACCGTGCCGGCACCTTCGGCGACCTCGAAAGTACCGGACACGGTGAACACCCATAAGCCCTTGGCGGAGAAGGTGATCGAGGTGCGGCCAGGGACCAGCGCCCACGGCCCGGCCAGCGCCCGTAGATCAGAGAGAGAATCGATCCGCGATGTCATGGTCAACCTCCGGTAGTCGGGATCCGAGGCCGGCGAACCATCGGGTCCGGCAGCAGGATCGCCAGTGTAACGAGGTCGAGCAACGCTACCCACGCGACAAAGCCGACGATCTTCGCGCTCAGCCACAACTTTTTGAGCAGCGACTCAGGCCGGATGAACCTGCAGGGTCGCCGACCGCGGGCCTTCTTCTTCGAGGTGGTCCACGATCGAGGCGTACTGGCCGTACTTGGCCCGATAGGCGGCGTCCACCCGCACGAGGTCCTGGTCCGCAGCGTCGGTGAAGGTGACGTCAAAGGTGTTCTGGCGCGCCACTATCTGACCGTTACGAGTGGCGATCGCGGCGCGGAACCAGGCTGCGGTGGGCCCGTTGGCCGAGCGGACGAACACGTCGGCGCCGTCGCGGACGATCCAGATGGTCGTCGGCCCGCGGGCGCTCCCGTCCCGCCGGTAGGTGATCACCTGCACCTCCTGCGGCGCGGTGAGTACGGCGGCGTCCTCAATATTCCATGTCTTCATCGGTGCCCCTCGGTTCGGCTTTGACCTGCGGATCACACCCGACGATTTCTTTCTGCACGGCCAGGCCCTCCGCCATGCGATTGTCCGGTGTGGTCGTGGGCTGGTCCGGCAGCGGTAACTCGATACCGTGTTCGGCCGGCACCTCGTTGGTCGCGTGGAGGAAATCCAACGCCTTCGACATGCCCACATACGGCCCCGCTTGGTACACAACCTCTTCCACCTCGATCGGTGTCACCCCGACCGTCAATGCCGCCCCGAGCGTGACCCGGTATTCGCGCACCGCCTGGACGGCGATCATCGAGGCGGGTTGCACCATGGGTCGGGTCCTGGCGTCGAGGCGGCTGTCCGCGAGCACCTCGTCGAAAGCAAAGTCGTCGAAGTAGTCGATCAACCCGGGATCGGTCTGCGCCAACGCAGATGCATGATCCGGAAACAGCTCATCGCGACTTTTCTGCGCTCGGGCATTCACCACCATCCTTTGCCCTCCTCATCGCGGCCACACCTTCAACTCGACAGAGCCCGACGTTTTGAATGTATGTCCGCTGTCTTGATCGCGGGAGGGCCTATCAGTACCCCGTTCGCGAACCGGACGGTCGATCTCGACAAATGGTGCATCACCCGCGGATTCATGTCCGACCGCGCGGAAGACCAGAACAGCCCGGTCCACCGTTTGGCTCCCGTGATGTCATTCACGACTCGTCAGTACCAGTGGCGCCCCGTCGGTGACGGCGATGGTGTGTTCGCTGTGAGCGGTACGCGATCCGTCGGCGGAGCGGATGGTCCAGCCGTCGTCGTCGTAGATGATCTTGTCAGTGGTGCGGGCGAGCCAGGGCTCGAGTGCGAGAGTCAATCCGGGACGCAGTTTGAGACCCCGTCCGGCGCGGCCGACATTCGGGACGTGTGGGTCTTCGTGCATGGTGCGCCCGAGTCCGTGGCCTCCGAACTCGGTGTTGACCGGGTACCCGTAGTCGGCGGCCACAGCGCCGATGGCGGCTGAGATGTCACCCAGGCGGTTGCCGGGCAATGCTGCCGCGATCCCCGCCTCCAGAGCGACTTCGGTGGCTTCGATGAGGCGCTCGTCCTCGGGCCGGGGAGCGCCGACGATCACACTGCGCGCGCTGTCGGCGACCCACCCATCGATCGAGACCGCAATATCCATGGTCAGGAGGTCACCGTCACGTAGTACGTAGTCATGTGGTAGCCCGTGCAGCACAGCATCATTGACCGACAGGCAGATGACGTTTCGGAACGGACCTCGTCCAAACGAGGGAGCGTAATCCCAATAGCACGACTCAGCACCGCGCTGGGAGATCAGATGGCGGGCGCGATGTTCGAGGTCGAGCAAGTTCACACCCGGTTTCGCCCGGGCGGTCAGGTCGTCGAGCAATCCGGCGATGAATGCGCCGGTGACGCGCATCGCTTCGATCTCGCGAGGTGTCTTCAGTTCGAGCACGGAATTCCTCTCCAACCGGCCCAGCTGGCCGGTATTTAAATACCAGCTTAGCCCGCGAATCCGGTATTTTCATACCGGCCTGGAGTAGGCTGGCGACATGGTTCGTCTCCCGCTCACTCCTGCTCAACTCGCGACCGGTCAGCGCCTCGGCGCGTATCTGCGTCAAGGACGCGGCGATCGCACTCTCGCCGAAGTGGCACAGGCCGCGGCGATCTCGCCCGAAACCCTGCGGAAGATCGAGACCGGCCGGATGCCGACCCCGGCATTCACAACCATCGCGGCACTGGCCCGTGCCCTCGCCCTGCCACTCGACGACCTGGCGGACATCTGTGTGGCTCCTGACACCGACCTTCGGAAAAGTGGCTGACGCGAGCTCACCGGTCTATCGGCCAGACCTTCCTCACCACCGCTTTACGGATCTCTTCGATCCACAGCACTGATGAGGCGACGGCGATGGCGAAGAACCACTGGGTGCCGGTCAGTGACGTGGTGTCGAAAAGGTCTTGAAGCGCACCGATATTGATGACCCCGATGTGCAGCACGATGATCGCCACGAGCGAGAACCAGATCGCCTGGTTCGTGAAGGTCTGCAGTGAGAACACGGATGTCCGGTCAGAGCGCACGTTGAGCAGGTTGAACACCTGATAGAAGACGAACGTCGTGAATCCCAGCGTGGTGTCGAGGAGCGGATCGTCGGCGTTATCCGGGAAGATCTCATCGGCGCCGGCGATGACGAGAATCGTTCCGGTGGCCATCACCACTCCCAGCGCAAGAATACGAAGCAGCCGATTGCGGGTGAGAAGACGTTCGGTCGGCGAGCGTGGCTTCTGCCGCATGATGTCGGGCTCGGTCGGGTCGACACCGAGCGCGAGCGCGGGTGGCCCGTCCATGATGATGTTGACCCAGAGGATCTGGATCGCAGTAAACGGTGATCCACCGGCGATCCCGGCGACACCCGCGGTGAGAAAGATCAAGACAAAACCCCACGCGGTCGTGAGCTGAAACTTCACGAACTTGATGATGTTGGCGTAAATGCCGCGCCCTTCTCGGACGGCCGCAATGATCGTCGCGAAATTGTCATCGGTGAGAATCATTTTCGCCGCGCCCTTGGACACGTCGGTTCCGGTGATACCCATCGCGATTCCGATGTCGGCTTGCTTGAGGGCGGGTGCGTCGTTGACTCCGTCACCGGTCATGGCCACCACCTCGCCCGCGTCTTGCAATGCCCTGACGTACCGGATCTTGTGTTCGGGTGCCACGCGCGCCAGAACACCGAATCTTGCTGCACGATCCCGTAATTCGCCGTCGTCGATCGTATCGAGATCAGTCCCCGACACGGCTTCACCGACGATCCCGAGGTCACCGGCAATCGTCGACGCCGTGGTGAGATGGTCACCGGTGATCATGTGTACCGCGATACCGGCATCCTTGGCGGTCTCGATGGCTTCGCGCGCTTCCGAACGCGGTGGGTCGAGGATGCCGACCACGGCATAGACGGTCAAACCGTCGACCGCGTCGAACAGCCCTTCTGCGTCGTCCGGCACGTTGTCGAGCGTCTTGCCGGCAATCATCAGGGTGCGCAGACCTTCTCGTGCCAGGTCGTCGACGACCGCGGCCAACCTCGCCCGGTCATCATCGGTGAGATCGCGATCCCCATCGATGTCACGCACCCGGCTCGCACGCTCCAGCAGTGGTCCCGGTGCGCCTTTGGCGTAACAACGCACGCCGGCGGTGTCGGGACTCTGGTGGACGTGGAACGTGGCCATGAACTTGTATTCGGAATCGAACGGGACCTCGGCCACGCGCGGATAGGTTCGGCGGGCGCCGAGTACGTCCACGCCACCCTTCTCGGCAAGGACCCCGAGCGCTCCCTCGGTGGGATCGCCGACCAACACGCCATCGGACACAGCGGCGTCGTTGCACAGTGCCATCGCCAGGAACGCGCGCCGAAAATCGGGCAGGGGTTGCTCTCCATCGGACAGGATCTTGCCCTCGGTGGAGTATCCAGAGCCGGTTACCCGGAAGGTTTGGCCCGCTGCCTCGAGTCGCCGGACCGTCATCTCGTTGAGTGTCAGTGTGCCCGTCTTGTCCGTGGCGATCTGCGTTGTGCTGCCCAGGGTCTCGACAGCCGCTAGCTGTTTGATGATGGCCCCGCGTTTGGCGAGCCGCGAGGCTCCCATCGCCAGCGTGAAAGCGACAACTGCGGTCAACCCTTCCGGAATCGTTGCCACCGCAAGCGAAACCGCCGTCAGCAGCATGTCCGACCATGACTCACCTCGAATCAGGCCGAGTACGAACACGATCAGAACCACCACAAACGCAACGCCGGTCAACAACGTGGCGAGTTGATCGATGCGGCGCTGCAAGGGGGTCTTGGCGGCACCCGCAGTATGCAGAAGCGCGGCGATGGTGCCGAACTGAGTGTTCATCCCGGTGCCGGTCACGACCATGGTGGCTCGTCCGCGGGTGACCTCGGTGTTCATGAACAGCGTGTTCGTCCGATCACCGATGGGCAGATCAGGATCGTCGAGGACAGCGATGCTCTTGTCCACCGGGTGCGACTCCCCCGTCAACGCCGACTCGGCCACCTGCAAGCGCGCGGCCTCGACCACCCGGCCATCGGCGGGTATGACGTCGCCCGCCTCCAACAAGACCACATCGCCCGGCACTATCTCGGTGCGGGGCACGTTCTGCACACGACCGTCTCGGCGCACCCGCGAGACCGCCACAGACATATCGCGAAGAGCCTGCAGATTGCCTTCGGCCTTGGTCTCCTGGACGTAATTCAGCACCGTGTTGAGAGTGATCACCGCCAGGATGACCACGGGCGTCTCCCATTCGTGGGAGACCGCTGCGCTGACCGCTGCGGCGATGATGAGCACCACCGTCATCTTGTCGGCGAGTAACCCGAGGATTCTGCGCCATGCCGGGATACGGGCGGCTTCGTCCAGGCTGTTCTCGCCATGGACCTCGAGGCGTCGGCGCTGGTCCTCACTTGACAGACCCTGCTCGACATCGACGTCGAGATCCCCGACGATCGTCTCCACACTCGCGGTGTGGACAACGCTTGGTAGCTGCTCGGTCATCTGGCGCTCCTTACTGGGCTCGCCAGAGATTGCTCAGAATAACCTCTGGCGCACAGGCCGATCCGCGCATACGTCCGAAAGGACCGATCCAGACGGGCGGCACTGCACCGGTCGCTCGGCCCAAGCGGTCCACGCTCGGACCCATCACCTCTGCGGGTCGAAGTCGACAGTGAATCGACCATGCGGCGGTTCCGACATTATCGCAGCCATCGCTCCCCTGCGTGTGGGTTGACGCACGCGGGTGAAAGTGAGTTCATGTTGTGACGACCAGCTTTTGGAGAGGCCACCGATGACCGAGGACAGCCGCAGGAAGGTACGGCGGAGCGGACCGTGGTGGTATGCCCCAAAGCGGTGGATGTACCGGGGCGGTCACCCTCATGCGCTCGCCCGGGCGATGAACTCGCTCTCGGCATGGATGTACGATCGCGGCTGGTTGACGGCGGGGCGGGCCGCGACGCTGGTGGTTCGAGGCCGACGCAGCGGCGCGCCCATCTCGGTGCCGGTGGTGGTCGCCGATTTCGAAGGAGCGCGCTACCTGGTGTCGATGCTCGGCGACGACGCCAACTGGGTACGCAATGTGCGCGCCGCGGCCGGCGTGGCCACGCTCGGTGCGCAACCGGTGCGTCTCGTCGAAATCCCCGTCGACGAACGAGCACCCATTTTGCGTCTTTATCTGAAGGTGGCGCCGGGAGCCAGGCCGCACATCCCGGTCCCCCGCACCGCGCCGATGACCGAATTCCAGAGTGTCGCAGCATCATATCCCGTATTCAGAATCGAACAACACCCCGACGCTCCCGGCTGACTGCCTACGATTCAGAGGGAGAAACCGTCACGAATCAGTCTTGATCATTGATGCGTGCGCGGATCGCAGCGGCGGTGTCGGCGTTCTCTGACTCCAGTTTTTGTATATAGGCGACGGCGTCGCCGACTGTACGCAGCGCAGCGAGATCTTCATCAGGGATTTTGACGCCATACTTATCTTCGGTTTGCACTGCTATTTCAACCATCGACAATGAGTCGATATCGAGGTCGTCGACGAATGATTTCTCGATGGTGATCTCTTCTGGCTCGATGCCGGTGACCTCTTCGATGATTTCAGCTATGCCGGCGATCAGTTCTTGTTCAGTGGCCATGCGTGGAAGTCCTTCTCTAGGAGGGGGTTACAGCGTTGAATGTCAGCTGGGAGATCGGCCGGCCTTTGTCTCGGCGACATCATTCGTGGTTCGAGTCGGGTATCGCGGTGTTGTGCCCGGCCGCCTTCGCAATTCCAATTCCGGGTACATGGGATCGAACACTTCGAAGCATTCTTCGATCGCCGCAGTGAGCAGCTTCCACACCTGGTGCGCCGTGGGTTTGCGGTCCTCCCACCCCGACCCGTAGACCTCGACACCATCGTCGAGGCCGAGTTCGCTCGGCGGTATGACGGTATGTGAACCGGCACACCCATCAGCGTGAAGGCCTGGGCAGCGATGGACGATATAGCTACCGCGGTGGTCCCAGCCCAATGCCGTCGATTGGTCAGGAAAACCATTCCATCGCGACTGGGAGAACACGAGTATCCGCTCCCCCGTGGCCATCTGAACATATTCCCGCGACATCGTGTCCGCGCGTCCCAGCGAAGCCGGGAATGCGAGCTCGATTCCATGCGCGGCCATTCGTTCGAAACTCGGGATGTCGTCCCCCTCGACCACGAACCTCTCACCGGCGAGATCGGCGACGTCCACCCACACCTGATGCGCCAGTCGTACGACTTCGCGCTGCTGATCGGAAGGGACAGTCGGCTCGAGCGACATGGCACGAATCGAAGATTTCGACAACCCGATCTCGCCGGCGATCTTCCGATCACTGAGACCCTCGGCCCGCATCAACGCAATGGCGCCCGCGATCACATGACGTTGCGCCAGGTCAGCGTCCGAAGAACGCGTACGAGCGGTCTCCACCGCTGCCGCCGCTACGTCGATGCGATACGAATGTGAGGAAGGCACCAACCGAGTGTGACACGCCCGGTTGCCAAGTGTCCATAGGTTTGGACAGTTGGCATTTGAAGTGTTCGCACCTCTCTCAGGAGTGTGACGTCAGACCGGGTGTTTTGATGATTCTTTCTCGGTACTGACTGCGCCGCCGGCGTCACCTTCTTTGTCTTCGGCTGCGGCCACGGTGATTTTCAGCCCGTCATCGCCCGCGTCGACGTTGACGGTGTCACCCGGCACGAGTGCTCCATTGAGCAGGTAACGCGACAGTTTGTTGTCGAGTTCTCGCTGCACCGTCCGACGTAGAGGCCGCGCACCGAACTCCGGCTGGTATCCGGTGCGTGCCAACCAGTCCTGGGCCGCAGTACTCACCTCGAGTTCGATGTCCTGGGCGTGGAGTCGACGTCGAGTGCTGTCCAGTGTCAACTCGACAATCTGTCGCAGCTGCACCTCGTCGAGACGCTGGAATGTCACGATTTCATCGATGCGATTGAGGAACTCCGGCCGGAAATGCGAATGCAGGCGTTCCATGAGTTGCACCGCGATCGTGTCGGCGTCCGGTGTGGTGAGGATCAGGTCGGACCCCAGGTTACTGGTCAGGATCACGATGGTGTTCTTGAAATCGACTGTGCGGCCCTGCGCGTCGGTGACACGACCGTCGTCGAGTAGCTGCAGCAGCACATTGAAGACGTCCGCATGTGCCTTCTCGACCTCGTCGAAGAGGATCACCGAATACGGCTGCCTGCGCACTTTGTCGGTCAACTGGCCGGCCTCTTCGTATCCGACGTAGCCGGGAGGAGCACCGACCAGACGGGAGACGGTGTGCTTCTCCTGGAACTCGCTCATGTCGAACCGAATCAGGCGATCCTCGTCTCCGAAAACGGCTTCCGCCAGCGCTTTTGCGAGTTCGGTCTTGCCGACACCGGTCGGCCCCAGAAAGAGGAACGAACCGATGGGTCGTCTGGGATCGGCCAGCCCGGCCCGGGCGCGTCGAACCGCCTCGGCGATGACGGCGACGGCCTGGTCCTGGCCCACGACACGGGAATGCAGCACGTCCTCCAAGCCGAGAAGCTTTGCCCGTTCCTCGGTGGTCAGCTCCGAAACGGGTACACCCGTTTGCCGGGAGACGACCTCCGCGATGTCCACGATGGTGACATCCTGGGTGCGCACGTCGGATGACTCTCCGAGGGTTTCCTTTTGCGCCGCGATCTCGGCCTTCAATTCAGCGGCACGATCGTAGTTCTCCGACGCGACGGCCGAGTCCTTCTCCCGCTCCAACCGAGCCAATTCTTCTTCGACGGCTTTGGCGTCGGTGTCAGGCGTCTTGGTACGCAACCGCACCCGCGCTCCGGCCTGGTCGATCAGATCGATCGCCTTGTCCGGCATGAACCGATCGGTGATGTAGCGGTCGGAGAGTTCGGCAGCGGCGACGAGCGCCTCATCGGTGTAGTGGACCTGATGGTGCGCCTCGTAGGTGTCGGCAAGCCCCCGCAGGATCTCGATCGTGTCATCGACCGATGGTTCCGCCACCAGGATCGGCTGAAAGCGACGCTCGAGGGCGGCGTCCTTCTCGATGTACTTGCGGTACTCGTCGATGGTGGTGGCGCCGATGGTGTGGAGTTCGCCGCGGGCCAGAGCCGGCTTGAGGAGGTTTCCCGCGTCCATCGATCCTTCACCACTCGAGCCCGCGCCCACGATGGTGTGTAGCTCGTCGATGAAGATCACCAGCTCATCCGTATGTGCCCGGATCTCATCGAGGATCTTCGTCAGTCGTTCTTCGAACTCACCTCGATACTTGCTGCCCGCCACCACCTGACCGATGTCCAGAGCGATCACCCGGCGGTCCGCGAGGGTGGACGGAACATCACCGTTGACGATGCGCTGCGCCAACCCTTCGACTATCGCGGTTTTGCCGACCCCCGGATCGCCGATGAGGACTGGGTTGTTCTTGCGGCGTCGGGAGAGGATCTCCACGGTTTGTTCGATCTCGTCCGCACGACCCACCACCGGATCGATGTTCCCGGCACGCGCCTCCGCGGTCAGATCACGTCCGTATTCCTCCAGGGCGGGCGTTTCACTGTTACCGCCGCCCGACCCCGATTGCGCTCCATCGGTTTTCAGATTGCCGGCCAGGGCCTGTGCCGCAGGCGTCTCGGCGCTCGACGCGATACCCAGCAGTATGTGCTCGGGTCCGACATAGCTGGCGCCGGCCTGATAGGCCTGCTGCTGGGCCGTACGAAGCGCGAGCTTGGTCGCGGGACTGAGCGGTAGGTCACCGCTGCGGGGTTCCGAGGGCACCGCGGTGATGCGCTCGTACATCTGGTTGGCGAGCTCCTCGGGGTCGATCCCCAACTCTTTCAGGATGGTCTGCGAGGTTTCGACCTGCGCTGCCGCATAGAGCAGGTGTTCCGGTGTGAGCTCACCACTGTCCCACTGCTTTGCGGCTTCGCGAGCCGTTGCCACCAGCAACTTGGCCTCATCGTTGAGCAGCCGCCCCAAGTCGACGCGTTGGACCTGCGGACGGGGCCGTTCAGTGCCGAAGAATCGGTTGAACATGTCGTCGAACGGGCTTTGATCCATCCAGGGATTGGTCATGAGCCGTGCCTTTCTCTCTCCAGTGCGGCGGCCTCACCACTCGGCGACATTGCCGCGCCAACGTGGTTCATCCGAGATCGAGAACAATCCGCCCATTTATCTCGCCATCGGTCATGGCCGTGAAGATGTCATTTATCTCCGGTAGCTGCCGCACCGTGTATGTGGGCTTGATGAGTCCACGCGCGAAGAAGTCGAGCGCTTCCGCCATGTCCTTTCGAGTGCCGACGATCGAGCCTCGCACGGTCAGACCGAAGAGCACCGTGGTGAAGATGTCGAGCGGAAACGCCTCCGGCGGCAGGCCGACCAGGGAGACGGTACCGCCGCGGCGAAGACCCGCCACCGCCTGCGGAAAGGCACGGGCATTGACTGCGGTGACCAACGCTCCATGCGCCCCGCCGCCCGTCGCCTCGACGATGACCGCGGCCGCATCGGAGACCTTGGCAGCATTGACGCCGATCTCTGCACCGTGTTGCTCGGCCAGGGCAAGCTTGGAGTCGTCGACATCGACCGCGATCACCCGCCGCCCCATCGCACGTGCGTACTGGACGGCGATATGCCCGAGTCCGCCGATACCGGAGATCAGCACCCAGTCACCGGGCTGGGTATCGGTGACCTTCAGACCCTTGTACACGGTGACGCCGGCACACAGGATGGGTCCGACGGCACCCAGGTCGACGTTGTCGGGAATGATCGGTGCGTACCTCGAGTCGACGAGCATATGCGTCGCGAATGATCCGTCCACGCTGTATCCGCCGTTGATCTGATTGGGGCACAACGTTTCCCATCCGGTCTCGCAATATTCGCATTCGCCGCAGGCACTCCACAACCAGGCGTTGCCGACGGTGTCCCCGATGGCGAGACGCGTCACGTTCTCGCCCGCGGCGATGACCTTCCCCACGCCTTCATGGCCAGGAACGAACGGGACTTGCGGCTTGACCGGCCAATCGCCCCGAGCCGCATGCAGATCGGTGTGGCAGACACCGGAGTACTGGACTCTCACCAGGGCCTCGAAAGGTCCCGGGGATGGGATCGGAGCGTCTTCGATGAACAGTGGATCGGTGAAGCTCTGCACGACCGCTGCCCTCATCATGTCCATCGCTGTGTTGACCCTTCTGTCCGAAGTTCCCGGTCCCTGACGTCCGGGCGGCAACCGCCGATCACGCCACGAATCCCAGTGCATCACGGTTGGTCTCACTGCCGCTCGGGCACAAAGTCATCGAACGAATGCCAACGGTCATCGCTAGGCGGGCCGGCCTGTGGACCTTCGTCATCAGGATCGTCCGGCTCGTTCACACTCGGCCGGCCGGCCCCTCTGGGTGTTGGCCGCAGACCTGCGGCACACAGAGCGTCCGCTGTTGGCAGCCGAATCCCTTGTGCCGCACTGCCGTTTATCGATCGAGCACCCCTACCCCGGCGTGCCGGCGGCACGATCCTCGCGGTGGGATCAACCCTGCCGGACTCTGAAATCCACTCGTGGAGAGTGCCCGACCAATTCGGACATCGTTCCGGTTGGTTGCACACCGAACTGACCCGCGTGGGCCCCAGGTGCCCTTCGGCATGGCATGTGGTGCCCTGCGGCCCTATCGAATCGGACCGAAAGGTGGGACCGTGGTTACGGTATGGGCCGTGCTCGATGTCAGGAGCGAACATGGAGAACAAACCGATTGTGGTCGGTGTCGACGGCTCGGCGGCGTCTTACGGCGCAGTGCGATGGGGAGCTCGCGAAGCCGTGATCAGATCGACCCGACTACTGCTTCTCTGCTGTGTCGATGACGACCTGATCACCCTCAGCGACTATCCGGTACCCGACGCATACTTCGATCTCCTCAACGACCGTGCAGACAAAGACCTCACCGAGGCGAAGGCGCTGGCGGCGTCCGAGGTCGCCGACGCGGGGACCGACATCGTCATCGACACGAGACGTCTTCTGATCGAACCGCGGCTGGGCCTGCAGCGCATGTCAGAGAGCGCGGAACTGCTGGTCGTCGGCGCTGAAGGGCAAACCCCCCGGGTCCCCGGCGTTCTCGGGCGGGTCGCCGATGCGCTGACCTCCCACGCGGCGTGCCCCGTGGTGGTGGTTCGCGACCATCCCGGGCCGGCGCGGGACACGACGCCCGACGCAGTGGTCGTCGGCGTGGACGGATCGAGATCCGGCGAGCTGGCGGTGCGTCAGGCCTATGAGGAAGCAGCCTTGCGCAACGTTCGACTCGTGGCCGTTCACGCCTGGAACGTCACGAAACTTCACCCGCTGTTCAAGGCCGAACACTCGGGCCTGTCCTGGGATGACGCCCACACCGCCGAAGAGGCGCTTCTCGCCGAAGCGCTTGCCGGATACCGCGAGAAGTATCCAGACGTCGAGGTGTCACCATTGGTACCCGCCAGCGACCCCGTCGGCGCACTCCAGGATGCATCGGCTGACGCCGCCCTGCTGGTCATCGGTTCACGAGGGCGGAGCAACTTCATCGCCCGGGTTCTCGGGTCGACCAGCCGTGTGCTGCTGAACACCGCCTCGTGTCCGGTGCTCATCGCACGACCCTGACCCGGGTGCTCAACGCGGTCGGTGGAGCAGGCGCCGACGCCTACAATCGATGCAGTGGCAGCTGGGTCCGCCATCACCATCCGAGGAGCACGACATATGGGAAGTGGATCTGTGACCTCGGTGTTCTTGGTCGATGACCACGAGGTGGTTCGCCGAGGGCTCGTCGAGATCATCGGGTCCGACCCTGAACTCACCGTCATCGGGGAAGCCGGCACCTACGCTCAGGCCCTTGCCCGGATACCGGCATTGAAACCCGATGTGGCTGTTCTCGACGTTCGGTTGCCTGATGGCAGCGGCATCGAACTGTGCCGGGAGTTACGCACGAAACTCGACTCCCTCCGGTGTCTGATGCTGACGTCATTCACCGAGGACCAGGCCATGCTCGATGCCATCCTCGCCGGAGCCAGCGGGTATGTCGTCAAGAACATCGCCGGAATGGACCTGGCCAAAGCGATCAAAGACGTTGGGGCAGGTAAGTCGCTGCTGGACAACACCGCGGCCGCAGCGCTCATGGATCAACTCCGCACGCAAGGGGCGGCCGGTCCCCTCGACGCGCTCACAGAGCAGGAACAGACACTTCTCGCCCTGCTCGGCGAAAGTCTGACGAATCGCCAGATCGCCGGCCGGATGCACCTCTCGGAAAAGACTGTGAAGAACTACGTCTCCCGGCTGCTGGCGAAGCTCGGAATGGAGCGCCGCACGCAGGCGGCGGTGTATGCCGCCAAGCTCGAGGGACATCCGAAGAACCCGGGCCACTGAGGTTGTCGGCCCTTTCGTTCGGCCGCCACAGCAGGGTCTTTCTGCCCTCCCGCCGACGTGTCGAAGTCGGGTGCAATAGGTAGACCGTTACCAACCGAGAGGCCCTCCGATGAACAAGCCTGCGACCCGCCATCCGATCCAGTCACTGCTCCCGGACGTGTCAGATTTCTTCGCCGGGTTCCCCGCACTCGGCTCCATGCGGCCGAGTTCGAATCTGATCCGGATCGAAGACGAGTTGAGCGACGACAAGTACGTTGTGCGTGCCGAATTGCCGGGTATCGACCCGAAAAAGGACGTCGAGGTCACAGTCCGGGACGGCATGCTGACCCTCAAGGCAGAGCGCACCGTCGAGGAGAAGTCCGACACCCGATCCGAGTTCACCTACGGGTCATTCATCCGCTCGATGCCGCTGCCCAACGGTTTCGAAGAGGACAAGGTCAAGGCCGACTACGACAAGGGCATTCTCACCGTCACGGTTCCGCTGTCGGAATCCAAGTCACAGGGCAAGCAGATCACCGTCGAGACCAAGTGAGCCGCTCGGCCATCTGAGAAGGCACACAGTCACATCGGGACGCGCCACGACAACACCAGACCGGTCCCCGAAGCCGGGCCGCCCAGCGTCAGGTCCCCGCCGAGTTCACGCGCCCGGGATCGCAGATTGCCCAGCCCGCTGGGACTCACGGTGGCCGGCATGCCGATTCCGTCGTCGACGACCTCGACCGTGAGGTCGTTGCCGACGGAAATCGTCACGGTGATCGTTTCTGCTGCGGCGTGACGAACACCGTTGCTGACCGCTTCCCTGACCACCGCAACGACATGGTCGCCCATGTCCGGTCCCACCACGGACAACGGACCACTCAATCGCAGGTAGGTCCTGACGCTGGTGTCCCCCGCCTGGTTGTCGATGACCTCGTGTATTCGCTGACGCAGCTGCGTGGATGGGGTCCCCTCATCCTGCAGATCGAAGATGGTCGTGCGTATCTCTTGGACCACGTCCTGCAGATCGTCGATCGTGCCGGTGAGCCGCCGCCGCACATCTGGGGACTGTGACCGCTGCAGGGTGCCCTGCAGATTCATTCCCGCGGCGAAAACCCGCTGGATGACGTGGTCGTGCAGGTCGCGCGCGATTCGGTCCCGATCTGCCAACACCTGTAGTTCGTGGCTTCGCCGTATGGCCGCCGCCATCGCCAGGTCCGATGCCGTCTGGTCTGCGAAGTCCGTGACCAGCTTCAGCACGTCATCGCCGAACGGTCGCTTTCCGGTGCGACGCGCGACGACCAATACGCCACTGATCGTGGCCCCGCCACTGAAGGGAACGACCACCGCCGGCCCTGCCGACCCCGCGGTGAGGCCCGTGAGCTGATCGTCCAATGTCTCGCACAAGACCGGCGTCTGTTCGGAAAAGGCCACGCCGACGGTCGTTCCTGCGACCGGGACGGCGCATCCGACCGATTGCGAAACGCGCTCACCGTCGGCAACGGTCACGGCGAGTTCGCGGACCGACTCGCGCGGTTGCTCCGGATCTCGCGGCCGCAGGACGAATACGACATCGCCGCTCGTGAGATCCATTGCCCTGCGGGCTGCCATCTCTACGACCCCGTCGATATCGGCGCCCGAGAGCAACTCGGCACGAACGTCGCTGATCGCCTCGATCCATCCCAATCTCGACTGCGACTCGTCGTAGAGCCCGGCACTGCCGACCACCACGGCTGCTGCAGAAGCCAGTGCCTCGATGAGTTCGTCTGTGTGCGTATCCGGTACATCCAGATGCGCGATCTGGTCGTGGACTTCGCCGAAAAGGTCACGCACGCGCAGGAGGGACGAGTCACCTCGCAGTTGCTGTGAAGCGGCGGACGTCAGTTCCATAGGTCCCCCGTAGATCGGGTGTTCATGCAGTATTACGTCACCCACGCTAGTGGCAATGTGCTCCCGCGGACTTCCGTTTGATCAAATTGGATCCGGCGTTTCGGAATATCGCCTTGAAATGCGAACATGCCTGCTTATCGGGCGTCACCCACGTCCGTGTGCAATATTCACATATGCGACACAACATGATTCACGACATTCCGAATTGTGGTGACCCGTCAATGCAACCGACGTTCGCCCAGCGCATAACGGTTCAATCACAATTCCGTTACAGAAGTTTGAAACATGACTTGTCTGAACTGCCTGATTCCGGGATCGCTTGTATTGCAACGCCACAACGCGATTTTCGTGAAAGAGATCATCACAACCCGAAGAATTCCACCACTTCTCAGCGAAGCGCGACGGCCAGTGCTGCGCCCATCCGGTCGACTGCCGCACGGGCGTCGGCGCTGATCAAGGTCATGTTCGCGAATCCGTGAATCAGACTCCCCGCACGATCCAACGTGACAGGAACGCCCGCTGCAGTGAGTCGCTTCGCGTAGGCAATCCCCTCGTCCCGAAGTGGATCGAATCCGGCAACGACAACATGAGCCGGCGGGAGACCCGAAAGATCTTGTGCCAGCAGAGGGGACACTCGAGGG
Source organism: Williamsia sp. z71 (assembly GCF_059553375.1). Taxonomy (NCBI): domain Bacteria; kingdom Bacillati; phylum Actinomycetota; class Actinomycetes; order Mycobacteriales; family Nocardiaceae; genus Williamsia; species Williamsia sp. z71. The sequence continues at coordinate 204,308 of NZ_JCANWX010000006.1, forward strand.
TCGCTGCGCGTGGCATGGTCGGGCACGTAGTGGTCGAGGAACCAGTCGATGCGCTCGTCGGTCAGATACATCCCGGTCGCGAACTCCCGGCGCGAGTCCCGCCGGGTTGAAGCGTCCGTCCCCGGGTAGATCAACAATTGCAGGCAAGGGGTCACTGCCTCGCCCCGTACCTGTTGTGCCACAACAGCACTCAGATTACCGCCGGCACTGTCCCCGGCGACCGCAATCCGTGACGTGGAAACCCCCCAGTGCGGGGCGGAGGACACTGCGTACCGCCACGCGGCGACCGCATCGTCGACGGCGGCCGGAAAAGGATGCTCGGGAGCAAGCCGATAGTCCACGGACAGAACGTCGGCACCCGATGCAACGGCCAGCCTGCGCACCAGATTGTCGTGACTGACCCGATCGCCGATCACCCATCCACCACCGTGGAAGAAGACCACAATGCCCGTCGAGCCCACCTGGGCCCGGTACCGGGTGATCGGGAGCAGGCCGCCGGGGCCCTGAACCAACAGATCCTCTTCGACGGCCATCGCCGGGAGTTTCTCGGCCATGGCAACAGCGTTGTCCCGTAGGTCCGCACGCGCCTGGGCGACCGACTTTCCGGCGATGTCAAACGACTTCAGATGCGCCGCGACAAAACCCGTCACGGCCATCTCGACAGCCAGCCGGTCACCGTCCGCATTCACGCGGCTTCGGCGGCCCGCCACCCGCAACACGGCTTCGGGAATACGCGCGGCGGCCTGCATGAGGCAACGCTGAGTTCTGACGCGGGGTGACAATGACGGTTCGGTGGCCTGACTCACGCTGGTGAGCGTACTGCGTTCACTCGACGAGTGAGTTTGCCACCAAGACTTCGGACGATGACAACGGACCGGCGCATCGGTGGCCGGATGTCGGTCCGGCCACCGATGCATTCAACCTGCGATCAAATGTTGACCGCGGGTCACACCGTCCCGCGTTCGCGGAACTCCGCGATATCAGCTGGATCACAACCGATTTCGCTCAGGATCACATCGGTATCGGAGCCGTGTGGGCGTCCGGTGTGCCGAATGTTTCCCGGTGTCTCACTCATCCGCCACATCACGTTCTGCATCCGCATGGGACCCAGATCGGCATCGTGGACCGTTGTTGTCATGCCGATGTGCTGGACCTGTGGATCCTTGAGCAGGTCACTCGGCTTGTACACCGGTGCCACTGCCGCCCCTGCGGACTCGAACGCATCAATCACTTCGTCGCGCGTCCGTTCGGCGATCCAGGAACCGACATAGCCGTCGAGGAGATCTGCATGGGCTGCACGCTGACGGCCGGTGGCGAACCACGGTTCGTCGACGACCTCGGGATGCCCGACGAGCCGCAACACCCGTTCGGCGATGGAGTTCGCACTGGTGGAGATCGCGAGCCAGTGATCGTCCATGGTGCGGTACAGGTTCCGAGGAGCGTTGTTGCTCGATCGGTTCCCGCTCCGCTTCTGGTCGATGCCGAGTTGGTCCGCATAGATGATGCCCGGACCGACAGCGGTCATGATCGGACTGAGCAGGTCCAGATCGATGACCTGCCCCTTGCCTGTGCGTTCCCGATGAAAGAGCGCCATCGACACAGCCGAGGTTCCGGCGATACCGGCGATCGAGTCCGCGAGGCCGAAAGCCGGCAGGGTGGGCGGTCCATCGGCGGCACCGGTGAGATGGGCGAAGCCGCTCATCGATTCGACCAGCGTGCCGAACGCAGGCCGGGTGGAGTACGGCCCGGTCTGACCGAAGCCGGTCACGCGCAGCATGATCAGCCCTGGATTGACCTCGGACAGCACGTCGTAGCCCAGGCCCCACTTCTCGAACGTTCCCGGCCGGAAGTTCTCGATCACCACGTCTGCCTCGGCGACCAGGCGCCGGAAGATCGCTGCGCCTTCGTCGCTGCCCAAATACAGCGACAGCGTGCGCTTGTTGCGCGAGACCATCTTCCACCACAGTGGTTGACCGTCCTTTTCCAGTCCATGACCTCGCATCCCGTCCGGGCGGGTGGGATGCTCGATCTTGATCACATCTGCCCCGAAGTCACCCAGAATCTGCGCAGCCAACGGTCCGGCCAGGATGGTCGACACGTCGAGAACCCGAATGCCGGCCAGCGGGCCGGTCGGAACCGGCCCGCTGCTGACCTCCGTGGAATCGGTGGTCACCGGATCACTCATTTGTACGGACGGTGCAGGTAGCGACCGGCCGGCGTCCCGGACACAGCGCCGTCGGTCAGCACACGCTGTCCACGGACGAAGGTGTCGGTGACCTTGGCCGCCAGCTCAAATCCTTCGAACGGGGTGTATTCCTGCGCGGACTCCGAATCTTCCGGGCTGACCGTCCAGTTGTGGTCGGGGTCGACGAGCGCCAGGTCGGCGTCCATGCCGACCGCGATGGCGCCCTTGCCCGGGAGTCCGTAGCGCTCGGCCGGATTGGTTGCGGTGAGCCGGGCGATCCGCTGCCAGCTCAGGCCACGCTTGCGGCCCTCGCTGACCAGTCCGGGCAGAAGGTATTCGGCGCCACCGAATCCGGACTTCGCGGCGAAGATGTCGCCCCGGTCTTCGGCGAACTTCTTCTCGTCCTTGCAGCAGGCGTGATCGCTGACAACCCAGTCGACGTTGCCGGCGATGACGTGCTCCCACAGCGCCTCGACGTCGTCACGGGGGCGCAGCGGCGGGTTGACCTTTCCACCGAGGCCGTACGCGGTGTCGATATCGGCGAGGAGATGTCCGATGGTGACCTCACGCCGGAAGTTCACGTGCGGGAATGCTTTTGCCATCCGCATCGCGGCGACGAACGCCTTGGCCGAACTCAGGTGAAGCAGGTTGATGTTGGGCATCTGCGTCTCGTCGGCGAGGAACGACGCGATGGTGACCGCCAGGCCCTCCGAGTGCTGCGGGCGCGAGGCACTGTACGCGGCGAGGCCGGTCAACGTCCCCTCTTCTTCGACCAACTTGGTGTAGGCGCTCATGATCTCGGCGGTCTCGCAGTGCAGAGACAGCGAGACGTGGTCGGCCTTGTCGGCCAACTGCTCGCGCGCCTTCTGGATACCGCGCATGACGAACTCGAAGTGCGCGATGTCGTACCGCTCGTCCTTCGGGATCATCAGGAACTCACTCTGGTCGGTGGAGCGACCATGCAGTCCGTGACTTCCGTAGAACATAAAGATCTTGAACGAGGTGACACCGTGATCCTCGATCAGCGAGGGGATCTCGGCGATGTGCTCTTTCGACATCGGCGCCAGGTGGTAGGCGTAGTCGACGAAGGGCTTGCCCTCGGTCTGCTCGAGCACCTCGGGGAACACATCACCGTAAGCGCCACCCTTGTTGAGGTAGTACTGCCCGGTCCGCATGTACGAGAGCGCTGTGGTGACACCGCCCTGCACAGATGCCCGTGACTCGATCTCGGCGTCTTCGCCGAGCGGGTTGTAGATGCCCCAGTGCTGGTGCGCGTCGACGACACCGGGGAACGCGATGCGTCCGGCAGCATCGATGACCTCATAAGTGGGGTCGACGGGGATCGATGCCTCGATGCGGGAGAACTTGCCGTCGGTGATCAGGATGTCGAGGAACTCGCCCTCTTCCGGATGTTCCGGTCCGGTCTGAACGACCCTTGCATTCTTGATCAGCAGCGATGGACTCGCCATGGTGGTTCCTTTCAACTGGGGAGGATCGTGATTCGGCCGAGAGTCGTTCTCGGCTGGTTTCAAAGAGCGGCGAGGACCGAGTTCGCAGCCAGGTAGGACAGACCCAACGCGGGCAGAAGACCGTTTCCGGCCAGGTATCCGGATGCACCGTGGCCCGAGATACCCATGGCCGCACCGCCCGAGGCATAGAGTCCGGGTATGGGTGCGCCTTCGGCGGCAAGCACCCGAGCCCGACGATCGACCCGCAGGCCGCCCTGGGTGTGGAAGAGGGCCGGAACGATTTCCACGGCGGCATAAGGGGCTTCGAGGGTGTGGCCGAAGTTCGACCGCCCGAAGGGGTCGGCGTCGGAACCGTTCGAGTACTCGGCAACGCGGGCGAGTTCGTCGGCCACCTGCGCCTGCGGCAGTCCGGTCGCTTCGGCCAGCTGCTGGGCCGAGTCGGCCCACACCACGGCACCCGAGTCGACGGTCTGCCGAAAATCGGTGAACAGCAGGCACCGCTCGTAGATCTCTTTGTCGATGACGATCCAGCCGGACGAAGCAGGCTGTGCGGCAAGGATCGCGGCATATTCGGAATAGCCGGTGGTCTCGTCGCCGAATCGCTTGCCTTCGACGTTGAGGACCACTCCCCCGTGCATGATCGTCGCCCAGCCCACCAGAGTGGTCGCCTTCTTGGACAGCGCCGCATGACCCTGGTAGCCGTCCAAAAAGGCCGTGTCGGCACCGAGACGCCGGCCGATGTCCAGCGCATCGCCGGTCGAATACTCGCTGCCGTGGTAGACGGCAGAAGCGATCTCGGGCAACAATTCGGAGACCATCGCACTGTTGGCACCGAATCCGTTGGTGGCCAACAGGACGGCGGTCGTCTCGATCTCCTCGGTAGCCCCATCGGGCGATGTGATCGTCACCGAACACACCGCACCGGCGTCGTCCAGGGTGACGTCGCTGAGCTTGGCCGGGACCATCAGATCGATTCGGGGATGCGCCGCCACCAGGCGGATCAGGTGATCGATCAGGGCACTGCCGTGCCGACCCTCGATGGTGTGGCAGCGCAGTGCCGAGTGCCCGGGGTACGGGAAGTCGGTGACCAGATCGAGTGGCAGCTCGAGGTCATCGGCCATCCATTCCACGAGAGGAGCACTGACCTCGGCGAGCGCGCGGGCCAGCGCCATGTCGACCGCACCCTTGGTCTTGCGGACCATGTCCTCGATGAACCGCTCGGGCGAGTCGTCGATGCCGGCAGCTGCCTGCCAACGCGAACCGGCGCCGGGCACCATCGCCGTCGACATGGATGTGTTGTTGCCACGCCGGAAATGCTCGCTCGCCTCCACCACCAGCACGTCGAGACCGCCCTGTGCTGCGCGCAGCGCCGCGATCAGGCCGCCACCGGCACCGGCCACTACAAGGTCGGGTCCGTTCTCACTCATGAATGCCTCACAGTTCCTGGTCTTTCGTTCGAATCGGTTGGTGGTGGTCGTCAGTGGTCGGCGTTGTGGGGACGGGCGGACGTCGATGTGCTGATCGCGAAGGGCCCGGCAGGGGCGAGCGAAGGATAGTTCACGATCCGTCGTCGCCGGCGGGGCCGCGGCACCGGAACATGTTCGATCATTACTCAGCCCTGAGGCCATCTGAATCGCCATCGTTTCGTTAACCGGAACGTTAGTTGCCCTAAGCGGATTCGTCCACTGTATGAAGAAACACGTGGTCAAGAAACGTCTTCGTTACAATTAGACACCTTTTTGTCACACGATGGTGTTTAATATCCCTCATGCAAGCGCCTACCTGGCACCAGCAGGTCCGCTGGACGGAACAGCTCGAATCAGTGGACAGAATCAAGTCTCGTTAACGAACGGACGTCAACATGCGGCTTCGGCACGGTCGACCATCTCGGCACGACTCTGATTCGACAACTGATCTCACACAGCGAGAGGAACTCCTTTGACAACCGGGCTTCGGCAGCGTGGTCGTGCCAATTTCAACTTCCTCGCAGATCTGGCCGCGTGGAGCGGTAAGGAACTGCAGGCGGCGGCGTCCAAGGACCTCGACACCCTGACCGAGGGTGCGCAACTGCCCGAGGGCCTGCAAGCCCAGATCAGGTTTGCCGCAAATCTTCTGGAGCAGTCCCAGAACTACACATGGGACCGGTTCTACACCCGATTCTCGGGAGAACAGCAGTTCGCGGCAGCACGCGAAGCCTACGACGACGGCAGCCTCGCAGTCGAAGCCGAGTACGAGGCCAACACGGACAAGGGTGGAACCCTGGTTCTGGACCCGGCGGTCGAAGCACCGAAGTATTGGTCGGACACCGAGTTCCATCTCGCACCCGGCGGATGGGAAGGTCATGAACGAATGGGCTTCATGATCCATGACTACGTCTACGACCTGCTCTTCGCCACCGGCGGCATCGGCGCGGTCAAACCCGGTGAGTCATTCGCCGATCAACGCCTACTCGTCGCGCAAGAAGGCCGCCTCGGTTCCTACGAGTCGATCCTGGAGTTGGGCATCGGCACCGGGCGATACGCCTCGGCTCTGCAGCGGGCCTGGCCCGACGCCAAGGTCTCGGGTGTCGACCTCGGACGCACCGAGCTGGAGCACGCCAAACTCATCGCAGCCCGCAACGGCTGGGAATGGGATCTGCGCCAGGCGGCGTGCGAGGCGACGCCCTACGCGGACAACAGCTTTGACATGGTGACCGCGTTCATCCTGCTTCACGAGATCCCGGTCCCGGCGGCTCGTACCATCGCGGCCGAGGCCTTCCGGGTCTGCCGACCCGGCGGCGAGGTCATCATCGGCGATGTGGCACCGTACGCGGAGCAGGATTCGCTGTTCCGGTGTGTGGTACTCGACTGGGAGACCGAAAACCGCAACGAACCGTTCTGGCGTGGCGCACTGCTGCTGGACCGTACCGCTTTGCTTCGGGACGCCGGCTTCGTCGATGTCGAGGAATACGGTGTCGGCCCCGGCAACTACCCCTGGGTCGCGCGCGGCGTCAAACCTCAGGCCTGACCCCCTTGCCATCCATTGCTGGCGGACCCCGAACCGGCTGTTGCAAAAACGAATCGAGACGAACATGAGTAGCAGTCCCTCCTACTTGGAGAACGCGACCAATGACGAACTGGCGCGCATGGTCACGACACTGACCCAGGAACTGTGGATTCTGCGGGACCGCGTGATGACCCTCGAACAGGTCCTCGAAGACAAGGATGTCGTCACCGTGGAAGCCGTCGATCTCCACGAACCCGGCGAAGCCCTTTCTGCTCGTCTTGCCACCGAGCGCCGGCGAATCATCCGCAAGGTTCTCGGCGCACCCGTCGGCGTCCGGCGATGACAGCCGCGTTGCGATGCTCACCAGTGCAATGACTTTGAATGTTCACAATGGCCATACCCGAGCGGGGTGGGCCCCGCACCGGCAATACCGAGGAGTGGTCGATGGCAACCCAGTCGAATGACGAATCAGCGAGCAAGGCCGGCTCGGTGAACAACACCACCACCTCGGCCGCCCGGGCCGCAGACATCCTCCTGCACTTCACCAACGGACCGCTCGGCGTGTCGCGTGTGGCCCGGGAACTGAATCTGTCGAAGGCAGTGGTCCACCGCGTCCTGACCACATTCGTCGACCGTGGACTGCTGGTCATCACGAGTCCGGACCGCGAGTATGCACTCGGGCCTGCGGCCGCGGCTCTGGGCGCCTCCGCTCTGCGTTCGTCTCCGTTGCGAGAGGTAGCCCGGCCGCTGCTCACCGACCTGCAACAGCAAACCGGCGAGACGGCAACTGTGACAGCGATGGCCGGCCGCGGCCGGATCTATCTCGACCAGGTCGAGAGCCGCAACGAAATCAAGATGACAGTGGAACTAGGACGTCGGTTCCCGCTGCACACCGGAAGTTCCGGACGCGCAATCCTGGCTTTCCAGACGCGGGCGCTGAACGACGCCGTGCTGGCCGAGCCCCTCGACCGCCTCACCCCCGCAACGATCACCGACCCGGACGCCCTCCGGGCGAGTCTGCAGGAGATCAGGGAAAAGGGTTGGTGCGTCTCCAGCGGTGAGCGGCAGGAGGGCGCCTCATCGATCGCTGCTCCGGTTTTCGATCTCGATGGCCTGGCCGTAGGAGCGCTCTCGGTCTGCGGGCCGATCCACCGGATGACCAACGAAGTTCTTCTCGGCTATGTGCCAATTGTGACCGCGGCTGCCGACCAGGTGTCCCGAACACTCGGATGGCGAGGCGGTCTGCCGACCGATGATCGAACGGACGAAACGCATGCAGATGACGCCTAGGACCTGGTTGTACGTTCCCGGCCACTCCGGGACACGGATCGGCAAGGCGATCGCCAGCGGTGCCGATGCCGTCGTCATCGATCTCGAAGACGCGGTTCCGCCGGATGCCAAGGCGCAGGCCCGTTCTGCGGCTGTGGCGACGATCGAGCAATGGGCGGATGCACCGGATGCACCCCAGATCTGGGTGCGCGTGAACGACACGGCGAGCCCGTGGCATCGCGCCGACATCGACGCGCTGGCGAATACAAGCCTGGTCGGTAGCTCCAGCGGCGGAATCCGGATACCGAAAGCCGAAGCGCCCGAGTTGATCCAGGCCATCGGAGATCAGACCGGTATCCGGATGCAGCTCTTGGTCGAATCTGCGCGTGGTCTTCTCGGCGTTGCCGCGCTCGCCGCGGCACATCCCCTGGTCACCGGCATCAGCGCCGGCGAGGCCGACCTTGCCGCCGACCTGCGGGTACCTGCATCGGGGCTCACCTGGGCGCGTGGTTGGCTGGTCGCCTCGGTCCGGGCGGCCGGGCTCGAGTCACCGATCCAGAGTGTCTACACCAAGGTCTCGGACCTCGACGGACTGCGGGCCGACAGCGAATGCGGCCGCGATACCGGGTTTTTCGGACGGTCGGTGATCCACCCTCGGCAGATAGGCGTCGTGCACGAGGTCTTCACTCCGGCGGCAGCCGAGATCGATCGGGCTCAGGAGACCGTGGACGCTGCCGCACAGGCGCAGTCCGAAGGCACTGCCGCGTTCATCGACAAACATGGTCGTTTCATCGACAACGCGGTCGTGGAGCAGGCGCGTGCCGTACTCGCTCGCGCCCGAACCACACCGTCTTCGGCGAGCACCGGCGCCTGACGCGCAGCATCGCCCCCAACTAATCACGGTGCCGCCGGAGATCCCGGCGGTGCGAACGACAGGAGTATCTGATGACCTCAACAACTGCGGTGGATCCACTGATGTCGGCGGTCGCCGCCGGCGTGCGCCACGTCGAACTCGGCCACCCGTATTTCACCGGGATGCCCTGCTCCCCCAACCATCCCGGATTCCGGATGACACTGATCCGGCGGCACGGCGACATGGTTCGACCCGACGGCGGGTCGGCAGCGAACGAGATCATCGTCACCGGCGGTCATGTGGGTACCCACGTGGACGCACTGTCACACGTCAGCGACTGCGGCAAGCTCAACGGGGATGTCGACGCCTACGAGGCCCAGGCCGGCGGCCGCTTCAAAGACAAAGGCGCTGAACAGATCCCCTTCATGATGACCCGGGGGATCCTCCTCGACATCGCCGGCCTGCACGGTGTGGACACCCTGCCTGCGGGGTACGCGATCACCGCCACCGACCTGCAGAACGCGGCGGAACTCGCCGGAGTGACACCGCGTCGCGGGGACGTGGTTCTGGTCCGCAGCGGCTGGGCACGGCACTTCGAGAACCAGGACGTGTACCTCGGCCAGACCGACGGCGTACCCGGCCCCAACGAAGAGGCGGCGCAATGGCTGGCCGACTTCGGCATCGTCGCCACCGGTTCCGACACCACCGCCTACGAGAACATTCCGGCAGGCAAGGGGCACAGCGTCTTGCCGGTGCACCGAATCCTGCTCGTGCAGAACGGAATCCATATCATCGAACACCTGAACCTGGAAGATGCTGCGGCGCAGAAGCTCACCGAGTTCACGTTTGTGATGGCGCCGCTGCGCATCGTCGGCGGCACCGGATCCCCCGTTCGCCCGGTGGCAGTGGTGTCGGCATGAGCGCGGTTACACCGGACTCCCCCCAGCTCACCGTCGTCCAGCAACTGGCGGCATTGGCGTACACCGTCACCCGGGACGGTCTGGCCGACGACCTCCGCGGTGACGTGGCCCGGCGGGTCCTCGATCTGGTCGGCAACAGCGTTGCCGCCCGCCATGAGACCCCGGCCGCGGCCGTGATCGCGGTTGCGAAGAACTGGGGTGGCCGTGAGGCGGCAACCGGTATCGGCACCGGAATGCGATTCCCGGCAGCCACCGCAGCCCTGATCAACGGAACCCTCGCCCATTCGATGGACTCCGACGACACCCATCTGCCGTCGGTTCTGCATCCCTCCGCATCGGTGATCCCGGCTGCCCTTGCCGTGGCCGAGGCCGAGGGCGTCGACGCGGTCACCATGCTCGACGCAGCCGGTGTCGGTATCGAGGTGGCCGTCCGACTCGGAATGGGCGGCTACGACGAAACTTTGGGCAACTCGGAGTTCTTCGAGCGAGGCCTGCATGCGACGTCAATCTGTGGTGCCATCGGTGCTGCCGTCGCCGCCGCGATGGTGTACCGGCTCGACGAGTCCAAGATCGCGCACGCGGTCGGTATCGCCGCCAGCATGGGCGCCGGACTCATCGAGGCCAACCGCACCGGCGGAACCGTCAAGCGTGCCCATTGCGGGTGGGCCGCGCACGCCGGTGTGACCGCAGCCGAACTGGCGATGAACGGGCTCACCGGACCACCCACCGTCATCGAGGGAAGATTCGGATTCCTCAACGCCTACTGCGGCGACCGGGCAGATGCCTCGGCCGTCGTCGACCGGCTCGGCGAGCACTGGGAACTCCCGGGCATCTTCTTCAAGCCGTACCCGTGCAACCACTTCACGCACGCCGGAATCGATGCCGCCCTGGCCATTCGGGAACGCGGCGTGGATCCGTCCGACATCAAGTCAATCGAACTCGGCGTCTCGGGTCCGGTGCTGCGCACGATTGCCCAACCAGTCGAGGACAAGGCACGGCCGAAGTCCGGCTATCACGCGGCGTTCTCGGGTCCGTACACCGTGGCAGCCGCGCTGCTCGGCGGCAGTGGACTCGGTGTTGGGCACAGCGACTTCACCGACGCGAGCGCCGGCGACGAGAACCGGCTCGCGCTCGCGGCGAAGGTGACCTGCGTCGAGGACGAGGAGTGCAACCGGATCTACCCGAACCAGTTCCCGGCGGTGCTGGCAGTGGTCACCACCGACGGCACCCGGCACGAAGCCCGGATCAGCGTCAACCGCGGAGGACCCGGGAACCCGTTGTCCTCAGAGGAACTGATGACCAAGTTCGGACTGAACGCAACCAACACGTTGGGCCAGTCGACCCAGCTCGTCGGAGAACTCGCCCTCGGCCTGGCACACGGTGGCACCGTGAGTGATCTGATGAGCGCGCTCATCGATTGATCCGCTCCCTCACCGCGCAGGCCCGGTCGGAGCTGCGCGGTGAGCGGTATGTGGCCGTGGTCCGTCGTAGCCACCGAGCATGGTGTCGGCCTGACTACTCGACCCCTCGCCGAGATGATGTCGACGCGGCATCAATCGCGTCCGCCCGCGGCATCCCCGCCCGCGCACCGACGTGACCCACCGAGAGCGTGGCCGCGGTCATGCCACGCGAGCTCGCATCCCGAACGGGAACTCCGGCTGCCAGGGCGGTCACGAAGACACCGTTGAAAGTGTCTCCGGCGCCGGTGGTATCCCGAACGGTGACGTCTGATCGGGCAGGCAACGGCGTCGCCTCCCCTTCGGGTTCGACGACCAGGACGCCATTCCCGCCCAGGGTCACCACGACCGGAGCCTTGGTGCGGTCAGCAACCTGCACTGCCATCTTCTCGACCGAGACGTCGCCGTCACCTCCGAGCAAGCGGTACAAGTCACCCAATTCGGATCCATTGGGAGTGACCAGGGGCGCAAAGCGCAAGAGATCCAACAGGCCCGGCGTCACGGGGGCCGGATTGAGCACACATCGAATCCCGTGAACGGCTGCGGATTCAACCGCGGCAGCCACTGCGTCCGGCGTGATCTCGGTGCTGACCAGGACACAGGTTGCCCACGTCGCTGCTCGCTGCACTGCTGCCCGCACCGATGAGGCGTCGACAACCGCGTTCGCCCCGGCGCCGACCGCGATCTGATTCTCCCCTGCGGCGTCGACCACGATCAGCGCCATGCCCGTCGAAACCCCTTCGAGCACAGCCACATCTGAGACATCGATGCCTTCCGCGCGAAGCTCGGCCAATGCACCTGACCCGGTATCGTCGGACCCGACGGCCCCGCAATAGCGAACCTCTGCGCCCGCCCGTGCAGCCGCGACGGCCGCGTTGGCTCCCTTTCCGCCCCCATGGCGCTCGACCCGTGGACCGACAACTGTCTCCCCGGGGCCGGGCAAGCGGTCGGTCGCCACCACGAGGTCGACGTTGACCGCTCCGACCACCAGAACACGTGGGGTCACTTCTTCCCTCCGTTCACCCGCCGGCATCACGGCACCTTCACCGGGTCTTGCCGACTGAATCTGCTTCTGCCAAAACAGTACGGAACGTACGCCGCGACGAGCTCCACGGGCGGCAGGGATTCACGGGGCCATCACCGTCGCCAGCCAGGGCGTCGAGTCGGCGGTTGAGGCGCTGACCGTGCCGCTGTGGTCGGTCGGGTAGACACGCAAGGTCACCGGTTGCCCATTGGCGGCGAGCGCGCCGGCCAAGGTCAGTGCGAACGGAGCCGGCACATCGCTGTCCAGCAGTCCCTGCCCGAGGAAGATCGGGCGGTCATAACCGCGATCGGGCGTGGCCATGTACTCCCGCAGGGCGACGGCCAGGCCGGGCACCTCGGCCAGCGGCCTGCTGAACACTGTTCGCGAGTCCAGACCGTTTGTGATCTCGGACATCGCCGGGACGCACAGTGTCCGGGCCTGGTCCACGAGTTGTTCGGCCCGCGGCGTCAACGCCGAACGTGTGTCGATGTCGGGGCGGGCGTCGAGAAAGCCGGCCAGGATGTACAACATGTAGGTGGTCAGTCCGGACGGCAGGGCGATCGGCGGGAACACCGGTCCGAACAGGCTTCCCGGATATTCGATGTAGGCGGGCGTGCCGGTGGCGACCACGCCGCGATAGTCGAGCCCGGTTCCGGCAGACAGCGCTGTCGCTCGCTGGGCAGCGCCGAGCGCCGCACCTGCGCCCTGGGACTGGCCGACGATGGCCCACCTCGTGGCCAGCGGCACATCGACGGACCGCGCTGCGATGACCGAATCCACGACACTGCGCGCCGCCGCCTCCGTACCGAGATACTGCATGAGTCCGGGCGTCCCGAGTCCGGCGTAGTCGGTGGCGACGATGGCGTATCCCTGCCGCAGCCAGTGACCAAGGTATGCCGCGTCTTGTTCGGGCCGAGGAAGAGCCGACGGTGTGCAGTCGTCGCCGAGTCCGGTGGTGCCGTGAGCCCAGGCGACAACGGGCCAACCCCCGTCGGGAACCGGTCCTACCGGAATGAACACGGCGGCGGTACTCGTTGTGACCTCTGCATCGGCGGAACGCCTTGTGGTGTAAAGGAATCGATGCGCGATTGATGCCTCGGTCAATGTCAGGGCCGGATCGAGTTCCGTCTGAGCAACGAGCACACCAGGACCCGACCCCACCGGAGCCGGACGGTCACGCGCATCAAGGCCGGACCACCGCGGGGCCGCGAAACCGGGTTCCCCCTCAGCGAATGCCGGGGGCGAGATTGCAGCGATGAGCAGGATCCAGGTCAGTGCCACCATCGCGCCGACCGTCCGCCTCCACATGCCGTCATGCTAGCCGCGTCAGACGTCGATACCGCGATATCAGCCATCAACCTGACGGCGGCCGCGTGAAGTGCTGACACGAGCGACCGGTGCCCCCTACCGGCGACCGCCTACCCGCACCTCACCGATCCCGCGCTGTCACGCGGTACCACTGTCACCCCTGGGCGCCGGTGTCATCGAGAACACCCACCGACACCCCATACGGCAAGAACCGGACCTTGCGTCGCGGATCGACGTTGTCCTTGTGCGAACGCAGAGCGTCGAGTTCAGACGCGAACACCTGGTCGATGCGCGCTGTTCCATCCTCGTCCACCGTGTAGATGGCCCACACGCCGTCACCGGTGTCACCGGCGGTTTCCGGAGTTGGCGCCGCGGGCTTGGCCTTTGCGGCGGAGTTGCCGAACATCGACTCACTGAAGAACGCCACGAGGGGCTGCTCGCCGCCTGATTGCGACATACCCTTGGCGACCTGGCCGAACAGGTCGCGTAGCCCGTCGCCGGCTTCGCGGGCGATGCGGTCGATGTCTTCGGGATCGAAACCGAACGGTCCGTTGGTGCTCATAGCTCTCACTCCTTGTAGTGGTCCACTCCAGTGTGCACGCACGAAGCGTTGTCCGGGTCCGATGCAGGTCGTGGCCGACAACCGAGGAGGCCGGCCCGTAACCGTCAACCCACGCAGCAGGGTCCACCAGAAGCGCCGTCTTCGGCCAGAAGCTGCGGCGACGTACCGAATGTCTCCGAATCGGCGAGAACCGTATAAACCTCCCACTTCTCGTTTGCCGGCCCGGTGACCCACACCTTGTCCTGGGTGGCGAAACAACAGGTGGTGCCGATCTCTTCGGCGGTGAACAAGCCCTCGTCGCCAAGTCGCGCGATCTCGGCGTGAACTTTTTCGCTTGAATCCACCTCGACGCCCAGATGATTGAGCAAGCCACCCTTGCCCGGATTCTCGATCAGGACTAGTTTCAGCGGCGGTTCGACGACGGCAAAATTGGCATAGCCCGGCTTGCGCTTCGCAGGCTCGACGTTGAACAACTTCGAATAGAACGTGACCGCCGCGTCGAGATCATCGACATTGAGGGCGAGCTGAACACGGGACATGACACCACCTCCACCTGTATGACATACATCTAATTACTCCTGCCCAGAGTGCCACCTTTTCGACATATGTCAAGAACTGGCGCGGGCCCCTCCATGTGCACTTCTGGCCACTATCACCGGCGGTCTCCGCCTCGCGGATAGGCCAACCTTGTATCAGCACAGTGCCCACCGCACCCCTTGCGCTGACATGGAGGAAATCAGTCCATGGCGGTAGCATCGCGTCGACGAGGAGCAACATGCGTGCTCGTCGGCGCCACCGGCGAGCACGGGGCAGCCCGCGAGATCGGTACACACCTGACCACCAGAGCAGGCAGATGATGAACTCGAATCAGCATGATGACAACGCACCGCAGATTCGCACAGAACCGCGACACCAATACGGCGAGCCGGTCAGGATCGATGACCAGACGACCGTTATCCCGGTGTCCCGTCGGTCAATACGAGGCGGAACCGTCCCGTTGGGGTTGTACACGATAGTCAACGGCGAAACCACCTGGACTCCTGCGATCGATGGAGCAAGAGTCGCGCTGATCGGAGTTCTCACCGGCCTCATCGCGGCGACACTCGCCTCGGCCGCCGTGCTCAAACAACCACCCTGGCCACGAATGACCATCAACGCCTAGCCGATCTCGCCACACTCAATTTTTACTGATTCCAGAAAACGCACACTGACGACAACCATGGTGCCTATCGTGGAGTCGTGGCCCCCACACCGGACAACGCGGATCGGCTACGCGGTTCAGACCTTCGGGTCACCCGGCCGCGAATAGCGGTGATGGACACTGTCCACCACCACCCCCACTCCGATACCGAAACGATTTTCGCTGCCGTGCGGGTGGTTCTGCCGACCGTGTCGCGCCAAGCCGTATACGACGTTCTCAATACGTTGACCACAGCGGGGCTGCTTCGGCGCATTCAGCCGGCCGGCCACATCGCACGCTACGAAAGTCGGGTGGGTGACAACCACCATCACGTGGTGTGTCGTATCTGTGGGGTGATCGCCGATGCGGACTGCGCCATCGGCGAACGCCCTTGTCTCACAGCCTCCGACGATCACGGCTTTGTTCTCGACGAGGCCGAGGTCATCTACTGGGGTCGATGTCCGGATTGCACCGAACCCGCCATGAACCGGTCACATCCGTGATCACCGCCCAGTTCACCACCGCCTGAAAGGAATCCTGTGACCTCTGACAGCCGTCCCCCCAATGCCGATACCGGGACAAGAAGCACCAGTGAGAGCGAGAATCCGGCGATTCCGTCGCCGAAGCCCAAGGCGCATGCGCCACTGACGAACAAAGACTGGTGGCCGGAGCAGATCGACCTGTCGATCCTGCACTCCCATACGTCGAAATCGAATCCGCTCGGTGCCGACTTCGACTATGCAAAGGAGTTCGCCAAGCTCGATGTCGACGCGCTCAAGGCGGACCTCATCGCATTGATGACCGATTCGCAGGACTTCTGGCCTGCTGATTACGGCCACTACGGGGGCCTGTTCATCCGGATGAGCTGGCACTCCGCAGGCACGTACCGAATCTTCGACGGTCGCGGCGGTGGCGGCCAGGGTGCCCAACGTTTTGCCCCCCTCAACAGTTGGCCGGACAATGCCAATCTCGACAAGGCGCGCCGACTGCTCTGGCCGGTCAAACAGAAATACGGCAACAAGATCTCCTGGGCCGACCTATTGGTGTTCGCCGGCAACACCGCATTGGAATCAATGGGATTCCAGACGTTCGGCTTCGGATTCGGACGACCGGACATCTGGGAACCCGAAGAGGTGTTCTGGGGGCCAGAAGACGAGTGGCTCGGCACCGACAAGCGCTACCAGGGCGAGCGTGAGCTCTCCCAGCCGCTCGGCGCCACCACCATGGGACTCATCTACGTGAATCCCGAAGGCCCAGAGGGTAAACCGGATCCCATCGCCGCGGCCCAAGACATTCGCGAGACGTTCAGCCGCATGGCGATGAACGACGAAGAAACCGCGGCCTTGATCGTTGGCGGACACAGTTTCGGGAAGACCCACGGGGCCCACCCGGCAGATCGGATCGGACCCGAACCCGAGGCCGCACCGATCGAGCAGCAAGGTCTGGGTTGGAAGAACGGCTACGGCAAGGGGAAAGCCGAAGATGCCATCACCAGCGGACTCGAGGTCGTCTGGACATCGACACCTACTCAGTGGGGCAACGGCTTCCTGGAGATCCTTTACGGCTACGAATGGGAGCTGACGAAGAGTCCGGCCGACGCGTGGCAGTTCACAGCCAAGGACGGCGCCGGTGCCGGCACGATCCCCGACCCGTTCGGCGGACCGGGACGCGCACCGACAATGCTGGTCACCGACGTTGCACTGCGCGAAGACCCGATTTACGCCGAGATCACGCAGCGCTGGTTGAAGAATCCGGAACAACTCGCCGAGGCCTTCGCGAAGGCTTGGTACAAGTTGCTGCACCGCGACATGGGTCCGCTCTCCCGCTACCTGGGTCCTTGGATTCCCGAGCCGCAACTGTGGCAGGACCCGGTTCCGGCGGTCGACCATCCGTTGGTCGATGACCAGGACGTTTCTGCGCTGAAGGGCAAACTGGCAGACTCCGGACTGTCGGTCTCCCAGTTGGTCAATGTGGCGTGGTCGTCGGCGAGCAGCTTCCGCAGCACGGACAAGCGTGGCGGCGCCAATGGTGCACGTATCCGTCTTGAGCCGCAAAAGGACTGGGATATCAACGAACCCGCCGAATTGGCCAAGATCTTCCCCGTCCTCGAACAGATCCAGCAGGACTTCAACGATTCGGCGTCGGGCGGCAAGAAGATCTCGTTGGCCGACCTGATCGTGCTGGCGGGTTCGGCGGGTATCGAAAAGGCGGCCAAGGCAGCCGGTCACACAGTCACGGTGCCCTTCGCGCCGGGCCGGACCGATGCTTCGCAAGAGAGCACCGATGTGGACTCGTTCTCGGTCCTCGAACCTCGCGCGGACGGATTCCGGAACTATTCACGCAGTGGCGAGAAGATCAATTTGGAAACGCTGTTCCTCGATCGGGCGTACATGCTCGATCTGACCGCTCCGGAGGCAACGGTGCTCGTGGGCGGCCTGCGGTCCCTCGGCAGCAATCACGCCGGTAACACACATGGTGTCTTCACCGACCGTCTGGGAACCTTGACGAACGACTTCTTCGTCAACCTTCTCGACGGCAGCACCGAGTGGAAGCCATCGGAAAACGACGAGAATGTCTACCAGGGCACGGACCGGGTCACCGGCGACGCCAAGTGGACCGCCACCCCAGCAGATCTGGTGTTCGGTTCACATTCACAGCTGCGTGCTCTGGCCGAGGTCTACGCACAGGCCGATGCCGATGAAAAGTTTGTGAACGACTTCGTCTCGGCGTGGGTCAAGGTCATGAACAACGACCGGTTCGACCTGCGCTGAATTCGGACCGTCCTGAGTTCGAACTGAACGATTGCACCCCGCTTGCCTTCTGGCAGGCGGGGTGCAGTCGTTGTGTTGCATTCAGCCGGTCCCAGCGACAATGCAAGAGGAAGCCGGAGCCGGCGCGGTGCCGGAGGTACATGACCTGCGGGGGCACATACGATGGTGTTCGACATCAAATCGGAGCACACCATGCATGACGCCCACACCTTCGGTCAGGACACCTTCGACGTCACAGCCATGCTCGCCCGGCTGGCGCAGAAGGGTCCGTATTTCACCGTCGGCGCCGGCCCGGTGCCCGCAGGCGATTGGCAGCCCACCGCCGCGCTCCGAGAACGTTCCGTCCGGAACCGAGTCGTGGGGGAAGTCTCCGCCGCGCTGAACGTCGACGAAGACCGCGTCGCCGCATCCACGTTGTTCTTCGGATATGCGGCCCGGTTGTGGTCGGTCACAGCGGGCACCCGTCAGGACGACGGCCGCTGCGTACACCTGGGACCAGACGAACTGCTGTGGCGCAGTGTCAACGGATCACTGCAGCTTCATATCGAGGACCCACGGATGGGGCGATCGGCCCGGGTCGAGGTCCTCGACCAGCAGCTCGACCCCTGCGTCGAAGCGTGGCGAGACATCGTGGCCCCCGGATTGCTTTGGGGCAACACCACTTCCGCGCTACTGGGCGCCGCCCGGATCACCGGCGACAGCCACTCCCGCTGGGTGTCCGCCCTCCTCGATGATCCCCGCCTCCAACTCACCGTCGACCCGCTGCGCCATCGCCGACGCAGCTGCTGCCTCTTCTACCGCACGCCCACCGGAGGTGTCTGCGGAGACTGCCCGTTCCCCTCGCCGCCCACGACCGGCCCAGCAACGGAAATACCGTGACCGCCGGCAATGAGTAAGGGACGCTGATCCCCCCCACCCACCGCTGCGGGGTCGATCACCCAGGTCGGCCCGCGGCGGGGAGGAACGCTCCGTGAAAGGTCATGGGGACGTGGTGGCGCAGATTGATCGAGGCAACCGGTCCCCGATCTGGATCGCGCGCCGGCAGGACAACCACCCGGGACCTTTGCGATGCGGGTTGATGTTCCAGGGTCAACAGCCAACCATCTCCTTCGGCGCCTGAGGTGTCGTCCGGAGCGAAGAGCGGCTCACAGATCGTGCCACCGGCAGCGGCGACATACCTGCGCTGCGTCCCGCAACTGTGGTCGATGGTGGTGATGGTATCCGGGTTGCCACCGGCGATCGACGCCTCGGCGAGGTACGAGAACCGATGCGGCACAGTGGTCTTTCGCTGATCGAGTTGAGGGAACTCACACCCGGCATCGTTGAGTTGCTCCTCGGTGACCTTGCGGGTGTCACGGTTGATGGTGAGCCGTTTCAAGGTGCCACCGAACGCAGGCCCGGGGTTGTCCCGGAAGTTGTGCAGATGCTCGTTCCATCCTTCCCAACCCCACTTCTGATCATGCGCAACGAGTTCGACGACGGTCTCGGCATCGCCGTCGTAGGCGTTGTTGACGTGGAAATGGAACAGCGCCTCGTGATCGATGCTGATCGGTGCATCGCCGGACCTGGGCACCAGGACGATGCGGGTCCCGCGGTCCGGCTCGAAGGTCAGAGCATCGTCCATCGGCCGCAGCCCGAGAACGGCCGGGACCGGGTTCTTGACCACGATCGGATCGATGATGAACACGAGGTACCGCCGGGTGAGGGCGAAGTCGTGGATGAAACCCAGCCTGGATATCGGGATCCTCTGGATCTCGGCAAAGCTGCCGCCCGGCGCGAGACGGTAGCAACGGATCATCGGCCGGGGAAAGAAGTCGAGCCCGAAGTTGAATGTCTCCCCGGTTGCCGGATCGGTTTTCGGGTGAGCCGAGAAGGCACCGAGGCGCTTCAATCCTCCGTTGAAGCTGTCGAGGCCGATGGTCGCCAGGGTCTCCGGGTCGAGCCGGTGGGGCCGACCACCCTCCCACAGCGAATACAGCTTGTTGTTGTGCAGCAGCACATTTGTGTTGGACATGTTGGCCGGGCCACGCAGAGCATTCGCCAAGACCCCGCCGACACGCTGGGTCCCGATGCCGCGCGGCGGCCGGGATGCGTTGTTGGCGCGCGCATACGCCCGGGTCCGCACGTACCGGCTCCGGTAATGCACGTCCCCGGAATGGATTTCGATCCTGGAGACCATTCCGTCGCCATCGAAGATGTGGTGCACCGGATGTCCGCCGACATCCAGACGTCCCGGTCCGATGCGGTAGAGAACACCGTTGAGATTGTCGGGGATCCGCCCCTCGACATCATCGACCCGATAGGCGAACTCGACGTGCTGAGAATCCCACGGGGAGCGGCCCACCTCGGCCGTCGTATCAGTCGCACGGCCCGTCGCAGAAACACCCATCCAAGCAGCGTCGCATAGCTGAGACGAATCATCAATAGTGTCTCAATGAGCCCCCAGCCGTCGGCCTCACCTGATCAGTCGAGACAGAACTCGTTCCCTTCCGGATCGGTCATGACGATGTGGCCGGTGCCCAGCGGCGGATCCGGCTCGTAACGTTGCACCCGGGTCGCCCCGAGCTCCACCAAGCGGGCGGCTTCCTTCTCCAACGCAGCCATTCGCTCCTCACCGGTCAGTCCCGGAACGGCGCGAACATCGAGGTGGACCCGATTCTTGGCGGTCTTGCCCTCCGGTACGCGCTGAAAGAACACCCGGGGGCCGGTTCCATCCGAACCGACCAACGCCGAAGCGTCGTTGCGACGCTCCGGCGGGATGTTCATCGCTTCGAGCGCCGCATCCCAGGAGTCGAAGCCCGGCGGCGGGGACTGGAGTTGATAATCCAGCACGTCCGCCCAGAACTCCGCCAGTGCAGCCGGATCTCCACAATCAAATGTCACCTGAAACTCGCGACTCATCGCCTTGGCCCCTTTTGTGTCGGTGTGCATGTCGCCGCCCGGTCACATGGCCCGGAGGCCTGACCGTTCAGAGCCCAGGCTGGCACACCAACAGGACAGATTCGGTCCTGAATCCCCCGACGAGTCGATTACTTGTAGCGCGGATTGTTGCCGACCGGAATCGTGATGTTGATCGGCATCCTCAGCTCGGACATGTAGAGCAACACGAACTGACGGAGGAACTCATCGAACAACCAGTAGGCCTCTTTGGGCACGCCCACGTCGAGCAAGCCCTCACGAACGGCGACGTATGGGCCCCACGCGGTCTCCAGTAGCGGAGTCCACACGGGTTCGGTGGGTAGACGAAGCCAGTCACCGATCTTGTCGCCCAGCATGAATCGGGTCAACGCTCCGAGGATCGGCCGGCTCAACAGCGTCAGGTCGAGGTTCATGCCGAGGTCCAGGAGCATGTCCGCGAGCTTGATGCCCTCGGGTGTCGGCGCGAGAATCGGATCGAGCACCTGCTGGGCCTGCGATTCCGCCGTGCCCCACGAGTTCGGGATGTACTCGTCCTTCACACCGAGCAGGTGGGCGCTCAACTGCCAGGAATGCAAGAAACCGGCGGATTCGTCCGCTGCGATCGGCACACCCCAGCGTTTGAAGTTGCGCATCACCGTGGTCGGCAAACTGTGCCACGTGACCATGATGTCGGCCTGACTGATGGGCACCTCTTCCGAGGCCGAGTTCACCCAGTGGCCGGACTGCGGTAACAGGTGACGCACGGCGGCATGCGCCAACCTCGTCTTCACGCAGGTGACCACCATCTCGCCATCAGGCTGATACGCATTGAGCGATCCGATGTCGTAGCCGAGTTTGGCGGTCTTGGTGATGCGATCCTTCATGTCCGCACCACCCTTGGAGTAATACACCGCGCGGGCTTCCCGTGGAATGACGGTGCTCATCATGCCGCTGGCAAATCCATAGATCACGCCGAGGTACGTGCCCCGCTTCTGGTTGAACCGCACCGCGTCCGCAAGCTTTTTCTGATCACTCCAGTCCGGGAGTTGCCGCGCATATTCGATGAAGTCCCGCAGGTCCTTGGGCAATCCCTGTGGGAGGGGCTGGCCGTTCTTGGTCCAATGACGCAGCAGTTCATTGACTTTCTGCACCTCGCCGCGTTCGAAAAGGGCAGCGACGACCGGATCGGCCTCGACATCCCATACGCCGCGCGGGTCGGCGCCGACTCCCGTCCCGGGCACCGAACCGGCCGGCGACCACGTCCACGGCGTCGCGGGTGCGACCAGCGCAGCTGCTCCGGCGGCCCCGGCGATTCCGCCCGCCTTCAACAAACTGCGCCTGTTGAGATTGTCCATCGTTCGTTTTCCCCATTCCTATTCTGTTTCAGTGAAACAGGAAACGTTTCCTTGTATCATACCTATCAGAGTGTGCCGTACATCACAAGTTAGGCCGAGCTGGAATATGATCGTGCCGAGACAGCGACGCTGAACAAGGAGGGCTAGTGGCATCTGCGCCGACCGACAGCCCTCGATCCCCCGAATCCAGATCCTTGATCGAGCGCGCTTTTCACCAGGCACGGGAGCAAGCGGACAACGGCGATCGAACCCGAACGCGGCTGCTCGACGCGGCGTATGAGCAGTTCTGCCGCATGGGCATCCAGCGGTCATCGATGGAGGACGTGGCACGTCGGGCCGGTTTGTCCCGGATCACCGTCTATCGACGATTCGCCACCAAAGACGAACTGGTCGAGCAGGTGATGCTCCGGGAGTTCCGGCGATACTTCGACCGATTCCTCGTCGACATCCAGCAGGCGGAATCCGCCGCTGACCGGGTGGTATTGGGTTTCGTGAGTTCACTGCGTGCGATCCGCGGCAATCCGATGATCGGCGGCCTGATCTCTGCCGAACCGAATCTCGTCGCCGGTTCCATGATCGGCGACGAGGGGCTGATGCTCGCCACCGTCCGCCAGTTCCTGGCCGCCCAGCTACGCCAGGAGCAACGTGCGGGCAACGTCTCGACAGACCTCGATACCGACCTCGTTGCCGAGATGATGGTCCGGATCTCGGCGTCGTTCCTGGCCATTCCGAGCCGCGTCATCGACCTGGACAACGACGACGAACTGGCAGCAATCGCCTGGCAGTTCCTCGTACCCATGCTCGATCCGCCGAAGAACTCGCACTGACAGACGCCGATGAGTTCAGCCGCCCCTTGCGGTCTACATCGTCGGCACCCTGGACAACCCGAGCCGGGGGTCGGAGATCTGACCACACGAGAGGCGAATCGGCATGGGTGCACTCGAGGGCAAGGTCGCATTCGTCACCGGAGCCGCACGCGGCCAAGGCCGGGCCCACGCCGTGACCCTGGCCCGCGAAGGAGCCGACGTCGTCCTGTGCGACATCGCGGCACCGGTTCACGACATCGACTATCCTGCGCCCACCCCCGACGACCTCGCAGACACGGTCAGGATGGTCGAAGCGCTCGACCGCAGATGCTTGTCCGCTGTCGCAGACGTTCGCGACCTGTTGTCATTGCAGGACCTCGTCGACCGCGCGACCGTCATGTTCGGCTCGATCGATGTCGTCGTGGCCAACGCGGGGATCGCGAGTTCGGGCCCGATCGCCACGATGTCCGCACAGCGGTGGCAGACCATGATCGATGTGAATCTCACGGGCGTGTTCAATACATTCCGGGCGACCCTGCCACACATGATCGATGCCGGATCCGGTCGGCTCGTTGCCACCTCATCGATTGTTGCCGGCACCGGAGCCACCAACGCGGGCCACTACGCCGCCGCCAAGGCCGGCGTTGTCGCACTGGTGAAGTCGGTCGCCTACGAGGTCGCGGAGCGCGGGATCACGGTCAACGCAGTCCTTCCGTCAGGTGTGAACACGCCGATGATCCACAACCCGTCAACGTATCGGATGATCCGACCGGATCTCGACGAACCGACCTTGAAAGACGTCGAAACCGTCTTCGCGCGGGGTCGTCCACGTCCCGGCTTGCTGGAACCCGAAGATGTGGCCAACGCGGTGCTCTACCTGGTGTCCGATCACGGGCGATGCAAGTCCGGCGAGACGCTCATCCTCTCGAACGGGCTCGAGTAGGACGGAACAATCCAACATTCAATCAGCTGAAAAGATTCATGTTCTCTGCGAATGAGAGTAGCATTCTCGTAGGCCTGCCCCCGGGGCACTGCAGCCCAGTACGAGAGGACTCCGATGAATATTGACGACATGGTGATGGTGAGCATCGACGATCACGTGGTCGAACCTGCCGACATCTTTGAAAAGCACTTCCCCAAGAGCCTCATGGATCAGGCACCGAAGCTGACTGCCAATCCGCGCAACCCAAAGGTCCAAGCCTGGCTGTTCCAGGACAAGGTGGTCGGCAGCTCCGGCCTCAACGCCGTGGTGTCCTGGCCGAAGAACGAGTGGGGCATGGACCCGACTGGCTACGCCGAGATGCGGCCCGGCGTCTACGACATGGACCTGCGCGTGCGCGACATGGATGCCAACGGCACCCTCGCGGCCACGCTCTTTGCCACCTTCCCCGGCTTTGCCGGAACGCATCTGGCCAGCCTGCCCGACAAGAAACTGTCCCTGGTGGCATGCAAGGCGTTCAACGATTGGGTTGTCGGCGAGGTACCCGGCGCCCATCCCGGACGGTTCATCCCGCTCGGCATCCTTCCGTTCTTCGACGTCGACGAGTCGGTCAAGGAAGTCCACCGGCTCGCCGCAATGGGATGCCGGTCGATCAGTATCCCGGAAACCCCGTACGGCATGGGCTTCCCCAGTTTCGAATCCGGCTACTGGGACCCGATCTTCGCCGCCTGCGTCGAACACGGCATCGTGCTGAGCCTGCATATCGGTGGTGGCTTCGGCCTGGTCCAGCGGCCCGAGGGCTTCAACATCGACGACATGATGGTGCTGACCCCGTTGATCTCCACGATCGCGGCCAACGACGTCATGCTCAGCGGTGTCTTCCTGAAGTTCCCCGAGCTCAAGTTCGCGATGAGCGAGGGTGGCATCGGCTGGGTCGCACCGTGGCTCGATCGCCTCGAACGCCACGTGGTCAACCAGTCGTGGACCGGTAAGTCGTTCACGCCCAAGGGGATGTCGCCCACCGATGTGTGGAAGAAGAACTTCCTGGCCTGCTACATCACGGAACCGAGCGGCTTGAACAACCGTGATCACATCGGGATCGACACCATCGCATGGGAATGCGACTACCCACATTCGGACTCCACCTGGCCGTTGTCACCGGAGACGCTGAAGCCCGAACTGGACGCTGCCGGACTGACCGACGAGGAGATCGACAAGGTCACCTTCGGAAACGTCGCCAAGTTCTTCAACTGGGATCCGTTCGAGCACACCCCACGCGAGCAGGCGACCGTGGGCGCACTGCGCGCCCGGGCCAAGGATGTCGATATCAACGAGACCTCGAAAGAGGAGTACCGCCGACGCTACGAGCTCGCCAACACGTAGAAGGTCGCTGTGTGATTGTGGCCCATCGGATCTGATCCGGTGGGCCACACCCATGTGACCGATCGACGGTGACCGCACCTGCGGTGACCGCCTTCCACGCGTTCGCCGCTAGCCTGGTCGGGATATGACTGAGCAGAGCTTGCCCCATCTCCCGAATCCGGTAGGTCGATGATCCGTCTGGTGGCCTTTGCGGTTGTGGCCGCGCTGTTGACCTACTGGTTTCACCGCAGACTCGTCCGGGCGACCAGACTTCCACGACCGTGGTCGATCGTTGTCGACTGTGCCCTCACCCTCCTGTGGGTGCTCGCGGTCATCGGGATGGGCAGTGGCAACCAATTCGATACCCGATGGGCCCGGCCACTCGGATTCGCCGGATGGGTGTGGCTCGGGGTCGGCTTCTATCTGATCCTCGGGCTGCTCCTGATCACCATCGGATCTGCATCGTCCCGACTGATCGGAGCACTGCGCCGGCGCCGATCGCGCACCGGTTCCGACGAATCCAGCGGCGACGGGTCGAGTGATGAGCGGGCAACCGGGGGCAAGCGACTGTTGGTGGTGCGCGTGGCGACCGCCGCGGTGGTCGCCGGAGCGCTGGTCACCACAACCTACGGCGTGATCGTTGCGGCACAACCGAGGGTCGTCGATGTCTCGGTGGCACTCCCCCGCCTTCCGGCAGAATTCAACGGTCTCAGGGTCGCGCTCGTGTCGGATCTGCACGTCGGTCCGGCCCGCGGCGTCGGGTTCACCGAACGAGTCGTGAAGCTGGTCAACGAACAGCGCCCGGACCTGATCGTCATCGCCGGCGACCTCATCGACGGTACGGTCACCAATGTTGCCGCCGACCTCGAGCCGCTGGCCGGTCTGTCCGCACCGTTGGGTGTGTACGGCGTCAGCGGCAATCACGAGTTCTATGCCGACGACGGCGGACGCTGGCTCGATGTGTGGGATCGGTTGGGAATCCGGACCTTACGAAACGAGCGGGTATCGATCGAACGGGGCGGCGCGAGCATCGACATCGTCGGAATCCACGACTACACCTCGCCGCAACCGTACGAACCGGATCTTCCGGCCGCGCTGGACGGTCACGATCCCGCCACCTTCACGTTGCTGGTGGCACATGAACCACGCCAGGCGTTCGAGGCGTCAGACCTCGGGGTCGACCTGCAGGTGTCCGGGCACACGCACGGCGGCCAGATGTGGCCGTTCAATTACCTCGTTGGCCTGCAACAACCTTCGGTATCCGGACTCGATCGGGTCGGTGACACGGTTCTGTACACCACGCGCGGGGCCGGCGCCTGGGGGCCACCGGTGCGGGTCGGTGCACCGCCCGAGATCACCGTCCTCGAACTCCAGCGCAAGGCCTGACACGACAGCGCGTCGACGTCATAGCGACCCTGACCGATCAGCTCACCGGGGACGGCGCATCCGCCAGCGCACCTGGTTCTCCGTCCCATCGGTCCAGGGACACGATGTCGCGCAGCGGCTTTCGGCGAACGGGGCCGTGGCGCCCACGTGGCCATCCGACCACGACGTGTCCGGCGATGATCCAGTCCGCCGGGACACCGACCGCCTCCCGGAAGAGCGGCTCGCCCTCGTAGGACGCCCAGCCGGTCAGGCAGGCACCCAACCCCTGAGAGCGGGCCGCGAGCAGGAAGTTCTGCATCGCCGGGAAGATCGATCCGCCGAGCAACAGCTCGGACGCGGTGTCGAAGTTCTGCTGGACGAAGAGGACCGAGGTGAATTCCCCGGCGCGGTCATGCAATTCGTATGTCGCGCGGTTCGTCCGCGCGCGACGGCTGTTGTCGTCGTCGGCCGGGCGCGACATCCCATACACCGGCTCGATCACATCGAGCGCATGTTTGGCTGCCTTGCCGACCACGACCCGTTGCTCCGGGGATCGCAACACGACGAACCGCCAGGCCTGCGCGTTGGCGCCCGACGGCGCCCAGGAAGCAGCTTGCAGGCAGCGGGCCAACGTGGCGTCGTCGACGGGCTCGTCGGTGAATCTCCGGATCGCGCGAGCGGTCGACATCGCTTCCCAGACATCCGTCGTCGTCTCACCCATACAACACTCCTACCCCATCCCGGACCGGCCTCGAAGGACACGCCCGGCGCTGCGAACTGACCCGACAATTCGGTGATTTGTCTAGGTCACTCTCTCATGTCACGTCAGGCGTGCTCACGCCAACAGCGACGACCTGCGTGGATCCGACCCGAATCCGCGATCAGAGGCAATAACACCGAAATCTGATCTTCATACGTACCAGTCGTCCAGTAAGGTGTTCAACTGACACGCGCTCCGCAGCCCTCGTACGCACGAGGGCTGCGGACATATCTGGAGGAGCTGGGATTTCTTTGTACTCACCAATTGACGCCGCCATCGACGTATTCCTCAATACCAATCCGTGGGCGATGGACATCCTTCGTTTCTTCCTCGCCGGACTGCCCTGATCGACCGCTGACCGGGCACCAGCGTCGCTGCCCGCTCCAGTAGGCTTCCGACCCCGCAACATCTCACCGATGTTGCGGGGTCGGTCTGTTCTCCATGTCAGTGCGGTTCACGTATCCCGCGGTAGATCCCCCCGCCGGACGGTCCAGGCTGCAACACCCGGTGGATGGACCAGACCGGGAATCGGTAGGCATGACCGCCTGGTCACCGTCCCGATACTGCCGGCGCACGTGCGCTTTCGAGCCGGAAGCACCAACTTCTCCCAATCGAACGCGGAACGCTGTATGGTGAGCCTGCCCTAAGCCCCGTCCGTAGTCCTTGATGTGAGGAATCCCAGTGCACTGGAAGAACCGCCGTTCGGCCGTATCAAAGATCGTCATCGCGTCCGCGACGGTGGCTGCGCTCATCGGAGCATCGGCGTGTTCCTCGCCCGACGAGGACACCGACACGTCGGCAACGGTCTCCGCGGAGCCCGGCGCCCTGCCGGTGACCATCGAACAGAACTTCGGTTCGGTCACCATCGAGAAAGAGCCCACCCGGGTTGCCGCGGTGGGTGTCGGTGACGCGGACACCCTGCTGGCGCTGGGTATCGTCCCGACCACGATGAGCCCGTTCAGCGATCCCGAGGCCAAGCGCGTGACCGAGCCCTGGAACGAGGACTTGATCGGCGACGCCACCCCGGTTGCGCTGGCCGAGGCGAGTTCCAATCTAGGCGCGGAGATCCCGAACATCCTGGCCACGAATCCCGACCTGATCGTCGCCGTGAACAGCTCGGTGACCAAGGAGCAGTACGACACCCTGAGCAAGGTCGCGCCGACGATCCTGCGTGAGGCCCAGTACCCGGACTGGCAGGTGCCGTGGCAGGCCGCCGCGACGCAGGTCGGCAAGGCCGTCGGAATGCCCGAGGAAACCCAGAAGCTGATCGATGAGACCGAGCAGGTGTTCACCGACGCCCAAACCGAGTACCCGACCATCGTTGGCAAAAAGGGCGCGGTGATCACCAACGGAACCGACGGTGGCGTCGCGATCTACGCCGACACCGACGGTCGCGGCCAGACGCTCGCCGACCTGGGTATGACGTTCCCGGCCGAACTCGAGCCGACCATCACCAGCGGCTTCTACGGCTCGATCTCGACCGAGAACCTGAACCTGCTGAACTCGCTCGACAAGGTCGTCGTCGTCGACTGGCAGGGATCCAACGACAAGCTCAAGCAGAACGCCGCCTTCATGAATCTCGATATCGTCAAGCGTGGCGGGGTCGTATGGGTGGACCAGGTCCTCGGCGGCGCGATGTCGGTCCCGTCCGTGCTCACCATCCCGTACGTCGTCGAACAACTGGCGCCGCAACTCGCGCAGTAATAACGCCTCAGCATTTCCACACGTCCCCGGGTTCGCGTATGCGCAACCCGGGGACGTGTGCCATTTGTGGACTTACGCTGGTCCCGTGGCCTACTTCGTCACCGGCGCAACCGGGTTCATCGGTCGGCATCTTGTCGGGCAACTCCTCGACAATCGTGCCGGGACCGTCTTCGTCCTGGTACGCAAACGATCACGGGCCACACTCGACCGGCAGATCCGAATCTGGGACACCGACCGGGTGATCCCGGTGGTCGGCGATCTGCAAGAGGCCCGACTCGGTGTCGACGCGGAGTGGATCGATGAGCATCGGGGCACGATCGACCACTTCTTCCACCTCGCGGCCATCTACGACATGACCGCCTCCGACGAGACCAACGAATCGCTCAACGTCGGCGGCACCGGGGCCGCTCTGTCCTTGGCAGATGCACTCGAAGTCGGCTGCTTCCATCATGTTTCGTCGGTCGCGGCCTCCGGAGATCACAAGGGCATCTTCGACGAGACGATGTTCGACGAGGGCCAGGGTCTGCCATCTGCCTACCACCGTACGAAGTTCGAGTCGGAGCGAATGGTCCGCGACCAGCCATCCGTTCCATGGCGGGTCTACCGGCCGTCCATCGTGGTCGGGCATTCCGAGACCGGCGAGATGGACAAGATCGACGGTCCCTACTACTTCTTTCCGGCGATCAAACGGATTCGCGACCTGTTGTCCGCCGGTGTCCCCCTGCTCGCGATCGACCTCGGAGACACCAACCTGGTGCCTGTCGACTACGTCGCCCGCGCCATGGACCACCTCGCTCACGTGCCCGAGCTCGACGGGCAGGCGTTCCATTTGACCAACCCCGAACCGCAGAACACCGTGCGCATGGTCAACAGCTTCAGCGCCGCGGCGAAAGCACCGCAGTTCGCTCTACCCATCGACAGGTCGGTCACCGATCGGCTCCCGACCCAGCTTCTGCCCCGAGCGCTGCAGCCGGTCGAGATATTCACCGGTGCGCTTCGCCTCGGCGTTGTCCAGTCGGCGTTGCGCGGGACCGTCGGGAGGCTCGGGATTCCGCCAGAAGTATTGGCCCACGTGTCTTTTCCGGCGGTGTACAGCTCTGCCCGCACGATGGAAGCGCTGGCCGGTTCCGGTATCGCAGTGCCTCAACTCGATTCGTATGCGTCGGAGTTGTGGGCCTACTGGGAGCAATTCCTCGACGATTCGATCGTCTCCGACCGCCGCACCGTCGACGCACTGGCCGGGCGGACCGTGGTGATCACCGGGGCGTCATCGGGTATCGGTCTGGTGACCGCCGTCAAAGTCGCCAAGGCCGGCGCGATCCCGATTCTGATCGCTCGCGGGGTCGAGAAGCTCGAGGCCACCAGAGATCTCATCGAAAGTCAGGGCGGAACCGCGCACGTATACGGCTGCGACCTGTCGGACCTCGACGCCATCGACGCCCTCACCAAACAGCTGAGCCTGGATTTCGAGCGGATCGACTTCGTCGTCAACAATGCGGGCAGATCGATCCGCCGGTCACTGAAGTTGTCCGAGGATCGCTTCCACGACTTCGAAAGAACGATGCAACTCAACTACTTCGGCGCCATCAGGCTGGTCATCGGGTTGCTCCCGACGATGCGTCAACAGGGCCGAGGTCACATCGTCAACGTCTCATCCATCGGTGTCCAGACGAACCCGCCTCGATTCAGCGCCTACGTCGCCTCCAAGGCCGCCCTCGATTCCTGGTCCAATGTGGTCTCATCGGAATTGTTCGGTGACGGGATCTCGTTCACCAGCATTCACATGCCCCTGGTCCGGACACCCATGATCGCGCCGACCAAGATCTACGATCGGTTCCCGACGATCAGCCCGGGCCAGGCGGCCGGCAAGGTCATCTCGGCCCTGGTCGAGCGGCCACACGAGATCAACACGAAGATCGGCAACCTCGGTGCACTCGCACACACCCTGACCCCCAAGCTCGCGTTCCGCGTCTTGAACCTGGCCTACCAGGTCTTCCCTGATTCAGATGCTGCTCGCGGCGACGACGCGGGTCGACGCGAATCCGAGCAACTGATCCTGGCCCGCGTGCTCGGGGGCGTTCACTGGTAGGTCGTCCAGCCGGTGCCGGCCGGGGCGACCGGAGGCCACCGCCGGCACCGGCTGGTTGTTTCGACTCCGGTCAGCCGACGAGCTTGGCGACCAGCGCGGCGATGGTCGCCGGACTCAACCCGAGTCCGGTGAGCAGATAATTGTGCACCGATCCGTAATCGGCCTGGAGCTGAGCCAGACCTGCCTGCAGGTAGCTCGCGTCGACATGCAGGAGCGGTGAATAGAGCGCGACCGCTTCCGGGCCACGCGCTGCCTCGACGCCAGCGAGCTGGCGATTGATCGATGCCGCCGAATACTGGTTGGTCAGCAGGTAATCGGACATGATCGTCTTCGGCGAGACCCCGACCAGACTCTGCAGGACAGCGGTCGCCCAGCCCGTGCGGTCCTTACCGGCAGTGCAATGAATGACCTGTGCTCCCGGTGTCGACGCCAGCCCTTCGAACAGCGCCGTGAAGCTCTTCCTGACCTCGGCGTCGCTCACGAACAGTCGATTCATCTCCTGCATGAAGGCAACCGAGTCCGCGGGAGTCTTCAGCTGAGCCACCTGGCTCAGCATGTCGCCCGCCAGGGTCGGCAACCAGGTCCGCGTGGCACCGGCCGGCAAGCGGTCTTCTTTGCCCTCGATCTCCGCTGCCGTTCGCAGGTCATAGACCTTCGTGATACCCAGGTTGCCAAGTATCGCCAGGTCGGATTCATTGGCCACCAGTGCATTCGAACGGTAGATGACACCCCGGTTGAGGTGCACACCGCCGAACCCCTGGTATCCGTCGGCCGGGCCTGCGATGTCACGGAAGTTGTCCACGGAGGCCAGCACAGGCGTTGCCGGAATCGATGGGCCCTGCGATGAACCAAAACCGAGACCGCCGAGCGGATCAGCAACGGGGGCAGCGACCGCCGACGGCGAGCCGAACAGGACCAGCGAACCGGCGACCGCAAGGGTGATGGCAAAACCGGTGTTGCGGCGGTAGACGCCGGCGAGTGTTCGAGACAATCGATTGTCCTTTGGTTGATCGGTGGAAGTACGTGCGAGAACGTACACACCATCGTGCCGACGAAACCGCGAATTCCGAATACTGGCAATACGCCTCTCAGATGAGACACCGGGTAGGAAGATCGATCGAGGGACTACCTGCGAACGGCGACACGCCGCGCGACACAGCCTGCGATTATGCGCCTTTCCTTTACGAGAATGGCATTTCCGGTTATTGTGAACGACGTGCCGCAGGTCCCTCTGGACTCATCGTGGGGCACCAGAACTCGGAGGATGGCTCATGACGACGAAGGCGCTCGCGCCCGACGTTTCCACCTGGCCCGCGGAGAACCCGCAGCTCATCGGCAGCAAATGCGATGCCTGCGCCGCGACGACCTGGCCCCGCCAGGATCGTTGCCCGCGGTGCAGCGGCCCGGATATGTCGGATCTCCTATTGCCCCGGCGCGGCAAGTTGATCGCCTTCACCACCCAGGGATTTGTTCCGAAACTTCCGTACGCCGGTGGCGAGACGGCAGCAACGTTCGAGACCTTTGGTGTCGGTCTCATCCAGCTCGACGACGTGGTTCGGGTCGAAGCACGTCTGACCGAAGCGGATCCGGAGAAGCTCGCGGCCATCACGGACGTCGAACTCACCTTCATCCCCTTCTACACCGAAGAAGACGGCACCGAGATCATCACCTGGGCGTTCGCGCCGGTGTCAGAGAACAGCTGAGCGAGGAGACCGAATATGAACGACGTTGCGATCATCGGCGTGGGTCTTCACCCATTTGGCCGATTCGGTACCAAGTCGGCCATCGAAATGGCCGCGGACGCAATCCAACTCGCGCTCGCCGACGCCGGTGCCGAGTGGAAGGACATCCAGTTCGGTATCGGCGGTAGCTACGAAGTCGACAACACCGACGCGGTCACCAGGCTCGTCGGCCTGACCGGCATCCCCTTCACCAACGTGTTCAACGCCTGCGCCACCTCCGCCAGCGCGATCGAGCAGACCGCGGACGGAATCCGTTCGGGCAAGTACGACATCGGCATTGCCGTCGGTACCGACAAGCACCCGCGCGGCGCCTTCACCGCGGATCCGGCGATGCTCGGACTGCCCGCCTGGTACGCCGAGAACGGTCAGTTCGTCACCACGCAGTTCTTCGGGATGAAGATCAGCCGGTACATCCGCGATCACGACATCTCCGTCGAGACGCTGGCCAAGGTCGCGGCCAAGAACTACCGCAACGGTGGGCTCAACCCAAAGGCCTTCCGCCGCACGCCGATCAGCGAAGAAGACATCCTGGGCGCCCAGATGCTCAACTACCCGCTGACGCATTACATGTTCTGCGCCCCCGATGAGGGTGCCGCCGCAGTCATCATGTGCCGCGGCGACCTCGCTGCCCGCTTCACCCAGAAGCCGGTGTTCCTGAAGTCGACCGCGATCCGCACCCGCACCTATGGTGCGTACGAGGTGCACGCCACCTGGGCCGCGGTCGATGAGGATGTCTCGCCGACCGTCTACGCCTCCAAGGCCGCCTACGAGATGGCCGGCATCGGACCCGAGGATGTCGACGTCATGCAGCTGCAGGACACCGACGCCGGCGCCGAGATCATCCACATGGCAGAGAACGGCTTCTGCGCCGACGGCGATCAGGAGAAATTGATCGCCGAGGGCGCCACCGAGATCGGCGGATCGATGCCGGTCAACACCGACGGCGGACTGATCGCCAATGGTGAACCGATCGGGGCCTCCGGAATCCGCCAGGTGCACGAACTCGTGCTCCAGCTGCGCGGACAGGCCGGCGACCGCCAGGTGCCCGGCAACCCGAAGGTCGGCTACGCCCAGGTGTACGGCGCACCGGGAACCGCTGCCGCATCGGTCCTCTCGCTGTAACCCCCCTCTCCAAACGAGCCACAAATACGAAGACGAGCCACAAATATGTGGCTCGTCTTCGTATTTCCGGCTCGTTTGCGCGTTTGCGGGTCAGTCGATGACGAGGGTCGGCAGGCCCAGCGCGCGATCACGGACGGAGAAGACGCGGGTGCCGGGCTTGCGACCGGCCCGCATCTCGCTCACGTCCACATCGGCGGCAACCAGCCTGCGGTACGTCACGTCGATGTCGACTGAACGCCAGGCGATACCCCACAGGGTCGTCGCGGCAGCTGTCTTCGTCGAAGACGGATCACCCTGTCCGACAACGACTTCCACGACCACATTCGAGGCACGGAAGAAGAGCTGGTGAATGCTGTCGTGGATCGACTGCTCCAACCGGAAGTCCATGCCGAGGGTCGCGCCGAACAGCGCCACCGCACTGTCGCGGACCGCCGCATTGAACACGAGGTGGTCGACGGCGGATAGTTCCGAACCGGCGGCCGACACACCCCGGGCAGCCTCGATCACCCCGACCGACGATTCGGTGGCGGCCTCGGCACGTCCCGGCGCGGTCTCGGTGAGCGCGAGCCCACGGCGGCCGAGCAACCGGGTGGTGGCAGCGAAGTCGTCGGTGCCGAACAACGCCCGATGTGGCCTGCTCTTCGGACTGCCCTCACGCAATTCGATGTGTGCGTTGTCCACTGTCAGTGGGGCGCCCTCGTCGACCCCGAGGAGCCGTCGGTAGGCCCGGCGGCTCGCATCGACATCCTCGGTGGTCACCACGATGACCGACCGCAGGGATGGTGACTGCTCTGAACTCATCGACCATTCCTATCATCGACGGCTCGAGCGC
Organism: Williamsia sp. z71; assembly: GCF_059553375.1. Lineage (NCBI taxonomy): Bacteria > Bacillati > Actinomycetota > Actinomycetes > Mycobacteriales > Nocardiaceae > Williamsia > Williamsia sp. z71. The sequence continues at coordinate 239,266 of NZ_JCANWX010000006.1, forward strand.
CCGGTCGACCGGATGTGCGCCACGTAGGATTCGCACATGACTCTCGATCACGGCGACCCCGGCGATGCCCCCTCCGTTCCGGCCCCACTGACCGAGGTCGCCGATTCGACGCGACCGTCGGCGGCCGAAGAAGCGCAGACGATTGCCGCCTCGACCAATGCCGGAACGCTCGCCAGCCTGACCGCCGAGGGCGACCCGTGGGCCTCGTTTGTCACCTATGGACTACTCGGTGGCGCGCCGGTCCTGTGCGTGTCGAACATGGCCGAACACGGCCGGAATCTGGCGGGCAACCCGCGCGCAAGTATCGCCATCGTCGCACCCAATGCCGCATCAGATCCGCTGGCGAGCGCGCGGATCACTCTGGCAGGACATGTCGAACGGCCGACCGGCGATGAGTATGCCGCCGCTCGTGAGGCGCATCTGGCAGCGGTTCCGGCTGCGAAGTACTACGTGGACTACAGCGATTTTGCCCTCTGGATCCTACGGGTCGAGCGCGTCCGGTGGGTCGGCGGATACGGACGGATGGACTCGGCGACTGCCGAGGCCTACCTGGCCGCCACGCCCGATCCGGTGACCCCAGGGGCCGCGCGCGCCATCGAACACCTGAACAACGATCACGCCGACTCCCTGGTCGAGATGGCACAGGGACTGGGCGGATTCCCCGACACCACCGAGGCCGCCTGCACCGGCGCCGATCGCTACGGCCTCGACCTCCGCGTGGTCACACCTCGCGGAATCGCCTACACGCGGGTGGGCTACTCGGAACCAATCACCACAGCGGCCGACCTGCGGATGGCGACGGTTGATCTGGCCAAGCGGGCGAAATCTGCGCTGTAGTTGTCACACAGAATCAAATGATGCCGCGCTGCGGTAGTACGGAGACTGGATACATGTCGATCTCACGCAAGGGCGAGTCCACGCCCACCGAACCAGAAGCGGATCTCGATGTCGTGATCATGGGAGCCGGGTTGTCCGGGATCGGGGCAGCGTACCGCCTGCAAACCGAATGCCCCGACCTGTCGTACGCGATCCTCGAAGCACGCGATGTCATGGGCGGTACCTGGGATCTGTTCCGGTATCCGGGCGTACGTTCGGACTCCGACATGTTCACCCTCGGATACCAGTTCCGCCCGTGGCGCGACGCGAAGACGATCGCCGATGGTCCCTCGATCCTGCGATACATCCGGGAGACGGCAGCCGAGTTCGGCATCGACGACAAGATCCGTTACCGCACAAAGATTGTCGCCGCCGACTTCTCGACCGCCGACGCGCTGTGGACACTGACCATCCACACCCGTAGCGCGGACGGGTCGGTTCTCGAGCAGACCATCCGCTGCCGGTTCCTGTACTCCTGCGCGGGTTACTACAACTATGACCACGGACATTCACCGGACATCCCTGGTCTCGACACCTTCGCCGGATCCGTTGTCCACCCACAGTTCTGGCCCGAGGACCTCGACTATGCCGACAAGCAGGTCGTGATCATCGGCAGCGGGGCCACCGCGGTGACACTTGTGCCGGCGATGGCCCCGACTGCCGCGCACGTGACGATGCTGCAACGCTCACCCACTTGGATCAGCGCCGTTCCCAGCCGCGACAAGATCGCCGACCGGCTCCGCGCCCTACTGCCCGCACACGCCGCGCATCGACTCATCCGTACGAAGTACATTCTGTTCAGTATCGGTGTCTACCAATTCTGTCAGCGACGACCGCAGGCCGCCCGCGCAATGCTGACCAAGCTGAGCACGAAAATTCTCGGCGATGCCGACGTGGTGGCCGAGCACCTGACTCCGTCATACGACCCGTGGGACCAACGATTGTGCGCCATTCCCAACGCGGATCTGTTCAAGGCGATGAAGAAGGGCGACGCCGAGATCGTCACCGACCGCATCGAATCCGTCCTCCCGGAAGGCATTCGCCTCGAATCCGGCCGGACGCTGCCGGCAGATGTGATCGTCACCGCCACCGGTCTCGAACTGCTGGCCTTCGGTGGCCTCGAACTCCGAGTCGACGGTCAACAGGTCGAGCTGTCGAAGCAGTTCGTCTGGCAGGGCGCGATGATCACGGGCATCCCCAACTTCGCCATCTGCATCGGTTACACCAATGCGTCGTGGACCCTGCGGGCCGACCTGATCAATCGACTGGTCTGCAAGGTGCTGAACTTCATGGACCGCAACGACTACGCCGCGGTGGTCCCCGAACCTGACCCTTCGCTCCAGGAGCGCCCCCTGCTCGATCTGGCCTCGGGATACGTCCAGCGATCGATCGATTCGTTCCCGCGCCAAGGCGACCGCAGTCCGTGGAAAGTCCGGCAGAATTACCTGCTCGACTCGGCGACCACATTGCGGACCAATCTCGGCAAAACCCTGCGGGGCACACCGAGATCGCAGGTCACCGGCTCCCGGAAATCTGCTGACGTGCTCCGCTGATCTCCTCGTCGAGGTCGAGTCCATACGTCGGTCCCGAGGTGTGCGCGTAGGCGGACAGCCGTGCGGTCGCGCGGTCGAGCAGCCGCATCGCACCGCGATGATTACCTCGGGCCTGGTGGGTCAGCGCCACACAAAGCTGAGCGAGCCCCTGCCAGAGGTCCTTTTCGGTTTCGGGGCAGCTCTTCCAGCGCACCTCGTACACCTCGTGCGCCGAGAACGGCCGGCCCTGACGAAGGAGTGCGGTGGCAGCGGCGATGGTTTCTGCCGGCGGCAGCGGCTCCTCCGACACCGGCTCCACACCGACCGCCCCGTAGGGCAACGGCCGGCCCAGTGCATCGCGAGGGCGGGCCTGCCGCGCCCGGCCGGCCGGGTCGCGATCCCGATCATCGGTCATCTGTCATCACCTCGCCACCTGGTTCTCACCTCCCACGGGTGAACTTCCATCGTGACGCACTCCGGCCCCGGACAGCGGGTTTACGCTGATGGCCGGCGCGTCGATGATCGGTGCACTGATCTGCGTGCGCTGCCGTGCAGCCACCCACGAGATGAGGCGCGATCATGGACTCGACCAGCACCGACGAACCACTCGACGACTCCGAACGCGCTGAACTCCTGCGGCTGCGCCGCGAACTCGCCGAGGTGTCGAACGCACCCGCCGGTCGCGCAACGGCCCGGCGCGGACACCGGGGCCTGCGCTGGACCGCGGCCGCGATACTCCTGGTGCTCGTGGCGATTCTGGCGTACTCGGCAGTTCTCGCGCGGTATGCGCGTGCCGAGGTACTCGACACCGACCGCTACCTCCAAACGGTGGCGCCCCTGGCGGAAAACACCGTGTTACACAACGAATTGGCCGCCCAGATCACCGATGAGATCATGACACGCGCCAATATCGAGAAGGTCACCACCGATGCGCTCAACGCGCTGACCCAGAACGCGCCGAATGTTCCACCCGCGGTCACCGGTCTGGCTCCGGTATTGACTCAGCAGGCGCGATCGTTCATCGATGAAACAGTGCAGCGGCTGCTCGCCTCAGACCAGTTCCAGACCCTGTGGACCGCGGCCAACCGGCGGGCCCACGAGAATCTGGTCGCGGTCCTGACCGGAGACAATGCCAGGGCAGTCCAGATCGACGATGACGGCACCGTCAGCATCGAGCTCAAGCCGGTCATCGACAACGTCCGGGCCGCACTGATCGACCGCGGATTCGCGTTCGCCTCGGACATCCCCGACATCGACAAGTCGTTTGTGATCTTCCAGTCGCCCGATCTGGTCAAGGCACAGAATGCCGTCTCCGCCCTGGACAAGGCCGCATCAATTCTGCCGTGGGTGACCCTCCTCGTTGCCGCCGCCGCCATCTGGGCCGCGCCCAGCGGATCTCGACGACGGGCGTTCGCCTTGGTCGGGGTGGTGATCGCCATCGCCATGGCCCTGCTGGCCATTTCGATCAGCATCGGGCGGGCCGTCTACCTCGACGCGGTACCGCCCGACGTGATGTCCGACGACGCCGCATCGGTCCTCCTCGACACGCTGGTGGTGCCCCTGCGGACCAGTCTGCGTGCGGTGGCCGTCCTGGGTATCACGATCGCCCTGATCGGCTACCTCACCGGTTCCTCCGCATCGGCAGCTGCGATCCGGCGCGGATTCGGCACGATGATGAACGCAACGCGGGGCCATGGGAGCGGTCACGTCCCGCACCGGGTCGAGATCTATGCCGCGCAGTTCCGCCTGCCACTGCGCATCGCGATCATCGCGATCGCGATCATCGTCCTGGTCTTCTGGGACTACCCCTCGGGGCTGGTGGTCATGATGACGATTCTCATCGCTGTCCTGGCAGTACTCGCCGTCGAACTCCTCTCCCGGCCCGCGATCGGCCGTACCCCACCTGAGTCCGGCCCCGAGGGCTCCGGCCAGGTCCCGGCGACAAGTCCGGCCGGTGATGACAGGCCGGCGGATTCATCGCATATCGTTGCAGCCAAGAGCGTCAACGAAACGGAGACGATATGAAAAAGCTTGTGGCCCTGGTTTCCTTGGCCGGCTGCTTGGTGTTCGCTTCGGCCTGCAGCAGTGAAGAGGTCGAGGATGCAACCCAACAGGCGCGCAGCAGCGCAGAGCGGGCCATCGACAGTGCATCCGAAGTCGGCGGAAACGTCCAGGACAAGACGTACGCCGAAGCGCTGAAATCGCAGGATGCCTCATTCGGCGACAACGATGAGCAGATCGCCGCTGCCCGGACCGTATGCGATGAGCTGACCAACGGGACAAGTCTGAACGACACGATTTCCTCGACCGCCGATGCCACCGGGCTCAGCGATTCCAAGGCACGCACGATGATCAACATCGCGGTTCCGATCTACTGCCCGGGCAACATCGGCAAACTCGCCGGCAACTGAGTCCATGAGCTGAACACCCAACAGCGCACCGGCACAACCAATACCGCGCGCTGCGACCGGCCACGTCTGGTCGCAGCGGGCCGCGGCCGCATATACGATCACCGAGTGCTCGGGGAATTGGCCGAACAGCCGGCAACACGATGACGTCGATTCTGATCGCCATGCTGGTGATCGTCAGCTGGTCCCTCATCGCCGGCCGCCTGGCACGATTTCGGATATCCGGGGCGTTCCTGATGGTGATGGCCGGATTCGCGATCGGGCTGACCACCAGAAACGACATCGGTAATGCGCTCGATACCGTTGTCGCCGAACGTGTTGTCGAGCTGATCCTGGCGGTGTTGTTGTTCGTCGACGCAACCGAGGTCAAGGGCGGCTACTTCGCCGGCGAACGCCGAATCTCGTTCCGGTTGTTGCTCATCGCGATGCCGCTGTCGATCGCCGCGGCCCTGCTGTTGGGTGTTGCGTTGCTGCCGAGTCTGTCGATCGGCGTCCTGCTGCTCATTGCTTGCATCATCATCCCCATCGACCTGGCACCGGCGTCGTCGATCGTCCGTGACCACCGCATCTCACCTCGGGTTCGTCACCTGCTGAATGTCGAGAGCGGTTACAACGACGGAATCGTCGCACCGCTCTTCATCTTTGCCCTCACCCTGGCCGGTGACCACACGCACGCGCAGTCCCCGGCGGACGCACTCGAGACCGCCTTGCCCGCGGCGCTGACGGCTGTTGTCGTCGGTGCCGCGGTCGGCTTCGTCGCCGCGTGGTCGACCAACCAGTCCCTCGGCCGCGGCTTCGCCACCGAACAGTCGATCAGGATCAGCCTCGTCATCTTTCCGCTCTTCGCCTACGGTTGCGCACAGCAGGTGGACGGGAATGGCTTTGTTGCCGCGTTCATCTGCGGTATCGCCTACAGGGCCGCCCGCAAGGACGGGCCCCGCGACGAAGAACTCTCGCTCGTCGATGATGTGGGTGCGCTCGCCGCGCTCACCATGTGGTTCGTGTTCGGCTGCGCGTCGGTGCTGGTGTTCGAGTTCGGATTCATCTGGCAGCTCATCATTCTCGGTCTCGCCGCACTGACCGTGCTGCGAATCGGGCCGGTGTACCTGTCGCTGATGGGTACAGACCTGAGCCGCGTCGATCGATTGGTGATCGGCATGCTCGGCCCCCGCGGCACGGCGTCCATCGTTTTCGGGCTACTCGCGTTCAATGCGCTCGACGGCACCATCGCCGACGACACCCTCTACGCCATGACGGTCACGGTGATGGCCAGCGTGGTGATCCACGGCATCGGCTCCAGCGTGATCGCTCAGTGGCTGGAGCGACGAGCGCAGCGCGTCGACATCGGCGAGCGCAGTTGACCGACGGGGCGGATCCGGTGGGAGCCGAGGGTCCTCACCTGGTGTCCGGTTCGAGGGACGCGACTTTCTTGCGGATCTTTGCCACCCGTTCGCGCTGCTGCTCGGCATCCCGATCTGACGCCGCGGCGTGATCGGCCGCGGCCTGCTCGGCACGTCGGACGAATTGGAGTTCTTGTTCGGCCTGGGTCAGCTGCTCATGCAGTTCCGCCACTCGAGCCGCGGCGTCGTCAACAGCTGCCTGGGCCCGATCGGCGTCCTTCGCCGCATCCTTGGCCGTCGACACCGCGGCGCGCTCGGCTTCTTCGGCCTCGGCGAGCTGTGATCGGGCGGCCACCAGAGCATCGTCGGACGTCTCCTTCTTGTGCGCGCGGGTCGACGGTCGCTTGGTTTCGCTGCCGCCCACCAAGGTCAACCCCGCCGGCCCCATCCCGCTGTAGCTGACCGCGGAGAGCAACCGACCGGCCCGGACGAGTTCTCCGATCTCGGGATCGGCCAGTGCCGCATGCAGGGATTGACCGACCTCACGGAGCGCGGTCTCACTCGCCTGATGTCCACGATCGGATGCCAGCGCGCCGGCTTTCCGGGACAACGCCCGGACCACCTGCTGGCGCTGGGTGGTGAGCATCCGGAGGTCGTCCCCGGAGAGGTGACGTTGGGCCTCCCGCATCGCCTCACCGAGTTCGAGTAGATTCTCGACATCCTCCGAGTTCTCCCGGGACAGGATGTTGACCATCCACGCGACGGTGGTCGGGCGACGCAGGCCGGTGATCTCGATGGCGAGCGCGCGGTCGCCTGCAGCGCGGGCTTCTTTGGCCCGGGCCGTGCGGACCTCGACAAAATCCCCGGGCTCCAGACCGTACAGTTCGTCGGCCACCTCGTTGATGTCCACTGCGATCGCCCCTGCCCACCGACCTACGAGTCGGCGGTCACCCTACTCAGGAAGAACACCGGGATCAATCGCTCCGTCCGCTCTTCGTAGATCGCGAAGTTCGGCCAGGTGTCGAGCAGGATCTTCCAGACCTCGTCACGCTCGGGTCCGGTGACCTCTCGCCACTTGACCTTCAACGTTTTTCCGCGGTGCACGATCTCGGCCGTCTCGCAGGCCCGGAGGTTGAGCACCCAGCTGGGCATCTCCGGATTCCCGAAGTACGAGCCCGCGATCAGCCAACCGTCGTCCTTGAGGGCACACAGCAGTGGTGTCGAGCGCATGGTGCCGGTCTTACGCCCGGGCACCCGCAACACGATGTTCGGAAGTCCGGCGATGTCGAGCACGCTCACGCGCCCCTTCGTGGCGCGTTGTAAACGCACGTCCGACTTCTCGATGAACGGAAGCATTTTCGGCATCCACGAGACGGCGCCTATCTTGACCGCCAGCGGCGTCAGTATCCCCACCCGGGTCAGGCTACCCACTCAACGCGCTGACGACTGCATCAATCCCCGACCGGGTCAGGCGTTTGCACCGACCCGGGTGTTCGAACGCTTGCCGGCATCGGCAAGCCACGGCACCTTTGTCCCCAGAACTGCGTCCACACTGAACTTTCCGGCACCCACGACAGCGAGCAGGAGCGCACCCATCCCGAGCGACAAGACCAACTCGTAGCCACCGTCCGATGCCCAGATGCCGTTGTCGATATGCGTGATGAACAGCGCGCCCAGCATGGTGAGGAACAGCAGCGCACCGACGATCGGCGTCAGGACCCCGGCGATCAGGGCGATGCCGCCGACGATCTCGAGCCAGGTCACCAGAAAGGCCGACACCGGGGCGAACGGCACATCCATCATCTCGAAGCCGGCTTTCGGTCCGGCCCAACCGTTTTGCTGGAACTTCTGAAGTCCATGCGCCAAAAAGACGATGCCGAGACCGATGCGGGCACCGAGGATGCCGGCGCTACGAACGATGGGGTTACTCATTCTCTGAACTGCCTTAATGTGCGAGGTCAACTTGAGGTATCAAGTAAAGGCTACGTAAAAACTAGTTGATGCGTCAAGTGATGCGTCAAGTATCGCGAGCCGTAATAGACTTCGACGATGAACAGCGGTCCGGAGCCGAACTGGCTCGACGACGAGGAAATGGACGCCTGGATTCAGGTGGCGATCGCGCTGGCACGCCTACCCCATGCGCTCGACGCGCAGTTGCTGCGCGACGCCCAGCTGACCCATTTCGAATACGAGGTGCTCTCGGCCTTGTCCGAGGCACCGGACCGCACCCTTCGCATGAGCACGCTGGCCGAGATGTCCTACGGCTCACTGTCCCGGTTGTCCCATGTGGTCACCCGGCTGGAAAAGCGCGAGTGGGTCAGACGCTTCCCCTGCCCGGAGGACGGTCGATTCACCAATGCCGTTCTCACCGAAGCCGGTTGGGACAAGGTGGTCGACACCGCCCCCGGATACGCCGCCAACGTTCGCTCGCTGGTCATCGATCGCCTCAGTCGAGCTCAGATCCGCCAACTCGCGGCGATCGGGAAACGGATCAACGCCGGTTCACCACCGGCGCGTTGACCAGCGAGACGGTCAGGGCGCCAGGGTCAGCCAATCGGCGAATCCAGAAGGGTCGTGCCGTCCCAGTGCCCCATGTTCGAACAGTCCGAACCCCTCGACCCCGTCAGCCCCGGGGCCGGTGCACACGGCCCGTCCGACGTGGTCGATGACCCCGAACATCACTCGACCGGCAACCGCGGGGTCATTGATGTCATAGCTGACCCGTTCGACGAACTTCTCCCCGTGCCAGGTGCCATGGATCCAGTCGGGGTCACCACCATAGCCACCGCCGACGTGGATCGGGACTGCCAGCCGCGATTCGATGTCGAGGACCAGCGGCGATCCGTCGGGCGTGGTGCATTCGATGGTGGCCCCGGTGGGGATCCGCGTGCCGGAGGCGTATCGGATGGTCACCCGCGGCCAGCCGAGTTGCTCGATCCGGCCATCGGACCACACCCTGGTGCAATCGTTGAGAATCCGGTATCCGGTCGGCTCTTCCTGCATGATCAGAACGATCGCAAAGTCATCGAAGCGCATCGGTACGTAGAGCCACCACAGACCTTCAAAAGGCGGATCGGCCGGGCGGCCCGCCGGTTCCGGCTCCCCGACCGGCCGGATACCCCAGGACCGGTCACGCGTGCCAACCCACGTCGACGGATCGACGACGATGTCGGTGCCGTCGATCGACAGCGTGCCACTCCACGTACCCACCTGGGCAAACCGCTGCGCCTGCAAGGTGATTCGGCTTCCGGTACGCATGATGTGCGGTTGCTCCTGCAGAACGTCGAAGGAACCCTGCCACGTCATGTCCATGGCGATGCCCTCGGTGGGTTCGAGGATCAGACGCACCGTCCGCAGCGGCTCGACCACCTCGATCCGATAGCCGTTCACCTGCTGGTTCAGCCGGTCGGAGTCGATGGCGTCACCGAGGTGGACCGCGGTCTGCACATCACCTCGCCGCACCAACACAAAAGCATCCTTGGTGCCAAGATTCGGGTAATAACCCGCACCGGTGATCACAAATATGTCGCCGGTCCGGTTGTGGGCATTAAAGTAGCTGCGGTCATAGAAGTTTCGATCACTCGAGTCGACGAGTCCGATGGGTAGAGGCGTCTGATGAATGGGGTACTCGTCGAGCGGTCCGATCACTGCACATCCCCTTTGCCGGCACTGATGAGTTGTTCGAGGAGTGCCCGATGATGAAACAGTCCATCGATCTCGTCGGGCATCTCGATCTCGCCGAAGTGAACCTGTCGGGCCCCGGTCCGCATGAACACACACCCCCAGATCACCGCGGCGTACGCGTAGAACCAGTGAAGGTCGCCCACCGCCACACCGGTCAGTTCGGTGTACGTCGCGACGACGTCACGTTCGGTCAGCGCGTCCGGCATCCCGGGAAGTCCCAGCGTGGTGGCGATGTGCTGAAACACATTGTGCGCAAATATCATCCATGCGATATCCAGCTCGCGTGGACCGAGGGTCGTCATCTCCCAGTCGAGTACGGCCACCGGCCGGAAATCGCGATACAGCGTGTTGCCCAGTCGCGCGTCGCCCCACAACAGAACCGGCTGCGCCTCGGCGGCTTCGGTGGGCCAGTGCGCTTCGAGCCAGTCGAATGCCCGGTCCAGCAACGGTGAGCGGCCGATGTCGGCGGCAGCGAACTCATACCAGGATCTGCACCAGTTCACGTTGCGGCGCAGGGCGCTGTCCCCCACGGTGCGCTCAGCCAGGAAGCCGAAGGTGTTCTCTGGATCCGGAATCGAGTGCAACTCCGCGATGACGGCCACCGTCGAGTCCTGCACCACGCGCTGCTGTGAAGTCGAGGCATCGTGGAACCAGTTGTCGCCGAACGTATACGGCATCACATCCGGTGGCACGCTGCCGTCGACGTGGTCCATCAGGAAGAACGGCGTGCCGAGCACCTCACCGGTGGGTTCCATCCAGCGCACTTGCGGAACCGGGATGTCTGTCAACTCCCCCACCAGTCGCATGACCTCGAATTGGTGGTCGAGGCGATACTCCGGAAAGACGGGCACGTCTTCGTCGGCCGGGGTCACCCGCGCCACATATCGACGCTCGATGGTCGCGCCGTCCTGTTCCCAGGTGGCGGTGAGCACGATTGTCTCCGAGGACATCCCGTTGCTGTCGATACCGCTGTCGACGGCAACCGCAGGGGTGGCCCCGCCGGGGAGGACCGTCGACAGCCATCCGGCGAGACGAGCCGGAAGCGTGGCCGCGTCCCGGCTCGAACGCGTCAGCTTCATGTCGGCAAGTGGTTGGTCTGGTGTCACCGATACCCCTCCGGACGCTTGCGCGCCGCCTTCGAACTGTGACGCAGATTACGATTGGCTGGTTGCGTAATGAAAGCAGAGTGCCCATCCGAAGACAAGGACTTGCTGTTGCACTCCGGCCCCGCGCCCGCAGCATCCCGACACGAAGGACGATAACGGTGCCATCACCCGGTGAACCCCTGGAAAAACTCGGTTTTCTCACGATCGGGCGGTTCGATCCCGCCCGGCCGGCCGCCGGCCACGAGTCGACCCTGAGAATCATCGAACTCGCCGAGGATCTGGGATTCGACAGTGTCTGGCTGCGCCATCGACATCTGCAATTCGGGATCTCGTCACCTGTTGCGGTCCTTGCCGCCGCCACCCAGCGGACCAGTCGAATCGATCTCGGCACCGCCGTCATCCCACTCGGTCTCGAGAATCCCCTGCGCCTGGCCGAAGACCTCGCCACGGTCGACCTCCTCTCCGGCGGACGACTCAATCCCGGTGTCTCCGTCGGTACCCCGATGCGCTACGACGACTTCAAGACAAGCCTGTACCCCGAGACACACGCGATCGAGAACTTCAGCAAGGACCGTGTCCGCAGGCTCATGGACAACCTGCGCGGCGTACCGGTGAGCGCTTTCGAGGGAACCGTTGGGATAGAAGAATTCTCACGCATCGTCCAACCGCACTCCCCCGGGTTGATCGACCGTCTCTGGTACGGCGGGATGCTGTCGTCGGCGATCTGGGCCGGGCAGCAGGGGCTGAATTATCTGACGAGTTCGGTTGTCACCGCCGAAGGATCGGATTCCCTGGATTTCGCAACCATTCAGGCCCAGCACATCGATGCCTATCGAGCGCACCATCAGCAACCCGAGAAAGCGCGTGTCTCACAGGGTTTGGTGGTGATCCCCACCGACTCGGCCACACCTGATCAGATTCGGAAGTATCGGGCCTATGCCGCGGCCCGTTTCGACCGGACGCTGTCCCCGCAAGGTCCACGCAAGATGCTCTTCGCCCCCGACATCGTGGGCACCTCGGAGGAAATCGCCGATCAGCTGTTCTCCCATGCGGGCTTTCAGCGGACGAAGGAGGCGACCTTCGCATTGCCGTTCTCCTTCGACAATCCCGACTACCTGCAGATCCTCACCGACATGGCGGAGCACCTCGGTCCGAAGCTGGGGTGGACACCGGCACCGAGGTGATGATCCGCTGACATCGAACGTGTCATACCGATGATTTCTCGGCGTGCGGATGGTCAGATCAGGGTGAGGATCACAAACTCGAGGACGGTTGCGACCGTCAGAGAGGTTTCCAGACCATGTCCGAGAACACCGCAACGACCGTTGACACCGGATCCGCAGAGATTGCGCAGATCCGCGACCTCATCGACCGGTGGGCGCAGGCTGTGCGTAGCGGCGACCTCGACGCAGTCGTCGCCGACCACTCGCCCGACATCGTCATGTTCGACGTTCCACCGCCGGACGACGGCGTTCGGGGCATCGACGAATACCGGCAGACGTGGCCACAGTTCTTCCGGTGGCAGGCCTGCGGGGCAACCTTCGACATCGTCGAGGCGAACATCACCGCCGGCGACGACGTCGCGTTCGCGCACCTGTTGCTGCGCTGCGGTACCGCTGACGACTTCGCCGAGAACCCCGATCGGCGACTACGGCTCACCATCGGATTACGCAAAGAGAACGGGCGCTGGACGGTGACTCACGAGCACCACTCATTTCCCCTGGACATCGAATGACGCCCCCACGCGAGAAGGGAACCCCCCATGAAATCAGCCAATCCGTACCTGAACTTCAACGGCAACACCGAAGAGGTCTTCACGTTCTATCAGTCCGTGTTCGGCGGTGAATTGATGCTGGCCCGCTTCAGCGACATGGATCCCGGCAACATGGAGATGACCGAGGAGCAGAAGAACGGCGTTGCCCACGTCGCGTTGCCCCTCGGTGACAGCGTGCTCATGGGATCCGATGTCCCCGAGCAGATGGGCACGGTCTCGGCGGGCACCAACTTTCTCGTCTCGGTCGAGGCCGACAGCGCCGATGAGGCCGACCGACTGTTCAACGGTCTGTCCGCAGGCGGCGACGTGTCCATGCCGCTGGACAAGGTCGAATGGGCCGAGCGCTTCGGCATGTGTACCGACAAATACGGCGTCGGGTGGATGGTCGGTTACACCGGCGACGTCGAGTTCGGCAACCCGTAGCGGCGACGCCGGCAGCATCTGGCCCGGGGGCGCGCGGTCAGCTCTTCGACAACTCCGGCGTCTCGAACTCTTCGGCCTCGTCTTCTTCGGTTTCGATGGGCCCGGTGAACTGGCTGTTGTACAAGCGGTAGTAGGCACCTTGGGCAACGAGGAGTTCGTCGTGTGAGCCCTGCTCGACGATCCGGCCCCGCTCCATCACCAGGATCGTGTCGGCGTCGCGAACCGTCGACAAGCGGTGCGCGATGACAAAACTCGTACGATCGGAACGCAGTGCCGCCATTGCCTTCTGGATCAGCAGTTCGGTGCGGGTGTCGACGGAACTGGTCGCCTCATCGAGGATGAGCAACGTCGGCTTCGCCAAGAACGCCCGGGCGATGGTGATCAACTGCTTCTCACCCGCGCTGACGCCGCCGCCCTCTTCATCGATGACGGTGTCGTAGCCGTGGGGCAGAACCCGCACGAAGTGATCCACGTGGCTGACGCGGGCGGCCTCCATGATCGCCTCATCGTCGGCGTCGGGATCACCGTAGGCGATGTTGTCGCGAATGGATCCGCCGAACAACCACGAGTCCTGCAGCACCATGCCGGTCCGCTCCCGCAGATCGTCACGCGTCATATGCGAGGTGTCCACCCCGTCGAGCTTGATCGTCCCCGAATCCACGTCGTAGAAACGCATGATCAGGTTCACCAATGTGGTCTTGCCCGCGCCGGTCGGCCCGACGATGGCCACCATGTGCCCGGGTTTGGCCACCAGTGACAGGTTTTCGATCAGTGGGCGTTCGGGCACGTACCGGAATGACACGTCGTCGAAAGTGATGAGCCCCTTACTGCTCGCCGGGGACTCGGGAGTCACCGGATCCGGGGTCTGTTCTTCGGCATCGAGGATGTCGAAGATCCGTTCCGCCGAGGCCACCCCGCTCTGCATCAGGTTGACCATCGACCCGATCTGGGTCAGCGGTTGGGTGAATTGCCGCGAGTACTGGATGAACGCCTGCACATCGCCCAGACTCAGCGACCCCGCGGCCACCCGTAGTCCACCGACCACGGCGATGGCCACGTAGTTGAGGTTTCCGAGGAACATGATGGCGGGCATGATGATCCCGGAGATGAACTGGGCTTTCCAGCTGGCGTTGTACAACTTTTCGTTACGTTCGTCGAACCGCCGCTCGACATCTTCCTGCCGCCCGAACGCCTTGATCAGTTCGTGGCCGGAGAAGGCCTCTTCCACTTGGCCGTTGAGTCGGCCAGTGTTGGACCACTGCGCCATGAAGTGCGGCTTGGACCTCCTGGCCACCATCGCGGTGACCAGGACGGCCAACGGAATCGTGACGATCGCGATGAGCGAGAGCAGCGGCGAGATCCAGACCATCATCACCAGGATCGCGAGCACCGTCAGAACGGAGTTGAGGACCTGGGCGATCGTCTGCTGCAGGCTCTGCGAGACGTTGTCGAGGTCGTTGGTGACCCGGCTCAACATGTCGCCGCGCTGATTGCCGTCGAAATACCGCAACGGCAGCCGATGGATTTTTGCCTCCACCTCGGCGCGTAACTCACTGACCGTGCGCTGGGTCAGGACGTTGAGCACCCGGCCCATCCCCCAGCTCAACACCGCGGACACGAAGTACAGGACCAGAACCAGCATCAGGACCCGCGCAACATCACCGAAGTCGATACCCACACCTGGGACGAGGTCCATCGACGAGACCATGTCGGCAAACGTGTTGTCGCCTCGGTCCCGAAGGGCCTCGACCGCCTGCTCCTTGCTCTGGCCGGCGGGCAACTGATCGCCGATGACCCCGGCGAAGATCAGGTCGGTGGCATGTCCGAGCAACAGCGGCCCGACGGCGGTCAGCACCACAGAGGTGACCGCGAAGAACGCCATCACGGACACCGCCAACCGGCGCACGACCAACATGCGCAACACCCGCTTGACGGACGGGCCGAACGACCTGGGCTTCTCCACCGGGACGGCACCCATCGACGGTCCGCCGCCACCTCCCGCCCGCGTCATGCCCGACCCTCCACCGACAGCTGCGACTGCACGATCTCCGCATAGGTCGGACAGGTCTCCAGCAATTCGTCGTGCGTGCCGATCCCCACGACGGCACCGCAATCGAGGACGACGATCTGATCTGCGTCGGCGATCGTGGTGATCCGCTGAGCCACGATGAGCACGCATGCCTCCCGGGTGGCCGGACGCAGGGCCGCCCGCAGACGCGCATCGGTGCTGAGGTCGAGCGCGGAGAACGAGTCGTCGAACAGATAGATCTTCGGTTTTCGGATCAGTGCACGGGCGATCGCCAGGCGCTGCCGCTGACCGCCGGACACCGTGGTGCCCCCCTGGGCGATCTTGGTCTCCAGCTGATCGGGCATGTCGCGGACGAAGTCGGCCGCCTGGGCGACGGTCAACGCCTCCCACATCTCTTCCTCGGTGGCGTCCTCCTTGCCGTACCTCAGGTTGGACGCGACGGTCCCGGAGAACAGGTAGGGCCGCTGCGGGACCAATCCGATCTCGTCTCGAAGCACGGCCGGGTCGAGGTCTCGGACGTCGGTGCCGCCTACGAACACCGCGCCTCCGGTGACATCGATCAGGCGCGGCACCAGCGACAGCAGGGTGGTCTTGCCCGAACCGGTCGACCCGACGATGGCGGTGGTCGTCCCCGGACGGGCGGTGAACGTGATGTCGCGGATGACCGGTTCGTCGGCGCCCGGATACTGGAAACGCGCCGAACGCACTTCGACGAATCCGGCATCGGCACGCATGGGTGTCGGGAGGGTCGGCGGAACAACCGACGATTCGGTCTCCAGCACCTCGTAGATCCGTTCGGCACACACCGCCGCCCGCGGCGCCATCATCGCCAGGAACGACGCCATCATGACGGCCATCAGGATCTGGGTGACGTAGGCGATCATCGCGGTCAGGGCGCCGATCTGAACGCTCCCGTCCTCGATCAGATGTCCACCGAACCAGATGATGACCACGATGGTCACGTTGGTGATCAGCAGGACCGACGGGAACATCAGCGCCATCAGCCGGCCGACATAGAGCGACGCGTTCGTGAGGTCATCGTTGGCCCGGGAGAAGCGGGCGCGTTCATGCGGTTCCCGGACGAAGGCGCGAACCACCCGGATGCCGGTGATCTGCTCGCGCAGGACCCGGTTGACCACATCGATGCGGGTCTGCATGGCGCGATAGCCCGGCACCATCCGATAGATGATGTAGGCCATGCTCACGCCGAGGAAGGGCACTGCCACCACCAGAACCCAGGCCAGCTTGCCGCCGACGCCGATACCCAGCACGATGCCCCCGATACACATGATGGGTGCCGTCACGAGCATCGAACAGGCCATCACTCCGACCATCTGGACCTGCTGGACGTCGTTGGTCGTCCGGGTGATGAGCGACGGCGCCCCGAATGTGCCGACCTCGCGGGCCGAAAAGCTGTCGACCCGATGCAGCAGATCGTGGCGGATGTCGCGGCCGGCCCCGAGTGCGGCCCGGGCGCCGAAGTATGTCGCCGCGATCGAGGCGCAGACCTGGACCAGCGAGACCGCCAACATCCAGCCGCCGATCCGCAGGATGTAGCCGGTGTCTCCCTTGGCCACTCCGTAATCGATGATGTCGGCGTTCAGGGTGGGCAGGTACAGCATCGCGGCGGTTGCCACCAGTTGCAGTACGACAACCCAGATCAGCTGGGACCGATAGGCACCCATGTAGGTGCGGAGCAAGCGGGTCAGCATGGGGCAGTCACAGGTTTGACGTTAGCAAGCCGGCAGATCCGTTCTCACCTGGATTATCGTGTGGGCCACCGATGTCCGTTTCCAGCGCAACTGGTTCACCGAGCCCAGGGCGGCGCGATGACGTCGCCGTCGGAGGTCGTGGCCGTCAACCCCGCGGTGGTACTCACCCATACCGCCGCGGCCTCGGTGCCGCCATCGATCCTGACCTCGCTGTGCGCGCCGATCACGACGACGTCTCCGGTCCGCGCTGTCGCGTGCACACCGTCGAGAGTCACCTGCAGGTCCCCGTGCAGGATCAGCAGAACCTCTTCCCGATCGGGCCGGTGGGCGACGCCGATCTGACGGGCCGGTACTTCCAGGCGCCAGGCGCAGAGTTGTTCGCTGCCCCGAGTTGGATTCACATAGGCGCGAAAAGTGCTTCCGTGCACGGAGAAAACCGTGGCATCGGTGGACGAGATGATCGGCATGGGAAACCTCCAGGTAGGCGATAGACAAGCCTCTTGACCATATAGACAAGGAGCTTGTCTGTCGATGGCATACTTGTCCCATGACCGATACCGACTGGCAATCTGCCTCTTCCCTCCTGAGACTGTCGGCACAATTGGTCGACGGGATACAGGACGGCATGGTCCGACGCGGTTTCACCGACGTCCGACCGGTTCACGGGTTTCTTTTCGCCGCAGCGTCCTCGGGCCCGACCACCGCCACGGACATCGCCGAGCAGTTACAGGTGACCAAACAGGCAGCCGCCCAACTGATCTCTTACCTCATCGAACGCGGCTACCTGACCAAGGAGGCCAGCGACACCGACCGCCGCATCCAGCTGATCAGCCTCACCCCACGCGGACAGGCGTGCACGCGGGCGGCACAGGAGTCCGCCGAAGAATGTGTCGATTCCTGGCACGAACAGCTGCCGCGTAAAGACTTCGACACATTCGTCAGGTCGTTGAATGTCCTGTCCGGTCCCGGGCGGCTCCGTCCGAGCTGGTGACCTCAGCTGGTGGTACGCGCCCGTGCGGGTGCGACTCCGAGGAAGTCCTCCAGGATGTCCACCACCGTCAGCGGCGCCTCGACATGCGGATAGTGTCCGACGCCGGGCAAGACCTCGAGCCGACTGCCCGGAATGGCCTCGTGTGCGGCGTAGCCGTGCGCGACCGGGATGATCTTGTCGGCATCACCCCAGATGAGCAGCGTGGGTAATTCCGAATTCAGGTACAACCGGTTCATCGCACTGACCGCCTGGCCGCGATGGTCGACGACCGAACGCAGCGTCCGCAGGAATGCCTGCCGGGTTTCCCGGTCGGAGAGCGACGAATAGGACCGCCACGTCTCCGTCGCGCGCGGTGACTGGATTCCGAGCGAGCCCATCCACGACCCGATCTTGTTTCCCGCTGCCAGGATCGGCTTCGGCGCGATGACGGGCAACACGAACTCGGCCCCGGGAGCCGCCAGGAGCCGCAGGGTCCAGTTGACGTCCGGACCGAGTCCGCCGCTACCGATCAAGACAAGGCGCTCGCAGTATTCGGGGTGCTGGTACGTGAATTGCATGGCGACGCCGCCGCCGAGCGACTGACCGATGACGGTGGCCTTGTCGATCCCGAGTGCGCGCAGCAGATCCCGCAGGGTCGCGGCGAAGGAACCGAGTGAGTAGTCGCCACGTGGCTTCCCGGACTCGCCGTGGCCGGGCAGATCGGGTGCGATCACCCGATGGGTGCGGGCCAGCAGCGGCGCCACCGCGCGCCAGGTCGTCGAACTGCCTGCCATCCCGTGGATCAGCAGGAGGACCTCACCGCTCCCCTCGTCTCGATATGCGACACGCTCGCCGTGCAGGTCTATGTGGTGGAGTTCGTTCATGTCGTCTCCCATTGGGTTACCGCGTGACCCGAAACCGGGCATATCGACAGCGGCGTGTGAGTGAGCCGGATTCGGTTCCAGCTTTCCCGGGCGTGACCGTCACCAAACAGTATGGGCGCAATACACGTCATCAGCGCGTCTCCCAGCTGCAAACGAGCGGATACACGAAGACGAGCCACATAATTCTGGCTCGTCTTCGTATATCCGGATCGTTCGCGGCGCGGGCGGTAGGTCAGGCGTCGACCAGGTCCCGCGGCGGCGTGCCGCCTTCGCGCATCGGATCCTCATCTGCAGAGATGTCGATGGTCGTGCGTAGAGGCCGATTCGGGAGAAACGCCACTGCGATCAACGCGACCACCGCTGCGACCGCCGCGATCAGGAAGATCGCGCTGGTGGCATCGCCATAGGCCGCTCGCACAACCGTCTGAACCGGATCAGGCAATGCACCGATGTCGAGGTTGCCCCCGCCGGAAGCGCCGGAGATGCCCAGTTCGGACAATCCGGAAGCCGACAGATCGGCGACCCTGGTGGCCAGTACCGAACCGAGGACCGAGACACCGACAGCGCCACCGAATGTTCGGAAGAACGCGACGTTGCTCGAGGCCGCACCGATGTTGCGAACACTGACGGTGTTCTGAACGACGAGGACCAGGTTCTGCATCAGCATGCCGGTGCCGAGTCCGACGACCATCGTGAATGCTCCGACCAGCCACAGGTTGGTTGCGTGATCGATCGTCCCCAGCAGGCCGAATCCGACGATCAGCAACGTCGAACCGACGAGCATGTACGGCTTCCACTTACCGAAGCGGCTGATCAGCTGGCCCGAACCGACTGATCCGAGCAGCATGCCCGCAACCATCGGGATGGACAGGACGCCCGCCAGTGTCGGAGAGAAGCCGCGGGCGGTCTGGAAGTACTGGCCGAGGAACGTGGTGGCGCCGAACATTCCCAGCCCGACGGCGATCGAGGCGATGATTGCCAGTCCGGTGGTCCGCTCGACGACGATCTTGAGCGGGATGATCGGCGACTTCACCTTGGCTTCGACCATGACGGTTGCCAGCAGGAGCAGTACACCGGCGCCGACATACAGCGCGGATTCCTTGGAGAACCAATCGTAATAGCCGGCCTTGCCCGCGAAGGAGACCCAGATCAGCAGGACCGAGATCCCGGCGGTCAGCAACGTGGCGCCGAGCCAGTCGATCGAGACGTCTTCCCTGCGTTCGGTCTTGATGTGCAGCGTCTTCTGCAGCAGGAAGAGCGCGATCACCGCAAGCGGCACACACACGAAGAAGCACCAGCGCCATCCCAGTGGGCTGTCGACGATGACACCACCGAGGATCGGGCCACCGGACATCGACACCGCCATGACCGCACCCATGTACCCCGAATAGCGTCCACGTTCACGCGGCGAGACGATGCTGCCGATGATGGCGACGACCAGAGCCGTCAAACCGCCCATACCGACACCCTGGATCACCCGCGCTGCCAACAGAATCGGCACGTTGTGCGAGAACCCGGCAATGATCGAGCCGGCAACGAAGATCACCAGCGCGCTCTGGACGAGCACCTTCTTGTTGAAGATGTCCGCGAGTTTGCCCCAGATCGGGGTCGAGGCGGCGTTGGCCAGCAGAGCTGTGGTGATGACCCAGGCATATGCGGTCTGTGAGCCCTTCAGATCACCGATGATCGTCGGGAGCGCCGTCGCGACGATCGTTGTGGAGAGCAGCGCGGTGAACAGGCCCGCGAGGAGTCCGATCATCGTCTTGAGAACTTGTTGATGGGTCATCGCCAGCGGATCGTGATTCTCCACCGCCATCGTCGAACTAGACACAGACTTCCTCGCTTTCTACTTCGCCATCCGCTGCGGTCTCCAGTCGTCCGGTCCGGTGCATATGGTCGTTCAGAGATTGTTTGAGTTTCTGGACCGTGACCCGTGCGGCTTCGGCCTCGGCTTCAGGCCAGTCGGCGAGCACTTTCTGGAGTTCACGGGCGCGGATATCGCGGTTGCGGTACAGCAGCTCCCGCCCCGCCGGGGTCAGCGATACGCGGGTCGCGCGGCCGTCTTCCGGATCGGATTGCCGGGCGACATAACCGCTGTTGACCAGCTCGGTGATGTGGCGACTGAGTGCGGACTGACTCAGACACAGGTCTGTGGCGAGGTCCATCTGCCGACACGGCTCACCGGCAGCCAGCGCCGCCAGTACGCCGAGGCCACCCTGGTGGATCTCGGCGTTGTCGTCGGTCGCGAGCGCTCGCCGCATCATCCGGCCGAGCAGGTGCAGATCCACGATCAGGGCGTGGGCCGCCTCTGTGGTCAATGCCATGGGTGACTCCCCCCTTCAAATAATTGATTGCGTTATGCAACTATAGGTTAGTTGCATGTAGACATCAACTAAGTGGGGTCCGCAGGTATTCCGCCTCTCAACAGAACACGGGACCGCGGCCCGATCCTCCCGGTCCGCGGTCCCGCTCACCACGCAGTATTCAGTTTCGTCCGAACATCGTCACACCGATCGCACACTCGGAACGATGTCGTAGACCTCGTCGGCCCGGGCAGCCATCACGCGATCGGCCATCTCCTGTTTCACCACGACCAGACGCGCGTCCTCGTCTGCGCTGCGATCGGCCTTGCGCGAGAGGGTGATGTATTCGTCGACGACAAACCCTTCCCGGATCACCAGCGTGACGCTCTGCCCGCGATAGTCGAGGTGGAAGACATAGATCTCCATCGTCATTCCGCGTTCCGGTCGCCTCAACGTGCTGTCAACTGTGTACCGCCCCTCGGTGACGGCCCTGGTCACGAGTTCGAAGGTGTCCCGCACCCCGGGGCCACCGTGAGAGGTCGTGATCACGATGTCCCGCCGTTCGACGGGTCCATCCTGCGCCAGCACCGGCAAGGCGCGTTCGAGAACCTTGTAGGCGTGTGCGACACCGCCCGGCGCCAACGGTCCGTGGTAGCGCAGCGCGTCATCGAATCCGAACGTGAGCGCCGTGCCCTGATCGATCACTTCGAGGGAGTTCGTCATGGTGCAGTTCTCACATTCTTCTTTTGGGTGAACTCGGGAGATCCGGCGAACTCGGCAATCCATGGCATGAAGCCGTCGAGGAACCGTTCGGTTGCCGGCATGAAGTAGGCGCCGTAGTGGGACATCGGATCGAGTGTCGCGATGACCATCGTTCCGGCGGTGCTGACCTGGTCCACGTAGGCGAGCACGTCACCGTCGGGAAGCGTGAGCAGGACGTCGGCTCCGGGCGGCGGCTGGACCGCACCGTGATAGTGCCAGGTGCAATCCCCCACGCCGAGATGGGTGAAGAAGGAATGCTCCGGATTCGGGGTGCTCATCCCGAGGTCGGCCCCGGGTTCGAGCCACCACCAGTAATTGGTCGGCCGGTGTTGCCACCGGACCCCGGGCAGGAAGCCCGGCAGCGGTTCTCCGCCACTGAACGACACGACCGTTCCACCGGCATCGAGCAACTCCATGATGCGAGGTGCGGCGGCATCGAGCAATCCGCGGTGGATTCGTTCGGGGATGATGATGCCGTCGTATCCGGTCAGGTCGGTCTCGGCCAGTTCCGGCAGGTACAGCAGCCCGCCGGTGAGGTGCTCGGCGTACTTGCCGGTGGTCAGCGCGCGGTGGTGATGCGAGTTTCCGCCGTAGACCGCCGCGAGGCCCTGGCCGGTTGCGGTGGACGGGCTCGCAGGCACCGGTTCCCACTCGTCGACAGGACGCCCGCTGCGCAGCGGTTGCTCCTGCAAAGATTGCGCCTCGTCTGCAGCCCACCGGGCAAGTTGTCCGGGGATCCTCGCCGCCGTGTTGTCCTCGATGCCGACGGCATATCCGAAAAGGTCACCGGTTGCATGTACGAAGATCGTGCCCGCCGTGGACACTCGGTCGACATAGGTCACCGGCTGGCCCCCGATCAGATGCACCAGCGGCTCCGCGCCGTCCGGGACGGGATGGTGCCCACGGGCGAAAAAGCCGGCGACGCCGCGCCTTTCGGTCATGTGTGCGAGTTCGACTCCGGCGAACACCGGATGGTCGGCCACCTCGGTCACCACATACGACGCGCGCCGGCGTGGCAGCGTCGGCTCGAAGTGTCGCGCCCCCGGGAGCCAGTCCTGGTTCAGATGTCCGCAGAAGATCAGGACTTTGCCCGCATCGAGGAAGCGGCGGATCACGCCGCGATGGCGGGCCAGATGTTCCTGGTCGACGTTGGATCCGATCACCAGAATCCGATGAGGCGCCAGCGACTCGTCGGAGAGGTCGTAGCAGTCGATCGAGGTCACCTCGTAGCCGAGTTCACCCCTGGCAAAAGGTGAGAGTTCCCCGGTCGGGTGCATTGTCACCAACGCGAATTGCGTCATATTTCCTCCTTTGTCGATACGTGCCGATGGCCGGCTGCTGCCACCAGCGCTGCGGTATACGGATGCCGGGGCCTCCCGAGAACCGATTCGACCGAACCGCTCTCGACCACCTGCCCGTTCTGCATCACTGCGATTCGGTGTGAGCCCCGCTGAGCCAGGGCCAGGTCATGGGTGATGTGGATGATCGCGATTGCCTCCTCGCGGCACAGTCGCTCCATCAAGTCGACGATTTCGACCCGCAGCGAGGCGTCGAGCCCACTCGTCGGTTCGTCGGCCATGATGAGCTTGGGTCCGGTCACGATCGCGCGGGCGAATGCCACCCGCTGGCGCTCACCACCGGACAGCTCGTGCACATATCGGCCCGAATAGCGAACGGCCGGAGCGAGATTGACCGACTCCAGTGCTCGCAGCACGGCATCTCTGCGGCCGGCCGGGCTACCGATCCGGTGGATCACCATGGGTTCGGCGACGATGTCGGCAACGGTCAGGGTTGGCGGCAAAGACGCATACGGGTCCTGGAAGACCAGATGCATGTCCCGGCGGACGCGGCGGGCGACGGCGCGGCGCGTGCCGACGATGTCAGTGCCGTCGAACCGCACCGCACCGGTACAGGGCACCTCGAGTCCTGCCACCACGCGGGCCACGGTCGACTTTCCGGCGCCGGAACCACCGACGAGGGCTACGGATTCGCCCGCGTCGACCCTCAGGTTCACATCTGCCACGGCGGGTCGTCCGTGGAACGAGACGCCGAGGCCGGTGATCTCGAGCAGACTCATCGCGCGGCCTCCAGTTCCGGCGCCGGCTCCAACCTGACGACGGAGTCGATCAGACTCCGGGTGTACGGATGCTCCGCGTCCCCGATGATCTTTGCGGTCGAACCGGTCTCGACGATCTCGCCGTCCTTCATCACCGCGATCCGGTCCGCGATCGATTCCATCGCACGCAGGTTGTGCGAGACGATCAACATGCCCACGTTCAGTTTCTCTCGCAGGTCCGTCAGCAAGGACAAGATCTCGACCTCCATCAGCACGTCGAGGCCGCTGGTCGGCTCGTCCGCGATCAGGACCGCAGGATCGTTGACCAATGCCATGGCGATGACCACTCGTTGCCGCATGCCCCCGGAAAGCTGGTGTGGGTAGGCATCGATCCGGGCGGCGTCGATCCCGACGAGGACCAGCAGTTCCGCGGCGCGAACGCGTGCTGCTCGTCGCGTGTACGTCCCGTGCGCCATCATCGCTTCGATCAACTGTGCGCCCACGGTACGCACCGGGTTCAGTGCACTCATCGCTTCCTGCGGGACGAGAGCAATCCGATTGCCGCGCATGGCCCGTAGGTCGGCCGCCGACATCGTCGTGATCTCGCGCCCCTCGACCTCGACCGAGCCGTTCAGGATTTCGGCAGCCGGGGGAAGCAGTCCGACAGCCGATGATGCCACCGTCGACTTGCCACTCCCCGACCCGCCCACCAACGCCACGATCTCGCCGGCGGCGACGGACAACGACACCGTGTGTACCCCAGCGCAGCCGGGGCCGTACGAGACGGTCAGGTCTTCGATCCGGAGCGGAGCGAAGCCGTCATCCTCACACCGGGCTGCCGATTCTCTCGTATCGACAGGACGACGGCGTTCGCGCTTCTCACGCCTGCCCAGTACCGGCCGTGAACGCTCCTCGAGCGCGTTTCCGATGAGGGCAAACGCCATGACGGTCAACGCGATTGCGATGCCCGGCGGCATGATCCACCAGAGCCAGGCATCAGTGAGGAACGCACTCCGCGCATTTGCCATCGCGAGCATGGAACCCCAACTGGCAGAGGATATGTCACCGAGACCGAGAAATGCCAAGGAGGCCTCGAGCAGGATCGCAGTCTTGGCCGCAAGGATGAACTGCGGGATGACCAGCGGGAATACGGCGCGCGAAACATGCCGGCGCAGAATGTAACCGGAACCGGCCCCCATGGATTTCAGGGACTGGATGTGGTCCCGTTCGCGCAGCGACAGAACCTGCGACCGCAGTTCCCTGGCCAGTCCGGCCCACAGCACCGCCGAGATGACCAGGATCTGGGTGCCGATCCCGGGTCCGACGAAGACACCGATGACGATGGTCAGCGGCAGGACCGGAAGGGTCAGGATCACGTCGACGATGCGCATCAACACCGCATCGACCCAGCCCCGGGAGTAGCCCGCCACCACGCCGACCAGCGCACCGATCACCGTTGCGGCCAGGGCAGCGACGATTCCGACCAACAACGAGATCCGGGCACCGTGGATCAGCTGACTGAGCAGGTCGTGCCCCACATCGTCGGCACCGAGCCAGTGCTCGGCGGACGGCCGGGCGAACGGTCGGGTGACCCGCTCGGCCGGATCATGGGGAGCCAGAACCGGCGCGGCGACGGCACACAGGACCAGGACCGCGAGGATCGATCCCCCGCCCACCGCCATGCGTCTGGATCGGGCCGAGACCGTCCGGCCCAGCGCCGTCGTGACGCCCGCGTCGGAACCCCTCATGCAAAGACCTCTTTCCGTTCATGAGAGATGCGTTCACGCCGCACCCGCGGATCGATGAGCGGATAGGTGAGGTCGGCGACGATGTTGGCGGCGACGATGCCGATCGTCGCGAGCAGGAATGCACCCTGAAGCAGTGGATAGTCGCGAGCCGTGACCGCGTCGTAAGTGAGTTGTCCCAGACCGGGATAGGCGAAGACGCTCTCCACCACCACCGCACCGGAGAGCAAGGTGCCCACGGTGAGTGTCAGGCTGGTGAAGACCGGCAGCAACGCGTTGCGAAGTGCATGCCCGAGTGCGACCCTGCGCTCGGTCAACCCCTTGGCGCGGGCGAGCCGGATGTAGGGCTCATCGAGGACACCTACCGTGGACGCCCGCGCCAGCAGGAAGAACCCACCGATACCGGCGATCACGAGCGTGAGCACCGGCAGCACCATCCGGACGGCAACCGCGGTGAACCATTCCCATCCGGTGGCATCGATCGGTGCTGCCCCATACGACGGGAACCATCCCAACTGGACCGAGAAGATCGCGATCAGGATCATCCCGACCCAGAAGCCCGGCATCGAGTCGATCGCGAGAACACCTGTCACGGTCGCCGTCTCACGCTTGGTACCGCGACGCCACGCGGCCCAGGTGCCGAGGAG
Source organism: Williamsia sp. z71 (assembly GCF_059553375.1). Lineage (NCBI taxonomy): Bacteria > Bacillati > Actinomycetota > Actinomycetes > Mycobacteriales > Nocardiaceae > Williamsia > Williamsia sp. z71. Next base: position 265,517 of record NZ_JCANWX010000006.1, read on the forward strand.
GGTCCCCAGCACTGCGGCGATGAGCATCGCGGTACCCACCAGCGCCAGCGTCCAGGGCAGCTTCTCCATCAGCACGTCCCACACCGGACGGTTGTGTCCGACAGACATTCCCAGGTCGCCCCGCAGCAGTCCTCCCCAGAAGGAGAGGTACTGCTCGGGGACAGACCTGTCGAGCCCGTAGCTCTGCCGGATCTGCTCGACGTATTCGGGCGCGAGGTTCCCCTCCTCGCCGCCGTACAGATACTGAACCGGATCTCCCGGCGCCAGATACGGCAGCGCGAAATTGAGCGTGACCGCTGCCCAGAGGACCAGCAGGTACTGCCCGATACGACGAAGCAGAGTCATCGGGGTCAGCGAACCGGCGCGATGGCGTTGGCGGTCTCACTGACCTCTCGAGGCAGGAATGACCACTTGTGCACGATGCCGTAGCCGGGGGTCTCGACCCACCCCCCGAAGCTGTCCGAACGGACGCCGAAGTTCTCGTCCGGGTAGTACAGCCCGATGGTGGTGGGCTGTGCGTTGTAGAGGTCCTGGATTTCGTCGAGGACCGCCAGACGTGCCTCGTTGGTCTCGGTCACCTTCCACTTCTCGTACAGCGCATCGAACTCGGGATACGGGATCGACGGCGCCTTCCAGAGGTTGCCCGAGCGATGGGACATGATGAACTGCGTCGAGTCGCCGACCGCGTGCGGCGAGTTCGTCGTGATGTACATGTCGTAGCTCTTGTCCGATGAGATGTCCGAGAGCGACCCGGTGTCGACCGCGGCCACCGAGACGTCGAGACCGACCTTGCCGAAGTCCTCGGTCAGCAGTTCTGCCGCCCGCACATCAGGCGCCAGACCGCCGTCGACGTGAATCGTGTACGTCAGGTTCTCCCCGGTCTCGTTCTCCCGGATTCCGTCACCGTTCTTGTCCGCGTATCCGAGTTCGTCGAGGATCGCGTTCGCACCCGCGACGTCGTATTTCGCCTCGGTGGGATTGGAATACGGTGCGTCCGGGTGGACGTAGCCCTGCGTGGCGGGGCGGCCCTGCCCCAGTCCCACGATCTCGAGCAGCTGATCGCGATCGGTGGCCATGTTCAGCGCGGTGCGGAATTTTGGCTCACTGAAAGGCTTTTCGAGGAAGTTGAGCTTGAGTTCGGGGTATCGCAGCGGGGAGGTCTTGATGACCGAGATCTCCGACGAATTGCCGAACTCGTCGATGAGCTCGGGTGTCAGCGACCTCGTGGTGGCATCGATCTGTCCCGACCGCAGTGCGGTGAACGTCGCCGATGAATCGGTGATGACCGGCATGATCAGCTCATCGACGGTCGGAGTGCCGGCGAAGTAGTCGGCGTTGGCCTCGAACCGGTATCCGGAGGTCGGACTGTGGTCGACCAGCTTGTACGGACCGGTGCCCACCGGAAGTCCGGTGTACTCCTTGGCCTTTGCCGGATCGACCGAAGACCACACGTGTTCCGGGAGGACCGGCAGATCGGCGAGCGTCACCGTACCCAGTTCGGGACATGCGTAGTCGCAGACGAATCGGACTCCCCCGTCCTCGGTGGTCTCCACCGTCGAGATCGAGGGGGTGTCGTTGACGTGGTGGGTGAAGCGACCGGTGGGCGCCTGATGCATGTAGTGGAAGCTGAAGACCACGTCTGATGCCGTGAACGGCACACCGTCGTGCCAGTTGACATCGTCACGCAGCGCGACTTCCCAGGTGGTCGCGTCCACCTGATCGACCGAGGTGGCCAGCCATGGCTGGGGATCGTCCACGTACGGGGACGGCGAGAGCAACTTGTCATAGATCAGCTCGGTCATCTGATCTGTTTGTCCGGCAAAAATATTGGCCGGACCGGAGTCTTTGTCGACCGCGATTGTCAAACTCTCTGCCGTCGCCGGACCCGTCAGGGTGCCGCCCGCGGAGTCGTCGTCAGAACCACAGGCCGCCACAACAAGCGCGGAAGCGAGAAGTGCCGACAAGGCGCCGCGGCGCCGCATCGAAGAAGTCGGGGAATACATCTGAATCCTTTGGTAAGGCTTGCATAACCTTTGTAAGGTTAGCCTAGCTTACTGCGGATTCGAGATGGCAGGAGTCCCCCCACGGTCCGGCCGACAACCTCGTAGGCAGGCCATAGGGCAACAACATGGCCCGACTGATCGACGAGGAACGGGGATCAAATTCCGCCGCGAACGCGAAGTGGTCGAGCAAGCGGCCGCCTCAATCAATGGGACCGAATCCCCGGCACACCACCCCTATAGACCCCGGTTCAATAGCCCTCGGTTCAGAGGAAGTCCTATGTGCGAGCCGTCTGATGCGGGTAGCCCCGACGTACCGTCCGGTCGAGAATACCGAGCGTGCTCGCCAATGAGCTGGTGTGGATGACCGGGAAGATGTTCTTCTCACGCCACTCCGGATGGATGTCGGACCAGTCATAGAACGAGGTCACCTTCGTCGCCCCATCAGCGGCCGGCTCCAGACGATAGCCGTAGACGTGCCCGATCTGCGGTCGCAGACGACCGAGAATCGTCCAGGAGACCTCGACATCGGGTTCCAGGGTCTTGATGGTGACCGTTACGTCGTACTCCCCCAAAGGGAAGTCACCCAGCGCCTCCCGATCCATGTGGACCACAAACTTGTCGCCGGCAGCTTTCACGCGGTCACCGGTTGCGTCCATCAACATCCCCGACGCGTCGATCGCCACATGTCCCTGCGGATCGGTGAGGACGGCAAAGATGTCGGCTGCGGACGCGCGGATCAGGCGCTCGGCTTCGATACGTTCGGTTTGCGTCTGTTCAACAGTCATACAACACACTAGCCACGCCCGCGCATGAAACTCATGCCTATCGTGTTCAACTCTTCCACCAGATCGAAGACCGGTTCGCCCGATCCGGTGTCGAAGCGAATCACCCGGTAGCGGTACCACGTCGGCACCGTAGTCGTGATATCGAGGACGTCGACATTGGTGTTGCCCCGTACCGGGTGGCCTGGCAGCATCAGGTCATGGCTGGTCTACTGAGCGAATCCGACATCACCAAGGCCCTCGCCGACCTGACGTTCTGGTCGCGTACCGGCGATTCATTGACCCGCACTGTCGAATGCCCGAGTTTTCCGGCAGCGATCTCGTTCGTCAACCACGTTGCCGAGGCGGCCGAAGCAGCCGACCACCATCCGGACATCGATATCCGTTGGCGCAACGTCACATTCACCCTGAGCACGCATTCAGAGGGCGGGATCACCGGCAAGGACACCCTGCTCGCCCACCAGATCGACGATCTCGCCCCCTGACCTACGCGGACGTCCTGCTCAGCGGGCCGAGAGCGCCGCGTATCGGGCGATGTGCTGGTCGGCCGGACCGAACTCGTACTCGATCGCGGTGAGACGCTTGAAGTAGTGTCCGATCGCCAGTTCCTCGGTCATCCCCATTCCGCCGTGCAACTGCACCGCATTCTGGCCGATGAACCGCGCCGACCGTCCGATGGTCGCCTTGGCTGCCGAAACCGCCAGCGACCGCTCCACCGGGTCGGCCTCGAGATTGAGCACGGCGAGATAGACCGCGGCGATGGACTGCTCGACCTCCATGTACATGTCGACCATCCGGTGCTGCAGCGCCTGGAAACCGCCGATCGGCTGCCCGAACTGCCGACGTTGCTTCGCGTATTCGACGGTGTCCGCCAATACCTTTCGCATCAGGCCCACGGCCTCGGACGCAACCGCAGCGGTGGCCTCGTCGACTGCCTTGTCGATCGATGGCCAGGCACCGCCTTCAGGGCCCAACAGTGCATCGGCGGGTAGTCGCAGGTCGGTGAACGTCAGGTCGGCGGCCTGGCGATCGTCGATCGTGCGGTAGGCGTGGCTCTCGACGCCGGCGGGCAACTCGTGCGGATCGATGTCGACCACGAACAGCGAGATGCCGTCGGTGTCACGCTGCGATCCGGAGGTGCGCGCAGTGACCAGGAGATGGTTCGCCAGCGGGGCGCTGGTGACCACCGTCTTGGCCCCGTTGATCACCCAGCCATCACCGTCGCGACGTGCCGTGGTGGTCACATCGCGGTAGGTGTGGCCCGACGTCGGCTCGGTGGCGGCAAACGCCGTGATCGCCGTGCCGGCAACAATGTCCTGGACGATCTTCGCTGCTCGATCACCGCCGGCCCGCCGGAGCAGCCCGGACCCGATCACCACCGTGTCGACAAACGGTTCGACGACCAACGCGTATCCGAGAGCCTCGGTGACGATCATGAGCTCTACGGGACCGCCGCCGAGTCCACCGTCTTCCTCGGGCAAGGTGGCGCCGAGGATGCCGAGCTCGTCGGCGAAACCGGCCCAGATCGACGGTTGCCGGCCCGCGCCGATCTTGGCCGCGGCCCGACTGCTCTGAAGGTCGTATCGCGTGCTCAGGAACTTGGTGAGTCCGTCACGAAGGAGTTCTTGCTCTTTTGTCAGGCTGAAGTCCATCAGAGCCCCAATGCTGCTTTGGCGAGAATGTTCCGCTGAATTTCGTTGCTACCGGCGTAGATCGAACCGGCTCGGTCGTTGAAGTACCGCAGAGGCGCCACCGCCTGCCACTGCTCACCGCTGACATATCCGCCCACAGGTTCGGAGAACTCCGCGATCGGGCCGCCCGGTCGGGCAGCGTGCGGCTGATACACCCGCCCGCGCGGGCCGGCGGCCTCGAGGGTGATCTCGGTGAGCTTCTGGCTGAGTTCGGTCGCGAGAACCTTCAGCATCGACGATGCCGGCCCCGGATCCTCACCCGACGCCATCGCCGACAACGTCCGGTACTCCAGTATTTCGAGGACCTTCGTCCGTATCTCGGCCTCGGCGAGCTTGGCGGAGAACGCCGGATCCTCGATGAGCGGACGACCATCCGGACCGGGCACATCCGCTGCCGCCTTGGCTGCTGATTCCGCCATGACCTGCAGCGCGGGAGCTGCTGCGGCGCCACCGCGCTCGAAGACGAGCAGGTATTTCGCGACGGTCCAGCCGTCGTCGATCTTGCCGATGACATTCGACTTCGGCACCCGCACGCCGTCGAAGAAGACCTGGTTCTGCACCTGTTCACCCGAGGTCATCACCAACGGCCTGATCTCGATGCCCGGCGATGTCATGTCGATCAGAAGAAAGGTGATGCCCTGCTGTTTCTTCTCATGCTTGGAGGTCCGGACCAGGCAGAACATCCAATTCGCCTCGGCTGCATGGGTTGTCCAGATCTTGCTTCCCGTACAGACCAGGTCGTCACCCTCGTCGACGGCAGCCATCGTCAGCGACGCCAGATCCGAACCCGCCTCCGGTTCGGAATACCCTTGGCAGAAGAACACCTCGCCCGTCAGGATGCCCGGCAGGAAAAAGTCTTTCTGTTCCTGCGTGCCGAACGCGGCGATGGCATGGGACACCATCCGAATACCCATGGGCGACAACGACGGCGCACCCGCCAGCACGGATTCGCGGCTGAAGATGTAGTGCTGGGTCAGACTCCAGTCGCAACCCCCGTGTTCGACCGCCCAGGCCGGCGCCGCCCAGCCACGCTCGTACAGGATGCGTTGCCACTCCATGCTCGCCTCGTGCTCGGAGTAGACGCTCGTCATGAGGCGGCCTGCCTCACGCAGGTCGGGCGTGAGCTTCTCATCGAGAAAGGCGACAACCTCATCCCGGAAGGCTGCGTCGGCCTCTGACCAATCCAAATCCATCTGCGCTCCCCGCGTATCCACGACTCGATTGACCACCGACGCCGCTGGAGACAAAATCTACTTATGTCTCAGGGAGCCGTCAACGGTCATGGTGCAACATCGCAACGCGCGACCCGCGACGACGTCATCGATCTCGCCCACAGCTGGTTTCGCGATGGACGCCGAGTGGATGTCCAACAGCTGTCTCGCGAACTCGGTATCGGCCGCGCGACAATTTATCGCTGGTATTCGGGCCGTGAGGTCATCATCGGCGAGGTCGTGTGGCGCATCGTTGGCGAGGCATTACGTCGCGTGGAGGACCGTGAGGGTTACCCCTCGACAGTCGAACGATTTGTGCACAATTTCGGCGAGATGGCCACGGCCGTGCGCGGTTACCGCCCACTCTCGCGGTTTGTCTCCGATGATCCCGAATATGCGCTCCGGGTGCTCAGCACCCGGTACAGCGTTGTCCAGGGCCGGCTCATCGAATGGAATGCGGTGCGGCTTGGAACGATTCCCGATATCGGATCCCACGTCGACATCACGGCTCTTGCCTATGCGATCGTGCGCGTCGGAGAATCCTTCATCTGGAGCGACATGATCACGGGTGAACCACCCGCACCAAAACAGGCAACCGCAATGGTCGAATTACTGTTGGCCGGTGCGGTCACCTCACGACCGCGGTGACGAGCAGATACTCCCATTCCATCACCCCGTCGTCGGCGAGCGCCTTGCGGGCGAGGTCGGCCAGGCCGGTGTCCAGCGCCGCGATGGCGTCCGGATTGTCGGCGTTGGCCCGGTACACCGCAATCGTCGGACCGTAGGTCGCCTTGAAGAACTCCCGGAACTCTTCCGGTGTCTCGAACCGGTCCACCTTCAGCGTCTGCTTGACCACCGCGAGCTCGGTGACGCGGTCCCCGAAGAGTGTTCGCACATGGTCCTCGTCGCCCCACAACGGTGGCGGCTGCGCGCCGGGCGGCGGTGGCGGCGCGTAGGGCTTCATCGTCGCGAACATCTGACCGACGAACCCCCGTGGCGTCCAGTTGATCAATCCGATCCGGCCGAATGGGCGGCAGACGCGGATGATCTCGTCGGCGGTCTCCCGGTGGTGTGGCGCGAACATCGCACCCACACAGGAAATGACCGCGTCGAATGTGTTGTCGTCGAATGGAAGTGCTTCGGCGTCAGCTTCCCGCCAGGTGAGTTCGACCTGCCTTTCGGCGGCCAGTTGCTTTCCGGCCGTGAACAATTCAGGGGTCAGATCACTCGCGATGACCACCGCTCCGATTTCGGCGGCCGGGATGGCGGCGTTACCCGAACCCGCGGCGACGTCCAGAACCCGATCATTTTCGCCGATCCCCACCGCGTCGACCAACGTCGGACCGAGATTCGCGATCACCTGCGTGGCGACGGCGGGATAGTCACCGGACGCCCACAATGCTCGGTGCTTGATCTTGATCGGGTCGGGGGTTGTTGTTGGTGTGGCCATCGCCAAACTCCTTCGTATGCGCAATGAACGCGGATGTTCCTGACGCCTTCGATCCTGCGACGTGGCCCCGGCGGGTTCCAGTTCCAGATCTGTACCGCAGCAGCTTCTGAATCTGTACTGGTGCGCCGAACGGACTGGGTGTGTACTGGCAGGGACAACGCAAGGAGTCCCGATGTCTGGATACGGTCAGTTCTGCCCCGTCGCCAAGGCCATGGAGGTTCTCGACGAGCGATGGACCCTGCTGGTGGTGCGTGAACTACTCGCCGGCAGCAATCATTTCAACGAGTTGCGTCGTGGTGTCCCCAAGATGTCCCCCGCCCTGCTGTCCAAGCGACTGCGAACACTCGAGCGCGCGGGGGTCATCAACCGCGAGATCGACAGCGGCAGAACCGAATACACGCTCACCCCGAGCGGCAAAGAATTGTCCACGGTGGTCGAGGCACTCAATTCGTGGGGTATGCGCTGGATTGGGGAACTCGGTGAGGCCGACCTCGATCCCCACCTGCTGCTGTGGGACATGCGCCGTACCGTCCCAGTCGACCAGTGGCCGCGCTCCCGTACCGTCGTCGCGTTTCGCCTGGCAGACGTCCCGGCCAAGGCCTCACGATGGTGGTTGGTGGTCTCCGGGGGCGGCGTCGATGTCTGCGATTACGACCCCGGATTCGACATCGACGCCACCGTCGAGGCAACCCTGCGGGATCTCACCGCGATCTGGCGTGGTGATCGTTCGTGGAACTCCGCCCTGAGATCCGGCGATGTCGAGATCACCGCCGCCCGGAACATCCGCAACGAGGTACCGGACTGGATCGGCCAGGGACAGATGTCCCGGATCCCGCGTCCGGTGTGAGGCTCTCCGTGGTGCGGCCGGTGTCATTCAGAGGATCGACGCCTCTTCGCCCACCTGCACGGTGAGCTCGACAAGATCGTCGACCAGCTGCTGTGTCGGCCCGCCGTCACGGGAGGCGTTGCGGGGATCGTTCAACAGCCGCCGCAGGATGCCTTCTGCAATGATCGTCAGCCGCCAGAGCGCCATCGTGTGCCAGTACCCGATCTCGGCGACATCCCGCCCTGTTGCTTCGGCATACGCACTGACCAGTTCGGCGCGGGTGGGAAAGCCGGGGGTGGTCGACACCCTGGACGGCCCGGTCACGCGGTCACCGGATTCGGGCCAGAAGGCGAGCAAGTTGCCGAGGTCGGCCAGCGGTTCACCGAGTGTGCACAATTCCCAGTCGACGATCCCGACCACGCGGCCGGCTGCCGGTGACGTGATGACGTTGCTCAGATGGTAATCGCCGTGGACCAGCGTCAACTCCCCCTGTTCGGGCGCGTGATCCGCCAAAGCTTTGGCCACGTCGGCTATCTCGGCGACCTCCCTGGTCTTCGAGTGGTCCCACTGTGCGCTCCAGCGCTTCAGCAAACGGCCCGCGTAGGGCTTGTGACTGGCCAGATCGGACAGTCCGGTGGCGTCGAGGTCCACCGCGTGGATCGTGCCCAGTGCACGGGGCAGGTCGAGACCGATCTGCCGACGGTGGTCCAGGGACAGTTCTTCTGCCACAGCCGGATTGTCGATGACGGCCCCGTCGATGAAACTCATCAGCACCAACGGCGCCTCGGTGATCGCGGGGTCGGCGGTCGAGGCGATCATCTCCGGCACCGGAACGGCGGTGTCGTGCAGCGCCGACATGATCCGGTGCTCACGCAGTACGTCGTGGGCCGAGGCGAGCAGCGTGCCCAGCGGCGGCCGACGCAGGATCCACCGCGAACCAGCGGAGTCCTGCACCCGAAAGGTCAGATTCGACTGGCCGTTGCCGACTCGGTCGAATGTGATCGCCCCGACGGCGCCGATATCGAGGCCGTCGATCCACTTCGACACCGCATCGGCGTCGATTCCGACCACATCACTCATGACTCCGCTCCGATTTTTCGGTACTGGGCGAGTTCCTGGCGCGCGATCGTCCGCTTGTGCACCTCGTCGGGGCCGTCCGCCAAGCGCAGCGCCCGCAGGTGGGCGTACATGCTGGCCAGCGGGAAGTCGTCGGAGACCCCGCCGCCCCCGTGCACCTGGATCGCGCGGTCGACAATCTTGAGAGCCATGTTCGGTGCGGCCACCTTGATCGCGGCGATCTCAGTGCGCGCCGCCTTGTTGCCGACGGTGTCCATCAGCCACGCCGCCTTCAGTGTGAGCAGACGCGCCATCTCGATCTCGATCCTGGCCTCGGCAATCCAATCCTGGATATTCGATTGCGCAGCAAGCGGTTTCCCGAACGCAATGCGCAGCGACGCCCGGGCGCACATGAGTTCCAGAGCGCGTTCGGCCATCCCGATGGCGCGCATGCAGTGATGGATACGGCCTGGTCCGAGCCGCGCCTGCCCGATCATGAACCCGGCCCCGGCCCCCGCCAGCACGTCTTTGTCGGGGACCCGGACATTCTCGAAGAGCACCTCGGCATGACCTTCTCGGTCCTGATAGCCGAAAACCGGGAGATTGCGCAGGACCGTGACCCCCGGCGCGTCGATCGGGACCACCATCATCGACTGCTGCGCATGGACGGCGGCGTAGGGATCGGTCTTGCCCATCACGATCAAAACCTTGCAATTGGGGTGCAAGGCGTTCGACGTCCACCATTTGCGGCCGTTGAGGATCCAGTGGTCGCCGTCTTGCTGCATGCTCATCTGGATGTTGGTGGCATCGGAACTGGCGACACCGGGTTCGGTCATCGCAAACGCGGAGCGAATCGTCCCGTCCAGCAACGGGGCGAGCCATTTCTCTTTGTGCTCGTCGGAACCGAACAGGCTGAGCACTTCCATGTTGCCGGTATCGGGCGCCGAGCAGTTACAGGCCTCGGGCGCCAGCACTGCGCTACGGCCCATGATCTCGGCCAGTGGTGCGTACTCGGCGTTGCTCAGACCCGGTCCGTAGCGTGGGTCGGGGTGAAAGAGGTTCCACAGTCCACGCGTTTTGGCCTCGGTTTTGAGTTCTTCGATGATCGGTGGATCGAAATGCGGGTCACCGGATTCACGCATCTGCCGGGCATAGATCTCCTCTGCCGGGTAAATGTGTTCGTCCATGAAGGCCAGCAGGCGCCCACGATAGTCGGCGCAGCGGTCGGTGTAGCCAAAATCCATTGCCACATACCTACATTCGTTGTCGTCGGGCGATTCGGTCAGTCCCCCTCGGAGGCCAGGTGCCGTTGGAAGCGCCGCATGCCTGCAATCCACCGGTCGTAGTCGGAACCCTTGTTACGGTAGAAGTCCAGAACCTCGGGATGCGGCAGAATCAAGAATCTCTCATCTTCCATCGCCGCCAGCACCTGATCGGCCACGTCCGCCGGGCGCAGCACCGCCCCCGATTCGGTCACGGCTCGCGCCGCAACCGAAGCACCCGGCGCATCTGTCTCGAAGCCCTCTCGCAACAGAGCGGTCTCCACTCCCATCGGGCACAGACAACTCACCGCGATCCCCCGGTCGCCGTAAGTCACCGACAACCATTCGGCGAACCCGACCGCCGCATGCTTGGTCACCGAGTATGTCGCCGACCCGATCTGGGTCAGCAATCCTGCCGCCGACGCCGTGGACACGAAGTACCCGCCACCGCTCTCGAGCCACCGCGGCACCAGGATCCGGGCGGCCCGCACGTGCGCCATGACATTCACGTCCACTGCCACCTCCCACAGGGCATCGGAGGTGTCCAGGCCCATCCCGGCGGTGGTCCCGGCGTTGGCGAAAAAGATCTCCACCGGTCCGAGCTCAGCAGCGGCGTGGTCGATCATCGCTTCGAGAACCTCGGGATCGGAGACATCACCACCCATCGCGATCGCCCGGCCGGGGTGTGTCGCGATGATCTGCTCCGCCACGGCGTCGGCGGCCGGCGCGTTGAGGTCGGCGACCAGCACACTCACCCCGGCTGCGGCCAGCGCTTTGGCCAGGGCCGCACCGATCCCGGCGCCACCTCCGGTGACAACGGCAACTTTCCCTGCGATCTCCACCCAACCGATGCTAGAGCCCCCGCCGTCGAACGGGCGCAAAACACCGCCGAGCGGGCCCTAATCACCGCCGAGCGTGCCGATAATGCAGTCAGGCGTCCCAAGCGCCGAAAGCTTGTTTCCGCTTAATTTTATTTCGGCCCGTTCGATGGTTAGTTGGGCACGCTCGGCGGTGTTATTGGCACGGTCGGCGGAATTGGCAGGGACTATTTGGCGGCACAAGGCGGTGCAGGAGCATCTTCAAACAGTGGAGCGCCCAGCGGTTCGAGGTAGACGACATCGAGAATGACCGGCACCTTGCCAAGATTTTGTCCTTGATGGACGTTGTCGTCTCCGGCGGGCTCGTTGATGAATTGCCCGGTTTTGTAGATAACCGGTTTACAGTCCGGCCCGGGGTGAGTCAGTGTGCCGGCCTGCACGATTCCCACAACAGGGCCGTCGTGGTAGTGCCACCCGGTGGTTCCGCCAGGGGCGATGGTGATCTGCTTGGCCACCGCATGCAAACCATCCGGAATGAAGGGCAAGAGATCGGCAGGAATTTCGATATCGGCGAGGGTCACCGCGGAAATCCCCTCGCCAGGAGTTGCATTCGCCGCAGTGGCCGGAACCATCAGCGCTGCACACGCGAGGGCCACAACCGTTGTCACCGAACGGACAGTTTTCATCATCTGCAAAGAATAGGCGCTATCACCCCAGCTCACCCGGCCTAGAAGGAAATCGAACAAAAGCCCTCTCACGTCCCGACCAATAGGCCATATCAGACCAGCGGCGCCGTATAATCCGACGTACATTGTCCGCGTTCACTTTTCACAGAGCCGAGGAATGCAGTGCCACCTTCTACTCGCCAGGCACCTCGACTCGGATTGTTCACCCGCAACGCGGTGGGAACGTCCTCCGCCGAAGCGTTCATGATCATCGCCATCGCCACGATCCTGGTCACCCGGGCATATCTCTGGTTGACCGACTACCCGCAGGTCGGCGGCGGCACCCTGCACATCGCCCACGCGCTTTACGGTGGCGCGCTGATGATGCTTGCACTACTGGTGAATTGGTGGTTCCTCGGCTATGGTGCGCGCGTACTCACGGTCCTGTTCGGCGGGATCGGATTCGGGCTCTTCCTGGACGAGGTGGGCAAGTTCGTCACGAAGGACAACGACTACTTCTACGGGCCCTCCGCCGAAATCATGTATGTCTTGGTGGTGGTCGTCATCATCATCGGTCGAATGATGAGGGAGATCAGGCCGCTCACCGCCAACGAAAATCTCGCGTCCGCGGCCGCCATCGCGGCCGACGGAGTCGCCCGGGGACTCCAGGCGCACCGTAGGGAACTCGCGTTACGAATGGTCGAGCAGGCCGAAGAACTCGGGGCCGACCCGGTGTCCGCGCGAAGTATTCGGGAACTCTTGATCGTCGCTCCCATCGCGTCTGCCCGTCTGTATGCGTTACAGCAGTGGGCACCTCGCCTGGTGCCGAACTTCTTCCGGCATCCGCGGTGGCTCCCGATCGTGTCCTGGCTGATGATCTTTTCGGCGACGGTCGCCTTTGCATTCTCCACCGTCGGCGTGACGCTGGGAAACACGTATTACGAAAGCAACCACGTCGAACTGGACTTCGGCGGACGGAACATCGCCACGGTCATCCTGATGGTCAGCGCCGGTGTCACGCTGGCCTTTTCGGTGCCGGCGATGATGGCCCGGAAGCGGACGGACAAACCATGGCCACTGCAACTCCTGCGCTATGCCGCACTCACGTTCACGATGCTCAACGCACTGGTTGACTTCGCAACCGACGGTTTCGGCGCTTTGGCCAACCTGGGCGTCGGTCTTTTCACTTTGGCGATCATCTCCTACCACCTCGATCTCCGGGCCCGCCAAGCCAGACCGCGGGCACACGCCGAGGCCGTCGCTGCGACCGACGATGCCGCCGAGGTCAAGTCCGTACCGCCCGAACCCGTCGGCCGGCCGTAATCATCGAGCACCAGCAAACCGCCTGGCGCCGATCACATCTGGCCCACGCAAACGCTTTGTCTCGCGGCCGGGTTGGTCCGGCCAGGACCCAAATTGGTCGAACAAACATTCGACAACCGGAGCCAAGCCAGGTAGACTGATCGTAAGCGTTTTGATCAGATGTGCTGGGGGGCATGATGACTGACGATCCACCTGTTGACTCTTCGGTTGATTCCTCGCCGGTTCCGGTACTGGTGCGCAAGTACCTCGAGTTGGAGTTGCTCGTTGCCGATATCGCGGACTGCGCTGATTCCGATATGTCTGGCGCGGAAGTCAATGAGCTTGTGCGGGTGCATGAACGGATCGCCCGTAAGGTCGAGTTCACCGGGTTGCGTCACCTGTTGCGGGTCTCGGATCGGTCATCGTTTACCGAAGCCGGGTATTCGTCACTGTTCGGTTTCACCCGTAGCGAGTTGCGGCTGACCAAAGGGCAAACCATGTCCCGGATCCGAGCCCTGGAGGCGGTCGGCCGATTCCACACGATGCAGGGTGAGGTGTTGGCGCCGAAATGCCCTGCCGCCGAGCAGGCGTGGTCGAAAGGTTTGATCGGGGCGGCGCATATGGATGTGATGTTGGATGTGCGCAAACAGATCCCGTCGGCCTCGGACCCGGCAGTCTATGACGTGGTCGATCACTGGATGACCGAAGAGGCCGTCGACCAGGATCCCACCCAGTTGATCGCGGCCGGTCGCGCGGTGTTGGCTCGGGTCGACCCCGATGGTCGGTTGACTGATGATTCGGATCGGGCCCGTAAACGGTCGATGGGTATCGGGGATCAGGGGGTGGATCTGATGGCCAAGATCACCGGCACCCTCGATCCCGAAACCCTGGCCCTGTTGAGGACAGTGATGGATGTGTGGGCGGCGCCGGGGATGAACAATCCAGCCGACCCGAACTCGCCGACCGGTGCGTCCGATGATCCGAAGCAAGACAAAGAGCTGATCAAGGCTGCGGCCGAGCGGGATACCCGCTCGAAAGGCCAACAATGTCACGACGCGTTCAAAGCGATCCTGAAAACCATTCTGGAGTGCAACCTGCTGGGCAAGTCGCATCGGGGTTTGCCGGCCCAGTTGGTCATCACGATGACCAAAGAGCAGCTTGACGAGTGCGCGGGGATCGCCAGAACGGCGTCGGGAGTCGATATCCCGGTCAAAGAGGCCCTTGATCTCGCCGCCCGGTCAGACAAATATCTGGCCGTGTTCGCCGACCACAGTGCTGAGGTGTTGTATCTCGGCCGGACCAAACGCACTGCGCAGAAGGGGCAACGGCTTGCGTTGTTCGTCCGGGATCGAGGTTGTTCGCATCCTGGCTGTACCGATCCGGCGACCTGGGTCGAGGCCCATCACCTACTTGCCTGGATCAACGGGGGCCTGACCGACATCGACATGATGGGATCAGCGTGCCCGCCGCACCACAAACTCATCGGTGATGGACCGCATCAGTGGCAGACGATCATGATCACCGAAGGTCCCGACACGGGTCGGGTCGGCTGGATACCGCCGGCGTCGGTGGATCCGGAACGAAAACCGCGGGTCAACCGGGCTCAACACGTCAACGAAACCCTCGCAGCAGCCTGGCAAAAAGTGCTCGCCGACCGCCAGGACTCACTCGCACAACACCGACAAAAACTCTCCCGCGATCACGACAACGGCGAATCCGCGCCAGAACCCGAAGCCGAACCGGAGATCGATGATCCTGACCAGACCGACTAGCGACTACCCGAGGTCACGCGCCAGTGCACGTCCGGCCGCGCGACCGGAGAAGATGCATCCGCCCAGGAAGGTTCCCTCCAGAGCGTTGTAGCCATGCACCCCGCCGCCACCGAATCCCGCGACCTCTCCGGCAGCGTACAAACCGTCGAAGGCACTGCCATCGGAGCGGATCACCTGCGAGTCGAGGTTTGTCTCCAGACCGCCCAGGGTCTTGCGCGTCACCAAGTGCAGGCGAACAGCGATCATCGGACCGTATTTCGGGTCTTCGAGGCGGTGGGGCGCTGCGACTCGAATCAGCTTGTCACTGAGGTAGGTACGCGCATTGCGGATCGCCATGATCTGCATGTCTTTGGTATAGCTGTTGTCGATCTGGCTGTCGCGGGCACGCACCTCGGCAGCCACCTGGTCGTAGTCCAACCGCGGTCCGGGGGTGATCTCGTTCATGCCTGCCACCAGATCGCGCAGATTGTCGCGAACGACGAAGTCGGCACCGCGCTCCTTGAACGCTTCGACCGGACCGGTGGCACCCTTCTTCACCCGCTGTAGAAGTAGCTTGAAGTCCTTGTCGGTGAAGTCTGGGTTCTGCTCCGACCCGGAGAGCGCGAACTCCTTCTCGATGATCGCCTGGGTGAGGATGAACCACGTGAAATCGTGGCCACCCCGCGTGATCGTGCCGAGCGTGCCCAGTGAGTCGAACCCGGGAAAGTTGGGTACCGGCAATCGTTTTCCGGTCGCGTCAAGCCATAGCGAGGACGGACCGGGAATGATCCGAATCGCGTGATCCGGCCAGATCGGGTCCCAGTTCTGGATCCCTTCGGTGTAATGCCACATTCGATCGCGGTTGACCACACTGCCGCCCGCGTCTTCGGTGATCTGCAACATCCGGCCATCCACGTGGGCAGGCACACCGGTGATCATGTGTTCCGGTGCCGGCCCCAATCGATCGACGGGCCAGTTCTTCTTCACCAGTTCGAAGTTGCCGCCGATGCCCCCGGAGGTGACAACCACCGCCTGGGCGCGCAACTCGAAGTCGGAGTCCCGTTCCCGACTCGACGACACCCCTCGTGATTCGGTCGACGGAACCAGCACCGTTCCCCGGACACCCACGGCCCGTCCGTCCTCGACGATGATCGCGTCGACCTGGTGCCGGTACCTGAAGGTGACCAGACCCCTGGCCTCGCCGGCCAGGACGGGCTCCCGGAACACCCGCACCACCTCGGGACCGGTCCCCCAGGTGATGTGGAAGCGCGGGACCGAGTTGCCATGTCCGTTCGCCGATCCGGATCCGCGTTCGGCCCATCCGACGGTGGGCATCACCTTCAATCCCAGTTCGTGCAGGTAGGAACGCTTCTCGCCGGCAGCAAAATCGACGTACGCCTCGGCCCACTGACGAGGCCAGTGGTCTTCCCGGTCGCGATCGAACCCGGCCGACCCGAGCCAATCGGCGCGGGCGAGTTCCAACGAGTCCTTGATCCCCAGTCGACGCTGCTCCGGCGTGTTCACCATGAACAGGCCGCCGAGCGACCAGAACGCCTGTCCGCCGAGGTTCTGCTCGTTCTCCTGGTCGAGGATGGCCACCCTCTTGCCGGCCTTCACCAACTCGTGAGCCGCGACCAGCCCTGCCAGACCCGCACCGACCACGATCACATCAAATTGCTCGGACACCCGCACACCCCTGCCTGGCTTCACCACTGATCGCGCTTCGAGTTCTTCCACGCTCCTGTGAGCATAGGGAAGGAGTTGCGGTGTGTCGCCGAACCCGGATCCTTTGTCCAATCCAGGCCGCACCAGATCGCCGCCCGGGCGGTGACCGGTTTCGTCCGCCAATCCATGGCACGTGGTCTGCTGGGCCCGGGCCGTCGGGCCTGAACCAGATCAGGACCTCGCGGAGCGCAGATAGTCGCTGGGCGTGCGACCGATGACAGCCTTGAACTCGCGCGCCAGATGGGCCTGATCGGCGTACCCCAGTTCCGCCGCGACGTCGGCAATCGTCGTGGCACCGCCGCGCAGGGCCATCGCCGCGTCCTGGAGTCGACGCCGCTGGATCAGCCACTTCGGACTCAGTCCGGTGCGGTGAATCGTGAGGCGTTGCAGGGCCCGGGTCGACATCGACACCGCGGTGGCCAGGTCGGCCACCCGGCGTGGTCCGTCGTCGTCTTCGACAAGGTCGACCACCCGATTGATCAGGATTCCCTCCTCATCCACCGACCACTGTTGTGCCCACCTCTCGTACAACTGCGCCACCTGCTGGTATCGATCCTCTGGGCTGCGGTCCGGCGCAGTCATCGCCGCCCGGACCCGACCGGTGAGGTTGCCGTCACCGGGGATGGGCAGGGGCGATCCGATCGGCAACGCCGGCCCCGATCGTGATCCGGGGGCCATCGACCGACCGGTCAGCACCGTGATCGCGGCCGGCCGCAGCAGCACCCCCGCAGCCCACCCACTGCCCTGCAACTTCTGTTCGCTGGTCCCCTGGCTCACGCAATACAGCGCAGCCCGATCAGGTTCGATGACCACATTGCCCCCCGGATGTTCCAGCACCGGCTGCAACACCGGCAGGTCGAGGTCCCAGACCGCGATCCACACGTGCCGTAACAGCTCGCTGGGCGGCAACGCCAGTCGATGCAGTCGCACGCCGTCGCGCCCGGGATCCAGCTGACCCCGGGGTGGGGTACCGACGTGGCCCATCTTGTCGCGTTTGTTCAAGCCCGCCCCCTGCACCCTCGGTCAGCATGAAACGCATGACAACCACAACCGCAGCACACGGAAAATACACCGAACACGGTGTACCCCATGGGTTCACCTCCCTGACACCGTTCATCGTCGTGACACCTGCCCAAGACGCCATCGCGTTCTATCAGGACGTCTTCTCTGCCACACTCACCCAGAGCACCGAGTTGCCCGGACCGGACGGCGGACGCATCGTCGCCCACGCCGAACTCGACTTCGCCAACGGGCGGCTGCAACTCGGCGATCCCGATCCCCAGTATGGACTGATCCCCCGACAGTCCGGTGATTCCGACTGTTACTCCCTGTCGCTCTACGTTCCCGACGTCGACGCAGTGGTGGCCCGGGCGGTCGACTTGGGCGCGACCGTGCGCGAGCAGGCACAGACGTTCGTCTCCGGCGACCGCTTCGCATCACTGCGTGATCCATTCGGGATCAGGTGGTCGGTGATGACGCGGATCGAAGACCTCTCCGACGAAGAAAGTGCCGCGCGGGTGGCCCGATGGGCGGCCGAACAGGGCTGAACCAACCCCGACATCAGACCCCGGCTACGCGCGACTCGAGGCACTCGCCCGCCGGCGGCCTCGCGGTCATTGGCTTCCTGACCGCGTCGAGCGCTGATCGTGGCTGCGTAAAAGCGTTGCCCGGGTCCGGGCAAGGTGGCAGCATCCGCCTCATGATCGAAGATCTTTTCTTCGCCGCACACGAGGGCTTGCCCCGCGAGGCCCCCGGCTCCGAGACGACGACGGAACTGTTGTTTCGCCTCGCCGGACTCCACACCGGTTCCCGTGGGGATCTCCCGCCACGAATCCTCGACATCGGCGCCGGCACCGGGCCCGCCACGATGGTCTTGGCAGGCCTCGGCGCGCAGGTCACCGCCATCGACACCCATCAGCCATTTCTCGACGTGCTGGTGTCGAAGACCAAGGCCGCCGGGCTACGCAGCCAGGTGACGATCGCGAACGTCTCCATGGAAGATCTCGACTATCCCGATCATTCCTTCGACCTGGTGTGGGCGGAAGGTGCCGCGTACATCATCGGATTCGACAACGCACTGACGTCGTGGCGCCGACTGCTGGCACCGGGCGGAGCCCTGGTGCTCACCGAGGCGGACTGGCTCACCGCGTCGCCCTCGGCCGCCGCCACCGAGTTCTGGAATTCCGCATATCCGGAGATGCGAACGACCGGTGAGAATGTCTCCGCCGCAATCGAACTCGGATGGACGGTCGCGGCCACCTATCTTCTGCCCGAGACCGACTGGGATGAGTACTACATCCCCCTGGGTTTGCGGATCGACGAGCTGCGGCAGGAGCAACCCGACTCGGCGGCAGATCTCGAGCTGGTCGGTCAGGAGATTGACGTCCGCCGGGACCACGGTTCCCACTACGGTTATACCGGGTACGTCTTACTGCCCAGGGAGGTCGAACGATGAGCGGTCCCGAAACGATTGCCGACAGATACCACCGCCGCGCCACCACTTTTGCCGACGTGATCGCTGCTGCGCCGCCGGATCGCTGGTCATCGCCGTCGCCCTGCGCGGAGTGGACCGCGGCCGACGTCTTGCAGCATGTGCTGGACATGCAGTCCGCGATGTTCTCTCCCCTGGATCAGACCCTGTCACCGGCACCAACCGTGGATACCGATCCCCGCGGCGCCTTCGACCACGCGCGCGCAGACATCCAACGGGCACTTGCCGATCCGACGGTCGCCGAGGCCACGGTGCAGACGCCCGTGGGCCCTTCCACATTCGCCGACCACGTCGATCAGGTCGCCAGCGCAGACCTGGTGGTCCATGGCTGGGATCTGGCGCGTGCGCTCGGACTCGAACACCGGATCGATCCCGCTGAGGTCGAAGCGGCGTGGCCGGGCGTCCAGGAGATGCCCGACATCATGCGTGTCCCGGGTGCTTTCGGACCTGGGATCGTCGTCTTCGGGCCGATCGTGGACGTACCGGACACCGCACCGCTGCACGACAGGTTCCTGGGCTTGCTGGGGCGAGATCCCTACTGGAAAGCGCCGTAACCGGGTCGTTTTCGTGCGTAGCCTGGTCACATGGGTATCACCTACACCAGCAAGGTCTCCGCCCCTATCGACGACGTGTTCGCCTGGCATGGCAGGCCGGGAGCTTTCACCCGGCTCTCGCCGCCTTGGGCACCACCATGGTTGGTGCGGGAAACCGACTCGCTGGAGGACGGCGCCGCGGTGCTGTCGTTCGGATACGGTTTGAAATGGGTGGCCCGGCATCAGGCGACCCGCTTCCATCCGCCGAATCAGTTTGTCGACCAACTCGATTCGTGGCCGCTTCGGTTGGTGATGACATGGACGCACCACCATGGTTTCTCCGAGATCGATCCGCAGACCACCAAGGTCACCGACACCGTGGACACCACTGTCCCCGGCGCACTGTTACGTCCGATGTTCCGCTACCGGCACCGACAATTGGCCGATGACCTCGCCGTACACGCGTGGGCCATGCCGCTGGCCGGTAAACCGTTGACGGTCGCCATGACCGGCGCGTCGGGACTTGTCGGAACCGCCTTGCGCGCGTTGCTGACGACCGGCGGCCACCGCGTCATCGCACTGGTCAGACGCGCCCCCAAAGGTCCCGACGAACGGCGCTGGAACCCCGCCGATCCCGCCGAGGACCTCCTGTCCGGGGTCGACGCCGTCGTACATCTGGCCGGGGCATCGATCGCCGGACGATTCAACGACGCACACAAATCCGCGGTCCGGGACAGCCGGATCGACCCGACCACGGCACTGGCCCGCATCGCCGGCGCCACCACACCGCTCCCGACTTTTGTCTGCGCCTCGGCGATCGGCTTCTACGGCTTCGATCGCGGTGATGCGGTGCTCGACGAAAACTCCTCGCGCGGAGACGGTTTCCTCGCCGATGTGGTGTCCGAGTGGGAGGATGCCACGGCACCGGCGGCTGCGGCCGGCGCACGCGTGGTGAATGTCCGGACCGGCATCGTCCAGGCCGCGGACGGCGGAACGCTGAAACTGCTGCGACCGCTGTTCACCCTCGGGCTCGGCGGGCGTCTCGGTGACGGTGACCAGTGGTTGTCCTGGATCGGCATCGACGATCTGGTCGACATCTATTACCGCGCGATCGTCGACGAGCGACTTTTCGGCCCGGTCAACGCGGTGGCACCGAATCCGGTACGCAACAAGGAGTACACCGGCGCGCTCGCCGGGGCGGTACACCGGCCGGCGATCATCCCGGTGCCGAGTCTGGGCCCACAGGTCATCCTCGGATCAGAAGGCGCAAAAGAGCTGGCACTGGCCAATCAGCGGGTGAGCCCCGCCCGCCTCACGTCGGTGGGGCACCTATTCCGGATGACCGCGATCGACGAGGTGCTACGTCACCAACTCGGTGGCAACCCCGGCAGGCCCGTCACCGGATCGCGAGCTCAGACTTGATCGCCGCGGCGAGGCCGTCGACATCCTCGGGTGTGGTGTCGAACGAACACATCCAACGGACCTCGGCGGTGGCCTCGTTCCAGGTGTAGAACTTCCACACCGATCGCACGCGATCAGCCGCCACCGGATCGAGCGCTGCGAACACCGCGTTCGCCTCGGTGGGTTGGGTGATGGTCAGACCGGGCGTGCCGTCCAACAACCCACGAAGCCGGATGGCCATGGCGTTGGCATGCGCGCCGGCCCGCAACGCTGTGCCGTCCTCGAACAACGCGAGCAGCTGCGCCGAGACGAAACGCATCTTGCTCGCCAACTGCATGCTGAGCTTGCGGATGTAGTCGGTGCCGTCGACCGAGGCGGGATTGATGACAACCACAGCCTCCGCGCCCAACGCACCCACTTTGGTTCCACCCAGACTCACCACGTCGACACCGGCGGCGGCGGTGAACTCGCCCGGCGAAAGATCCAGTGCAGCAGCAGCATTCCACAGCCGGGCGCCGTCGAGGTGAACCACCATCCGCTGCTGGTGGGCGTAGTCGCAGATGGCCGCGATCTCGTCGCGCGAATACAGTGTCCCGAGCTCGGTCGACTGGGTCAGACTGACGGCCAGCGGCTGGGCCCGGTGCACATCGCCGAATCCGTAGGCCTGCGTCGCGATGGATTCCGGCGTCAACTTCCCGTCGGAGGTGGGCACCGTGAGGAGCTTGATCCCACTGACCCGTTCCGGCGCACCGCCTTCGTCGTTGTTGACATGTGCGGACTGCGCCACGATCGCCGCGCCCCATCGTGGCAGCATCGCCGTCAGGCTCACCACGTTGGCGGCAGTTCCGTTGAACACCGGAAACACCTCGGCCTGCGCCCCGAACTCGTCGCGGACCACACCTCGCAACTGCGAGGTATAGGCATCGTCACCGTATGAGGGCTGGTGTCCGCCGTTCGCCGCGGCGAGTGCGGCCAGCACCTCGGGCAGCATTCCGGCGTAGTTGTCCGACGCGAACGCCCGCCACTGCGGATCGTGCAGCTGATCGGCCGGTTCCGACATCGATGTCATCCGCCAAACCTTTCTGTTCTGATCGCGGCCGCCGGATACCCGAGATCCAGCAACCACCGGGCACATTGTTCGACAAACGCTGTCGGTCCGCACACCCTGAACTCCGGGTGCTGATCCACCGGGATCACCAGCGATGCCAGTTCATCCGATGTCAGCCGTCCCGGTCGCCGCGCGGCATCGACCGGTGAACGGCGGGTGTACACGTAATCGACCTGCAGACTGCCTGCCGCGCGCAACCCGGCGAGTTCGGCGCGGTAGTAGTCGTTGTCCGGGCTGCGTACCGAATACAGGAGACGGAACGGAACCGGCGTGCCGGCGGTTTCACGCTCCCGGATCATCGACATCAGCGGCACCACTCCCGAACCACCGGCGATCAGTTGGACCGGTGCGGGATCCGTGGGGCGCCAGATGAACCAGCGGCCGATCGGTCCACGAATCTCCAACTCATCTCCGACCTCGAGGCCGGAGATGAGATACGGCGACACCTCGCCGTCGGTGAGCTCCTGCACCGTGGTCTCCAGAAGATCGTCACCGGCCGCTGCGGCCACCGAGTACGACCGCACGGCTTGGTAGCCGTCTTCGGCGGTCAGGCGGATGTCGATGTGCTGGCCCGGCAACACCCGACCACGATCGGATACCCGTAGGCGTAGGGTCCTGGCGGTCGGCGTCTCCATCGACGCCGCGACGAGTGTTGCCGTCCGCCAACCGTTCACCAATACCGTTCCTCTTTCCAGGGATCGCCGTGGTTGTGGTAGCCGTTGCTCTCCCAGAAGCCCGGAACATCCTCGGCCATCTCGGTGAGCCCACTGACCCACTTCGCCGACTTCCAGAAGTACAGGTGTGGGATCAGCAGTCGCGCGGGACCCCCGTGTTCGGGCTCGAGTGGCTCTCCCTCGTAGGTGTGCGCGATCCACGCCTGCCCGTCGAGCACATCCTGGAGCGGGACGTTCGTCGTGTATCCGCCGTGACAGTGGGCCATCAGGTATCCGTCGGGCTCGATCTCGTCGCCGAGAAGGACGTCGAGCGACACACCACGCCACGTGGTCTCCAACTTCGACCACGCCGTCACACAGTGGATGTCGACTGTGATCTCCTGCTGCGGAAGCGACATGAACTCGTCCCACGACCAGCTCCGCGATGCACCGCCGAGGAGATTCACTGCGAAACTCCAGTCCGCCGTGTCGATCAGCGGCGTCGGGCCTGCCGACAGTACCGGGAAGTCACTCGTCAGATATTGCCCAGGCGGAAGCCGTTCGTCCTTGTGCCGGCGACGGGCCCCGAATCCCTTGTTGATGATGGCCATGGCTGCCAGTGTGCGCTTCGGCGCCGGCCACCGCAGCCCATCAGCGACTCACTCCTGCGCCGGCTGATCAGACCTGGGAGCAATTCGGAACCAGTTACTTGACCACTGCCTCTTTCTTCTTGCTGCGGCCGCGCATCATCAGGATGCCGACCACCCAACCGACCACAAAGATCATCAGCAGGGTGAACCACAGCGGTGAGGTGACATCGATCCAGAAAAGCGTGATCGATGTCGAATCACGATTCTGGAGCACGAATATGACCGCGATTATCGCAAGAATCAGGGCAGCCCAGCCGGCCGGGGAGACCTTGGCAAATATATTGGAAGACGACGTGCCTGCACTTTTGGACATAACGTGACAATAGTCCGTCGAGGCTGCAATTCGGCGCGCTCCGGATAGACGAAGTTGTGCCGATTTCGCTGCTTACGTCATCGCTGATTCTTTCGCCGGGCGCCGCGTTAGGGTGGCTGAGTGCCCCATCCCAGTTTGCTCTGTGTCCACGCGCACCCCGACGACGAGGCGATGTGGACCGGTGGAGTACTGGCCCATTGCGCCCAGCGTGGTGGGCGCACCGCGGTGGTCACCTGTACCTGGGCAGAAGGGACATCACGGGGCCGCGAACTCGCGGACTCACTGACGTTCTTGAAGGCCGACCCTCCCCTGCTGCTCGGATACGCAGACCGTCCGTTCCCCGAATCAGCACCCGACCAACCAGCATTCTGCGATGCACCCTTCGACGAGGTGGTCGGAAAGATCG
Organism: Williamsia sp. z71; assembly: GCF_059553375.1. Classification (NCBI taxonomy): domain Bacteria; kingdom Bacillati; phylum Actinomycetota; class Actinomycetes; order Mycobacteriales; family Nocardiaceae; genus Williamsia; species Williamsia sp. z71. Next base: position 289,614 of record NZ_JCANWX010000006.1, read on the forward strand.
TCACCCACATCCGGCGATTCCGGCCCGACACCATTGCAACGTACGACCCCCTCGGCGTCTACGGGCACCCCGACCACGTCCGGGCGCATCAGGTGACCATTACCGCCATCGGCGCGGCCGCGTTCGGTCAGTTGTATCCGGAGGCGGGAGCCCCCTGGCGGACCCGCCTGCTCTATCTCGCGACGATGCCGCACTCGGCCGCGAAAGTGCTGTGGCCACAGGTTCGCAAAACTGACGGAGCGGCCGGACCGATGCCGGGGATCCCCGACGACACCGTGGACACCACCATCGATGTCTCGGATTGGCTCGACACCAAATGGAAGGCACTGCAGGCCCACCGTTCGGAGATGGACCGCGGCGGTGCGATGACGATGCTGGCGAACCTGCCCGAAGACATCAGGCGTCAGGTGATCCGCAACGAATGGTTCCTGCGGATACCGCTGGCCACAGATCCGCAGGACGCCCTGAATTTCTCCGGACCGGCCGATTCAGTCGACAGACGTCCGTAGTCCGCTGGCCCGCAACACTTTTCGTTCGACACCGGCCCGGATGGACTCTTCCGTGCCGATCAGCCGGACGTGGCCACTGGCGCGGGTGATCGCCGTGTACAGCAGCTCCCGCGTCAGCAGGGCAGAACGATCCGGCGGGATCACCACCGACACCGACTCGTACTGCGAACCCTGACTGCGGTGAATTGTCATGGCGTACACCGGGACCGCCGCCACGAGTTGCGACGGATGCAGCATCTTCACCGAAGATCCGCGCCGGAACGCGACCATCAGACGTCCACCACTGCTCACCACCACACCGGTATCACCGTTGAAGATGCCGGTGTCGTGGTCGTTGGCCGTGACCAACAGTGGTTGTCCGGGATACCAGTCGTCGACGCCCGCGGTCGTGCCGATCCATTCCATGGCCTGGCGGGACCAGTGCTCGACGCCGGAGGTGCCCTCCCGGTGTGCACACAGGAGCCGGTGCGTGTGCAGTCCGGCGAGGGCGCTCTGCGCATCACCGCGAGCACCCGCCCGCCGCATCTGCTCGGCCGTCGTGACGATGTCATCACGCACCGACGAAAGGTCCGCCGGATCGACCAACTCGAACTGGCTGTGCCCGGCCGCCAGCAGATCGATGACCGAATCGGCGTCACCGTCACGAACGGCCGCAGCCAGGCGTTTGATCTGCTCACCGAACCGGTGCACCTTGGTCAGCCTGATGACCCCACCGGCCAGCCTCGACCGCTCTTCGCTGTCGAGGGCATCGGGATCGCCGTGGTCGTCGACCAGATCCGGTTCGATCAATGTCTCGAGGATCGGGTTGATCTGTTCGGTGACCGGCCGGTAGACCAGGTCGGCCAGCACGGCGCCGGCATCCACCGAGGCCAACTGGTCGGGGTCACCGACCAGGACCAGGCGGGCGTGAGGCCGCAGCGCATCGAGCAGCCTGGCCATCATCGTCAGTGACACCATCGACGTCTCGTCCACGACCACCAGTTCGTGCGGCAGCCGATTGCCCGAGTCGTGGGCGAATCGGCTGCGGCTGCCCGGCTTCCAACCCAGCAGACGATGCAACGTGGTCGCGGTGAGGTCGGTGGGCAAGCCCAGTTCCTCGGCCTGCGACCGTACCGATTCTTCCAGCTGGGCGGCCGCCCGGCCGGTCGGCGCAGCCAGAGCAACCCGCAACGAAGGGCCGTACTCGTCGAACATCAACGCCAAAACCCGTGCCACGGTGTGGGTCTTGCCGGTACCCGGCCCGCCGGCGATCACGGTGGTCCAACCGGCACTGGCCAATGCGGCGGCGATCCGCTGCCGATCCGGCCCCTCCTCGGGAAAGTGTCTCCGCAACCCGGCGACCAACCGGTCGGCGTTCATATCCGGGTGGCTGCGTGATCGTTCATCGAGGAGTTCACGAATCCGTTGTTCCTGCAGGAAGTATCGACGCAGATACAGCAGTGGTCCCTCAGGTGTTTTTGCCAGGTGCAGCGGACAGAGCGGTCCGGACGGCGATCCGGTCACCAGCGGGCTGACCTCGAGCGCCGCGACGACCGCCGCTGCGTCCGGCCACGGCAGTGAATCGGGATCGACACCGAACTCGTCCTCGTCGATGGCGACCTCGGAGAGCCTGTTGATCTCGACACACACCGAACCGAGACGCACGGCCCGGACCGCAAGTGCGGTCGCGAGCAGCACATTCGGGTCGATGTCCGCCTTGCTCAAGCCCGCCAGTCGTTGTGCCACATGCACATCGGCGGCACTGAGTACCCCGGCGGTGTTGAAGGGCACCAGCGCCTGATGGGCATTGACCGCGATCCGCGCGTCGTATTGGACCGTCACGGCGACACCGTCCTTCCGGCGATCAGATCTGAGACCGCGACGATCAGGGATGCCGGTGGGTGCCATGGGAAGACACCGCAACCGGCCGGGGTGTCCGGCCCGATCATGCCCCGGACGAAGTGGTACTGGGCACCGGCGAGGTTGACCTCCGGGTCGTACCCGGGTAGCCGCCATCGCAGATATCGGTGCAGGGCAACCGAATAGAGCAGGGCCTGCAACGGGTAATGCGAGTTCATCATCTCTCGGGCCATGCGCTCGGGTGTGTAGTCGAGCGCGCTGAGATCGCCGCGAGCGGTCCGGTTGGTCTTGTAGTCGACGATGACGAAGCGGTCGCCGGGTAGGCGTAGCACCGCATCGATGCTGCCGACGAGGAATCCGCGCAACGGCGGCGCCTGCACACCGCGAAGGTGTTGCGGATAGTCGGCGAGCAGGTCGTCGGCCGCCAGGTGGATGTCCATCAGATCGCTGATCTCGTGCAGTGTTGCCGCTTCGTCGCCGCCGAGGGGGAACTCGAAGTCGAGCTCGGCCAGCCGATCCCTGGTGGCGATCTGCCCAAGGGACGTCTCCGGGTCCAGCCCGAGCGGTGTCCGCAGGACCGCCAGCAGCGCGGTCGCCAACACCTCGGGGTCGGCCTGCGCCATCCAGGTCGCCACCGCGTCACGGCTGCGCGTTGCCACCTCGGCCGCCAGGTCATCGACATCGGTATCGATGACCTCGAGCACCTCGTGGACCAGCGTTCCGAATGCCGCACCGAAAGGCAGGGTGTTCATCAACGACGGATGCGGCAGGCCGGCGGAGCCGTCGGCCACCGGGATGTCCAGCGGTTCGGCCACCTGTTCGTCTGTCTTGACCTCGGATTCCGGTTCGCTCGCCACCGTCGGCTCGTGATGCGTACCGGCCACCAACGCCGAATACGATGTGCGCCGCCAGGTGTGGTCGATCCGCCGGGTGAAGTGGGCGACTGCGAGCTCGCCGGGCGGGGGTCGCTGCGGCACCCATGGTGGTTCGCCGTCGGTTCCGTAGTCTGCCGGTTCCACCCGCACCCGGCTGCCCGACGACTCGCCCCAGGCGGTCAGATGCTGCCCGACCTTGGCGTCGTCCGGCACCACCGGCCGCGGATCGGGATTGCTCCGGTCGCGACTGAAGAGCAGCCGGTGCAGCGGTGACGATCGCGCCGATGTGCCCGGCGCCCACCACAGGACGACCGCCGACGCCGCCCGGGTCAACGCGACATAGAGCAGTCGCAACTCTTCGCCGTTGTCCTCTGTCGCGGAGGCCTCCCGGCGCTCGCGGTATCCGGGCGCCTCCTGGCCACCGATGTCGAGCAGTCGTTTACCCGCCTCGTCATGGAGCAAGAACGTATCCGGCGACGGATGTTGCGCTCCGTCCCAGCCATAGGGCACATAGACGATCGGGAACTCGAGTCCCTTGCTCCGGTGCACCGTGAGCAGCTGTACTGCCGCCGCGTCACTGTCGAGGCGACGGCTCTGTTCACCCTGATTACCGGACGTCGGGTCGTTGATCAACTGTCCGAGCTTGCGGACCAGTGCGGTCAGACCCAAACCGTCCTCCACCACAGCGCGATTGCAGAGCTGGGCCACGTGGGTCAGATCGGTGAGCCGGCGCTCCCCGCCGACCACGGACAGCACCCGGCCGGGCACATCGCGGACACCGGAGAGGTGTTCGTACACCGCGGCAAAACCGGCCTCATGGTAGACGGCGACCAGTTCACGGATCAGCGCGCTGATGTCCGCGGTCAGCGCGTCACCGCCGAAATCGAGTTCTGCAGCAGTCCATCCGAGCAGCGGCGTCAGCGCAGCCAGCCGGATGCGGGCGGTTCGGCTCGGTTGTTCCATGGCCTGCAACAGCCACAGCCAGTCGAGCGCGCCCTGTGTGCTGTAGACGCTGGTACCGCCGGCCAGCACCGACGGCACCCCGCGACTGTCCAGCGCCGCCTGAATCATGGTCAGGTGCTTGTGATTTCGGACCAGCACGGCGATGTCGCCGGGTGCCACCGGGCGCTGCCCACCGGCGCCGTGCAGCGGCGTCCGGGAGTTCAGGAGCCGGGTCAGGTCGGCGGCGACGTCGTCTGCCACCGATCGTCGCAGGCGATCGAGTGCGGGGAAACCGCTCTTGCCCATCGGGCCGTGACCGCGGCGGTTCAGGTATCGCAGTCGAAGTGGGACCTGGCCGGGCAATCTTGACTCGGCATGTGTCGCCCCGACCTCGTGGACCACGATCTCCGGACTGCCCAGCGCGGCGCCGCCGTAGACGCGGTCGAGTGCCTCGACCAGATCTGCATCGCTGCGCCAGTTGGTCGGAAGGGCCTGATGGTTGTCGGCGGCCCGGACCGCTTCGAGATAGCTGAACACCTCGGCCCCGCGGAAGGCATAGATCGACTGCTTGGGGTCGCCCACCAGCACCAGTGTGGTGTGGCCGTGGAATGCCAGCCGGAAGATGTCCCACTGCACCGGGTCTGTGTCCTGGAACTCATCGACCAGGACGACCTGGAATCGGCTTCGCACCCGGCGACAGGCCTGCTCCCCGTGCTCGGGGTCTTCGAGGGCATCACGCAACAGGATCTGCAGGTCGTCGTAGTCACGAATGTTCGTCTGGCGTTTGCGTCGTTCGACCTCGGCGATGACGGTTTTCGCGAAGTCGATCCGCCGATACTCGTCGGTGTCGGGGTCGGTGATGGGCGACAGCTCGGCCTGTCGCTGGAACACCGCTTGCCGGCAGAAGGAGTGCGCCTCGGCCAGACCGAAGGGTGCTGCACCGTTTCCGCTGAAGCGATGCAGATACAGGTCGTCGGTGACCTCGGTGATCAGGTCGCTGACGTCCTCGACCAGCGTGATGTCGTTCTCGAAGTCGCCTGCCACGCCGAGTCCGTCGAGCATGCGGCTACAGAAGGTGTGGGTGGTGGCGATGGTTGCGGCATCGAAGTCGGAGACCGCATCGGCCAGGCGCCGTCGACGTAGGTCGACCTCCTCCACTGATCCTGCCGCGAGCATCACGGCCAGCGGGTCTGCCGAATCCCTGGCGGCCACCGGGTCGGTGAGCGCGGCAGCGAGTCCGGTCAGACGAAGGCGGGTGCGTTCACGGAGTTCAGCGGTGGCGAACCGACTGAACGTGACCAACAGAAGGTCGGACAGCGGAACACCGTCGGCGATGTAGCGGGCCGCCAGACCGACGATGGCGTAGGTCTTTCCGGTACCGGCACTGGCCTCGAGCACGGTGGTGCCGGACGGCAACGGTCCGGTGATGTCGAATGTGACCGGCGCGATGGGGCTTTGGATCATGTCTCAGCGCACCTGTTCCGAATCCAGCAAGGGCGTCCACAATCGCATCGCCGCGGCCGCGAAACGGGATCCGTGCTCATCCCAGTCTTTTTCTTCGGCGACGGCCGGCGCGGCGACGACCGATGAGAAGTCGCCCTCGTACAGATACTGCACGTAGAGGTCCTGCGCGTCGCCACCGAACTTGTTCGCGAAGTTCCGCTCGGCCGCGTCCATGGCCAGCGCGGTGTCGTCGCCGCGGTGCCGACGGTCGGCGTATTCGGCGCCGGCCGCCGTGGGCAACGGAAGCGGCGACTGCAGTCCCCGATCGCGCAGGTCGACGAGCTGACGCAGCACCGCGATCGGGTTCGGCGGCGCGGTCAGTGTCGAATTGCGTACGCGGCCATACGAACCTCGGCCCACCACGACGGAACCGGTCACGTCGGCCCCCGAGGCGGCCAGCGCCAACAGGGCGACCCAGGACGCCAACCGGTGTTTGGCCGCGAGCCTGGAGTAGATCGTCCGGACCAGCTGCCCACGGTGTACCGATGGGACCGTCCCGGTCAGACGTCGGTTGTCGCCGAGATCGATGGTCACGTCGATGACGTCGGGATGTGCCTCATAGAGTGGTGCCGCCTTCGCCACCAGGGACTCCACCAGCCCGGAGATCTCGCCGAACACCTTCGCGCCCAGGAGGAACGGGGGCAGGGTTCCGCGGCGCAGTTCGGCGCCGCGCAAGGCGTCGGCCGGAGCTCCGGCGAGCCGGGCCTGCAGCATCCGATCACCGATCGCCCACTTGCCCAGACCGTCGATGTCGGCGCTGAGCACGTCATTGAGTTCTTCATCGTCACCGGGCAGATACATGCCCAGCCGTTGACGGCAGAATGCCCGCATCGGGTGCTCGACAAAGGCGATCAGTTCCGACAACTCCACGTCCCCCGACGTCGGTGGCAGCGGTGTCGGCAGGAATCCCGGTTCGCAAACCTGGACAGACTGGGTGGCCACGGCGCCGGCCAGCGCCGTCCGGTCGAAGCTCAGGGGGTTCTCGGCAGCGAAGTTCGCCGGGTCGAAACCGTGCAATGGATGCGACGTCAACACCGTCGAACCTTCGGCCAACATCGCATCTGCCGTGTCGAGCAGTTCACCCACCGGCACGGCCGGCGGCCGACGCAGACCGGTCACCGGATCGGTGCCCGTGTACAAGATAATGAGTTTGTCGATCGCCGACATCGTGGCGTCGAGGAGCAACTGGCGATCCTCGCTGCGGATATCCCGTTCCCCCACACAGGGGTTGCGCGCCAGGATGTCGTCACCGTTGATCCCACCCACCCGCGGGTAACTCTCGTCGTCGAGGCCGAGCAGGATGACAACCCGGTGTGGCACCGCCCGCATCGGGACCATCGTGCACACCGTCAGCTCACCGGTGCGGAAGTTGGCCCGGGTCGGACGCCCGGCCAGCCGATGCGCCAGCATCGCCCGGACATCGGCGAGCCGAACCGTTGTCTGCCCGCCGTGTTCGGTGGCCGAGGACAGCTCGCGCAGTGCCTGGCTGCGTTGCCACGCGTCGGCGGGCCGCACGGCGGTGAGCAGATCCAGTGCGGTGGCCAGGTTCTCGGCCCACTCGGTGGCCGGGCGCGGCCCACGCAAACTCGTCAGGACGGTGTCGAGCCTGCTGATGAACTCGGCAAATCTGCCGGCCAACTCGACGTCGGCGCTGTCCACGTCATCGAGTGGCAGAGCGGTGTCGAGCCAACCGAGTTCGGTCTCGTCCGCGGCCACGCCCAACAGGATCCGGTCCAGCCCGGCGTCGAACGTATTCTGACGGAAACCCCCCAGCCCGAACGGTTTTCGCTGGTTGTCGTTGATCCCCCACCGGGCGCCCGATTCGGCGGTCCACTGCCGCAGACGTTCGAGGTCGTCGTCACCGAAGCCGAAGCGGCTGCGGACCGGCGGGGTATCCAGCAGGTCGAGCACCTCGCTGGCCTTGACCCGGCCTCCGGCCAACAGCAGCAGGTCCGTCATCACATCCAGGAGCGGATTGGTCTGCCGCAGTGCCCGATCGGCCAGGCGTACCCGGAGTTCGTGACCCGGATGTGCGTGACCGACCTGGCCGAATGCGGCCCGGATGAGTGGCGCATGGGTTTCGACGTCGGGGCACATCACGATCACGTCGCGCGGATCAAGTGTCGGATCGTCTTGGAACAGCCGCAGCACGAGTTCACGCAGCACCTCGACCTGGCGCGCGGCACCGTGGCAGGAATGGACCTGGACGCTGCCGTCCGCCTGCCCGCCCGGTTCCGCGACCTGATCGGCGCGCAGCGCATCCTGCAGTCGCTCGAGATGCGTACCGCCGCGAGCATGCTCGTCGAGGTGGTGGACATCGTCCGCGGCGACGGCCGACAGATTGATCTGGAGCTCACGAACCTCACGGGACAGCGAGGCCAGCAACGGGTGTTCGATGTCGCGGACGACCATCCCACTGCGCCGGATCGGCGCGGCGTTCGATTGCAGCTTCTTCCACATGGCCGGACTGGCATGCGGCAGAAAGAGATTGATGTCACGGTGTACGCCGAGTGCGGCCAGGACCTGCAACTGCTCGGTGCTCAGACGGGTGACGCCGAACAGCGCCAGTCGCTCGGGCAGATCGACCGCATCGGATCGTTCGAGAAGCGTCGCGCAGACCTGTTCGAGCCGTTCGGGCGGACTGGGTGAATCGATGCGCTCGCGCAGTAGTCGCCACAGATGTGCCTGCCACCGCTGATCGGGATCGAGTGGCTCACCGGCGCCATCGGTGTCCACACCGTTGTGCCAGTCGTTGATCATCTGCGGGCGGTGCGTTCCGTATCCCCGGAACAAACCCGTGAGGTGTTCGGCGGTTCCGTATCGACGCCCGATCCGGAATCCGGGCGCCCTGGTACCCGAATCGGCCGAATGGCCCAGGTGCCGGGCCAGGATCGCACAGGCCGGATCGTCCACGGCATCGTCGATGACCGACAACAACGTCCACAGCATCCGCCCGGTCGACCACGGGTCGTCGTCGAACTGCCCGGACTCGACGCCACTGGCCTGTGCCATGACGTCGTCGACCAGGGCCGCCGGATGAGGGAAGAGGATGTTCGCCGCGATTCCGTCGGAGCCACCGGTGTCGGTTGCACCGAGGCGGACCGACAATTGTTGCGTCAGCCACCGTTCCACACCCTGCGCGGGCACGGCGACGAGTTCTCGGGCGAACGGGTCCGACGGTGCGGTCGTCAAGATGTCGGCGAGCGCTGTCACCAATGTGCTGGTGCGCTCGGCGCGGTGCAATCTCAGCACGCAGGGCCCCTTCCGGTTGTCATCCCCGGTGTATCACGAAAGACCGACAGCCGAGGCGCCGCAAGACGGTGATCAGGACCGACTGCGCAGTGGAACCGGGTCACCGGACTTCGATTTCAGGAAGACCCGCATCTCGTCGGAGATCTGCAGAACCTTGCCGGTGTCGGAATGCACTGCCACGACGGTTGTCTCACAGAGGGCGACAACGTTTCCCGCTGCGTCGGTCAGTGAACTGCCGAAGTCGAAAGACGAGCCACCGAGCCGACTCACCCAGACCTGCGCGGTGACGGGCTCAGGGGTGTAGAGCAGCGGCCTGACGAATTCGATTTCCTGACGGGCGACGTGGATCGCGACCGCACCGTAACCGTCGCGGATCCAGCCCGACACCGCACGCACGCGGGCCTCTTCGAAGAGCCGGGCGAACTGCACGTTGTTCACATGGTTGTTGACGTCCATATCGCCCCACCGCAGCTGCAATGAGACCTCGGTGGCGCCTGTCGTGTCACTCACCGACGTCACAGTAGTGGGGACAATCCTCAGAAGTCGAAGCGGGTCTGCCCGTGCGGATCCTTCTCGAACGCGAACACTTTCTGGGGTGTGACGCGGTACACGAGCGCAAAATCGTCGCCGGTTCCGAAACCACTTTCCGATGGTTCAAAGGCCCAGGCGTCGCCATATTTGTCGTAATAGGCCCGGGCGACCGAGACCAGCTCCGGCTGCCCGGTGACCCGCTGCGCGGCGCCCTCGATCACCACGTCGCAACCCCGCTGCCAGGTGTTGACCCCGGTGGTCACACTGACCTGGTCGTTGACCGCGAGGTTGTGGACCTTCTGCTCCTCGGGCCCGCTGCAGAAGTAGAACCGCTCGTCGGACCACACCCCGACCAGCGGAGTGCCGTGCGGACGACCGTCGCGGCGCACCGTTGTGACCCAATACAACTCGGCTCGCGTCAGGATCCCCGATATCTGTTCCCACTCGGCCGCAACCGCCCCCGGACGACTGAAACGATCGTCGAATCGGACGGTCGGATGAGTTCCCATGGTGTCTCCTGACGTCGGACGCCTCTGTGACATACCGACCAGAACCACAGCGCAAACTAATCGTCGGTCATCGGCGGTTCCCGATGCCGCCTCGGTTCATCGACGCGACCGCGATGGAAACCCTTGGCCATCAACACCATCGAGAGCACCGATGCAGGCCACCGTCGACCGGGACGGCATCTGCCGCGGCGCCTGACACCACGGTCGCCGCGGCACAGGTGGGCGGTGAGTCCGGACACATCCGGTTCCGAACCCCGACCGCCGAAACGACGGCGAAATCTGCGGGACGGGAGCACAGTCAGCCCAGGTGAGGGGACATTGCCGACCCCCCGGGACGCAATCAGACATCGGTCCGACACCGTCCACCCATTGCCTCCCACCAACGGCCTCGGAGAATGTATGGTGCCACGCAAGCGCGCTTTCGAAACGGGGAGATTGTTGATCATCGAGACCGACCGCCTGCTCTTGCGGCCGGTGTCGCACCGCGACACCGACCAGCTCGTGGAACTCGACCGCGATCCCGCGGTGATGCGGTACGTGACCGGGGGTACGCCGACCCCGCGCGAGGTGATCGAGGAATGGACGATCCCCCGCGCGGTGGCTGAGGCGACACATCGCAACGGTGCCGGACTGTGGGTCGCCCTCGACCGACTCGACCTGGTGGCCGCGCGCTCGGTGGGTCACCCCGAACCCGTCGACAGTTTCATCGGATGGTTCTCCATCCGCGCACCGCGCCACTCATCCGAGTCCGAGTTCGAGCTCAGCTACCGCCTCCGCCGGAGCAGGTGGGGCAAGGGGCTGGCCACCGAAGGCGCCCGCGCACTCGTCCACCAGGCCTTTGACGACGTCAAGGTTCGTCGGCTCTTCGCGGGCACGATGGCGGTCAACACCGCGTCTCGACGCGTGATGGAGAACTGTGGACTGCGCCTGACCCGTCTGCACGACTGCGCCGACACCTCGATCGCCGGATCCGAACGCGGCGAGGTCGAATACGAGATTCTCCGTACCGATTGGGAATCCAACAATTTCCCATGGGCACGGGCACCGCGCACCATCACCCATCTGATCGCCTGACCCACTGTCTTCGCCCGAGGTGGCAATCGGGTGCACCTTGACGCGACCAAACACTTGCCACCAACTACCGTAGGCAGGGTGCGGATCCCACCACTCCCCAGAGATCCCGGCCGCAATTCGCCAACTGACAGGAGATGGTCATGAGCAAGGAGACTGCAATTTCGAGCCGGCACAAGGTGGTGGTCATCGGATCCGGCTTCGGTGGGCTGTTCTCGACCCAGCACCTCAAGAAGGCCGATGTCGACGTCACCTTGATCGCGCGCACCACCCACCACCTTTTCCAGCCGATGCTCTATCAGGTCGCGACCGGCATCATCTCCGAAGGTGAGATCGCCCCCGCGACCCGCGTCATCCTGCGCAAACAGGCGAACGCGAAGGTGCTGATGGGCAACGTGGAGACGATCGACCTCGAGAAGAAGATCGTGACCTCACGCCTTCTCGAACGCATCACGGAGACCCCGTTCGACAGCCTGATCATCGCGGCCGGCGCCGATCAGTCCTACTTCGGCAACGATCACTTCTCGCAGTTCGCGCCGGGCATGAAGACCATCGACGACGCCCTCGAACTGCGCGGTCGCATCCTGGGCGCGTTCGAGCAGGCCGAATTGTCCGAAGATCACGAAGAACGCTCCCGCCTGCTGACCTTCGTCGTCATCGGTGCCGGGCCGACCGGAGTCGAACTGGCCGGGCAGATCTCCGAGATGAGCAACAAGACCCTCAAGGGCGCCTTCCGCAACATCGACCCCACCGAATCCCGGGTGATCCTGCTCGACGCGGCGCCGGCCGTCCTCCCGCCGATGGGCGCCAATCTGGGCAACAAGGCCGCCAAACGCCTGGAGAGCATGGGTGTGGAAATCCAGCTCAACGCGATGGTCGTCGACCTCGACTACGACGGTTTGCTGGTCAAGGAGAAAGACGGCACCACCCGACGCATCGAATCGCAGTGCAAGGTGTGGTCGGCCGGTGTCTCGGCCAGCCCGCTCGGCAAGCAGCTTGCCGAGCAGAGTGGTGTCGAACTCGACCGCGCGGGCCGCGTCAAGGTGCTGCCCGACCTCTCGATTCCGGGCAACCCGAACGTCTTCGTCGTCGGCGACATGATGTCGGTCGAAGACGTTCCGGGCATGGCGCAGGGCGCCATCCAGGGCGGCAAGTACGCCGCCGACGCCATCAAGGCCGGGCTCGCAGGCAAGACGCCCGAAGAACGCGAACCGTTCAAGTACTGGGACAAGGGATCGATGGCCACGATCTCGAAGTTCAGTGCCGTCGCATCCGTCCCGGTACCAGGACTCAAGAAGAACATCGAGACCGAGGGTTTCTTCGCCTGGCTCGGCTGGCTGCTGCTGCACCTGGTGTACATCGTCGGATTCCGTAGCCGCCTCAACACCATCGTCGACTGGTCGTTCGCGTTCATGACGCGGGGCCGGTCGCAGCTCACCATCACCGAGCAGCAGACACTCGCCCGCAACGCGCTCGACCGGCTGGCCCAGCTCGAAAAAGCCCAGAACGCGACCGACGATGTCGCGGGGCCGCCCAACAGCAAGCCGATCCTGTCCGACCCGGTGCCCGCCACCGACAAACTGGTGAATGACACCAAGACCTCGGGCGCCTCCGACGGCGAGGCGAAGCCCGCGGCCAGCTAGCGTCAGCCCGCCGCCAGCTCGCCGACCAGACGCTCCGCGACGGGCATCGTGTCGGCGAGCACGGTGGTCAGACTGCCACCGGCCGCCAGTCCCAGACGGGCGGCCGCGGCGGCGGGATGGACCAGGTCGGCTCGCTCATCCGGGTAGCAGAATTCGCTGATCAGTACGGTCGGCGACCCCAGCCGGTCATGGTCGGCCTTGCCGAGGCGAAGCCGGTGCCGAACGGCCGCGGTGCCGTCGATATCGGCACGCAACCGGCCGGACCACGCGCCGTCGTCCTCACCGGACCTGCCGATCTGCACGCGCTCGCAGATGCGCACAGTCCCCGACCCGGCGACCGAGACCGCGGTATCGCTGTGGTGGACGGCATGCGCGGCGACGATCGTCGGCAGCGGATCGATCACCAGCCGGGCGCCGTCGGCAACGTTGACATGCCAGTTCAGTTGCGATCGGGGCTCACCGCGGCTCGGCAACGCCAGCGTCGCGGCGACGCTGAACAACGTCAGGTGAGAGCCGGGCCCGACATCCACATGGATGTCGATGGTGTCACCGCCGAGCGGTGTGGCTGCTGTCGAGATCAGGTGCAACACGTCGACCCCGGTCTGGCGTGCGGCCAGGCCACCGCAGGCACGGATACGCGGAGATCGCCCTTTCGACGTCTCGAGAAATACCTCGGTATGCATCGACGACGGTCAGACGGCCGCAGCCAACTGCTCCCGGACCCAGCGCAGGACATCGGTCGCGGCCGGATCGTCGGTCAGCGAGATCAGCACGGTCGGCCGGCCTTCCCGAACCCGTTCGGCGTCATCGCGCATCACCTGGAGGTTCGCGCCGACCATCGGGGCGAGATCGGTCTTGTTGACGACCAGCAGATCGGAGAACGTCACGCCCGGGCCGCCCTTGCGCGGCACCTTGTCACCGCCGGCCACGTCCACGACAAAGATCTGGGCGTCGATCAGGCCCGTCGAGAATGTCGCCGTGAGGTTGTCGCCACCGGATTCGACGAGGATGAGATCGAGGGGTGGGTTGGCCTCGACCAAATCGTCGATGGCGTCGAGGTTCGCGGTGATGTCGTCGCGGATGGCGGTGTGCGGGCAGCCGCCGGTCTGCACCGCGGTGATCCGCTCGTCCGGCAGCACGGCGTTGCGCCGCAGGAAGTCGGCGTCCTCGGTGGTGTAGATGTCGTTGGTCAACACGGCCAGCGACAACTCATCGCGCAGTTGCCGGCACAGCGCGGCGACCAGCGCGGTCTTACCGGAGCCGACGGGGCCGCCGATGCCGATGCGCAGCGCCTCCCCCGGCACCCGATCCCGTTTCGGCCGGGCATGGTCGTGCGTATGCGGGGCTCCGTCGATCAGATGCGGTGGCAAGAGCTGTCTCCCTGTGTTTGTCGAGTGGTGGATGGTCCGCTGGATGGTCTGCTGGGTGGCCCGCTGCGGCACGGATGGGTGGTCATGAGGCGAACAGCGGCATCGGTCGCAGTTCGTGCCGCTGCGCTAGTACATCAAGGAGGGGATCGGACAGGTCCGCCAGCCCCTGAGCCGCCTCGGCCGCCGTCTGCTCACACAAATCGGTCAACTGCACACTCAACAGGGCGACGTCGCCGGGATCGAGCGCCAGCAACCGCTGACCAGCTGTCGCGGATCCGGTCATGGTCGTGTAGATGAGCACCATCGCACTCTCGTGCGGGTTCAAGCCGGCTGCTCGCGCCACCTGACCGGTCACCACCGGCAGATGCGGACGCGCGGGGTGGACCCCCCAATCATGTTGGGGCCAGATCTTTTTACCAAGGCGCAGCATGCCACGTCCCTGCGCTCGTGAGGCCCGCCGGGCCGCGGCCGACGGCGTCCGCGCATCGGTCTCCACCTCCGCACGGGCCACGTCGATCGTGCCCGCGACCACCGCTGCGGTGATCGATGCCGCAACCAGACCCGCGGTACCGACCCGGCGCACCAAGAAATCGCGCAGGGTGTCGAGGTCGCGGACCGCACCCGAACTGATCGCCTCCTCGAGGCCACCGGAGTGCACGTGCCCACCCACCGGCAGTCGCGAGTCGGCAAGGTTCAACAGCATACCCAGATGCCTGGTGGCCGAATGACTTTCAGGTGAGCTCATCAGAACATGAAATATCGCTGCGCCATCGGCAGTGCGCCGGCGGGCTGCTGATCCCAGACATCACCGTCAATGGTGACGGTGAACGTGTCGGGGTCGACACGGATCTCCGGCTGGGCACTGTTTCCGGGCATATCGGCTTTCCCGATGTGCCGCACGTTCTTCACCGGTACCAGCCGCCGATCGAGGCCCAACCTCTCGGGAAGTCCGTCCTCGATCGCCTGCGGCGCAACAAAACTCAGCGATGTGGCCGCCGCCACCTTTGCAGCCGCGCCGAACATGGCCCTGGGCAACACCGGCTGCGGGGTCGGGATCGACGCATTGGCATCACCCATGGCCGCCCACGCGATCGCGCCGCCCTTGATCACCGCATGCGGCCGGACGCCGAAGAACGCCGGTTCCCACAAGACCAGATCGGCGAGCTTCCCGACCTCGACCGAACCGATCTCGTCGTCCAGACCGTGTGCGATGGCCGGGCAGATCGTGTATTTCGCGACGTACCTCTGGACCCGCTGGTTATCGGCCGCCCCGTCTCCGGCCAGCGAGCCGCGCCGCGCCTTCATGACATGCGCGCTCTGCCAGGTCCGCAGGACCACCTCACCGATACGGCCCATCGCCTGCGCGTCGGAGCCGATCATCGAGATCGCACCCATGTCGTGCAGCAGATCTTCGGCGGCGATGGTCGAGGGCCGGATTCGGCTCTCCGCGAACGCAAGATCTTCGGGGACACTGGGATTGAGGTGGTGACAGACCATCAGCATGTCGAGGTGCTCATCGAGCGTGTTGATCGTGTGCGGCCGGGTCGGGTTGGTGGAGCTGGGCAGGACATTCGCGTAGGACGCCACCGTGATGATGTCCGGCGCATGCCCGCCACCGGCACCTTCGGTGTGATAGGCGTGGATCCCGCGCCCGGCGATCGCCGCCAGGGTTTCCTCGACGAATCCGGCCTCGTTGAGGGTGTCGGAGTGCAGCGCCACCTGGACACCGGATTCATCGGCGATCCGCAGGCAGGCATCGATCGCCGCCGGGGTACTACCCCAGTCCTCATGAAGTTTGAAACCCGAAGCGCCGGCCCGCAATTGCTCGCGCATCGACTCGAGGCTGACCGTGTTGCCCTTGCCGAGAAGCACGATGTTCAGCGGCCAGTGGTCGGTCGCCGACAGCATTGAGGCCAGGTGCCAGGCACCCGGCGTGACCGTCGTCGCCTTGCTGCCCTCCGCCGGTCCGGTGCCACCACCGATCAACGTGGTGATGCCGTTGCCGAGCGCCTCGTCCATGATCTGCGGGCAGATGAAGTGCACGTGGCAGTCGATGCCGCCGGCGGTGATGATCTTGCCGTTGCCCGCAATGATCTCGGTCGACGGGCCGATCACGAGATCGGGGTGTACGCCGTCCATCGTGTCCGGGTTACCGGCCTTGCCGAGGGCAACGATCCGCCCGTCACGAATCCCCAGGTCCGCCTTGATGATTCCCCAGTGATCGAGAACGACCACACCGGTGATCACCGTGTCGGGGGCACCATCGGCACGCGTCGCGCGTCCCTGGCCCATCGACTCCCGGATGACCTTGCCGCCACCGAAGACCGCTTCTTCACCCGCGCGTCCGGGACCACCGCAGCGGTCCTCGGTGACCTCGATCAGCAAGTTGGTGTCGGCCAGCCTGATCCGGTCCCCGACCGTGGGGCCGTACAGCTCGGCGTAGCGTTCACGACTCAGCGATGCCATCAGGCGTCCAGCCTTCCTGGCGGGTTCGACGAGATTCCATGGACTTCACGCGTTCCGGCGATCGGGACCAGCTCCACCGTCGCCGACAGGCCCGGCTCGAACCGCACCGCGGTGCCGGCCGGAATGTTCAGCCGACGGCCGAACGCGAGGTCGCGATCGAAGTCCAGCGCGGCATTGGATTGCACAAAATGCACGTGACTACCGACCTGCACCGGCCGGTCACCACTGTTGACCACCATGACCTCGAGGACGTCCGCGCCCTCATTGAGGATTATCTCGCCTGGGGCACAGAGTATTTCACCTGGGATCAGGTTCTGCTCAGCCATCATCGGTCCTGTCACGAAATCGGATTGTGCACGGTGACGAGTTTGGTGCCGTCCGGGAATGTGGCCTCCACCTGGACGTCGTGCAACATCTCGGGGATGCCGTCCATGACCTGGGCCCGGGTCAGGACCTCACGCCCCGACGACATCAACTCAGCAACCGATCGACCGTCCCGTGCACCCTCGAGGATGTGATCGGTGATGACCGCAACCGACTCGGGGTGATTGAGCAGCAGACCGCGGCCCTGTCGGCGGCGGGCCAGTTCGGCCGCGTACGAGATCATCAGTCGCTCTTGTTCATGCGGCGACAGACGCACGGTTTCCTCCTCGATGGCACAGCCGACGGACAAGTATGTCCGACACATACTGCCACGCAGACCTTTGGGCGGCGCGTCGAGCTTTTCCGCCCACGCATATCGGGGGGTCGGTCACCCGCTGGCGACGAGTGAAGACCGGCCGTGGTCCTTCGGTCAGCGCAGCACGCCACCGCTGCGACGCAGTTCCGCCAGCGCCTCGGCGGAACAACGCGGGGCAACCCCGAGGACGTCGGCCTCGGTGAAGGCACCCGCTGCGAGTCCGCGCAGGATCACCAGCGCCAGCGACTGCGCGGTTGCCGGTTCGTCGATGAACTCCGAACTCTGCCGGTCGAAGTACGCCTGCAACCTTGTCGCCGCGGGCGGCATGGCCTGGCGGAAGAACGCGAACACCGCGAGCCAACGCGTCACCAGGTGGCCGGGGTGCATGTCCCAGCCCTGATAGATGCCGCGCTCCAGCCCCCGGGTCACGAGCCGGTGATGCCTGCGCAGCGCGGCGTCGACCACCTCGGGTGTCCCCACCGGCGCGATCTGGGTCGAGCCGTCGGAGACCCACACGCCGGTCTGCGCGGCGGCCACCAGCATGACCGCCTTGGCATGGTCGGCGACGGGATGTTCCAGCGATTGCTGTGCCGAGACGATGCCGCACGCCGCGCTGTAGTCGTAAGTGCCGTAATGCAATCCGGTCAGCCGCTCACCACCGCGATGCACTGCGTCCGCCACGGTCGCCCGACCGTCGGCCCCCAGGACCGCCTGCGGGCTCTCGATCTGCAGTTCGAAACGCAGCACCCCGGTCGGCAGCCCGTGCGCCCGTTCGAGTTCCTCACAGATCATGACCACCGCGTCGACCTGCACCGCGTGGCGCAACTTCGGCACGGTGAAGACGAAACCGGACGGAACTCCCCCGGCGCCGTCCAGGACCAGCTCCAGTGACCGGAGTCCACGGGGCCGCTCGGCAGACCCCAGACCTTTGCACCGGACACCGAAGACGCGCGGCGCGACGTCGTCGCCGGCAGCCGCAGCCCAGCGGGCGAGGGTGTGGCCTGCCGCGCGGGCGTGGCGGTCCTCGACCTCGTCGGGCCGCCACCCGTACCCGTCCTCGAGGTCGATTCGCAGATCCTCGATCGGCCGGGTCGCCAGGCGCTCACGCACGAGTGGCATGACGCCGTGTTCATCCAGGGCGGCGAGGGCCCGCGGTGCACCATCGGCGATCCGCAGGGCCTCGTTGCCCCAGGCCGCCGGGGTGTCGATGTCCACGTCGCCGGCACCGATGTAGACGGTGTGTGCGGGCTGCTGCTCCAGGAGGCGGTCACCGGCAAAATCACGATCCAGTTCGGCATCGACGGCGGTGAGCACCGCATCGATCCGTTCCCGTGCCGGTTGCGACATCCCGATGTGGGTCGGCCGACTCGCCTCGGTCATGGGTTTCCTCAGCCTTCGACGATGTTCTGGAGCCGGACCCGCCCCTGTGCGATCAGCTTTCCGTTCTCATCGGCGATGTCGACCTCCCACAGCTGCTGACGTCGACCCCGGTGGATGGGCTTCGACCTCGCGGTCATCGCGCCGGTTGTCACCGCCCGCAAGAAGTCCGTGCTGTTGTTCACGCCCACCACGTGGCCCTGCTTCGAGACGTTCGCGTTCAGCCACACCTGCCCCGACATGCTCGCGACCGATTCGATCACCGAGCAGTAGACACCGCCGTGGACGATCCCGAACGGCTGCAGCAACTTGTCGGTGATCGTGAATTGCGCCGACACACCTTCTGCGGTCGCCTCGAGGTACTTCAGTCCCAGTTCGGCGTCGAAACCCCGGGCCGTCCAGTCGGTCGGATCGAACGTGCTGGGATCGGTTGTATCTGTCACGGAACAGATCTCCTCTACGACGGGCCGCGCTTCGAGGACGCAGCGATGCGTCCCAAGTTTGTCAAAGTTCGGTGATCGACGTCTCGCCAGGGTTGCGCGGCGCTCTTCGGCGACCTTCGGTCGTGTCCGGAAAACACAGCAGGCCCCACCTTGTCGGTGGGGCCTGCTGTGGCGTGGACCGGGGGTCTCTGCAGCCCTCAGGACGCTCGCGCGGTCCTCGTAAATAAGAATGTAGGCTAGCCTTACCAACGTGTCAAGCGTCTCGGGAGAAAAATTATGCAGATGGGCGTTGAGCTGATTGATGAGAAGAAAAGTAAAGTGAGAAGAATGAACGGTTTGGGTGAACTCGAGAGAGTCATCATGGACAACTTGTGGTCGTCGGACGAACCACAAACGGTGCGTCAGGTGCATGCGGCGCTCTCCGCCGACCGTGAACTGGCCTACACCACCGTGATGACTGTGCTGCAACGTCTGGCAAAGAAGCATCTGGTCACTCAACTCCGAGACGATCGTGCGCACCGCTACTCGGCGACGCATCCGCGGGAGCACCTGGTCGCCAGCCTGATGGTCGACGCGCTCAGTGAAGCCGACGAAGCAGGTTCACGTCAGGCCGCGCTTGTATCGTTTGTGGGACGAGTCGGCGCAGACGAGGCAGATGCATTACGACGCGCACTCGACGAATTGGAATCGGCACGTGAATCCGACCGCGAGCCCCACCGCATGACCGACCAGTAGGACGCCCTGTTGTGAACGCGCTTGTGTTCGGGATCGTCGCTGTGATCCTGGTGTGGCCGGCCCCGAGCTGGCTCGCCGCCGCCCGGTGGCCTCTTCGCGCACCGCGCGCCGCCATGGCACTGTGGCAATCCATAGCGCTCGCAGCAGTCCTGTCGGCATTCAGTTGTGGCCTGGCCATCGCGTCCAACATGTTGACCCTCGATGAGCAGGGTCGTCCGATCGCCAACCCGCTCGACGAAATGGCCAGTCTGGGCATCGTTCCCTGGACCCTCTATGTCGCGGTTTTCCTCCTCACGCTCCTGGTCGGTGCCCGCCTGATCTACAGCATCATTCGCGTCGCCCTGCGCACCCGCGCCCGTCGGTCCGCTCACCGCCAGCTGATCGATCTGCTCGACCGGATGGATCGCTCGGCGCCCGACAGCCCGCTGAGCGCTCGCGACGTCCGCATGCTCGAGGTCGATCAGCCGATGGCCTACTGCCTGCCCGGTATCCGGCAGCGGGTGGTCCTCAGTGAAGGCACTGTCGCCCGTCTGACCCGCGACGAACTCGAGGCCGTGATCAGTCACGAACGCGCGCATCTACGCGCCCGCCACGACCTGATCCTCGAGGCGTTCATCGCCGTCCACGACGCATTCCCGCGTTTCGTCCGCAGCCGGTCGGCGCTCGGTGCCGTACAACTGCTGGTCGAACTGCTCGCCGACGACACCGCCATCCGCACCGCCGGGCGCAAACAACTCGGGCGGGCCCTGGTCGCCTGCGCGGATTCGGTCGCACCCCGCGGCGCCATGGCGATCGGCGGTCCGACCACACTCGCCCGGGTCAAACGTCTGTCGGACACCCGCCCGACAATGCTGATCTCGGCCGTCGCGTACGTCGTGGCGGCCGCGATCCTCGTCCTGCCGACCCTGGCCGTCGCGATCCCCTGGCTGAACGAGTTACGCCGGCTCATCGACTCCTGACGCCCACAAACCGTCCCGTGCGCGGCGGGAACGGGGTTGAGGCGGGTCTCGTCGATCGCGCTGCCGGTACCTCAGACCTTCGCCATCGTTTCCTACGTCATATGGTGTAGCAATGACTGATTCAGCTGCTCGCGCCCAGATCGGGGTCACCGGCCTTGCGGTGATGGGTTCCAACATCGCTCGCAACTTCGCCCGTCACGGTCACACCGTGGCTCTACACAACCGCAGCATCGCCAAAACCGATGCGCTCGTCGAGAAATACGGCAACGAGGGTGATTTCGTCCGCACCGAGACGATGGCGGAGTTCGTCGGCGCGCTCCAGAAGCCGCGACGCGTGCTGATCATGGTCAAGGCCGGCGACCCCACCGACGCCGTGATCGAAGAACTCGCGGGTCTGATGGAAGAGGGCGACATCATCATCGATGGTGGCAACTCGCTCTACACCGACACGATCCGCCGCGAGGCCGCCATGTCTGCACGCGGCCTGAACTTCGTCGGTGCCGGCATCTCGGGTGGTGAGGAAGGCGCGCTCAACGGCCCGTCGATCATGCCCGGCGGGCCCGTCGAGTCGTACAAGTCGCTCGGACCGCTCCTCGAGTCCATCTCCGCGCACGTCGACGGCGAGCCCTGCTGTACCCACATCGGCCCGGACGGGTCCGGCCACTTCGTCAAGATGGTCCACAACGGCATCGAATACGCCGACATGCAGCTCATCGGTGAGGCCTACGACCTCATGCGCAAGGCACTCGACATGCCGGTCAGTGAAATCGCCGATGTGTTCCGCGAATGGAACTCCGGCGACCTCGACAGCTACCTCGTCGAGATCACCGCAGAGGTGCTCAGCCAGGTCGACGCCGAGACCGGCAAGCCGCTTGTCGATGTCATCGTCGACGCCGCCGGACAGAAGGGCACCGGCCGCTGGACCGTGAAATCCGCACTCGACCTGGGCATCCCGACCACCGGCATCGCCGAGGCCGTCTTCGCCCGCGCGCTGTCGAGCGCCACCGCCCAGCGCAAGCAGGCCCAGGGCCTGGCGTCGGGCACCCTCTCGGCCGCCCCCACCGACAAGAAGAAATTCGTCGACGCGATCAACAAGGCGCTCTACGCATCGAAGGTTGTCGCCTACGCGCAGGGCTTCGATCAGATCGCCGCAGGCAGCAATGAATACGGCTGGGACGTCCACCCCGGCGACCTGGCCACCATCTGGCGCGGCGGCTGCATCATCCGGGCGAAGTTCCTCAACCGCATCCGCGAGGCCTACGCCGAGAACCCCGAACTCCCGAGCCTGCTGCTGGCACCGTACTTCCGTGAAGCGGTCGAGAACGCCGTCGACAGCTGGCGCGAGGTGGTTGCCACCGCGACGACCATGGGCATCCCGGTTCCGGCCTTCTCGTCGTCGCTGTCGTACTACGACGCACTGCGTGCCGAGCGTCTGCCGGCCGCCCTGACCCAGGGACTGCGCGACTTCTTCGGCGCACACACCTACCAGCGGGTCGACAAAGAAGGTGCATTCCACACCCTCTGGAGCGAAGGCCGCACCGAGATCCAGGCCTGACCCGCCCCCGAACGATCCAGAAGTACGAAAGACGAGCCACACATTCGGTATTTGTGGCTCGTCTTCGTATAGGTGGCTTGTTTGCGGTGGTGGCCGTTCATCTTGCGTAGCATCGGCAATCGTGCGATTCCTCGATGATCATCTCCCGGGCCACGACCTGACGTACGACGATGTTTTCGTGGTGCCCGGTCGTTCCGACGTCGCGTCCCGATTCGACGTCGATCTCTCCTCCGTCGACGGTTCCGGCACCACCATTCCGCTGGTGGTCGCCAACATGACGGCTGTCGCCGGACGCCGGATGGCCGAAACCGTGGCCCGGCGCGGCGGGCTGGTGGTGTTGCCGCAGGATTTGCCCATCCCCGCGGCCGCCGACATGATCTCGTTTGTCAAAGGACGCCACCTCGTCGCGGACACACCGGTCGTCCTCGGCGCCGACGCCGCTGTCTCCGATGCGGTGGCACTGCTGCCCAAACGGGCACACGGAGCCGTGGTCGTCCTCGGCTCCGATGCCGCGACTCCGATCGGCGTGGTCACCGAGGCATCGTGCGGCGACGTCGACCGGTTCGCCCGCCTGACCGACGTCCTCGACCCCGACTTCGTGTCGGCGCCGGTGGGAACGCCTCCCCGAAAGCTGTTCGAGCTACTCGATGCCACCCATTCCGACCTGGTGATCCTCACCGAGGCCGACGGGTCCCTGGCGGGTGTCCTGACCCGCGTCGGGGCCGTCCGGGCCGGCATCTACCAGCCCAACCTCGACGCCAACGGCCGCCTGCGGGTCGCCGCTGCGGTCGGCGTCAACGGTGACGCCCGCGGCAAGGCGATCGCGCTGGTGCAGGCAGGCGCCGACCTCATCGTCGTCGACACCGCACACGGACATCAGGAAAAGATGCTCGCGGTCCTCGAACAGGTCGCGGACGCCAACCTCGGCGTGCCGATCTGCGCAGGCAATGTGGTGACGGCGCAGGGAACGCGGGACCTGATCTCGGCCGGGGCGGACATCGTCAAGGTCGGTGTCGGACCCGGCGCGATGTGCACCACCCGGATGATGACCGGTGTCGGCCGGCCGCAGTTCTCGGCGGTGGCCGAATGCGCGACTGCCGCACGTGAATCGGGCTCCCATGTCTGGGCAGACGGCGGCGTTCGGCATCCGCGCGATGTGGCGCTGGCCGTGGCCGCCGGGGCATCGAACGTGATGGTCGGATCGTGGTTCGCCGGAACCCACGAGAGTCCCGGCGAATTGCGGTGGGATCCGGCCGGCCGGCCGTACAAGGAGAGCTTCGGGATGGCATCGAAGCGCGCGGTGGCCGCGCGCACCGCGGACGACAGTTCCTTCGACCGCGCCCGCAAGGCGTTGTTCGACGAAGGGATCTCCACCTCACGCATCGCCCTCGACCCCGAACGCCCCGGTGTCGAGGACCTGATCGACCACATCTGCTCGGGAATCCGGTCCACCGCGACCTATGTCGGCGCCCGGTCACTCGAGGAACTACACGAGAAAGCGGTCCTCGGTGTCCAATCCCCGGCCGGGTTCGCAGAAGGTCGCCCTCTGCCCGCGGGCTGGTGACCCGATAAGATCGACCCGACATCCCAGGCGACCTCCACTCGCCTGAACCCTTGAGTCTGGAGGCTGGATTGGTGCCCACGGCACCTCGATGCGTGACCCACCGCGGTGATCGATGATGCAGGCACTGATCCTGATCGGCAGCCTGGTCGGCTTCATCGCTCTCACCCTGGGTACCGCGCTGTTCGTCGCAGCCGAGTTCTCACTGACCGCGCTCGAACGGTCCACGGTCGAGAACGACGTGCGGACCAGGGGCGACCTTCGCTCCCGCCAGGTCAGCCGGGCGCACAAGACGCTCTCGTTCCAGCTCTCGGGCGCTCAGCTCGGCATCACCATCACCACCCTGATCACCGGCTACATCGCCGAGCCGGTGCTCGCGCAACTCTTCGAGCCACTGTTCGAGCTGGTCGGGATCCCGGACGCGGCGGCGGTGGCGGTCTCGCTGATCCTGGCGCTGGTCATCGCGACGTCGCTGTCGATGGTGCTCGGCGAGCTCATCCCCAAGAACCTGGCGATCTCGAAGCCGCTACCCACCGCCCGAGCGACCGCCGGACCCATGAGCCTGTTCTCGGCGACGTTCCGATGGCTGATCAACACCCTCAACGGCACGGCCAACTGGCTGGTCCGACGATTGGGTGTCGAGCCCGCGGAGGAGTTGCGGTCCGCGCGCTCACCGCAGGAACTCGGATCTCTGGTGCGCAATTCGGCCCGCCACGGCGCGATCGACCCGGGCACCGCGGCCCTGGTGGACCGCTCGCTGCAGTTCGGCACGCTCACCGCCGAGGACCTGATGACACCACGTGTCACCGTCGAGACCCTCGACATCCATGACACGGTCCGGGACCTGATCCTGGCGTCGTCCCGGACGGGTTACTCCCGGTTCCCGGTTCTCGACGGCGGCGATCTCGACAACATCAGCGGCGTCGTCCACGTCAAACAGGCATTCACCGTGCCCATGTCGCAGCGCAGCACCACCCAATTACACACACTTGCCCGGGCGGTCTCGGTTGTCCCGGCGAGCCTCGACGGCGACGCGCTGATGGAACAGATCCGCGCCGACGGCCTGCAGGTCGTCGTTGTCGTCGACGAGTACGGCGGCACGGCAGGCATCGTCACCACCGAGGACCTCATCGAGGAGATCGTCGGAGATGTCACCGACGAACACGACGACGAAGAGGCAGATGTCCAGCAGCACGGCGACGGGTACCTCCTCAACGGTCTGCTGCGCCTCGACGAACTCCACGACGCGATCGGGTACCGCGCTCCCGAAGGCCAATACGACACCCTCGGCGGCCTGTTGATGTTCGAGCTCGGGCGGATCGCTCGTGAAGGCGACATCATCGACCTCCCGGACCGCTCGACCGGAACCGACGCCGACGACGACTCCTCCGAGCACGAGCCCGAACAACATTGGCGGGCCCGCGTGGTGCGGATGGACGGTCGTCGCATCGACACCGTGGCCGTGTCCCCGCGACCGGAATCCGATGAACGGGAGGCCACCGATGGGTGATCTGTGGGGCGTCGTGCTCACCGTCCTGTTGCTGGCAGGCAACGCCTTCTTCGTCGGTGCGGAATTCTCGTTGATCTCCGCCCGGCGTGACCGTCTCGAAGCGCTCGAAGAACAGGGAAAGCGCCGCGCCCGCACGGTCATCGAAGCCAGTGAACGGCTCTCGCTGATGCTGGCCGCCGCGCAGTTGGGCATCACGATCTGTTCCATCCTGCTCGGCCGGGTCGGCGAGCCCGCGATCGCACACCTGATCGAGAAGCCGCTGGACCTCGTGCACGTCCCGCACGGACTCCTGCACCCGATCGCGTTCACGCTGGCGCTCGCGCTGGTCGTTGTCCTGCACATCCTCCTCGGCGAGATGGTGCCGAAGAATCTCGCGCTGGCCGGCCCCGAGCGATCGGCGATGCTCCTGGTCCCCGCCCATCTCATGTTCATCAAGATCGCCCGGCCGGTGATCGCGTTCTACAACTGGGTGGCCAACCTGTCACTGCGGCTGATGCGGGTCGAGCCGAAGGACGAACTCGACGCCACGGTCTCGGCCAATGAACTCGCGCAGATGCTCGGCGAGTCCCGACGTGAGGGTCTGATCGACGAAGAGGAACACACCCGGCTCACCCGTGCCCTCCAGACGTCGGGCCGCACCGTCCTCGAGGTCGCGATCCCGCTCACCGAGTTGCGGAGCGTTCAGGTCACCGCGGACCCGAAAACCGGCCGCGTCGGGCCGACCCTCGGCTCGATCGAACAGGCCGTCATCGACACCGGGTTCAGCCGCTACCCGGTCCGGGGCACCGACGGCACGTACACCGGTTACCTGCATCTGAAAGATGTCCTCGACGAGGTCCTCGACGAGTCGGTGGGTCCCGACAGCATCATCGGCGTGGACAAGATCCATCCGCTGCCGGTCCTGGCCGACAAGACCCCCCTCGACGAGGCCACCAATGCGATGCGGCGGACGAGCTCGCACCTGGCGGCGGTGGTCGACGACAACGGCCGCACGGTCGCCGTGGTCGCGCTCGAAGATCTCGTCGAGGAGTTCGTCGGGACGGTGCGCGACGAAACGCACCGGGTATGACTGCCCCGGGTGCAGTCGTCGCCCGGGCGGCCGAGTCGCAATGGCAGGCCACGGCCGCCGAGCACCGCAACCGGATCGATGATCTCCTGCGGAGCCATCCACCCCGGTACACCGACGACGACGCCGGTGACGTGGTGCATCCCGTGTGGGGTTTCATGTTCACCTACTACAGCTTTCGGCCGGCTCAACTCCGCCGCTGGCATCCCGGATTCGGGGTCGGGCTCCACGGCGACGGCGCGCGTCGCTACCTCGACTACGCCGGTTACGTTCGCAGCGACGAGCTGGTGACCGTCGGCCGCGACCATCTCGAGAAACGCCGCGAGACCATCACCTACATCATCGATCTGCTCGCCGCCACGGCCGACCGCTCCCCTCGTCTGAACTGCTTCGGCATGCACGAGTGGGCGATGGTCTATCAGGCTTCGCCGGAACAGATCCGGCATGCCGGTGTACCGCTGCGACTGAGCCCGGCCCAGACCGACGACGTGGTCCGGGCGCAGCCCCCACGCTGCACACACTTCGACGCCTACCGGTTCTTCACCCCACCTGCACGGCCACTGAACCTGACAGTGTTAAATCGTCATACACAGTCCGAGTTCGAACAACCAGGCTGTTTGCACGCCGGCATGGACCTCTACAAGTGGTCGTACAAACTGGCACCTCTGCTCCCGTCGGACATCGTCGCCGACGCGTTCGCCCTGTCGCTACAGCACCGTGAGATCGACATGCGGGCCAGCCCGTACGACCTGTCGGAGTTCGGTATGGCACCGATTCCGATCGAGGAACCGGCGGGACGGGCGGAATACGTCCGGGTGCAGTCCGAGCTCGCGGGTCGGGCGCAGCTTCTGCGCACCGAACTGCTCGACCGTTGCCGCCGCCTGATCAGGCAGCCCAACCACACCTGACTTGCGGGGCAGAGGGTTTGTCACCCATCACAATCCAATTGCTACCAACGAGTAACATATGCGGCATCAGTGCCCTTGATCGAAAGAGAGTGAGGCCGGTAATGGCTCAGCGCGTCACCGTCGACGGCGGCTTGCAGGTTGCGTCGGTTCTGTACGACTTCATCAACAACGAGGCGCTGCCGGGTACCGGGGTGGACCAGGATGCGTTCTGGTCCGGTGCGGCGGCAGTGATCAACGACCTGAGCCCGCGTAACGCCGAGCTGCTCGCGGTCCGCGACGACCTCCAAGGCAAGATCGACCAGTGGCACCGTGACCACAAGGCGGCCACCCCGGCCGACTTCGACTTCGCCGCCTACAAGGCATTCCTGACCGACATCGGTTATCTCACACCGGTTCCCGCCGACTTCGAGATCACCACCACGGGCGTCGACATCGAGATCACCTCGACCGCCGGACCCCAGCTCGTGGTCCCGATCCTCAACGCCCGGTTCGCGCTGAACGCGTCCAACGCGCGGTGGGGTTCGCTCTACGACGCGCTGTACGGCACCGATGCCATCCCCGAGACCGACGGTGCCGAAAAGGGCACGTCGTACAACAAGGTCCGCGGCGACAAGGTCATCGCGTTCGCCAAGAACTTCCTCGACGAGGCCGTTCCGCTGGAGAACGGCAAGCACGCGGATGCCACCTCGTACGTGGTCGAGGGTGAGGCCGTCGTGGTCAGCCTGGCCGGCGGTGCGACCACCGGATTCGCCGACCAGGCAGCGTTTGTCGGATACACCGGTGAGCCGGCGAAGCCGTCCGGCATCCTGCTGCGCCACAACGGCCTGCACCTCGAGATCCAGATCGACGCCGAGTCGCCGATCGGCTCGACCGACGCCGCCGGCGTCAAGGACGTGCTGGTCGAATCGGCCATCACCACGATCATGGACTTCGAGGATTCCGTTGCGGCGGTCGACGCCGAGGACAAGGTCACCGGTTATCGCAACTGGCTCGGCCTGAACAAGGGCGACCTGTCCGAAGAGGTCACCAAGGGCGGCAAGACGTTCAACCGCGTGCTCAACCAGGACCGTGCCTACACCGCGCCCGATGGTGCCGGACTTCTCCTGCACGGACGGTCACTGTTGTTCGTGCGCAACGTCGGTCACCTGATGACCAACGATGCCATCATCACCGCCGACGGCGCCGAGGTTCCCGAGGGCATCCTCGACGCCCTGTTCACCGCACTCATCGGCATCCACGGCATGCAGCCCCACGGACTGCAGAACTCGCGGACCGGGTCGATCTACATCGTCAAGCCGAAGATGCACGGCCCCGACGAGGTGGCGTTCACCGTCGAACTCTTCGGCCGCGTCGAAGAGGTCCTCGGCCTGCCCGCCGGCACGTTGAAGGTCGGCATCATGGACGAGGAGCGTCGCACCACGGTGAACCTGAAAGCCTGCATCAAGGCGGCCCAGGACCGCGTGGTCTTCATCAACACCGGCTTCCTCGACCGCACCGGCGATGAGATCCACACCTCGATGGAAGCCGGGGCCGTCGTGCGCAAGGCAGAAATGAAGTCGCAGAAGTGGATCAAGGCCTACGAGGACTTCAATGTCGACACCGGACTGCATGCCGGTCTGCAGCACAAGGCGCAGATCGGCAAGGGCATGTGGGCGATGCCGGACCTGATGGCGGACATGCTCGAGCAGAAGATCGGCCATCCCAAGGCCGGCGCCAACACCGCATGGGTGCCCTCACCCACCGCGGCCACCCTGCACGCGTTGCACTACCACCAGGTCGACGTGTTCAAGCGTCAGAACGAGCTGGCCAAGCGTGAACCGGCCTCCGTAGATGACATCCTGACGATCCCGCTGGCCCCGAACACCAACTGGTCGGACGAGGAAAAGCTCGAAGAGCTCGACAACAACTGCCAGTCGATCCTGGGCTACGTCGTCCGCTGGATCGATGCCGGCGTCGGTTGCTCGAAGGTGCCCGACATCCACGACATCGCACTGATGGAGGACCGCGCCACCCTGCGGATCTCCAGCCAGTTGCTGGCGAACTGGCTACACCACGGCATCGTCTCGGAATCCGATGTCGTTGCCGCGCTCGAGCGGATGGCACCGGTGGTCGATCAGCAGAACGCCGGCGACCCGACGTACCGGCCGATGGCTCCGGATTTCGCCTCGAACATCGCGTTCGGAGCCGCCAAGGAACTCATCCTCGAAGGTGGCAAGCAGCCCAACGGCTACACCGAGCCGATCCTGCATCGCCGGCGGCGCGAGTACAAGGCTGCGGGCGCCTGACCCTCGGCTGACCCCGGTGGGGCCGGTCGCGAGCACAGTGTGACCTGTCGCCCGAAATCCATCACAGCGCATAGACTGCCCCAACGACAACTCCCGCCTTCCGGACCGGTGAACGTTCACCGGTCCGGAAGTGCGCGAGTCCGGGTTGTCATGTCTTACGTGGATCGAGGTGTTTGTGGGCGATCATCGCAGAGCCGGAGGCAGCAGAGGTATCAGCCGAGGCCTTCTCGTTCTGGTTGCCTTTGTCGTGGTGCTCGTGGTCGGCGGGGTTCTCTGGTCGATGCTCGGTGACCGGATCACCAAGCAGGGCCAGGAGGCCGCGAAACGCTGTGTGGAAGGTGACCTCACCGTCGCCGTCATCAGTGATCCGGGGTTGTCCGGACCGCTCAAGTCTGTCGCGGACCGATACAACGCCACCAAACCGATCAATCGGGATTGGTGCATCACCATCGAGGTGCGACCGGCCGATGCCAAGACCACCCTCGAGGGTTTGACCGGCACCTGGGACCCGGCATCGCGCGGCCGGTATCCGGCGGCGTGGATCCCGCAGTCGTCGGTGTGGAGTTCACAGCTCACTGTCGCCAAACCCGAGATCGTCGACGGCACACCGGCATCCCTGGTGACGTCGCCGGTGGTGCTGGCGATCCCCGAGGCGGCAAGGGAAGCGATGCTCGGCAACCTCAGCTGGCTCGAGATCCCCACACTTCAGCGGTCGGCGGCTGCAATGGAGCGGCTCGGGTTACCGGGCTGGGGATCCCTGAAGATGGCCATGCCGACGGGCCCACAATCCGATGCCACCGCACTCGCCGCGCAGGCCATCGCGATGGAGATCTCCCGCACCCCGAGGGGCGCCCTGTCCGTTGAGGACGCGATCTCCTCGCTGGTGACCTCGACCTTGCAGACGATGCAATCGGCGGCACCACCGACCGCCCTCGGGACCTCCGAGAGCGGTGTGGCGATGATCGCGCAGGAGGCGAACCCGCCGACCGGCGCCATCCATGCGGTGCCGATCACCGAGCAACAGCTCTACTCGCTCACCAAAGACGGAGCCAACGCGGGCGTCGTGTCGTTGCTGCCGACCGGGCCGACCCCGATGGCCGACTTCCCCGTGATCACGTTGACCGGAGAACAGGTCGATGTCGCCCAGCGCGATGCGGTCGACGCCTTCATCAGTTATGTCCAGTCACCCGAGCACATCTCCACGATCACCGAGTCGGGCTTCCGCGGCGGCGGTGCGCTACCGCCGCCGACCGCAGCCGTGGACTTCCCGGAGACGCCCTCGCCGATGCCCCCGCCCCCGGCGGAGGCCCAGAACGCCATCACCGACACGCTCACGCGTCGTACCTGACGTCCCGGGCCTCCGCCGGAGCGAGTCGATCAGGCGAATGCCTCGATCGGAGGGCAGCTGCACACCAGGTTCCGGTCGCCGAATGCGCCGTCGATCCGCCGGACACTCGGCCACACCTTGGCTCGCCCACCGGCGGACGGCAGGCCGTTCGGATAGACGGCGACCAGGCGGTCGTATCCGTGCTCCCACTCCCCGACCAGGCATTCAGCGGTGTGGGGCGCCCCACGCAGCGGGTTGTCGTCGGCGGACCATTGCCCGTCCTCGACCTTGCTGATCTCGGCGCGGATCGAGATCATCGCGTCGCAGAACGCGTCGATCTCATCGAGATTCTCGCTCTCGGTGGGTTCGATCATCAGCGTGCCCGCCACCGGAAAGCTCATCGTCGGCGCATGGAAGCCGTAGTCGGCCAACCGTTTTGCGACGTCGTCGACGGTGACACCGCTGCTCTTGGTCAGGGGGCGCAGGTCGATGATGCATTCGTGCGCAACCCGGTCACCGGCACCGGTGTAGAGCACCGGGTAGTGATCGCGCAGTCGGGCGGCGATGTAGTTCGCCGACGCGATCGCGGTGAGGGTGGCCTGCCGCAGCCCTTCGGCCCCCATCAGCCGGATGTAGGCGTAGGTGATCGGCAGAATCGACGCGGATCCGTAGGGTGCCGCCGAGATCGTCAATTCGCCGGGCAGTTCGTCGGCCAGTGGATGTCCGGGAAGGAATGGTGCGAGGTGCTCGCGCACACCGATCGGTCCGACACCCGGACCACCGCCGCCGTGCGGGATGCAGAACGTCTTGTGCAGGTTGAGGTGGCTGACGTCGCCGCCGAACCGGCCCGGGCGCGCCACTCCGACAAGGGCATTGAGGTTGGCACCGTCGACGTAGACCTGACCACCGGCATCGTGGACCGCAGCGCAGATGTCACCGATCTCGTGCTCGAAGACCCCGTGGGTCGATGGGTAGGTGATCATGATCGCCGACAACTCGGCGGCGTTCGCCTCGATCTTGGCCCGCAGGTCATCGACGTCGACGTCGCCGTTCTCGCGGCAGGCCACCACGACGACCCGCATGCCGGCCATGACCGCCGACGCGGCGTTTGTCCCGTGCGCGCTCGACGGGATCAGGCACACCGTGCGGGCATCGTCGCCGCGGCTGCGGTGGTATTCGCGGATCGCGAGCAGTCCGGCGTATTCACCCTGTGAGCCGGCGTTGGGTTGCAGACTGACCCGGTCGTAGCCGGTGATCGCGACCAGCCACTCTTCGAGCGAGGCGATGATCTTGCGCATCCCCTTCACCTGATCGGCGGGTGCAAACGGATGGAGCCTGGCAATGGTCGGCCAGGTGATGGCCTCCATCTCGGCGGCCGCGTTGAGCTTCATGGTGCACGACCCCAGCGGGATCATGCTGCGGTCCAGTGCGATGTCCTTGTCCGCGAGAGTCCGCAGGTAACGCATCATCGCGGTTTCCGTGCGGTAGCGGTTGAACGCCGGGTGCGTGAGGAAGTCCGAGGTCCGATCGACGATGCCTGCGCACACCGGTTCGGTCGCAGAAATCCCGAACGCGTCCAGGACGACTGCCACGTGCTCGTCGGTGGTTGCCTCGTCGCAGGCGACGGAGACGTGATCGGCGTCGACCAGTCGCAGGTTGATCCCGCGTGCCCCGGCGGCTGCGACCACCGCTTCGGCCCGGCCGGGAACGTGCGCCAGCACGGTGTCGAAGTACTTGGCGTGGACGAGTTTGTCGCCGAGCGCCGAAGCGATCGACTCCGCGTGTCGGTGGACCCGTCGAGCAATCGCCCGGAGCCCGTCGGCGCCGTGGTAGCTGGCATACATCGCCGCGAGGATCGCCAGCAGGACCTGTGCCGTGCAGATGTTGCTGGTCGCCTTCTCCCGGCGGATGTGCTGCTCGCGGGTCTGCAACGACAACCGGTAGGCGAGGTTGCCGTCGGCGTCCTTCGAGACCCCGACAAGACGACCGGGAAGCTGGCGGGCGTGCTTGGCATGCACCGCAAGGTATCCCGCGTGTGGACCGCCGAATCCCATGGGCACACCGAAACGTTGGGTGGTACCGAAACAGACGTCGGCACCGAGTTCGCCGGGCGGGGTGATCAGGGTCATCGCCAACAGATCAGCACCGACGGCGACGAGGGCACCACGTTCGTGAGCCGCCTCGATGAGCGCTGCACTGTCGATGACGCGCCCCGAAGCGGTGGGCGTCTGGGCCAGGACACCGAAGAACTCGCCCTCGGGCAGACCCTGGCTCAGATCGGCGGTGACCACGTCGATGCCGAGTGGTTGCGCGCGGGTGGCGATCACTGCAGCGGTTTGCGGGAAGAGGTCGGCGTCGACCAGGAATCGCGGCGACTTGCTCTTGCCTGCACGGCGAAGGAGTGTCATGGCCTCGGCCGCGGCCGTCGATTCGTCGAGCATGGACGCGTTGGCGACCTCCATGCCGGTCAGGTCGGAGACCATCGTCTGGAAGTTCAGCAGCGCCTCGAGACGGCCTTGGCTGATCTCGGGCTGATACGGCGTGTACGCGGTGTACCAGGCCGGGTTCTCGATGATGTTGCGGATCAGTACCGGCGGGGTCAGCGTGTCGTAGTAGCCGAGGCCGATCATCGAGGTGGCGACGGTGTTCTCGTCGGCGAGCGCGGCGAGTTCGGCCAGGATCTCGTGTTCGGAGACCGCAGGCGGCAGCGCGTCCAGACCGTTGTCCTCGGGGGTGTCGAGGATCCCGGAAGGCACCACCTGGCGGGCGAGATCATCGAGTGAGGTGGCACCGACAAGTGTCAGGATGCGGTCGAGTTCGCCTGCATCAGGGCCGATGTGGCGATCGGTGAAAGGTGTGCCGGTCATGGGGATAGGACCCTCCGCGGTGGCCGGCCACGAGAGCCGACCACTGGTAATGCCGACTGGTGGTCGGACGCCGGTCCTCCCCCTCTGTCCTATCCCGCGGGCCTGGTGCCCGCAGAACGCCTGAGAGATTCAGCCACGCGTTGCGTGACCTTTCACCATGGGCGGACGGATGTTGCCGTCACTCTCCAGAGACGCCGACGTCGACACGGTCCTTGATGCCTGAGAGTTTGACGGAGAGGTATTGCTCCTTCGGCGGCCATCTCGAGGATGACTCTCTCCCGTGTCGCTGCGACGCAGACCCAGTGTACGGCCAGATGTTCTAGCCGGTGCGGCGGGCGCGGCTCTTACGGCGCGAGGCCAATTCGTCCTCGGGCGCAGCCTCGGTCACGCCGCCGTCGGCGCGTTCTGCCGGGAAGTCGGCGATGGTTCCGGTCAGCTCACGCATCGCACCGCTGACGGCGATACCGAACACGCCCTGACCGCCCTGGAGCAGATCGACGACTTCTTCGGCCGACGTGCACTCGTAGACCGTGGTGCCGTCCGAGAACAGCGTGATGCGGGCGAGATCCTCGACGCCCCGTTTACGGAGGTGGTCGACGGCAACCCTGATGTTCTGCAGGGAGATGCCGGTGTCGAGCAGACGCTTGACGATCTTCAGGACGAGGATGTCCTTGAACGAATAGAGCCGCTGACTCCCGGACCCGGCGGCGCTACGAATCGAGGGTACGACCAGCGATGTGCGGGCCCAGTAGTCGAGTTGCCGGTAGGTGATGCCGGCGATCTGGCAGGCACTGGGGACCCGGTAGCCGACCAGCTCGTCGGGAACGGTGTCGTTCGGGAACAGCCCCGGTGCGATGTCTGCCAGCGAACCCTGACCGGGCTTGTTCGTGCCGCTGATCGTGGTGCTTGCCTCGGGGGACGCATCCTGCGCCCCGCGGTCGCCGTTCTCACCGTCGTGTGGCTGATCGCCCACTGGGTTCTCCTCGCGTGCTGGTCGGTGACCGCCGGTGCGTGCTTCCCGGCTCCGACGGGCCAAGTTTACGCGCACTGACTGATCAAAATCACTTCTCCGCAACTTTCGCGGGTATGTGAAGACCGTATGACCGCTGCGGGTCGGGATCAACGCGACTCGCCCTAACCCTGAACCTAAAGTTGAGCTTTAGGCGATTTGTGACCCCGCAGTTTCCGTTCCGTGACCAGACTCGCCGGACCCAAATGCAGCCCTGACGCACCGATCCGTGCGTTGCCGCAATCCGGGGTCAGGCCCCACCGGAGGCTTTGAAGTCATCCGGCGACACCGAGTCGAGGAACTCCTTGAACTTCTCGACCTCGTCTTCTTTGACCTCGGCCGCCGGCTCGTCGTCGTCCGCTTCTTCCGGATCGTCCGATGGCATCAACAGGCCGGCTTCGGCGAGCACCGATTCTTCGGCGAAAATCGGTACCTCGGCGCGGATCGCGATGGCCACCGAGTCCGACGGCCGGGCGGAGATCCGGAGATCTCCGGCAAACACCAGGTCGGCGTAGAACGTGCCCTCTTGCATGTCCACGATCCGAACCTCGAGAAGTTCGTGGCCCAGAGCACTGATCAGGTTGACGATCAGGTCATGGGTCAAGGGACGGGGAGGCTCAACACCCTTTTGCCGCAGGGCAATTGACGCAGCTTCACTCTGACCGATCCAGATCGGCAGGTAACGTTCACCGGCGGTTTCCTGTAGCAGCAGCACCGGTTGACTCTGTGGCGGTTCCACCCGGATACCTACTACGCGCATTTCACTCATGCGGTCGGCCCTCCCAAGCTTGTGTGGGCGAATGGTTCACCGCCCTAATCCTATGGCAAGGATGCCCGCGCGACGACCGAGAACCTCCGGACCGGTCGTTCGATCGGGTCTTTAATCGAGAACTTCTCGTACCGCTTGCTTGACGAGCTGGGTGTGCAGGGTGACCGACAGTGCCGCGATCTCGCGCACCATCTCCTCGGCGCGATCCCGGGCGCCGGTCCCTTTGCCCTTGGCAATCGGATTGGCGATCTGCGCGACCAGCCCGGCCTCGCGCTCGGCCGAAACCTTGAAAGCGCGCAGATGCCGCGCCTGGACTCCGAAGTTCGCGAGCGCGGATGCAGCTGTCACCAGGCGCACCGCGTCTTCGTCGAAAAACCCTCGCGGCCCGGGTACCAGCAACCCGTTGTCGACGAGTT
Source organism: Williamsia sp. z71 (assembly GCF_059553375.1). Classification (NCBI taxonomy): domain Bacteria; kingdom Bacillati; phylum Actinomycetota; class Actinomycetes; order Mycobacteriales; family Nocardiaceae; genus Williamsia; species Williamsia sp. z71. Next base: position 325,590 of record NZ_JCANWX010000006.1, read on the forward strand.
CTGTCACGAACGCCGAATCGACGCCGGTACGTTCGAGCAGCGAATCACGGCTCAGCCGACCGCCGCCGTTCTGCGAGAAATCGGTGGCCGGAGCCACCCAGTTCTTCGCCGACGACAACAACCGGGTACCCGCCGGGGCTTCCGGGCGGGTACCGCGGTCGATCTCGTCGAGCTGTTCTTTGATGACTTTGAGCGGCAGGTAACGATCACGCTGAGCGGTCAGGACGAACCGGAGCCGTTCACAGTCGGCTCGGCTGAACCGGCGGTAACCGGACGGCGACCGCTCAGGTGTGACCAGACCTTCGGATTCGAGGAATCTGATCTTTGAAATCGTCACGTCGGGGAATTCTCCGCGCAGCTGATCCAGGACCGAGCCAATCGACATCGATCCTTCGGAATGCTGCCCCGCCGCCGGTGAGGTCACGCGTCCGCGGAACCTTCGTCACTGCTGGAACCGGTCAGGAACACCAGGCGGAACTTGCCGATCTGAACTTCGTCACCGTTGGCCAGCACGGCCGAATCCACCGGCTCACGGTTGACGTACGTGCCGTTCAGGCTGCCGACGTCGACCACCTGGAATTCGTTGTCGCCCAAACGGAACTCGGCATGTCGACGGCTCACGGTGACGTCATCGAGGAAGATGTCGCTATCGGGGTGCCGACCGGCCGACGTGGTCGCCTGGTCGAGCAGAAAACGAGAGCCGGCGTTGGGGCCACGTTTGACCACGAGCAGCGCGGTGCCCGCAGACAGCCGTTCCACACCGGTGTCCGCCGATGTGGTTGCAGAACCACCGGTCGATTCCATCTCTTTGATGAAATCGGCCCGGAAGACCGATGTGGTCTCTACCGGAGCTTCGATGTCCTTCTCGTTGTCGCTCACCAATTCTCCTTCTTCGTAATTGTCCCCGCGGCCCGGATTCGGACCTTGTTTTTCCACGTTGATTGCGGCGGCGTTCGGGGGTGCGACTTCTCACCCGCCGAATCCGGTCTCATCGAGTGGATTGGGGCATTACCCGTGACTTAGACCGTACCCTGCCACGGGCCACACATGCATAAACCCGCTGCATACTGTGCGCGCCTCATCGAGCCCCACTTTGCTTCGTCTTCACACGAACTCGCCTCGAGCCGGCTATCCGGACGTGATCGCCACGTAACCGGCGGCGTCGAGCATGTCACCGACCAGTTCATCCAGGTCCTCGTCGGGACCGACGGTGATCTCGACCAACCAGCCGCGCTCGTAAGGCGCGGAGTTGACGAGGTCCGGACTGGCCTCCAGGTCGTCGTTGACCGCCGAGATCACACCATTGAGGGGCCCGAAGATGTCGGAGACACTCTTGGTCGACTCGACCTCGGCAAACGATTCCCCGACCTCGACGACGTCATCGATCGCCGGCAACTGGACGAATACGACGTCACCCAACTGATCTTGTGCATAGTCGGTGATCCCGATCCGAACCGTACGGTCGGACACCTTCTGCACCCATTCGTGCTCTGCGGTGTAGTGCAGATCGTCAGGAGCCTGCTTCTGGGTCACGTGTGTGCTGCCTTTCGCCTCTACACATCGAACAACGTCTGTTGGGAGAATCTAGCGCACCGGGGGCAGTGCCCGAACAACCAGCACGGCCTGCACCCAGTACAGGACAAACGACCACACATACATCCCGGTACCCCAGATCAGGAACGCCCAACCGCAGGGATAGACAATGTCGCCGATGATCGAATCCAATTGCCCGGCAAGGATCATCGGAAATCCGTACATCAACGCGAACGTCGCCGCCTTGCCGATGTAGATCGTCGGTAGCGCGGTGATCCCGCGGCTCCGCAGCAGCGGCGCCGTCGCCAGCAACAACAGGTCACGGCCGAACAGGATCGCGACCAGCCACCACGGGATCAGGCCGCGAATCGCGAGTCCGATGGGTATCGCGACCATGTACAGACGATCCGCGGCCGGGTCGAGCAATGCGCCCAGGCGCGACGACTGGTTCATCAGCCGGGCGATCTTGCCATCCGCCCAATCCGACAGACCCGCGAAGAACAGGATCGCGAACGCCCAGCCGTCGGCCTCTTCGACGAGCAGTACCCATAAGAAAACCGGTATGAGTATCAGCCGCAACCCACTGAGCAGATTGGGCACCGTGAGCACCCGATCCGACTCTACGACCGGATCCGGATCGGTCTCTTCCATGTCGAACAGCCTGTCATACCCGGCTTCGCGGCCCGGTGGCGCGCGCTACCGAAAGATTCCGACGATGCCCTGCAGTGCCTTTGCACCGCCGGACGCGAACGGACTGTCGTGGACCATGTAGGTCCAGGTGGTGGTCGAACGTCGTAGATCGGCCTGATCCAGATCGATGCCGTCCTTGGTGATGACCGCCTCACGGAACGTCTTGCGCGCATTCTCGACGGCTTCACGCGGCAACTTGCCGAACTCTGCGAGGATCAGTTTGTGGAACTCGTCGAGGGGCGATTCGCGACCGATGGAACGCAGGTGGATGCTGGCGCGCACATCGGAGACATAGGCCAGATGATCTGCCCAGGCCCGGTCCAGATGGAACAGCATGATCTCGCGGGCCGCCTGCTCGAGAACGTCGTGCGGGACGGGCTCGGCAGCAGTCTCATCGGCCTTCGCCGTCTCATCGGCCGTGCTCTTCTCGGCCTTGCTCGTTTCGGCCTTGCTCGTTTCGGCCTTGTCGCTCTCGACGGACTCGCCGGTCAGTTCGGCGTAGCGTTCCGGCTCGGTCTCCTTGAACTCCTGCAGCGCGGCGTCGGTGGTCAGAAGTGTGGTGCGGCGTTTGACGATGATCTCACGCTGCTGGTTCACCAACTGGTTGTAACGCCAGGTGTTGGCGTGCAGTTCGAGCATCACGCCTTCGGCGATCCGCTGGGCCTGCTCGATGATGTCGACGCCCTTCGACCCGAGCGAGCCGTCCTCGGATGAGCTGACCGGATCACGCTTGAGCGTCAGGTTCCGGGTGACCAACGGGTCTTCGACGCTCGAGAAGAACACCGACCGACCCGGGTCGCCCTGTCGTCCCGCGCGCCCACGGAGTTGGTTGTCGAGCCGCTCGGTGTCGTGCCGACCCGTCCCGACCACGCACAGTCCACCGAGTTCGACGACCTCGTCGCGCTCGGGGCTCGACTCACCGGCGTCTTTCTGCCCGGCGGAGCCACCGAGCTTGATGTCGGTACCGCGGCCGGCCATCTGGGTGGACACGGTCACAGCACCCTTGGCGCCCGCCTCGGCGATGATCTTGGCTTCCTCCGCGTCGTTCTTCGCATTCAGAACAACCGACTGCACGCCCGCCCGGCCGAGGAGGTGGGCCAGTTCTTCGGATTCGGCGACGTCGTGGGTCCCGATCAGAACGGGCTGTCCGGTCTCGTGGATTTGTTTGACGAACTCGACGACGGCGTCGGCCTTGTTCGACTTGTTGTCGTAGACGCGGTCGATCTCGTCGACACGGATGTTCTTGGTGTTCGGGGGGATCTGCGAGACAGCGAGCTGATAGAACTGCCGCAACTGTTCACCGGCCGCCACCGCGGTGCCGGTCATCCCGCAGACCTTCGGGTAGCGGCCGATCAATGCCTGCACCGTGATGGTGTCGATGACCTCACCCGAATCCGTCTGCGCGAGGCCCTCTTTCAGCTCGACCGCAGCCTGCAAGCCGTCGGGCCAGCGCTGGAGTTGCGCCACCCGTCCGCGGGAGGCGTTGATCAGGTGGACGCCACCGTCGCGCACGATGTAGTGGACATCGCGCTCGACGAGGAGGTGGGCGTGCATCGCGACGTTGACGTGCACGAGGGTGGTACCGACGTGCTCTTCGTCGTACAGGTTGATCCCGCCGAGCTCGTTCTCGATGAAGGCGGCACCCTCGTCGGTCAGGTAGACGTTGCGCCCTTCGGCGTCGATCTCGTAGTGGTTCTTCTTCAGCTTGGTGACGGCGTCGTGGATCGGCTTGTCCGGCACTTCACCGATGGCCGAACCGGCCAGGATCAGGGGCACGAGCGCTTCGTCGACAAGCACCGAATCGGCCTCGTCGATGATGGCGACGTCGGGCTTCGGTGAGACGAGATCGCCGGGCCGGGTGACGAGTTGGTCGCGCAGCACGTCGAACCCGATCTCATTGACCGATCCGTAGACGATGTCGGAGTCGTAGGCCGCCTTGCGCTCATCGCGGGTGGAGTTCTCGGACACCGACGCCGAGACGATGTCGAAGAGATCGAACAGCGGCTTCATCCACGCGGCGTCGCGGGTCGCGAGGTAGTCGTTGACGGAGATGACGTGCACCCGATGACCCTGCAGTACGAACCCGATCGCCGCGATGGCACCGGCCAGCGTCTTGCCCTCGCCGGTGGCCATCTCGATGACGTCGCCCTCGAGTAGACGCAGGGCGCCCTGGAGCTGGACGTCGAAGGGGCGCATATCGAGCGTACGATCGCCTGCCTCACGGGCCAGCGCCAGGAAACGGGCCCGGTCTTCGCCTTCGGGATCGGTGATGTCGAGCTTCTCCGCAGCGGCGGCGAAATCCTTGTCGTCGAGATCGGCAGCCCATGAATCGTAGGAGTCTGCCTTCTTGATCAGTGTCAGGGACTTCGACTGATTGCGCGAGGATTGCGCCCCCAGCAGCCGCCACATGTTGTTCGTGAGCTTTCCCACCGAGCCGTACTCCTTAGTCCATCTGACAAAACTGCCGTGCTCCACCGTACGCGGAAGCACCATCGCAGTAACCGTACGCGGCGGGCCCCGCCGAAGGTCCTGGCTTCTTCCTCTTCCCCGCTGGTCAGGCCAGTGCGTCCCGGACGATCGGGGCGACCTTGGTGCCATAGAGTTCGATGCTGCGCATCTTGACCTCATGTGACAGTGTCCCGTTGCTGTATTTGAGGTCGAAACGAGTGATGCCCAGCGCGTTCACATTGCGAATGATCTTGGCCGCCACCGTCTCGGGCGATCCCACGTACACCGATCCTTCCGGCCCGGCCGACTGCTCGAACTGGGCGCGGGTGGGCGGCGGCCAGCCGCGTTCCCGTCCGATCCGGGTCATCTGATCACGGTAGTGCGGCCAGAGTTCTTCTCGAGCCGCCTCATCGGTGTCGGCGAGGTGACCCGGCGAGTGCATCGCCACTGGAAGTTCCGGCCTGTCGAACTCCTGCAATGCGCGATGATAGAGATCGACAAAAGGCTTGAAACGAAGTGGTTCGCCGCCGATGATGGCCAGTACCAACGGGATTCCGTAGCGAGCGGCCCGGACGACCGACTCCGGCGACCCGCCGACACCGATCCAGGTGCGCACACCACCGGCCGCGGTCTTGGGGTAGACCTCCTCACCGTTCAGAGGTGCACGTGTCTGTCCGGACCATACGATCGGGCCCTCCTGCCGCAAGGCCGCAAAGAGGTCGAGCTTCTCGGAGAACAGCTCCTCGTACTGGCTCAGATCAAAGCCGAACAACGGGAATGATTCGGTGAACGAACCGCGGCCCAAGATCACTTCGGCACGGCCGCGAGAGATCGCGTCAAGTGTGGCGAAACGCTGGTAGACCCGGATCGGGTCGTCCGAGCTCAGTACGGTGACCGCGGTTCCCAGGGCGATTCGCGATGTCTGCGCGGCAATCGCGGCCAGCACCACCTCCGGGGCCGACACCGCAAAATCGGCGCGATGGTGCTCCCCCACCCCGAAGAAATCGAGTCCCAACTGATCGGCGAGGACGCCCTCGGCCACGACCTCGCGGATCACCTGGTCGTACGGCACCAGTTCCCCGTCGGGTCCCGCCGTGCGGTCACCAAACGTATCGAGTCCCAATTCAATGGGGGAACCCGCTTCCGACGTGCTCATCGCCACTGCCGTTCTCCTCACAGATGCTCACCGCGCGATAACCTCCGAACCTCGGAAGATGCGTCTTTCTGATGCTCAAACTACTCGGGTATCGGCGCGCATCACCTACGCACAAGGCGGTGACGACGTAGGCTCCTCCAATGGGAAAGACCGGATCCGACAGCAAGAGCGGTAAGAAGACGAGCAAGCGCTCCAAGCCGAAGAAGATCCCGAACAACATCTATGAGGCCGAGATGTTCCGGCTTCAGACCGAGTTCGTCAAACTCCAGGAGTGGACCAAGGAGACCGGGGCCCGCGTGGTCGTCGTCTTCGAGGGACGCGATGCCGCAGGCAAGGGCGGCACGATCAAACGGATCACCGAATACCTCTCCCCACGTGTTGTCCGGGTGGCCGCGCTGCCCGCACCCACCGACCGGGAACGCGGACAGTGGTACTACCAACGCTATATCGCGCATCTCCCGGCGCCCGGTGAGATCACTATCTTCGATCGCTCCTGGTACAACCGGGCGGGCGTGGAGAAGGTCATGGGATTCTGTACCCCGCAAGAGCATTCGCTGTTCCTGCGGCAGACCCCGATATTCGAGCAGATGCTCCTCGACGACGGGATCATCCTGCGGAAGTACTGGTTCTCGGTGTCCGACGCCGAACAGCTGCGTCGCTTCCGGTCACGTCTCGACGACCCGGTGCGGCAGTGGAAGCTGAGCCCGATGGACCTCGAATCGGTCTATCGCTGGGAAGACTATTCCCGCGCGAAAGACGAGATGATGGTGCATACGGACACCCCCAACAGTCCCTGGTACATCGTCGAGTCCGACATCAAGAAGCATGCCCGGATCAACATGATGTCGCACCTGTTGTCGACGATCGAATACCACGATGTCGTCCGACCGAAAGTCGAACTGCCAGAACATCCCATCGACACCGGGACCTATCAACGCCCCTCCCGGGAGATCAGCACGTATGTCCCCAACCACGTGGCAGAACTGATGGGCGACAAAGAGAACTGAGGACGGCGGATCGGGGGTTTCCTGACCTTCACCGCCAGGACGTCCTCACCCGCGACTTCCCCACGTCCGCATCGCCGCGAGATACCTGGCGGTGATCAATCCCTGTCCATACCTGCCGAACGGACCCGCGAGCCGAGCGGGCCGGGTTTGTGGACGCGAGAACGCCGTGACCGCAAACACGACAGAGTTGTTGTCCCGCAACTCGACACAGAACTTTTCTTCCCCGGACTCGGGGTGTCCCACCAGTGTTCCGTAGGCGAATCCGCGACGATCGGGTTCGTCGATCACGTACACGACTCTGACCGGTGCGTTGAGGCGCAGCGGTCCCACACCGATCGCCAGCCGGGCGACCGTGCCTGCCTCGACGGTCCTCTCCGACGCGCAGACACGCAGCCCGGCGCCGAGCTGGACCTGCCAGGTGGCGATCGCATCCGCGATCTCGTCGAAACGTTGCCGCCCGGTTCCGACGACGACTTCCCGGTGCAGGTGCTGATATCCGTCCGGGCACACCTGCCGGGTGGCACCGATCTCCGGATAGCTGTACGCCACGCCCCGCAACCGGGTGGCGATGTGCGACTTCAGCGGTCTGACGCTTCGACCGGTCATCCCCTGAGGCTACCGACGCCGACATAATCGATGGACGATACCCACGACGCATGTCTACGGTTGCCGAGGCCGTCAACCGGTGGCCGACACCGCAATCAAGGAAACAGCATGAACACCCGCTACCCTGTCCCGCTTTCCGGCGCAGTCGCATCAACCCTTCTGTGGGTCGACGAAGCGTCCGTCGAGGTGCAGGCCCGCGAGCAACTACGCCGGGTGTCGGCTCTCCCGTGGGTGCATGGTGTCCGGGTGATGCCCGACGTCCACGTCGGCAAGGGCGCAACGGTCGGTTCGGTGATCGCGATGCGTGACGCGGTCTGCCCGGCCGCGGTCGGCGTCGACATCGGTTGCGGAATGGCCGCCGTCCGAACGGATCTGGTTGCCTCCGACCTTCCCGACGACCTGTCCGCACTGCGTTCGGCGATCGAGGCGAAGGTGCCGGTGGGTTTCGGTGCCCACAAGCGGCCGGTGAACCTGCGCGAGATGGACGTCGGTGGCGGCTGGGGTGACTTCTGGTCCGGGTTCGCCGGCCTCGATCGGGCCGTACAGAACCTGGACACCCGGGCCCACAAGCAGCTCGGAACGCTCGGCGGTGGCAACCACTTCATCGAGATCTGCGTCGCCGAGGGCGACTCATCGGTGTGGGTGATGCTTCATTCCGGTTCCCGGAACATCGGGAAATCGCTCGCCGATCACCACATGGAGGTAGCCGCCGGTCTGCCGCACAACGCCGACCTTCCCGACCGCGATCTTGCGGTCTTCCTCGCCGGGACACCGGAGATGGACGCATACCGTCACGACCTGATCTGGGCCCAGGAATACGCGTCCAGAAACCGTCGCGTGATGCTGGAACTGGTGTGTTCCGCTGTGCGAGAATCACTTCCGACACGGCCGGTGCGGTTCGAGGAGCCGATCTCGTGCCACCACAATTACGTGGCAACCGAGATGATCGACGGGGTCGAACTGTTGGTGACCCGAAAGGGTGCCATCCGGGCCGGGTCCGGCGACGTGGGACTGATCCCCGGATCGATGGGGACGGGTTCGTACGTGGTGCGCGGACTCGGGTCGGAGGCCTCGTTCTTTTCCGCATCACATGGCGCGGGGCGGAGGATGAGCCGGTCCAAGGCGCGCAAGATGTTCACCGCCGCGGATCTGGTGGCCCAGACCGAAGGAGTCGAGTCGAGGAAGGATGCCGGCGTGGTCGATGAGATACCGGCCGCCTACAAGGACATCGATTCGGTGATCGCCGCGCAGAGCGACCTGGTCGAGGTGGTGGCACACCTCAAGCAGGTGGTCTGCGTCAAGGGCTGACCCGGGCGACCGTTCTGCCGGACGCCGGCATCGAAAATGCGTTGTGGGGCACCGATGAACGGGTGCCCCACAACGTGGTCGGGCTTCAGGGTGCGGCGATGTCGATCATCTGGGTCAACCGGAAACTGTTGCCCGAGGGATCTCGGAACCCGGCGTCGATGCCGTAGGGGCGCTGCTCCGGCAGATCGGTGAACTCGACACCTCGCGCGGCGAGCCGCTCGTATTCGGCCTGGCAGTCTTCCGTGGTCAGGAATACGGCAGTGGCCAGCCCTTTGGAGACCAGTTCCAGGACTTCGGCCCGGGCCGATTCGGTGAGCATCGGCGGACCGGGGACATCCATCAACACGATGCTGACGTCATCTTGTCCCGGCGGCGAGACCGTCAACCACCGGAACCCGTCCATCTCGGGCAGGGACACGTCTGACTGGACCTCCATCCCGAGTTTGTCGGTGTAGAACTTGAGGGCCTCGTCCTGATCGTGGACCCATACCTGCGCACTGGCGATTTTCAACATCGTGACCTCCCGTTATCGGATTGTTCGACTCAGTGCGTCGAACGTAACCCCGTACAACGGTCCCGGTCTTCTCCCCATGTGCTCTATCGGATGCGGCTGTCCGGGCGGGGCCGGCCGAAGGTGCGTATGACACAGGTCGGGACCATGATCCGCTGCGCTGCAGGTGGACGACTGGCACGATAGCGCGCGGGGCTTTCACCATAGGTCCTCTTGAAGCTCGTGGTGAATGAGCCGACACTCCGAAGTCCCACTGCCACACAGATATCGGCAACCGAATAGTCGGTGTTGCGCAGCAGTGCCGCCGCCCGCTCGAGCCGGCGGGTCTGCAGATAGGTGTGCGGCGACTGCCCGAACGCCTTGACGAACGACCGGGTGAAGTGGGCGCGCGACAACCGTGCCGCGGCTGCCATCTCCTCGACTGTCAGCGCGGTCGCGTATTCGGAGTCGATCAGGTCTTTGGCCCGCAACAGATGCCGGGTGGTGGAGACACTCGCCATGACCACCACTATGGCGGTTTTTCGGCGCTCCGGCCACGGATACCGAACACTGTGAAGACCGCGGCGAGTCCGGCGACGATCACCAGCAACGTCAGACCCAGGGTGTAACTGTGATCGGCTTCGTTGTTTGGCATCGGTCTCGTCCCAACGGGTGAAGAACTTGCCGATGTCGAGAAGGGCTTGCGCCACTGCACGCCAACGGTGACAACGCTCAGCCGACCGCCCTGTCGCTCCCACTCCAATACTGTTTGCGCAGCGCCTTTTTGTCCGGTTTGCCCAGGGCGGTCAGTGGCAGGGATTCGGCGACGATCACCCGTTTCGGCGACTGCACCGCACCCTTCCGATCCTTCACCGCATCCTGGATCTCCGAGATCATCGCCTCGATCGAGACGCTGTCGGTCAGGGCATCGCTGCGTAGCACGACGATCGCCGTCACCGCCTCGCCCCACTTCTCGTCGGGCACCCCGATGACGCCCACCTGCGCCACCGAAGGATGTTCGGCCACAACGTCTTCGACTTCCCGAGGGAAGACGTTGAAGCCGCCGGTGACGATCATGTCCTTGGTGCGGTCGACGATGAACCAAAATCCGTCCTCATCCTCACGGGCCACATCACCGGTGCGGAGCCATCCGTCGCGGAAGGCTTCCGCCGTCGCCTCCGGGAGTCCCCAGTAGCCACCGGCGAGGAGTGGACCGGAGACGCAGATCTCGCCCGGTTCCCCCATCGGAACCGGCTTGCCGTCGTCGCCGAGCAGAGCGGTGCGCAGGAACGCCGAGGGCCGGCCACAACTCGACAGCCGCTTCTCGTCGTGAGCGTCCTTGGGCAGATAACTGATCACCATCGGCGCCTCGGACTGCCCGTAGTACTGGGCAAAGATCGGACCGAACCGCTCGATGGCCTCGGCCAGCCGCACCGGATTGATCGCCGAGGCGCCGTAGTACACGGTTTGCAAGGACGACAGATCGCGGGTGTGCGAGTCCGGATGATCCAGCAGGGCATACAGCATCGACGGGACCAGCATGGTCGCCGTGATCTTCTGTTCCTCGATCGTCCGGAGCACCTCTGCCGGATCGAACTTGGCCAGCACCACCATCGAGCCACCCTTCATCAGGGTCGGCACGAAGAATGCCGCGCCCGCGTGCGAGAGCGGGGTGCACATGAGAAAACGCGGATGCTCGGGCCACTCCCATTCGGCCAGCTGGATCTGGGTCATCGCCGCCATGGCCGAGGCAGTTCCGATGACGCCCTTCGGTTTTCCGGTGGTACCGCCGGTATAGGTGATCGAGACGATGTGGTCCGGCGCCAGGTCGGCGGCGACCAGCGGACGTGGGTCGAACCGCTTGGCCTCGGCGGTCACGTCTCGTGCGACGTCGGCGAGTTCGGCGGGCACCGGTCCGAGCGTCAGGACCTGCTTGAGGCTGTCGACCCGTTGCAGCAAGGCCACCGCGCGTTCGACGAACATCGGAACCGGGTCGATGACCAACGTCGCGATCTGTGCGTCGCCGAGAACGTACGCATGATCATCGAGCGAGCCCAGCGGGTGCAGTGCGGTCCGGCGCCATCCCTGGGTCTGACCGGCGCCGATGACGAACAGGACCTCCGGCCGGTTCAGCGCCAGTAGCCCGACGGCGGTACCGGAGCCGGCACCGAGCGATTCGAAGGCCTGCGCATAGGTACTGACCTGCGCGGCCATCTCACCGCCGGTCAGCGTGGTGTCACCCAGGAACAGCACCGGGTCCTTGTGGTGTCGTTTGAGCGCCGCCACCATCAGGTGGCCGAGGTGGGTGCCGCCGCGCAGGTGATCGAATTCGGTGGTCGCGTCCGCAGAATCAGTCATGCAGAACACACTAGAACGTGTTCTAGATTTGCGGAAGCGTTCCGATTGCGTGCCGGGCGAGTCCACCCGGCATGATTTGTCCATGAGCACGGATACCGAACGCATCGCACCCACCCTGACCGTCTCCGCCGTCTGCTTCGTCAACGGCGCGGCACAGGTGCTGACCGTGAGAAAGTCCGGTACCACCTCTTTCATGCTGCCCGGCGGCAAACTCGAGCCCGGTGAAAGCCCGGTCGAGGCAGCGGTACGCGAAGTGCTCGAAGAGATCGGGATCGAGATCGCGCCACAGGACCTGACCGAGCTCGGGACCTTCACCGCCGCGGCAGCAAACGAAGCCGACACCCTGGTCTGCGGCCACATCTTCTGCGCCGACCTCACCGGTGAACCGGAACCGGCCGGTGAGATCGCCGAACTACGCTGGCACGACCGATCCGACACATCGCCGCAGCTCGCACCCCTGCTGCGCGACCACATCTTTCCCGCCCTCATCGCCCGGGACCCGGTCCGCACCGAAGATTGACCTCCGCGGGATCGGCGCGGACAGTGAATGCATGCGGTTTCGGCGAACCGAGCGCGACGATCTCGTTCTGATCCAGAAGTGGCTGGGCAATCCCCATGTCGCGCGCTTCTGGAATCACGACACCTCCGACGATGCAGTCGAGCGCGATTTCGGCGGGAGCATCGACGGGACCGAACCCTGCGAGGACTTCATCGTGCTCTACGACGATCTGCCCATCGGACTGATCCAGCGATACTTCTTTGCCGACTACCCCGACGATCGGGCCGAACTGGAAACGTTGTTGCGGGTGCCGGAGTTCGCCATGTCGATCGACTATTTCATCGGCGAAACCGAGATGACCGGCCGCGGCTACGGCACGCTGATGGTCCGGCGGATGGTGGAGACCTGCTGGGTGGACAAGCAGCAGTCCACCACGATCATCGTCCCGGTCGCCGTCAACAACCCGGCATCGTGGCGGACGCTGCTCTCGGCGGGCTTCACCCAGGTCGCCACCGGTTACCTCACCCCCGACAACCCGATCGACGATGGGCAGCACCATGCCTTCCGCATCGATCGACCGTCCGGTCGCTGACCGCAAAACGGACAACTTTCCTCCCGGGGCAACCAATCCGTAACACCCGGTCAACTCTGTTATCCATCGTCACCGCGACGAAACGCGTCCGTTACCGACCGTTCGTAGAGTTCCCAGGTCAGGGCTTGAGCATCATCGAGACCCGCGAGAAGGGTAGACAACGAATGAGCGGAAACAACATCCGGCTTGCCGCCATCACAGCAGTCGAGGCGCACCAGCCTCCTCCCGTCAGTTTCGATATCACCGAGGCGCCGGGAGACATCTTCGGCGCAAACGTGTTCAACAAGTCGGTCATGATGAAGCGGTTGCCGAAGAGCGTCTACAAATCGGTGATCTCGACCATCGAAAAGGGCAGCAAACTCGACCCTGCCGTCGCCGACGCCGTTGCCTCCGCGATGAAGGACTGGGCCCTCGAGAAGGGCGCCACCCACTATGCCCACGTCTTCTATCCGCTCACCGGACTGACCGCAGAAAAGCACGACAGCTTCCTCGAACCGTCGAGCGACGGCTCGACGCTCGCCGAGTTCCAGGGCAAAACCCTGATCCAGGGTGAGCCGGATGCCTCCAGTTTCCCGAATGGCGGACTGCGCAACACCTTCGAGGCCCGCGGGTACACCGGCTGGGATGTCACCAGCCCGGCGTATGTGCTCGAGAATCCGAACGGCAACACGCTGTGCATCCCGACCGTGTTCGTGTCGATGACCGGCGAAGCACTCGACCACAAGACCCCGATACTGCGCTCGCAGCAGGCGATGGGTAAACACGCGGAACGGGTCCTGAAACTGTTCGGGCACGCCAATCCCGGCAATGTCGTCGCCTTCTGTGGACCGGAGCAGGAATACTTCCTGATCGATCGTCACTTCTTCCTGGCGCGTCCGGATCTGCTGAATGCCGGACGCACTCTGTTCGGCACCAAACCCCCCAAGGGCCAGGAGTTCGACGACCACTACTTCGGCGCGATCCCCGAACGTGTACTCGGGTTCATGATGGACACCGAGCGCGAGCTCTTCAAGCTGGGTATCCCCGCCAAGACCCGCCACAACGAGGTCGCACCCGGCCAATTCGAGATCGCGCCGATGTTCGAACGCGGCAACATCGCGGCCGACCACCAGCAGTTGCTGATGACGACATTCAAAACCGTCGCCAAGAAGCACGGCATGGAATGTCTGTTCCACGAGAAGCCATTTGACGGTGTCAACGGCTCGGGCAAGCACGTCAACTTCTCCTTCGGCAACGACAAGTTCGGCAGCCTGCTGGTACCCGGTGACACCCCGCATGAGAACGCCCAGTTCCTCGTCTTCTGTGCTGCGGTCATCCGGGCGGTCCATCTGCACGCCGGGTTGCTCCGGGTGTCGGTGGCCTCGGCCACCAACGATCACCGCCTCGGTGCCAACGAGGCGCCCCCGGCCATCGTCTCGATCTTCCTCGGCGAGCAACTGGCCGACGTCTTCGATCAGATCGCCAAAGGCGCGGCAACCTCGTCAAAAGGCAAGGGCACCATGCTCATCGGCGTCGACACCTTGCCGGTACTGCCGACTGATCCCGGCGACCGGAACCGGACGAGTTCGTTTGCGTTCACCGGCAACCGTTTCGAGTTCCGCGCCCCGGGTTCCATGCAGACGGTCAGCGAGCCCATGGTTGTCCTCAACACGATCATGGCCGATTCGCTCGACCACTGCGCCACCGTGCTCGAGACCGCCCTCGCCGAGGGGGTCGAGTTCGATTCCGCGGTGCAGACCCTCCTGACCGACATCATCACCGAGCACGGCGCCGTCGTGTTCAACGGTGACGGCTACTCCGACAACTGGCCCATCGAGGCCCAGTCGCGGGGGCTGCCGAATCTGAAGACAACGGTCGACGCTCTACCCGAGTTGATCTCGGAGTCGTCGATCGAATTGTTCTCGAAGTACGGCGTTTTCAACGATCGGGAGATGCACAGCCGCTACGAGATCGGCCTCGAGCAGTACATCCTGACCATCGCGGTCGAGGCCAAGTTGACGCTCGAGATCGGTTCGACGCTGGTCCTGCCGGCCGCCCTCCGGTACCAGACCGAGATCGCCACCAACGTCTCCGCCCTCAAGGCCGCCGGTGTCGAACCCGACATCACGTTGCTGAACATGGTCACCGAGCCGATGCAGGAGCTGACCGTCGCCCTGGCGGCTCTGAAGTCGGCGCTGGGCGTTCACGTCGACGGCAGCCTCGAAGAGGCCAAGTACGCGCGGGACACCCTGCTGCCCGCCATGGCCGCCGTCCGCCTCGCGGCCGACACCATCGAAAGTGTTGTCGCCGACGATCTCTGGCCGCTCCCGACTTACCAGGAGATGCTCTACATCCTCTGAGTGCAGGCCCGGTCGGCCACCGGGCACAACCGAGCCGCCGAACAAGTTCTCCGTTCGGCGGCTCGGTTGTCAGGGCTACGTGATTTCCCTGGTTCTCGGTCTTTGTCGGCTACTTGCTGTCCTGATGCTCCACGAATTCGAAGAGCCGGAACTCGGAGCCGGGATCCGTACGAGTCGAAGTGGTCGGCGTGCGGTTCGGGGCTTCGGCATGGATGCGCGCGACGATCTCGTCCAAGTCGTCGCCCTCGAGGGTGTAAGCCGCCAGGTAGCGGTGAGTCGGGTTGTCCTCCCGCGAGCGGTACCGTGTTGCACTCTGCACACCGTCCAACGACAGGATCTCAGGAAGATGATGATCGCTGTACCAGCGATTCATCTCCTCGTCCGACTCGTCGTCGCGCGGGTGGGTGAACGCGATGTACATACCTTTGGCCATGGTGTCTCCTCAGATCGTCTCGGTGTGCTGCGGTGAGTTGAATGTGTCAGCCCGGGAACGTGCCGGCTCGGGACAGTTGACCCGGGACAGTCTTGTTCAGCATCTCCCCGAGCCGGATGGCACCGGAGTTGAGCAAGTCGATGTCGAGGCCGGTGCGAACGCCACTGCGTTCGAGCAGATACCAAAGATCCTCGGTGGCGATGTTCCCGGTCGCGGCGGGCGCGAAGGGGCATCCACCGATGCCGCCGAGGCTGGCATCGAGCGCCGACGCCCCGGACTGCAGGGCGGCCAGAGCGTTGGCATATCCGGTGTTGCGGGTGTTGTGGAAGTGCCACCGGAGCGGTAGATCGGCAGCTTCTCTCGCTGCGTGAGCCGCGAGTTCGATCACCTGCGCCGGAACGCCGACGCCGATCGTGTCGGCCAGCGCCAGCTCGTCCGGCTGGGCATCGGCGCACTGCTTGATGATGTCACCGACCCGCGCGGCCGGGACCTCGCCCTCGAACGGACAACCGAAGGCGGCGGCAATGGTGACCGTCGTCTTGAGGCCGGCGCCTCTCGCACGTCTGGCCAGACGCGACCAGAGCGCGATGCCCTCCGCGGTGGTGGTGCCCTGGTTGCGGGTACTGAACGTATCGGAGGCAACCACAACGATATTGACCTCGTCGAGGCCGGCGGCGATGGCCCGGTCGAGTCCGCGCTCGTTCAACACCAATCCGATCCAGGAGACGTCCCCGCGCGGGAGCGCCACAGCGACGGCCTCGGCATCGGCCATCTGCGGGACGCGCCCCGGGTGTACGAAACTGGTTGCCTCGATGCGACGCAGACCGGCGCCGAGGAGGTTGTTGATCAGTTCGAGTTTGACCTCGGTCGGCAACAGCGTTGCCTCGTTCTGCAGGCCATCCCGAGGCGACACCTCGACGATTGTCACCGACTCGGGCTCTTTCGTTTCGCGCGACACTTCAGTTCCCATGCTCAGACTTTCCCTCAGGTTTCGAATGTATGCAAGTTTGATGTTGCCGGGGTGTAAATCGTCAAAATAGGGGCACAATTGCGTCATTTCGGTTGTCTGGACCAAGTGTCCGGGATAGGATGTATGCAATCGAGGGAGGTAGCCGGTGTCTCAAACATCGCAGAGCGTGACTGATCTTCTCCGCGCCAAGATCGTCGAGGGTCAGTGGAACGCGGGCGACCGACTGGGCGAAGTGGAACTGGCAGCCCTGCTCAACGTCAGCCGCACTCCGATACGAGAGGCGTTGGCACGCCTTGCCGCCGAGGGCCTGGTGGTGATGTCGCCCAACAAGGGTGCCCGGGTTGCGACCTGGACTGCCGAGCGCCTGAACGAGATCTTCGATCTCCGGCTTCTTCTGGAGCCGGTCGCCACCGGCATGGCCGTCGGGCGACTGTCAGAGGAGGAGATCCACGACCTGGAAGAACTGGCAGGCCGCATGCAGCAACTCGGCAATGCCGATGGCGACCGGGACTTCGCGGCCATCGCGCAGTTGAACCGCCGGTTCCACGCCATCCTGACCGAGAAGACCCAGAGCAGCCAGCTCGCAGCAACGCTCACGTCCGTCCGGCATGTCACCCTCGCCACCGTGAACTACCAGCACTACGAAGAAGAGGCCCTCTCCCGCAGTCTGTCTCACCATTTCGAGATCGTCGCCGCCGTCCGCGCAGGCAACTCGGAATGGGTCGAGTCAGTGATGCGCTGTCATCTACACAACGCGCGCACCGGAATGCTCAGTCCGGACACCGGTCAGACCTCGGGCATCGGGATCTTCAAAGGTATTGGCGCCGTTCCGAACTGATCACCCACACCTGAACACGACCACTTACATCGTCACCACATCCACATCCCGGGACATGCGACCGGGGTTGCATTTGCATGCTGTTCGACGCACCGCACAGCCCGATCCCGATCGGGCTCCAACCGCAGAGGAAGTTGCTATGTCCACCTCACACATCGAAGGTAACGAGAGCACGGACCAATCAGGTCCGCTGTCCAACCTCAGGGTCATCGAGATGGGCCAGTTACTGGCCGGCCCGTTCTGCGGCCAGTTGCTCGCCGATTTCGGTGCCGAGGTCATCAAGCTCGAAGATCCCGGCAAGGGTGACCCGATGCGCCAGTGGGGCCGGGAGAGCTCACAGGGCCAATCGCTGTGGTGGCCCGTTGTCGCACGTAACAAGAAGTCGGTGACGTGCAACCTCCGCACCCCCGAAGGACAGCAGATCGCCCGCGACCTGATCGCCTCGGCGGACATCTTGATCGAGAACTTTCGACCGGGAACGCTCGAGCGATGGGGCCTGAGCTACGAAGAACTCAGTGCCGTCAATCCCAAGCTGATCATGGTGCGGGTCACCGGCTACGGTCAGACCGGACCATACTCACCACGTGCGGGTTACGGCTCGATCGGCGAGGCCATGGGCGGATTGCGTTACATCACAGGCGATCCGGACAGTCTGCCCAGCCGGACCGGCATCTCGATCGGCGATTCGCTCGCGGCGGTCTTCGCCACGATCGGCGCATTGGTGGCCCTGCACGGCGTGCAGCGCACCGGCCGCGGCCAGGTGGTCGACTCGGCCATCTACGAAGCCGTGCTCGCCCTGATGGAATCAGTTGTCCCGGAGTACGAACTGACCGGTTACCAGCGCGAGCGCACGGGATCGATTCTCCCGAACATCGCGCCCAGCAATGTCTACCCGACCGCGGACGACAGCAGCATCTTGATCGCGGCCAATCAGGACACGGTCTTCGGACGACTCGTCGACGCGATGGGTCGCCCCGAACTCGCATCCGATCCCCGGTACGTCAACCACACCGAACGTGGGATCCGGCAGACCGAACTCGATGATCTGATCGCCGAGTGGACGCGCACACAGGATTCCGAGAGCCTGCTGGTGCTACTCGAAGAAAAGGGCGTGCCGGCCGGACGGATTTATCAGGCCCGGGACATGATGACCGATCCGCACTTCATTGCCCGCGAGGCGATCGTGAAGGTCCAGCACAAGCTGTTCGGCGAGTTCCCGCTGCAGAACGTGGCTCCGAAATTGTCGTCGACGCCGGGCTCGATCAGGTGGCTCGGCCCGGAACTCGGCGAGCACACGGCCGAAATCCTGACTTCTGCGCTCAACCGGACACCCCAGGAGATCGCGGAGCTACGGAGTTCAGGCGCCATCTGAGGCCGGTTCCCACCCGGATGTAACACAGACGCAACCACGTCTCGATTTTGTATGCAAGACTAATTAAGTAGTTCCCTGCTGCGACATTCCACCGCGAAAAGTCCGCATACACGGGATCGTAGAGAGGACCGATTTACATGCCTGAATGGAAGCAGAATACTGCGGCCGAATTGAGCGCCGAATCGCTGGCGGCACTGATACGCAACGAGATCCCCGCGATCCGTATCGAAGACTTCGCCACCGCAGAGGAATGCGTGGCGTTCTCCGAGGCCGTTCACACCTCCCCCGACCTCAAGTCGTACAGTGTGGCCACACCGACCCACTATCTCGGACTGGTCATGTACGAATACCGCCAGGACGGTGGCCGCAAAGCCGAATTCTTCGACGCCGTGCCTGCCGCCGTTGCCGCCCAGGAAAGGCTCTACACGCAGTCGGTCGATGTGCCGGAGCGCTTCCGTTCGATGCTCGGCGCATACCACCCGCAGGGCGAGATCCGCGTGCCCAGCGAGCCCGGATTCGGTGACTACTGCCCCGTCGTCGTGCGCATCGCCTCCAATGGCGTGCACCTGCACGCCGACTACGCCCCGTACAACTCGCCGGACTGGGCCATCGGTGAGATCGAG
This sequence comes from Williamsia sp. z71, assembly GCF_059553375.1. Classification (NCBI taxonomy): domain Bacteria; kingdom Bacillati; phylum Actinomycetota; class Actinomycetes; order Mycobacteriales; family Nocardiaceae; genus Williamsia; species Williamsia sp. z71. The sequence goes on from NZ_JCANWX010000006.1 coordinate 344,852, forward strand.
GATCAGATCACCTGGAACCTCTACACCCAGTGCCCCTCGGCAGGCGGTGAGACCACCGTCTACAACAGTCCCTGGATTCCGGCCGAGGGTGAAGATCCCGCCCGCGGATTGCCCAGTGGCGACGTCGAAACCGACAGCTCGATCCAGAGTTTCACTTTCGCACCGAAGGTCGGCGAGGTGGTTCTGTTCAACCCCCGCAACCCCCACAAGATCTCGGCCGGCGAAACCGCCGGTGAGGGTCGGGTGTCCATCGGATCGTTCCTCGGCACCAAGGGCAACGACCTCCTGATGTGGTCCTGACCCGCCTGCCCGGTTCGCCGACCAAGAACCACAGTCAAAAGTACGACAGCCAAAAGTACGACAGCCCAGCACTATTGAAGGAGAAACCTCATGGCAATTGACATCGAAGATCGGATGATCAAGCCCAGCGGACGCCTGTTCACCAAGAACTCCGACATCCCGTCGGATCCGGTCAGCCTGATCGAGGATACCGTCGAAGAGGGTGAATTGACCGTCCGCGCACTGATGGTCGGCCAGGACATGATCTTCGTCGAGGCGTTCAAGGGCAAGGGCATGATCGACCCGATGCACCAGCACGACGATCACGAGTCCATCGGATACTGCCTACGCGGCAAGCTTCGACTGGTCATCGGCGGCGAAGAGTTCATCGCCGAAGCCGGTGACACCTGGTTGCACCCACGCGGAGTGCCGCACATGAGCGAAGCTCTCGAGGACACCATCCAACTCGAGATCAAGTCCCCTCCCCGCAAGACCTGGTACACCGACGCCGAGCTCGCAGAGCGCGCCAAGCGATAGCCAACAGGCCAGCCGGAACGCCTCCCCCCCAGGTGTTTTCGGCGGCCAACAGCGCCCCGGCATCCGCCGGGGCGCTGTTGTGTTTCTCCGATACCCGCAGGCGCTTCTCTCGTACCGCAGTCGCCACGAAGTCGGCCCGACCTGATGCAGCCACAAAAGAGCGGGGCCCTTCGAATGCCTGCATCCGAAGGGCCCCGCCGTGATGACGCCTACGCGTCAGATGTTGTTACGCAGCACCATTGGTGGCACCTGAACCGGCCAGGGGGCCGATGGTCTCACCGGTGATGTACTTCGAATCCGGCGACACCAGGAACGCAATGGTGCGCGAGACGTCGACAGGCTCGATCCACGGCACGCCCATCGGGTTGATGACGTAGGCGGATTCGATCTGCTCGATGGTCGGATTCTCGACACCCGGAAGGAACAGTGCCTCACACGATGCGTTACGGATCATGTCGGTATTGACGTTCGTCGGGGTGACGGCGTTGACCGTGACACCACTCTGGGCCATTTCCATCGCAGCAGACTTCACCAGACCGATGACGCCCCACTTGGCAGCACAGTAGTGACCGAGGTTGTTGAATCCGATGTGCCCGCCGCCGGACGAGGTGGCGACAACGCGTCCGTAGCCGGCCTTGGCCATGTGTGGCAGAACCGCACGGAACGAGTTGAATACACCTGTCAGGTTGATGTCGACCGTCTCGCCCCAGACCTCTCCCGACATCTCTGCGATCGGCACCGCCGTCATGATGCCCGCATTGGCGAGCAGGATGTCGATCTTGCCCCACTTCTCGACAACCTCATCAGCAAATGCGATGAGTCCGTCCAGATCTCGCACATCGATCTGTCGCGCCAGGACCTTGCGCCCCAATCCTTCGATGAGGCGGACGGTCTCATCGAGATCAGCCTGCGTGGCCATTGCGTACGGGGTGGTCGCGTTGTCCTTGAGCGAATCGGTGATGACGATGTCAGCACCCTGTTCGGCGAGGTGAACCGCGTGCGAGCGGCCCTGTCCGCGCGCACCACCGGTGATGAAAGCGACCTGTCCGTCAAACTTACCCATGTTCAATCCTGTTCTCATTGGTGATCTTTTCGGTCAAAAATGTTGGGGCCGTGCTGGTCACTGGATTGCCGCCGCGCCTGCGGTTGCCACCTTGATGTCATCTTCGGTCGTTCCACCGCTCACCCCGATGGCCCCAACGAGCGTTCCGTCCACCAGGAGCGGAAGTCCACCACCGAAAGGCGTGAAGCCCGGAACGGCCGTGATCGATCCGGCGAACGATGGACTCGCGGCGCCGGCGTCCTCCCACATCGATGTCGGCTGTCCCATGCCAACAGCCGTGTAAGCCTTGCCTTTTGCCATCGGTTCGGCCATCAGCGGGCTGCCGTCCATCTTGATGAACGCGATGGTCTGACCGGCATGATCGATGACGCTCACAGCCATCGGGACAGTGATCTCGACGGCCTTGGCCCGAGCCGCCGCCAAGACGGCGTCCGCATCTTCCAAGGTCAAGACCGTTCTCTGCATCGCCATGGCTGCTCCTTCTCCTCGCGGGGCGACGACGATCTCCGGCGGATCTGGCGATCCACTTCGAGTGCTCGTGTCGTACACCGATCCGCTGTGCTTCATGTGATCGAACTGCACACAATTATGACTGCGCGGTCGTAGAAGGTCAACCATTATGTATACAACCCTATTTAGATCATTAGCGCAGCTCAGGAGCACAAACGACTGTACAGCAGACCAGATCCGCCGGAATATTTCCGTAAACTCCCTGTAAACACGCGTGCTTACCGCTATTGTTTCGACACAGAACTACCGTAGCTTTCGTTAACAAGCGGCAACACCGCATCTCACGATGTACACAGAATCAGTTTTGGCACACCACACTTTGTGTGCAATCCCCAAAGGAGTCTCATGGTTGACGTGCTCGGCTGGCGCAACGTTTTCGGGGTTCTGGCCCCCTCGACGAATACTGTCGTAGAGCCGGACTACTACCGCATGACGGTGCCGGGAGTGACCCCGCATGTCGCACGGATCCATATCCGGAATCAGACGCTGACAAGCAACGATGACTTCGAAGGTCTGCTCGATCAGATCCGCGCGGAGATCAATGCCGCGTGTGAGCGTGTGCTGACCTGCGATCCCGACTACCTGGTGATGGGCATGTCGGCCGAAACCTTCTGGGGCGGAATCGAAGGCAACCGACTGTTCACCGAACAGATCGAGACCTTCTCCGGCAAGAAACTGGCCACCGGTGCCGACGCCGTGCGCCGTGCGCTCGACCTGTTCGGTGCCCGGCGGCTCGGAGTAATCACTCCCTACCAGCCGATCGCCGATGACATGGTGCGACTGTTCCTCACCGAAGCCGGATACGACGTCGTCAATCTCAAGGGCCTCCAATGCCCGTCCGCGGTCGACATCGCCAGGGTCTCCGAAGATACGCTGCGGCGGAGCATCCTCGAGGTCGACGGCCCTGACATCGACGCCATCGTGCAGGTCGGCACCAACCTGTCGATGGTCGGTCTCGCCGACGAGGCCGAGCGTTGGCTCGGCAAGCCGGTCATCGCCATCAACGCCGCCACCTGGTGGCATGCGCTGCGCACCAACGGGATCACCGATCAGGTCCGTGGTTCCGGAACTCTGCTCCGCGAGCACTGATTCGGACACCCTGCGCTCCGACTTCTCCGTTCCATATCTTCTGCTCCACGGGCCAGTTCCGCGAGCAGAACCAGCATCAGCCCCCACCCCCATACCAATCAGGAGGACTTCGTGAAGAAGACCGCTTCGTGGATGATCACAGCGCTCGCTGTGGGATCCCTACTTGCCGGATGTACCAGTGCCACCGACGACAGCAGCAACGGCGGCTCGTCGGACAAGGCAGCCGGCAACACCGAGTGCACGACTGCCACAACCGATCTGGTGGCCTCGGCCAAAGAGCCTGCACCGCTGGTTGTCCCCCAGTCGACCCTGGATCTCGCCGCCGCCAAGGGCAAGAGCATCTGGATGATCAACGTGGTGACCAACGAGTTCACCACCGCCGCCACCAATGGCTTCAACGAGGCTGCCGCGGCAGCCGGGGTCAAGACCACGATCTTCGACGGTCAGGGTCAGACCAACAAGTTCAACGAGGGTGTCTCGCAGGCAATCGCCCAGAAAGCAGACGCAATCGTTCTGCTCGGTGTCGAGCCCGCACTGTTGGCCGGCGCGCTCGCCGATGCCAAGAACGCCGGGATCCCGGTGATCAACGCGCTCTCCGGTGACGCCAGTGCACCGCTGGCAAATGGTGTGTTCTCCAACATCAGCGCCGACTACACCGCAGACGGCGCCTCGCTCGCCGCGTGGACGTTGGCCGACTCGGGCTGCACCGCGACAACGGTTCTCGCACAGCCGACAGCCATCGAGATCTACGAGAACATGGCCAACGGAGCCAAGGGCGTCTACGACGAGTACTGCCCGGACGACTGCAAGCTGACCGCCCTGGACATCGACCTGGCCAACGCCGCGACCGATCTGCCCCAGAAAGTGCAGACCGAGATGACCCGCGACGCGAACACCGACTACATCTTCACCGCATGGGATTCCGGCGTCACCTTCGTCGAGCCGACCGTCGCGATGAAGAACCCGAACGCAAAGATCCTTGGCCGAGACGGGATCGCCTCGAGCCTCGACGCCATCCGCTCGGGCAAGGGCCAGGACGTCACCGTGGCTGCACCGCCGGAGGCATGGCTCGGCTGGACGATGCTCGACGACGCGATCCGGGCCATCACCGGCGCGCAGCCGTCCGGAATCGTGATCCCCACCCGACTCATCGACAGCACCAACGCCGGTGACTCGAATGACGCGGTGAACCCGAACTACACCGATTTCCAGGCCGCCTTCACCGAGGCCTGGGCGAAGTAACCGTCGCCCTGCGGGCATGGACATGCCCGCGGCCACACACACCGGAGAAATCATGACTAATGACCTTGGTGCCGTCGTCGCCCCGTCCACGGGCAACGCGGCAACTCCCGACAAGCCGGAGAAGCCGGCCACCAACCACAAAGTTCGACAGAGTACGTCGATCGTCGAGCGCTATGCGCTGGTCGGTCTGTTGGTGCTGGCGTTTGCGATCTGCGCGCTGTTCCTGCCCGAGTTCAGGTCCACGGGCATCGTTTCGGCGATGATCAACTCGCAGGCCATCATCCTGTTGTTGGCACTGGCCGCCACCCTCGCACTACGGACCGGGGACTTCGACCTCGCAATCCCGGGTGTGATGGTGACCAGTGCGTGTGTGGTCGCGGTCATGTCGACCAACGGATATTCACCGGCGGTCGTCATCCTGGTCGCCCTCGCCGTCGGCGTGGCGGTGGGATTGATCAACGCCCTGCTGGTCGTCAAGGTCGGCGTCGATTCGTTCATCACCACCCTCGGAATGTTCACCGCACTGTCCGGAATCGGCTATGCCATCACCGATTCCAAGATCGTCACCGGTGTCCCGGACTTCTATGTGGAGCTGTCACGGGCAAAGCTGATGGGCCTGCCGATGACCACCTGGTACGCCTGGATCTTCGTGGCGGTCCTGTGGTTCGTCTACCAGCGCACCCCGGTCGGCCGCTACATGCTGTTCATCGGCGGCAACCGGGACGCCGCACTGCTCGCCGGTATCTCCGTGGCCCGCATCCGCACCGTGACCTATGTGGTGTCGGGTCTGGTCGGCGCCATCATCGGGATCATCCTGGTGGGCAACCTCGGAGCCATCGATCCGGGCATCGGCAACCAGTATCTGCTGGCGCCCTTTGCCGCGACGTTCCTCGGCGCCACCGCGATCACCGTCGGCCGCTTCAACCCGATCGGCACAATGGTCGCGGTGTACCTGCTGGTCGTCGGTATCACCGGCCTGCAACTCGCCGGAGCGGCATCTTGGGTCAGCCCGCTGTTCAACGGCCTGGCCCTGATGATCGCGGTCGCACTGGCCAAGCTGGTCGGCAAGCGGCGGGGCGCAGCGAAATGAGCACCAGCCCGGCACTCGAGATCGAGGATCTGTCAAAACAGTTCGACGGAAACTACGCATTGCACCCGCTGACCTGGCAGGTGCAGCGTGGCGAGGTGCACGCGCTGGTCGGTCAAAATGGAAGCGGCAAGTCCACTTTGATCAAGTGCCTGGCCGGCTACTACCGGCCCGAGACCGGCCGGGTGAAGCTGTTCGGCAAGGAGTTGGACCTCCCGGTCCACAACCCCGCCGACCACGGCATCGCCGTCATCCATCAGGACCTCGGGCTGGCACCGGAAATGACGGTGCTGGAGAACATCGGGGTGGCAACGGATTACGGTGCACGCACCCTCGGCTGGGTGCAGGACCGTAAAGAGGCCAAGGCCTGTCGCGAGATCGCCGAACGCATCGGCATCGAGTTGCCGTTGCACACGATGGTCTCCGATCTCAGTCCCGCACAGCGCGCACTTGTCGGACTGGTGCGTGCGGTGCGGGCTCTCGGTGACGGGCACGAAGGTCACCTGTTCATCCTCGACGAACCGACGGCCTCGCTCTCACACAGCGAAGCCGCCCAGGTCACCGCGATGATGCGCAACGTTGCCGACCTCGGTTCAAGTGTCATCTTCGTCAGTCACCGCCTCGGTGAGGTTCTCGACGAATGCGACAACGTGACCGTGCTGCGCGACGGTGAGCGGGTATTGACCCGGTCCACCGAGGGACTGACCCGTTCAGACCTGGTCGCAGACATCCTCGGACGTCGGTTGACGGAGTATTACCCCGATCCGCCGGCGAAGGCGCAAAAGCCCACACCTCAGCTGGTTCTCGACCGCGTCAGCGGCGGAGTCGTCCGCGACCTGTCGGTGACCGTCCAGAGCGGCGAGATCGTCGGATTCACCGGCCTGGCCGGGATGGGCCACGAGGAACTGCCCCTGCTGCTCGCCGGCAAACTCGCACGGACTGCGGGAACAGTCATGGTGAACGGGACCGCCGTGCCGGCGAACAAGCCCCGTGCGGCAATCGCGGCCGGACTGGCATTGGTTCCAGGAAACCGTCATCGCGACGGTGTCTGGCTCGACGCATCAACCGTGGAGAACGCGACGCTCCCGGCACTGGGCAAGTACACCAGGTTCGGTCTCCTGACCAACTGGCGCAAGGAACGCGAAGATGCGCTGGAACTCGTACAGAACTCCGGTATGGTTCCGGCACAGCCGCATTGGCAGGTTCGACAGTTCAGCGGCGGCAACCAGCAGAAGCTGGTGTTGGCCAAATGGTTGCAGATGAACCCGTCGGTACTCCTACTCGACGAACCCACTCAGGGCGTCGATGCCGGGGCCTCCCGCCAGTTGCTCGATCGGGTTGCCGATCTTGCTGCCGGCGGCGCATCGGTGGTGGTCTTCTCCGGTGACCATGAACAACTCGCGGCGATCTGTCACCGCGTGATGGTCCTGCACGACGGCCAGATCGTGGCCGAACTCCCGCAGGCCGAACTGAGCGAACAGTCGCTGCTCGAGGCGTGCGAGCGGGCGGTCGAGGTTTCGGCATGACCGAGACCGCAGGCCTCGACAAGCAGCAGGACTACGAGAAGGCAGGGTTCGGCGGCTCCCTCGGCTGGGGCCGCCGCCCGGCACTGGTGATGATCGACATGCTGGAAGCCTATTTCCGGCCGGGATCACCCCTGTGCCTACCTGATCCAGCCCTCATCGAGCGGGCTTCGGCATTGCTGGAGGCCGCCAGAGCCGCCGGCGTCCTCGTCGTCCACACCAGAGTCGAATACGGCCCCGGGCTCGTGGACGGAGGGTTGTTCACCAAGAAGGTCGGTGCCCTGAGATTTCTCGAGGCCGGTCATCCGGATGGTTTGGGCGCCTTTGTACCGCAGCTGATGCCGATCGCCGGCGAAACCGTCGTCGTCAAACAGTATGCGTCGGCCTTCTTCGGAACCTCGCTGGCGTCGACGCTCACCGCCAATGGTGTTGACACGGTTCTCATCTCCGGGGTGTCCACCTCGGGATGTGTGCGCGCCAGCGCCACCGACGCGATGCAGCACGGGTTCATACCGAAGGTGGTCAACGAGGCCTGCGGTGACCGGAGCCAGGAAATCCATGATTCCAACCTCTTCGATGTCGGCGCGAAGTATGCCGACGTCATCGACCTGGAGACAGCAACGGCGGCCCTGCGCCTGCCGTGATCGCCTCGACGCCCGAGCTTTCCGGATATCCCGCGGGAGCTCGGGCGTCTGCTGTGTCCGGGCAGCAATCCCTCACGCCGCGTCGTGGGCACGCAACCGATAGGCCTCAAGAAGACGGACACCGGTGTCCGCATCGTCGACCACCACGATCTGCCGACCACCATCAATGCGGTCGACGAGGATCCCGTCGCCGGACTTGAGAACAAAACCTTTGGCGCCCTTCAGGTCCCCGCGGAACCCGAAGCGATAACCGTATCCACCGAAGTCCTTGAGCGCGCTGACCTTCACCGCGCGCACCGCGGCGATCTCCGATGCCGGTGTGGTCATCCTGGGCCAACCGGCGACACTCCGGACCGTCAGGCCCTGCGGACCGACAGTGACACGCATTCCGTACAGCAGCACCGCGACCAGAGCCACGATCGCGGCCAGGACCACGAACAACCATTGACCGGACAGCAACGCGACGGCGACACACATCACCACTCCGGACACCATGAGCACCAACGGTATTCCGCCACTGAGGACCGCTCTGGTCCACACGACACGCTCAGTGGGCTCGATGGCCATCGGAATGGTCGAAGACGTCACAGTCGCCGGAGACGTCCATTTCGGTACCAGCCGATGCAACAGCACACCACTGACGGCACCGATTGCCAACGCCAACACCAGAGACCACCATGGCAGCCCCACCGACGTGGCGTCGACTACACCGAGTTGCTGACCGGTTGCCGATAATGCCAGCGCGGGGATGAACGCAGCCAGCGCCGCGACGCCACTGATTATGGAGACGCACAGCGTGTATTCCCGGCAGAGACCGGCTGCCACCGCCGCCGACACCGTCAGGACGATCCCACCGACAACAAGCGACCACGTCAGACCGGACACCGACATGAATCCGTCGGGTTCACCGCCGGGTCCCCAATGTGTTGCGACCTGATCCGGCAGCTCATCTCGCCACACGGCCAACAGGATCGCCGATACGAGTGTGGCGACAAGTGGAATGGCCACCGCCACAACCATCAACCGCACCCTCGGTCGCTTCGTTTCGATCTCGGACGAGCCCATTGTCAGTAACCTTCCCGAATCATCGCTGCCAGATCTTCGCCGCCCAGGCCCAGCTTTCGTGCGGCCGCATGCACCGCCTCGATCGCCGATCTCAGGTCGGCTTCATCCGGCACCGCGGTCTGCGCCACGACCGCACCTCGGCCCCGACGGAGTTCGACCAAACCCTGATCACGCAACTCCTGATAACCGCGCAACACGGTGTGCACATTCACTCCAAGCGACTCGGCCAGCTCTCGCGCTCCCGGAAGCCTTTCCCCCGCAACCACTTCGCCGCGGACAATAGCACCCCGGATCGCCGCCGCGAGTTGCTCATAGAGCGCTTGCGGCGCTGTCGGATCGACGCGTATCAGCACAAGCCGATCATATAGTTCTAGTTAAACTAGAACAAGTCACGCTAGGAATCGGCGGTACGGGCGTGGAAGAACTCTCGAACGTCGGCGGCAAAGAGGTCGGGCACTTCCATGGCCGCAAAGTGCCCACCCCGCCCGAACTCCGACCAGTGCCTGATGTCGTAGAGCCGCTCGGCAAGCGGCCGCACCGGCAGTGTGATGTCGTGCGCGAACACCGCCACACCCGTCGGCACCGGGCACGGCTCGACCCGCCGGGGCGCGTCGTGGTGGAGCCGCGCGGATGACGCAGCGGTGCCGGTCAACCAGTACAGCGAGATATTGGTGAGCATCCGATCGATATCGACCCTCGAATCCGGGTCGGTCCACTCCTCGAACCTCTCGGCAATCCAGGCCAGCTGCCCTACCGGGGAATCGGTCAATGCGTAGCCGATGGTCTGAGGCGTCAACGCCTGCAGCGCCTGAAACGGCGGACGTTGTGCCATCAATTGCCGGACCCTTTCCAGCCGGGCACGGTCCGAGTCGGACAGCGCGATGGCGCCTTCCGGATCCGGCGGGGTCGGCAGGTAATTGACATGAACCCCGACGACCCGCTCCGGTGCCATTGCGCCGAGCGCCAGCGAGATCCCTGACCCGAAGTCGCCACCCTGCGCGCCGAAACGGTCATACCCCAGACGACGCATGAGCTCCGCCCAGGCTCGGGCGATCCGGGCGACGTCCCAGCCGCGTTCGTGGGTCGGCCCAGAGAAGCCGAAACCCGGAATCGACGGGACGACGAGATCAAAGTCGCGCGAGAGCGGCTCGATCACGTCACGAAATTCGAGAAACGAGCCAGGCCACCCATGGGTGAGAATCAGCGCCGGCGCGTCCGGCGTCGACGACCGGACATGAATGAAATGTATGTTCTGGCCGTCGATCTCGGTGGTGAAGTGCGGAAACTCGTTGAGCTTGGCTTCTTCCTTCCGCCAGTCGAAGTCCACGCGCCAGTGATCGGCCAACTCTCGAAGGCGCGGCATCGAGAAGCCGTAGTCCCAGCCCGCGTCGGCCACCTCGTTGGGCCATCGGGACCGAAGCAGCCGATCCTCCAGATCGTCGAGGTCGGCCTGGGGGATGTCGATACGAAAGGTCTTGATCATCCTCGTACTCCCTGAACATCAAGTTTTGGTCAGTAAACGTTTGGACGCCAAACGTTTGTGCTCCAAACGGTATCCTAGACCGTTGGTGCTGTCCAACGATTCGACTAGACTTTTCCCATGGAGAACCCGTCCGAGGACACGGCCGCGCCATGGAAAGCTCTACCGAGCTGGTTGCTCACCCGGACTGCGGACCATGCGCACCATCTGGTGTCGGAGGGATTCAACGCCGTTGAGGCCCGTGGATACCACTACCGACTGCTCGCGACGCTGGAGGGCGTGGGACCGTCCAGCCAGGCCACGTTGAGCCGCCGAAGCGGTATTCACGTCAGCGACCTGGTTGCGACGATCAACGAACTCGCCGAACGCGGCCACGTCGAGCGGACTCCGGACATGACGGACCGGCGACGCAACATCATCTCGTTGACCCCCTCGGGCAAACGGCAGTTGCACCGTCTCGAGAAGCGGCTGTCGAAGACACAGGACGAGTTACTGGCACCGCTCACGGCGGACGAGCGAGATCAGTTGACGGAGTTACTGTCCCGGCTGCTGAGTTATCACAACAGCGTCACCGGAGCCCCCGGAGAAGACTGGCAGGGCTCCTAGGTACGACTGGCCACAAGTCGACACTCCCCCGGGTGCCCGCCGATCACCGACCGTTCTCGCCGACGAACTCGCTCAGCGGGCGTCCTGTTGCCCACGGCATGCGCGGCCTGGAGCAACCGCTCCAGAACATCGGTGGGTACGGTCGCATCGGCGGCGAAGATGCGCATGTCACGGCGCTCGGCCATGACGCGATAGACCGCGGCCCGTTCGGCTTCGGTGAACGCGTGGTCGGCGATCACAGGCCGAACGCTTCGTGAAGGAGCGGAATGAACGCCCGCACCGCCGGACTCGTCGGCGTCGACCACACCGCCGACAACTGCGCCGGGACATCGACACCCACGATCGGCATCACCTGCACCCGTCCACGATCGTCCGCACCCATCGACTCGCTCAGGATCCCGATTCCCAGTCCCCTGGCCGCACACTCCGATACCGCTTCCCCGGCGCTGGCCTCGATCACCACCATCGGCGAGAACGTGGCCGCAGCGCAGGCGACGTCGAGAACCGCCCGGACACCGGTCCCCACCGGCATCGCCACCAATGCCTCACCGGCAAGATCGGTCACCATCATGCGCTTTCGATCCGCAAGGTGATGGCCAGGCGGCACCAGCGCCACCAGTCCCTCACTGACGATCACGGATGCCTCCAGCTCATCGTCGACCGGACCCGCGGTGCCGACGATCGCGACGTCCAGCCTCCCGGCGCGGACGTCGTCGATCAACTCGTTCGAGTTTGCCTCTTGCACAGCGATTTCGATGCCCGCGTAGGACGTCCGGAACTTCTCGATCGCAGCGAACAGGGGTGTGATCGTGCAGCCGACAACCATCCCGATCACCAACCTGCCCCGCAACAGTCCGCTCACGTCGTCGACCGCCCGGCCCACTTCACCGGCCGCCGCGAGAGCGGTCCGAGCCGGGCCGAGGGCAGCCTCACCCGCGGGGGTGAGCCTTGCGACGCGACTCGACCGATCGAACAGTTGCGCGCCGAGTTCTCGTTCGAGTTGCCGGATCTGGGCACTCACCCCGGACTGGCTGATCCGGACCCGCTCGGCCGCACGCGTGAAGTTGGCTTCCTCGGCCACCGCGACGAAGTACTCCAACTGCCTCAGTTCCATAAGCTCTGATTCTAGTATGTGTCAGAACAATGTATTGGACTTCTTGTGCAGGTGGAGCGAGGCTGGGATCACACCTACGGAAGGATGAACAATGTCACCCCGAGAGACCGCGCGTCGTCCCGAAGACCTGACCCGACTGTTCGTGGAACGATCGAATGCCGGCGACGCCGAGGGTGTCGCCCTGCTCTATGAAGAGGATGCGGTGATGGCGTACCCACCTGGCGAGCAGACTGTGGGACGGGCAGCGATCCGAGAACTGTGGACTCAGGTGCTGTCACATCAACCCCGTTTCCAGGCGGAAGAACCTCTGCCGACGCTGGTCAGCGGCGATATCGCCTTGACTTCGACCCCGCCGCGAGACGGTGCCGGGGCCCGCGCCCAGGTGGCGCGCAAGCAACCCGACGGCAGCTGGCTACGAGTGCTCGACCAACCCGAGTTCGTACCCGTGAGGTCATGACAGCGCAGGGCTGACCCGTCGAAACCCGCACGGGAGGCCCCGGTAGCGTTGTGTTCATGTTGCGCACCACCATCGAGATCGAGGCCGGACACGGCGTTGCGGAAGCCTATGTAACCCGACCAGCTGAGAATTCTCATCCCGGCGTCCTCTTGTATATGGATGCTTTCGGTCTTCGCCCGCGCATCTACGAGATGGCTGACCGAATCGCCGGTTGGGGTTTTGTCGTCATGGCCCCCAACGCGTTCTACCGCCATGGCACCATCGAAGATCTCGCGGTCCAGGGCGATCTGAGCGATCCCACCTACCGTGATGAGTTCATGGCCGGCGCGATGGGTCGAGTTCGATCGCTGGGCTCGGGTCTGGCCACCGCGGACGTCGGAGAGTACGTTGATCGACTGCTCGAGCTCCCGGAGGTCAGCGGTGACGGGATCGGTGTCACCGGGTATTGCATGGGTGCGGCTCTGGCATTGCGTACCGCCGGCGCACGACCGGAACAAGTCAAGGCAGCTGCCGGATTCCACGGGGGCAATCTTGTGACGGACGCCGTCGACAGCCCACATACCGTGGCCAAGAACGCGCGAGCGCGCCTGTACCTCGGACATGCCGACAACGATCGGTCGATGCCCGCCGAGAAGATCGAGATCCTGGAACGGGCTTTCGACGCTGCCGGGTTGCTGTACACCTCCGAGGTGTATCCAGAAGCGCCGCACGGCTTCACGATGTCCGACCTACCGTCCTATCGTCGCGATGCCGACGAACGTCACTTCAGCACCCTCGAAAGCCTCTTCCGGGAGAACCTCACTCCCTGACCGTCAGCCGGTCGACACCCCGACCCCTGTCAGGCCCCTGCGATTTCACAAATTCGCAGGGGCCTGCCGCTATTCGTATCCGAATCACCGCAGCGGGACGCTCGCGATCACGAAACATGTGTTCGAGTTGATGACTATTCGACCCGGTCAGGATTGATGAAGTCCGCGTCGGGCCCTGATTCCGGATCGAGTTCGGATTTGGAGTTGTCGTGATCGCGGGAGAGTTTTTGTCGGTGTTGTGCGAGTGAGTCCTGGCGGTCGGCCAGGACTTTCTGCCAGGCTGCTGCGAGGGTTTCATTGACATGCTGGGCCCGGTTGACCCGCGGTTTTCTTTCCGGATCCACCGACGCCGGCGGTATCCACCCGACCCGGCCTGCATCGGGGCCTTCGGTGATCATGATCGTCTGCCACTGATGCGGTCCGTCACCGATGAGTTTGTGGTGCGGCGGGCAGGCTGATCCCATCATGTTGATGTCGGTCAGGCCCCCGTTGATCCAGGCAAGTAGGTGATGGGCCTCGACCCAGGTCGCCGGATTGGTACAGCCAGGATGCGAGCAGCCTCGATCCCGGACGAACAACGCCAACCGTTGACCTTTTTGGGCGGTCCGTTTGGTCCGGCCGAGATACAACACCTCAGCGGAGTGGTCAGCGAAGACGGCCAGATATTTGTCCGACCGGGCGGCCAGATTCAGGGCCTCGTTGACCGGAATGTCCACTCCCGACGCCGTTCTGGCGATCCCCGCACACTCGTCAAGCTGCTGCTTGGTCATCGTGACGATCAACTGGGCCGGCAAACCACGATGCGACTTGCCCAGCAGATTGCACTCCAGAATGGTTTTCAGGATCGCCTTGAGCGCGTCGTGGAATTGTTGGCCCTTCGAACGGGTATCACGCTCAGCAGCAGCCTTGATCAGCTCTTTGTCCTGTTTCGGGTCATCACTGGCTCCGGTCGGCGAGTTGGGGTCGGCCGGGTTGTTCATCCCCGGCGCCGCCCACACATCCATCACCGTCCTCAACAGGGCCAGGGTTTCCGGGTCCAGGGTGCCGGTGATCTTGGCCATCAGATCCACCCCCTGAACCCCGATACCCATCGACCGTTTACGGGCCCGATCGGAATCATCAGTCAATCGGCCATCAGGGTCGACCCGGGCCAACACCGCGCGACCGGCGGCGGTCAGCTGGGTGGGATCTTGGCCGACGGCCTCTTCGGTCATCCAATGATCGACCACGTCATAGACTGCCGGATCAGAGGCCGACGGGATCTGCTTACGCACATCCAACATGACATCCATATGCGCCGCCCCGATCAAACCGCGTGACCAGGCCTGCTCGGCGGCAGGGCATTTCGGCGCCAACTCCTCCCCCTGCAACGTGTGAAACCGGCCGACCGCCTCCAGGGCCCGGATCCGGGACATGGTTTGCCCTTTGGTCAGCCGCAACTCGCTACGGGTGAAACCGAACAGTGACGAATACCCGGCTTCGGTAAACGATGACCGATCCGAGACCCGCAACAGGTGACGCAACCCGGTGAACTCGACCTTACGGGCGATCCGTTCATGCACCCGCACAAGCTCATTGACTTCCGCGCCAGACATATCGGAATCAGCGCAGTCCGCGATATCGGCAACGAGCAACTCCAACTCGAGGTACTTGCGCACCAGTACCGGAACCGGCGAGGAATCAACCGAAGAGTCAACAGGTGGATCGTCAGACATCATGCCCCCCAGCACATCTGATCAAAACGCTTACGATCAGAATACACCGGAAATCTTAATCTGTCGAATGTTTGTTCGAGCAACGGGTTTAGGTGTCCTGCTTTGACAAACCACCTGTGGGACAACGCCTTGCGCGTGTCGGACACGCGGTCCGATCCGTTACCCGAGCGCTGGTGCAGAATGATCAGATGCCAACGTTGCTGCACATCGATTCGTCCGCCAATCCGAAGACGTCGGTCTCCCGCGAGCTGACCGGACTCTTTGCCACCACGTGGCTCGGACGCGGAGAAGAACGGACGGTCACGTACCGAGATCTGCATGCACAGCCGGTGCCGCACATTTCCGATGCCGGATTGCATTACGCCCCGCGACTCCGGGTTGATATCGAGGATGTCGCGCCGGAAGCAGAAGCGCTGCAGGCTGAACTGATCGCGGAGATATCCGCCGCGGATGCGGTGGTCATCGGCGCACCGATGTACAACTGGTCGATTCCCTCGACGCTCAAGGCCTGGGTCGACCACATCCACGTTCTTGGGACCACCGCGCCGTACGACACTGCCGATCAGCCATTCGCCGGGATTCCCGTGGTGGTCATCTCATCACGTGGCCTGACATACGGACCCGGGTCGAACGACGAAGGTCTTGACCACACCGTTCCCCCGCTCATGCAGGTCCTCGGTGTGGCTCTGGGTATGAAAGTCGAGGTGGTGACGTCGGATCTCACTCTCGTCGGACGGATCCCGGCTCTGGATCCGTTCACCGAACAGGCCACCACCTCTGCGGCCGCCGCCCGTGACAGAGTTGTCGAGATCGCACAACAGATTTGAGTGGCGGCCAGCCATAAATCGCCTACGGAGCCGGCGCAGCAACCTCATGACGGGCGTTCGTCACCGGGCAGGACTTTTGGTGTCGCTACCCGGTGACGGCTCCTACTTGATGTCGGCCATGGTTTTGCCGACATCAGCGAGTGTCATCGCCTTGCCGTAGTCATTCTGATACTTGAAGGCCGGAATGTTACAGCGATACGGACCATTGTCAGGTTTGAAGTCCGCGGCCATCCAGCCGTCCGGCGTCACCTGCTCGACGTTGAAACAGGGTGACGGCGCAGCGCCCGGCGTCAGATCGATCGGCGCGGTGAGGCCACCACCCGTCCACGCCGTTTCTTTGACGGCTGCCTCATAGGTACAGGTACGCGTCAGATCATCCCCACAGCTTGCCGCCGACTTGGCGAACAGCAGCCACGAAGAGAATGCTTTAATCGATGGCAACGTCAATTCTGCGTCGGGCGCATAGCGGTTGTAGAGGTCATGGATCTGCTGCATCGCCGGCACCTCGTCTGCACTCTCCAACGGCGCAACTCCGCCGAGTTCCACTACATTATTCTGTTCGCCGGCCGACGTACCCAATGCCTCGATGAACGAATCGTTGTACGCATTGTTACCCGGGTTGATCCAATCCAACTTGTAATCCATGTCGGTAAGCGAACTTTCGAGCTTTGCCAACTGCTCGGGCACCCCATAGAAGAACAGACCCTTCACGCCCTTGTTCTTGATGGCTTGGGCATAGGGCGTCCAGTCGGCAATCCCTGTCGGAGGATATGAATCGCGATAGATGATGGTGCCCCCGGCTGCCGTGAGAGCTTCCTCCGACTGGTCACCCGTCGTTTTCACAACCGGAGAATCCCCACTGATGATCCCGATCGCGCCGGCAGATTCAGGGTAGGCATCTTGAATGAGCCACTGGCCCATGCCGTAGAACGGGTCATACCCGGCGACCCGACTCGGCGAAGCGCTGACCTCCAGGTCCGACCCTACAGACTGTGGTTGAGCCACCTGAGCCGGGAAGCTGGGCAACCCGCACGCAAGACGTTCCTTGACGCCCAGCCCATCGAAGGCATGACCTCCGCCGACCAGGGCGAAGTCCTCACGGCAAGCCGTCACCATTTGCTGACGCACTTGCAACAAATTCGAATCGCGGGTGGTCGCGACGATTTTGCGCCCATTGATTCCACCCTGTTCATTGCACCAGGACGTGAAAACCTTTGCTGCATCCGGGAATTCGGAGACCTTTGTGAAACCGATGTCCGATGCCACACCGACATGAATCTCGGTCTCGGTAACTCCCTGCGCAGGAGAACCTTTCGGTGATCCCGTGTCACAGATCTCACCCAGGTCACCGAATACGGCCGTCGAGGTCCCTCCGGATGCGGACGTACCACCGGCGTCGTTCTTTTCACCACCATCACGGCTACTACAGCCGACGACGATCAGCGCAACGGCCACCAATGCGATGCCCGAAAGGTGTGATTTCAACTTGCTCCTCCTGTGTCGAAATAGCACATTTGCAAGGATGTGCCACTGAATCTGTAACCCAACCGCGGAGTTCCTGCGCCGCGCCGCCAGTGGATCAGCCAGAACGTGCGGCGTTTACCGTCGCCGCCCGCTCACGGAATAGGTGTGAAGTCGAAGTGCAACACGGCCAGACCGCGCACGATGTAGGTCGGCTCGCAGGAGGACTGGCGGACCTCGGCCCCTTCTTCGAGGCCGGTCACCGTCATCGCGTCATGACCCGACGCGTGCCGAACGGACATTTCGACCGCAAATGGTCGTAGTAGGGGTATGGGCCATCGACGATCCAAGTGTCGGTGAAGTAGTTGATCGAATCGAAGTCGCTCATGAAACTCCTGGGATCATTGGGTTCGCCTGATGGAACATTCCCCAGCAGTCGAGTGCGCTGCGACGCCGGTCGATCGCATCACGAAGAAGGCTCCGCCCCTCCTGACCTGCACATATGGTGCGAGGTGTGACGAGCATAACTCCGAGTATCGACTATGTACACGAAACCGGATATTTAAAGTTTTAGGTAACCATCAGCCGGCACCACCGGCCCGCCATGCGTGGCGACCAGCCCTGACCAGTGATCAGCGAGGCAGCATTCCATACAGAAACAGCGTGACCGCGTGCTGAAGGCGCAGTTCCTCTTCCTCAGGTGAGCGGAAAACCCCGAAGTCGGCAAGCCGACCGGGGAGGACCACAACGATGGCAAGAAACTGCTCCGCCGCCAGTTCGACATCACCGATCACGAGGCCTTCTCGATCGCGGTGAAGACGCAGCGCGTCGGCGACTGCTTGATGCTGCGCCGACCAAGCCATGGATTCCGGCTTGACATCGAACTCCGGAAACCGTGACCTCTCGTACATGGCCAACCGCATGAGCTGCGTGGTCTTCGGGTCCACGGCGCGGGCGATCGCCGCGCGACCGATCGCGATGAGCGACGCAGCGACGTCGTCACCCTCGGGTTCGCGGACCACGTCCTGCTCGTCAAGACGCGAAAGCGCCCAGGGAATCACCGTCACAAAGAGCTCATGCTTGTCCGCATAGCGGGCATAGAGCGTTCGCTTGGTTATCCCCGCAGCTCGCGCGATCGCTTCCATCGTGGTGCCGTCGTACCCGTGCTCCAGAAAGGTCGCAACTGCCGCCTCGCGCAACTGCCGGTCCAGCTCCTTGGCCTCGGCATGGGTCGGCCGTCCTCGACGTGTTGTCATCGGTCCCAAAATAGCGCGGTTGCGACTTCGACGTGCATCGACACGTCGGTGTCCGAATTGGCCCGAGACCTGATTTTCCAAATAAGTATACGGCTCTGGTGCCAATACGGTTAAGTGCAGTCCACCAGCAATCCATGACCAAAGGGGAATCAGATGGCCACACCTCTCGATACGGGGTCAGCCCTGACGAGGTTGACGAGCATGGTGGATGTTGAGGAATGCTACGACGTTCCCGCACCCGAGTTGCTGCCACTCCAGTTGGAGGCAGCGAACGACTTGTTTCAGGATCGACTCGGACGAATCCGATTGCTGCAGAACCGTGCCGACGAGGCAGGCATCACCGAGGTGAAGACGCGGGAAGACCTTGTTCCTCTTTTGTTCGCACACACCGCATACAAGAGTTATCCCGAAGGCTGGCTTGTCGAACAGAAGTGGGACAGGCTCGGAAGATGGCTCGAGACAATCTCTACCAATCCGGTGAAAAATGTTGATCTGGAGGATGTTTCCGATATCGACGAGTGGCTCGGTAGGTTGGAACAAGCCGGGCATTTTCTGTGCTGTTCCAGTGGAACCACCGGTAAGTCGGCGATGATGAACTCCTCAAAAGCGGATCTCGATTGGAACAGGCGTGAGGCGATTCGCTCGTTCGCCTGGGGTTCGGGATCGACGCCGGGCGACGGCCGCAAGCTGTATGGCCTGGCTCCGACGGCGACAGCGCCGCGCAATCTCACGATCCGCGATGCGCTCATCGAGGGGTTCACGTCCCCGGACTCCGAGCCCTTCCTATATCCGGTCCCGCCGATCACGATCGGCCAGATCACCAGCATGGTGACCTTGCGCAAAGCCATGGCAGACGGCAACGCACGGCCCGCGGACATGGCCAGGTTCGAGGCGACGTCCGCCGCGCGTCAGCAGATCATGGAACAGGCGTTGACCATCTCTGCCGAAGCCCTCGTGGCCGGCCGCAACGAGAAGATGCTCCTATCCGGGATGTTTGCCTCCCTCTATCCGATCGCGGTGGCAGTACGCGAAATGGGATTCTGTGGCAGCGACTTTCACCCGGAGAACACCATCTACATCGGCGGCGGGCTAAAGGGTGCGAACCTGCCGCCCGACTACTTCGAGTACATCGTGGAGACGTTCAACCTGGCGCCTGAGCGCGTGTTCCAGATGTATGGCATGCAAGAGATCAACGCTGCCATGCCACGTTGCCAAGCCAAGCGCTATCACGTCCCGCCGTGGTTGATGCTGCTACTCCTCGATGAGACGGGTGAAAACCTCCTTCCCCCGTCCACCGGGGAAATCGAAGGGCGCGCAGCGTTTTTCGACCTGTCCCTCGACGGCCGCTGGAACGGGGTCATCTCAGGCGACAAAATCGTCGCAGACTACAACCCCTGCGCCTGCGGGAACCGCAGCCCCTCCATCCGAGACAACATCGGCCGATACTCCGATCTGCCCGGCGGCGACAAGATCAGCTGCTCGGGCACCACCGACGCCTATGTTCGGGGGATCTCATGAGTGTCGACCTCAATGCGGCGCCGACCGACCGCGAACCCGCTGTTGCCGCACCCTTTTTCGTTCGCGGAAAACTCGTCACCGACACCACGGTCCGGCACCGGTCACGGGATCTCGGCGTCGACTTCACGACGCCCGAAATCGATTTGGACGAACTGATCCAGCCGCGTTCGGAGCTTCCACCCCTGCTCGACGTCAAGGTCGACGACATCATCGACTTTCTGGTCGAGACCGGCGAACAGCTTGCACTGGACCGGAACCCGTATATGCAAGAGGCACTCGAACGGGTCGTGGAGACCAATCCACTGCCGCGTCGCGTCGTCGAAAACCTCTACCGAGGCGCACCGTACCTCCTCGAGCGGGGCATGCTCACCTCGATGATCGAGTCGAACTTCGCGAACCCCGCCGCCCTCGATGGCTGGGTGTCCCGGACCGACATCAACGGCAACTCCGGTGCGATCCGCGCATTCCCACCGCGCATGGTCCACATGCTGGCAGGCAATTCTCCGGCGGGCTGCGTCTCCTCGATTGCCCAGGGCGCGTTGGTCAAGGCGGTCAACCTCTTCAAGATGCCGTCAAGCGATCCGTTCACCACCGTCGCCGTACTACGCACCATGGCCGGCATCGATCCCGACCATCCGGTCGTCCGTTCCATGTCGGCCATCTACTGGCGCGGCGGCGACGAGACCATCGAACGAACCCTGTACCGCCCCCAGTACTTCGACAAAATCGCAGCATGGGGCGGCGGACCGGCCATCGACAACGTCATCCGCTACCTCGGACCAGGTCTGCAACTGGTCTCGTTCGACCCCAAGACGTCGATCTCCATGCTCGGCAGAGAAGCTTTCGCCGACCAGGCGACCATCGAAGCGGTGGCCGAACAAACCGCGGAAGACGCCACACTGTTCAACCAGGAAGCCTGCCTCGCGAGCCGATTCGTCTATGCCGAAGGCGACCGCACAGGCATCGAACAATATTGTGAAGCACTCGTCGAACGCCTCGGTGTCGACCGCGAGACCGCCTCCGCCACCGCGCCACCGATCCCCTCCGAAATGCGGGAAGAGATCGAGATGCTCCAGATGATGGGGGGCGAGTACAAGGTGTGGGGCACGTTTGACGGAGCCGGCATGGTCGTACTCTCCGATGAACGAGTCTCCTTTCACCCCAGCGGCAAGACCGTCAATGTTGTCCACGTCGAATCACTCGATGCCGCAGTGCCGTTCGTCAATGTCGCGACCCAGACGATTGGCATATACCCGTATGAACGCAAAACCGCGCTTCGCGACCGCCTCGCGTGCGCCGGCGCTCAACGCGTCGTCCGTCTCGGATCTGCGGCCAAACATGTCCTCGGAAGCCCCCACGACGCCATGTACTCGCTCCAGCGCTTCGTCCACTGGATGTCCGACGAAGACGCATGACTGTTGGATACAGCGGTCGCCGGGCTACCCCCTACAGACAGATCCGAAGGTACGTATCCGATGAGTAATCGATGGACCGCGACCGATGTGCCTGACCAAAGCGGCCGCGTCGCGATCATCACCGGCGGTAGCGGCGGCCTGGGGTACCGGACTGCACTCGTGCTCGCCGGCAACGGAGCACACGTGGTCCTCGCCGTACGTGATACGACCAGAGGTGAACAGGCGTCCGAGCGGATTCTCACGACTTATCCCCACGCGAAAGTCTCTGTCCAGGAACTGGATCTGGCATCACAGCGATCAGTCGCAGACGCCGCCGCTGCGCTCGGCTCCATGTACCCCCGGATCGACCTGTTGATCAACAATGCCGGGGTGATGTTCGGTCCCAAGACCGTCACCGAAGACGGTTACGAACTGCAATTCGCCACCAATCACCTCGGACATTTCGCACTGACCGGACTACTCCTGGACCATCTACTCACTGTCAAGGGATCACGCGTCGTGACGGTCAGCAGTCTGGGCCACAAAGTGCGGGCCGACGTCAACTTCGGCGACCTGAACTCCGAACACACTTACTCCGCTGCCGCAGCCTACGCACAGTCAAAATTGGCCAACCTCATGTTCACCTACGAACTCGACAAGCGCCTCGCGGCCGCGGCCACCCCCACCATCGCCGTCGCGGCACACCCTGGCGGTGCGAATACCGATTTGACCAGACACACCCCGGCGAAGCTCCGCTGGATTCAGGACCTGGCCGCGAAGTTTCTCTTCCAGTCCGCAGAGATGGGGGCGTTACCGATTCTGCGCGCCTCGACCGACCCCGACGCCCGGGGAGCCCATTACTACGGCCCCAGTGGCTTCATGGAGCAACGCGGACATCCCGTGCTGGTCACGTCCAGCGCGAAGTCTCATCAGGTAGATGTCCAGCAACGGCTATGGTCGGTTTCGGAGGAGTTGACCGGGGTCGCCTTTCCGATCTGACACACCCCATGCTCCGAACACTGCCGGTCATCCGCCGGCCAACAACGAGCGGACCGCATCGATCGAATCGGCTTGCGCCGCAGTCTTGTCCGGTCGGTAGCGGAGTACGCGGGCGAACCTGAGCGCCACACCACCCGGGTAACGCGAGCTGACCTGCACACCATCGAGCTCGATCTCGACGACCAGCGTCGGTGTCAGATAGACCGCCTGGCCGTCGCGATCGCGTTCGTGTTTCGGGAATTCCTCTGTCTGCCACCGCAGCAACTCGTCGGTCAATCCCTTGAACGTCTTGCCGACCATGATCGGGTCACCTCCGTCGGGATCCCTGGCGCCCAGATGCAGGTTCGACAGGAAGCCCGTGCGGCGGCCGTAACCCCACTCGGCACCGAGCACCACCAGGTCCAACGTGTGTTCCGGCTTGACCTTCTGCCAGGTCTTGCCGCGTCGCCCGGCCGCGTACACCGAATCGAGGGACTTGATCATGATGCCCTCGTGGCCGGCAGCGAGGGCGGCGTCGAGGTGCATCTCGGTCGCCGCGAGGTCTGGGGCCACCAACGACGGGATGCGGTGCGCGGACGCGACACGATCGAGCGCATCCAGTCGATCCGACAGCGGCTCGTCGAGCAGGTCGACACCGTCGAGATGGAGGCAGTCGAAAAAGTACGGGTGCAGTAGGAGTTCACGTTTGGACGTGGCACCGAAGCGGCTCATCGTCTCCTGGAACGGACGTGGCCGACCCGAGTCGTTCAACGCCAGTGTTTCACCGTCGAGAACCACCGATTCACAGGGCAATTCACGAATCAGCTCGACCAGCTCAGGCACCCGATCGGTGATGTCATTGAGCGTGCGGGTGTAGATGGCGACCTCATCGCCTTTTCGATGCACTTGGATCCGGGCGCCGTCGAGCTTGTATTCCACACTCACCGCGCCGCCGAGCGCGGCGTGGGCATCGGCAAGCGAGGTGGCCGGAGACGCCAGCATGGGCCGCACCGGACGCCCCACGCTCAACGCGAACTCTCCCAACGCCTGCGCCCCACCACTGATCGCGGCGGCAGCTGTCACCGCCAGGTCCCCGGACAGCATGAAGGCACGCCGGACCACGTCGACCGACAGGCCGGCCGCGACCGCGATCGCGTCGGTCATCACGCCTTCACCGGCGCCCTGCCTCATATCGCCGGTGAGCAGACGGATGAGGAACGTCTGTTCGTCATCGGTGGCCGCCGACATCAACCGCGTGAGGAGTTCTTTGCGCCGGGCCACCGACCCTGCGCCGGAGGTCTGGGCCAGGTCGGTCAAGAGCTCGTCCACCTCGGAGACGGTCCACCCCGAATCCGGCACGGGCTCGGTCCGTGCACCGGCCAGGGTCCGCCATCCGATACCCAGACGTCCCTGCGGTACTTCTCCCGACAACCACGACACGACAATCGGGACATCGTCGGGCGCGCACGCGCTGATCAGCGCAGCAAGTGCGGCGGACTTGGACTTCCGCGACCGGGTGCCGGCCACCGCCGCACTCGTGGACACAACCTCTGCGAGCAACACACACCCACGGTAACGATCAGCACCGACACCTCGGTGGCTTGGTTGCTCAGCCCGCAGACACGACCTCGTCGACAGCCGACTTTCGTGGCTGCCATCCCGGCGGCCCGAAGATGAATCCGAGTTTGTCCTGCCACCGGGCGGCCCGGCGGACGTCGGCGGCGATCGCGACATACTCGCGCGTTTCCAGACGCCAGATGTTGTAGGTGTCCACCGGCTTGGTCAGCCCGTAGTGCGGACGATGCAACTCTTTCTGGAAGGTCCCGAACATCCGATCCCAGATGATCAGGATGCCGCCGTAGTTCTTGTCGAGGTACTCCTGATCGCGGCCGTGGTGGACGCGGTGGTGCGACGGGGTGTTGAAGATGAACTCGACCGGACGCCCCAGGTGCCCGATGCGTTCGGTGTGAATCCAGAACTGGTACACCAAACTCACCGAGAACGCGAAGAAGACCATCCACGGCGGCACACCCAAGAGCGGCAACGGCAACCACATGACGATCTCGCCGCTGTTGTTCCACTTCTGCCGCAGGGCCGTCGAGAGGTTGTAGTACTCGCTGGAGTGGTGGGCCTGATGCGTGGCCCAGATCAGCCGAATCCGGTGGGCACATCGGTGATAGGTGTAATAGAGCAGGTCGACGCCGACCAGCGCGATGACCCATGTGTACCACCGGTCTGCCGGCAGCTGCCACGGCGCCACATATGCGAACAGCGCGGCGTAGACGACAAGCGCCAGCGCCTTCCACAGCGCAGTGGTGACGATGGAGACCACCCCCATCGAGATACTCGCTCGGGCGTCGGCCTTCAGGTATGCGCCGGGACCCGGTCGCCCGGCCGCGCCTGGATCAGCTGCCTCCCGGTGCTCGAGGATGCGGGCTGCCGCGATCTCGAGCAGCAGGAAAAGAATGAAAAACGGAATCGCCAGGGCCACCGGGTCACGCAACGGCTCAGGTAATGCCGTCAACACCGGCACAGCGGTGTCCATACTGTTCCCCTTCTCAGCTGGTCAACCCTAGATGCACATATCGACGTTACACTGTGATCCAGGATGTAACCCATGATCGGTACGTGAGCGTACAGGATCACCACGGCATGTTGGCATCATGTACGAGTGAGCATTCGCCTGGTGGCAACCGACCTCGATGGAACCCTTCTCGACTCCGACCGCGCGGTGAGCGCGCGAACAGCCGCGGCGATGGCCGCGGCTGCCGAGGCCGGCATCATCGTGGTGTGGGCGACTGCTCGGGCCCAGCACTCGGTCCAGACATTGGCGGCCTCCTGCGGCTTTCGCGGATTCGCGGTGGCGGCCAACGGCGCAGTCCTCCTCGACCTCGCCGACGGCACACCGAAAGTCATTGACGTACAACCATTACCGGCGCACATTGCGCACGACACGATGTCCCGGGTTCGCACTCTGGTCCCCGGAACGGTTTTCGCTTCGGTCGGGCCCACTAGGTTTGTCGCCGATCCCGACTACGCGGCGCTGTGTGAGTTCACCGATCATCACCGGGACCCGGCGACGATGGAGCTGTCGGATTCGTCTGCGCTCGACACCGAACCGATCGTGAAGATCGTAGCCCGGCATCCCGAGGTGACCAGTGAGCACCTGTTCCGTGCGGTCGCCGCGGCAGGCATACCCCAGGTGACTCCCACCCATTCCGGCGCCCCGTATCTGGAGATGGCGGCCGACGGTGTCTCCAAGGCCACCGGACTGTCGAGACTGTGCACGCAGTGGGGTATCGATCCGTCCGAAGTCGCCGCCTGCGGCGACGCGATCAACGATCTGCCCATGCTGCGCTGGGCCGGGCTGGCACTGTGTCCGGCCAACGCCGCCCCCGACACTCTCGCGGTTGCCGACACGATCTTGCCGAGCAACGACGACGACGGTGTCGCGGTCTACCTGGAATCTCTCGTCGCCGGCCGCTGACACAGGTTCCCGATCGACCCGACAGATCCGGGCACCGATTGTCGGGCGGACGGGCTCCCTGAGCCCCTAGCGTGACTCCCATGGAACGCTGGAATCGCGCAATGGACGCCATCGAGGAACATCTCGAGGGTGCCATCGACGTGTCCGAACTGGCTCGCCTGGCACTGACCTCCGAGCATCACTTTCGACGGGTCTTCTCCGCACTCTCCGGAATGTCCTTGTCTGATTACATCCGACGTCGTCGACTCACGGTTGCCGCCCCAGCGGTCGTCGGTGGCGACGAGTCCATCATCGACATCGCCGTGAGGTACGGCTACACGTCCGCCGATGCGTTCACCCGGGCCTTCAAACGGATGCACGGTGTGGGACCCGCCGAAGCGAGACAACCCGGTACCCGCCTGCGTTCCCAACCGCGACTGACATTTCACCTCACCATCGAAGGACGGACAGATATGCAATACCGCCTTGTCCAGAAGGACTCGTTCCGGATCGTCGGACGCAAACGCCGCATTCCCTTGGTGTACTCCGGACCCAACCCGGCGATCATCGAGTTCGAACGCAGCATCCCAGACTCGCTCGATGCGGCCCTCACCGAACTCTGCGACCAGGATCCACTCGGAATCATCTCCGTTTGCACAGACTTCGACGAGACGCGTGCAGAGGGAACCGAACTCGACTACTACCACGCGATTGTCACGAGTCGCCCCGCCCCAGAAGGCCTCGACAACCTCGACGTCGCGGCCGGACTCTGGGTCGTTTTCGAATCCTCCGGCCCGCTCCCCGAATCCCTCCAGCAACTGTGGTCCGCCGCTTATTCGGAGTGGTTCCCTGCCAACCCGTTCCAGCTCATTGATGGACCTGAAATGGTTCGGGTCCAACTCTCCGACGACAAGCCGACCGGCACCGGGGAACTGTGGCTACCCATCGAACCTGCCCGCGACCACAGCCCGGCCGCGCTCAGCTGACGAACACGCGTCCACCGAGCGCGACCGCAAGATCCGTCGCGGTCGCCAGATCGACATCGACGACGTGATAGGCCTTCTCACCCGAGGCGGTGGTCGCGATGACCGATGCCAGACCGACCCGTCGTTGAAAGATCGTCTGGCACACCGCGACGCCGCTGACACCGCGCAATTGCACCGCGTCGAATCGCCGAAAGAAGTACCCGCGGCGGCTGAACAGGTAGCCGTCCTCGATCCGATGGCCCAGACCGGAAAAGTTGCCGATCGCCGCCGGATAGAGCGCTGCCGCGGCGACCACCGGAATCACGAACAGCCCAGGCGGCCATGACCACAGGTGGACGGCCACCGACAGTGCCGCCGCGACGACAACCACGGGTCCGAGGTAGCGGAACATGATCCGCCGCCGAGCCGCCGGCGGATGCCCGTGAAGCCAGTGGTTCCCGAATCTCTCATCACTGAGCACCTGCTGCGACAACAGGGTGTTGGCCAACATGATCGGAACGTCGCGGGTGGTGGTCGGTACCAGCACCCCAGATTTCGTGTTCTGCTGGTCCGCGCTGACGCCCGTCAGGATCGGAACGAGCCGAGCCCCTCCCAGGACCCGCGTCGTCAGCGGATCGGACACCGTCACACCACGCAGCCTGGACTGGTCGACGGTGAACGACCGCGTCGTCAACAGCCCGCGGGTGGCCACGAAACGTCCGTGCTCTTCATGCACCAGCGTGTAGTTCCACCACGCCTCCACAAAGAGGGCTGCGGCACCGACGACACCGATCAGCACAAAGACCCCGACCGTGGTCGACAACCACTGCGTGAACGACACCTGCTCGAGGTATTCCGAAAAGTACCAGCCCACAACGGTGTCGGGACTACGACCCACAACCTGTAGACCCTGGTACGCAAACCCGAAGATCGCCGCCGGGGCAACCAGCGACCACACCCCGACGATGGCGTAGACCATCCACAGCCACCGCAACCGCAGGACCACCGGCCCGGGATCAACCGTCGACGTGTCGGTGCCGGGTGACGCGGAGTCAGGTGTCCCGGCGCGCTGCATGCCGGCGGCGGCCAGCAGGTCGGCGCGCAGCGCTGCCGCGACGCGGGCGCTCACCGCATCCAGCCGCAACGCCGAATTGCCCGCGGTGACCTGCTCCCCCGTTCCGATGGTCACGATCGCGAGCGAGAGCAGTCGCAGCACGGGTTTGGCGATGATGTCCACGGTCCGGACCCGGTGCAGCGGGATCCGTTGGGTACGGCGGACGAACAGCCCGGAGGTGATCTGTAATTCGGTGGCGGTCAGCCGATATCGAAATCGCAGGTACTGCAAGATGTAGAAGCTCGGCACCAACACCGCCATTGCGGTCAGGACGATCAGAGTGCCGGCGACCGACGGATCACGCTGTCCCAGGAACACCCACCCGAACACCACCGGGGCGATGAGAATGACCATCCTGATCAGCGCCGCGCCGATCATCCCCCGGTCGAGGCGCTGCCACCCCTGCTCTGCCGTGATCTCTTGAGCCGGAACCTCACTCACGTCGCGTCTCCGAGAGTTCCCTCCGTGGCCACGGTCAGCTCGGCCACCAGGTCGTCGGCGACGTCCTTGTCGAGACCCTGAATGACGATGTCGCCGTGCGCAGATGCCGTTGTCACCGAGACCTGCGCCAAACCCAGCAACTGGTGCAGCGGATTGCGTTTGGCCTCCACCGATTGGATCCGCGACAGTGGCGCGACCTTCCACTCCCGGGAGAGCCATCCCGTCTTCGCGTAGACCGCTGTGCTCGTCGCCTCCCACCGGTGGACCCGGTACCGCAAGATCGGCATCGTCACCGACCAGCACAGCAGCACCGTCCCGACAACGGCCGAGGCGATCAGGAAGCCGGGCCGTACCGCGGTCCAGATGATCGCCGGCAGGAGCAGAGCGATCACGCTCACGAGCAACCAGAGACCACATTCGATCAGCCAGTACCACCGGGCCCGCGGATCGATGCGATGTCGTGGTGCCCGTGGCGCGCGATCCATGTCGCACAGCATATTCGTTGTGGACCTGAGGAGATTTCAGGCCGCGCCACGAAACGTCAGACAATCGCGAAGGCCCATCCTGCTAACGGAAATTCAGGACATCGTCCCCCCAGGCCTGACGCAGCGCCTTGTCCAGGTCGTCGACGACCTCGTCCTTCCGATCGATCACGAGCGTCGCGCGTCTCCCGGATTCGTAGGGTGGCCACTCCGGATCTCCGGGCATGCCTTCCGGAGTTCCGGCGACGGCGAACGACACCCAACGCTTCAACATGCGGGCGCTCAACTCCTTACCCACCTTCATCCCACCGAGTTTGAAGGTGATGTCCTTGGTGCCGATCACCAGGTTTCCCCACATGTACGGCAACTCGGTGGCGTGCGTGGCACCGACCCGAAGCACCCGCAACATCGGTGTGGCCCAGTCGAATCGGTAGAGATAAACCGGAGCCACCGCGCTGTGCGCGTCGGCCAGCCACAGCGTCGGCATCCGAAACCCGATATCCCGCGCCACGGCGAGACCGGCGGCCTTGAGTTTCATACCGGTATAGGCCGAGCCGATCTCGGCTTCGGACGGCAGGGCCAACCCTGGCTGCTCACTGGCGATCTCGGCGAACATCGCACGGATCGCGTCCGGGGTGACCGGCATCAACGGCGATTTCATCCACCTGAACAGGGACGCTTCATCTTTGTTGGTGCCGATGATCAGCGGCACGGGATGAGACCGTCCGGCCCGGTAGGCCTGCAACGGGTAGTCCGGCAGGAGGTCACGATCGACCGTCGGCGCAAACGCCAACGTGCCCGGGGTTCCGGCCGGTACATCGTTGAACAATGCCAGACCGGCGGCGACGACCCGGTTCACCGCGAGACCCTCCAGAGCCGCGGCATCACCCGCCTCGACCCCCACGTTCTCCAAGAACATCCCCGCGATCCGCGCCGCGCGGGCACTGTCGTACACCGATGTCGCCGGGGCACTCTGAGCGATCGCCCGGGCGAACAGGCCACGCGCCGACGGGATGGTCAACAACGTGGTCACCAGCGAACCACCGGCCGATTCACCGAACAGCGTCACCCGATCGGGATCACCACCGAATTCCGCGATGTTGTCGCGGACCCATTCCAGGGCCAGGATGATGTCGCGCAGAGCCAGATTCGAGTCGAACGTCCGCTCGTCGGTGCTGTAGGACGACAGATCGAGAAACCCCAGCGCACCGAGGCGGTAGTTCACCGTCACCAGCACCACATCGCCGCCCGCAACCAGGGCACGTCCGTCGTAGAGCGGCTGGCTGGACGACCCGAAGACGTACGCGCCTCCGTGCAGCCAGACCATCACCGGACGCCGGTCGTTGCGGTCGACGGTCGACGCCGACCAGACATTGAGACTCAGGCAGTCCTCGTCCTGGCTGACGTCCGGACCGAGTCGGATCACCGGGTTGCTCGGTTGTGGTGCCACCGCGCCGAACACCGTCGCGTCGGCAACATCGGTCCACGGCTCCGGAGGCACGGGCGCTCGCCACCGCAGGCGCCCAACCGGCGGTGCGGCGTAACGGATCCCACGCCACGAGGTGGTGGTTCCGTCATCGAGTCCCCGAACCGGACCATTCGTGGTCGTCACCACGGTGTGATCTTCAGTCATCTCAGGTGTCTCCCGCTCGGCGCCACAGTGCGCGCTCTGGTCACGTCAGATGATCCACAGTAGGTGTTTCCCTGGAGCCATGGCCGGTACAAGCCGGGCCTTTGGCGCACAATAACCAGCATGCCCAGCGACAACCATGGGACAGCGGCGCTGCCCGTCGGCCCGGGTCCGACCACGCGGCTGCGGTCGGCGAGGCGGCCGACCTCCCCCCGCACACTGCAATTTCTGTCCAAGGAGTCGGGTAGCGCGGGTCTGCTGCTCGCCGCCACCGTCCTCGCACTGGTGTGGGCGAACCTGCCCGGGGACAGCTACTTCACGTTCTGGCACACCGAAGTGGTGCTGCAGGTGGGCAGCTGGTCCACCGAACTGGATCTGCAGCACATCATCAACGACGCGGCGATGGCGATCTTCTTCCTGGTTGTCGGACTGGAGATCAGCCGGGAGGTGACCGTCGGCGATCTGCGTGATCGCAGCACCGTCATCATCCCGGTGCTCGGTGCGCTCGGCGGGTTGTTCCTCCCCGCACTGATCTATCTGGCCTTCCAGCCGACCGGTCCGGCGGCGGCCGGCTGGGGTATCCCCATCTCCACGGACACCGCGTTCCTACTCGGGATCCTGGCCTTGTTCGGTCCGCGTTGCCCCGACCAGATCCGGCTTTTCCTGCTCACTCTCGCCATCGTCGACGACATCGGTGCGATCACCGTGCTGGCGGCGTTCTATACCGATGACATCTCGCTCCCGGCCCTGGCCGTGGTCATCGTGGCGGTTGCCGCGCTGGCCGTGATGCGGTGGGCCGGGGTCTGGATGTTGCGCCCGTACATCCTGGTCGGACTCGTGTTGTGGGCTGCCGTCTACGAGTCGGGCCTCCATCCCACGTTGGCCGGGGTCATCCTCGGGATCTTGATCCCGACGGCTGCGGTCGAACCCGAACAGCAGGTGCGCGTCCGGATCTATGGCCGACTGGCGTTGCAGCGGACCGATGCCCGACGAGCCAGACTGGCCGCGACCGCCCTGCGGGCGACGGTCCCGGCCAATGAACGGCTGCAAGATGCCCTGCACCCGGTGAGCGCACTGGTGGTGGTGCCCCTGTTCGGTCTGGCGAACGCCGGGGTCCTGCTCAACGCGGACGCACTGTCGGCGGCGGCCTCCTCGTCGGTGACCATCGGCATCATCGTGGCACTGGTGGTGGGCAACGGCGTGGGCATCTCGGTTGCCGCGGGCATCGCACTCAAACTCGGCTGGGGCCGCCTACCCGGGCAGGTACGGTACGGGCATCTGATCGGCGGTGCCGCGCTGGCCGGCATCGGATTCACCATCTCGCTGTTCATCACCGACCTCGCGTTCACCGATCCGGTGCTCCGGCAGGACGCCAAGATCGGGGTCCTGGCCGGCTCCGCCATCGCCGCGATCCTCGGGTCGGTCCTGCTCCGCTATCTCGGTGAGCGACTTCCGCTGTGCAGTGTCGACGACGTCGACAACCCGCCGGGTCTCCCGGACGGACCATGGCTCGACCCCACGGGGCGCTGAAGCGATCAGTGGCCGGCGGCGGCTGCTCGCAGGGCGTCGAGTTCGAAGGGTCCCTCGTATCGGACCCCGTTGATGAACAATGCCGGGGTCGCACGCACCCCTTCGTCGATCCCCAGCGTGTAGTCGGCCGAGACGCCCGCCTTGTACTGCTGCGCCTGCAGACCGGTCACCGCACCGGCGACACCGGCGCGCGCGGCGTACTCGGCCAGACTGTCGTCATCGAGATGGTCTTGGTGGCTGTAGAGCTGCTCATGCATCTCCCAGAACCGGCCGCCGGAGGCCTCCGCGGCAAGCGCCGCCGTCAGGGCGAAAGGATGTACCTCGAACACCGGAAAATGCCGGAACACCAGGCAGATCCGGCCACCGGACTCGTCGACCAGCTGCTTGAGGACCGGGGCCAGCATCTTGCAGCCGGGGCACTGGAAGTCGCCGTATTCGACGATGCGAACAGAAGCGCCGGCATCTCCGTATAGATGCCGGTCGGGGTGGAAGTCGCTCACCGCAACATTCTCACAAAGAAACTCCGTGTCCGACCACCTTTGTGGCCGGACCGGACCACAACGGAGAATGAACACACCCCGCACCGACCCTCCAGGAGCAGACAATGACCGACCCGGACCTCGCCACCACCGCGCAGGGACAGATCGACGCCGTGAGCAGGACCGTCACCGTCACCGACAACGGATCGGTGGTCAGGACGGTGGCGTCGTTGCAGCAGTACTACCCCACCTCGATCGATGAGCTGTGGGATGCCTGCACCGACCCCG
Source organism: Williamsia sp. z71 (assembly GCF_059553375.1). Taxonomy (NCBI): domain Bacteria; kingdom Bacillati; phylum Actinomycetota; class Actinomycetes; order Mycobacteriales; family Nocardiaceae; genus Williamsia; species Williamsia sp. z71. The sequence goes on from NZ_JCANWX010000006.1 coordinate 377,901, forward strand.
AGCGTCTGGTGCGGTGGTTCGCACCGGTCAAGGGCGATCTCCGCCTCGGCGGTACCTATCAGATCGAGGGCAACGCCGGCGGCACCATCAAGAGCTGCGAGGCACCGCGCGGCTTCACCGTCAGCTGGGAGTTCGGCGGCGAGGTCAGCGAACTGTCCGTCCGCGTCGAGTCGGACGGCGCAGCGCGCTCGCGACTCGTCCTCGAGCACACCGCGGACGTCGAGCCGCTGCGGTGGCAGGCCTTCGGCCCCGGCGCCGTCGGTATCGGGTGGGACCTGGGCCTGCTCGGCCTGGCGCACCATCTCGCCAACAGCGGCGCGGCGCCGGCTCAGGACACCGCCTGGGCACAGACCGAGCAGGCCCAGACCTTCCTGTCCGACAGCAGCCGGCGTTGGGCCGATGCCTCGATTGCGTCGGGAACCCCGGAGGAACTCGCTCGGGCCGCTGAGATGCGTACCACCGCCTTCTATCTCGGCACCGGAACGCCCGACGCCTAGCGGAGCGCGGGAAGGACTTCTTTCTCGAAGAGTTCGATGCCCGACAGATCATAAGCGGCTTCCGGGAAGTAGCAGATGCCGTAAGACAGGCCCTGATCTTTGAGTGCGCCGAGCTTGTCGATGATCTGGTCGGGCGTCCCGACGCCCGGCATGCCGCGGAATGCACCCAACGAGGCCTCGGCCTTTTCGGGGCCGACGTACGGGGTCAGACGCTCGACCAGGGTGTCCAGTCGTTGCTGCACCTCGGCCTCGGTGCTGCCGATCGCGATGTTGTAGTTGGCCGAACGCACGATGGCATCGAAGTCGGTACCGACGTTGTCGCAGTGCTCACGAAGGATCGCCGATTTGTGCGCAAAACCTTCTGGTGTGCCATCGAAGTTCGTGTACTGCGCATACTTTGCGGCGATCTTCAGCGTGACCTTCTCGCCGCCGCCGGCGATCCACAACGGAATACCGCCGTCCTGCAACGGAAGTGGGCGGCAGATGGCCCCGTCGACCTGATAGTGCTTGCCGTCGAGTGTCGCCGATCCGGTCGTCCAGGCCTGTTTCATGATCTGCACGCCCTCGTCCAGCCGACCGAGACGTTCTCCGGCAGAGGGGAATCCGTAACCATATGCACGCCATTCGTGTTCGTACCAGCCGCCGCCGATTCCCATCTCCACCCGCCCACCGGAGATGAGGTCGGTGGTGGCCGCCACCTTCGCCAGATATGCCGGGTTGCGGTAGCTCATCGCTGTACACATCTGACCGAGCCGGACCCGCGAGGTCGATGCCGCCAGTGCCGCCATCAGAGTCCACGCTTCGTGCGTGGCCTCCTCGGTGGGCGCCGGAACTGTGTGGAAGTGGTCATAGACCCATAACGAATCCCATTCGCCCTGGTCGGCACGGAGCGCGAGGTCACGCATCACCGTCCACTGCTGTGCGGGGTCGATACCGACCAGATCCAAACGCCAACCCTGGGGAACGAACATTCCGAATCGCATCCCTTGATCCTAGCCAGGCAACACTGAACCGCCAGGCAACGAAAACTGGTCCGGGTGCCAAACGTGCGCTCACAATGGGCGGATGCCGCAGAATCAATCAGTCCCACAACCGCGCCCGGTCATCGTGGTCGATGCGGCCAACGTGGTGGGGTCCAAACCCGACGGATGGTGGCGTGACCGAAAAGCGGCGACCGAGCGACTGCGCGACGGCCTGGCAGACCTTGCCGATAATGGGGTCTCCGAACCTGGATTCACCGGAGCCGACCACCCACAGGTCATCCTCGTCGTCGAGGGACAGGCCCGCGGGGTCGATTCCTCACCGACCGTGGAGGTGGTGAACGCCCCGGGATCCGGCGACGATCAGATCGTCGCGCTCGTCGCCACCAACTCGGATCGACCCTGCGCCGTGGTCACCGCCGACCGGGAACTGCGCACGCGGGTGACCGCGCTCGGTGCGCAGGTCCTGGGCCCACGCAGCGTCCGAGACTGAACACCGCGGTGACCGGCTGCCTTTTGGTGCAGCAATCGGTGCCCGGACGGCTGACTGTGAACGATTCGTGAGAGCCCGGACCAGGGCGTTGACTTGCCATACCGATCGCGCGAAGCCGGTCGTCCACACCGCCGAGGAGGACAGATGAGCGCTACATTTGAGTGGGTGTCCTCCAAAACCACATCGGTGGAAGAGATCGGGTCGCTGGTCGGCAAGCTGTGTTCCGAACACCGCTTGTGGGGCCCCGATGCCCGGTATCGGATCTTGTCCCGGGGGGACGAAAATCTGGTGATCGATGTCGCCGACGAGTTCATCGTTCGCGTCAATGTGCAGCCCACACCACACCGAGCCGTTGCCGTGGCAACCGAGAGCAGACTGCTCGCACGTCTGGGGCCCGAACTGGACGTCGCCGTCCCCGATTTCCTCGTCACCGATGAAGTCGCCGGAGTGGTCGTCTACCGAAAGCTGCCGGGACAGCCGTACCTGCTTTCGACACGACGCTCGTACAGTCAGCTCGGTTCGCCTGCCTTGACCGACCGGCTGGGGACCGTTCTGCGCACCCTGCACCGACTGTCCGATGACGTCGATCTGCCACACGATGACCATCCGCTCGAGCTGTGGCTTGTGGAGACGAGATCCATCGCGAACCGGATCGACCCCCACCTCCCTGCGGACCAGCGTCCACAGATCCGGCGTTTCCTGGCCACACCGCCACCGGCGAACCCGGCCTATCGGACCTTGTGCCACAACGACTTGGGTGCCGAACACCTTCTCGTCGACCCGGCTTCAGGGGTGTTGTCGGGAATCATCGACTGGACCGACGCCGCTCTCACCGATCCGGCCCGGGACATCGCGCTGATCTATCGGGACCTCGGACCCGGCGCGGCCAAGGCAGTCGCCCGCATCGCCGGGATCGGCGAGCGCAGTCTTCTCGAACGCGCCGCATTTCTGGCCAGGTGCAAGTGGATCGAGGACTACGCCCACGGCATCGACGAACCCGGCCGGTCACTCTATCTGGACAACGCGCACAGGACATTTCGGCACACGTTTGTCACCGAGTGAGCCGTCAAACCCCGCGCTCGACCAGTTCGGAGAGCTGGCGCGTGACGGTCCCCCACCCATCGTGAAACCCCATCGAGTCGTGCATCTGTCGGTCCGCGCCGTCCTTGTGCATCGCGGTGGCCACATACTCCGTGCCGTCGGGATGATCGGCGAACGTGATGACAGCGGTGATGAAGGGTTCGGGCGCCGGCCGCCAGCCGGCGACCAGCGCGGTGGTGAAGACGATGCGTTCCCGATCGTCGACCGCGAGAAAGCAGCCGGTAATGTGCGGCGTGAAGTCGATCCCGTCCTCGCTCATCTCGGTTTCGAACGCGCCACCCGGGCGCAGATCCATGTGCGCGACCCGGCACGTCGCCGGCGCGGGCAGCCACCATTGGGCGAACTTCGCGGGGTCGGTCCAGGCCGACCACACGGCGTCTCGCGGTGCCTTGATGATTCGGGACACGGTGAGGTCGAGGGCAGAATCGGTGGTGATCATGATGCGGTCTCCTCGTTTTCAGGGGAATTCTGGTCGGGGGAAGTACCTGCTTGATCGGGTTGGTCACTCTGGTCGGACAGGACGAATTGTTCGAGTCGGTCAGTGCGGCCCTCCCAGAGTGCGCGCTGCTCCGCCAGCCAGCTCTCGGCGACCGTGAACTGCTCCTTCTCGATTGCGCAGGTCCTGACCCGTCCGACTTTCTGCGTACGAATCCACCCAGTGCTCTCGAGCAGGCGGATGTGTTTCATGAATGACGGCAGCGCCATGTCGAACGGCTGGGCCAGCTCCGTGATGCCGGCCGGCCCCTGGCCCAGTCGCCCCAGCACCGCTCGACGGGTCGGGTCGGCGAGGGCCTGAAATACGCCGTTCAAATCCTTCTGATACTGAGCCATAAGGCAAACTATCAACACATGGACAGTTAGCGCAAGGGCTAAGTATACCGGGCTCGAAGGACCGGCCGTCCGGTTCGATCAGCGACGAGAGGGTTCACCGGTACCGGTGACCGTTGTCAGGATGAAGACGGAGTCTTCGATCGCGGTGAGGCTATGCCGGTGATGCGGAAGCCCACGAAGTTCGCCCGCACCGATCACGACGTCCCCTGCCCCACTCGACACCCTGATCGAGCCGCGAAGTACCAGCAGACTGGCAGCGGGCGGCGAATTGTGTTCTCCGAGTTCAGAACCAGCGATCATTGCGACGACGCTCTGCCTCAGCGGGCCATCGTGAACCAGGATGTCGGCGCTCCGTCCGTGCGCATCGTCGCGGGCCAGATCCAGGCGTTTGGCGGAGAGCACTTCCAGGGTCGAATCTGTGTCGTCCATACTCGAACCTCTTTCAGGTCGTGGCGGCGGAGCCTCAGGCAAACACGCTATCCGACCCCGAGCGTTACGCGATCCGATCGACGGAGGCAAAGTCGGCAAAGGCTCCTCCGACTCGTCCGTATGCGAACGAACAGTGGGTGACGGTGCGACGACGAGCGTAGATTCCAGTGCACACCGCCATCCGCCGACGACTCACCTGGGGGGTCGACCAATGCGCCCGACTGTTCGTGCATTCACCGGCCTGACAGCCTCGGTCACGGCTGTCGTCGCCCTCATCTTCGGCGCCACGTCGGCCGACAACCCCCGATCCGCCGGTGCGGTGTCACACGGCGTGCGGCCGGCGGCAGTGATCACCGGCGAGATACCGGCCGCGGTGATTCGCAATCAATCTCTGTATTGCAGTCTCATCTGCCCGTACCTCATCGCGGGTGTGACCACCGTACCGATCGCTGCTGCCAGGTCACCCGGAGTCTTTGCCGCAGCATATGAGACCACCGAATCGGTTCCGAGTTCCACTGGCGTTGCGGCACATTCGGTCACCGAACCGGCACATGCGGCGATGACGGGAATCATCGTCAACGACCTGACCCTGGTACTGCCCCGCGCGCAGAACGCGCTCACGGTCGCCGTCGTCGAAGCGATGAAAACCGCGGACGGGCAGGACATCGACACCGGACGCGCGCGGGTACTCGAGGCGCTCGATCGACCGGTCACACCGAACCCGCCATCGACGGCCATCGTCACCACAGAGCAACAGGCCGCCGCGGTCGACGGCATCAACACGGCGTCGGCAGTACTGTTCGGTGCACCCGAACTGCTGCTCCTCGGGACGACCGAGACCGCGAACGCGGCCGCCGACGTGCTGGCGACGACCGGGGACGTCGACGCCGCCGCGGCAACCGGTCGAGCGCACGCCGCCTTCTGGGTCGACCAGGCCGCCGGCGTGATCGACCAGGCGACCGACTGAGTCCGTCACGAGATGTTCAGCCGCCGTCCGATCGACGGAACACCGTGGGTGCCAACCACACACAGCAGGTACCAGCCGGCCCACACACTCCAGCCGTCGACGCGATGTCCGAAGACGGTCAGACCCCAGCCGACGGTGATCTGACCGGAACTGGGCCCGTTCGAATCGTCGACGGCCCGCGCCGTCCCCGCCGCCGATATCACCGACCGCGACCCCACCGTCCTGGTTGATGGACGAGAACCACCCGGGTACGGGTACTGCAGCTCCGGCCATGACGAGCACCCTCGACAGCAATACACGGGCTTTCCGAGTTCAGTCGGGTGTGATGCACATCATGTCGTTCAGCCGAATGGCACGGCTGTGCGGGAATTGATCGGACCACGCTCATGTTAATTGAGTCGAATGCACTCAACTCTTCACAGGGAGGCTTCCGAATGGCAGTATTCTTCGGGCCCGAAGGCCCGCGCCGCATCGACATCAGTCGATTGATGAGCAAATCCACCCAGGCCCTCGTCGCTGACGCGGCCAAGTTCGCAGCCGGGCGCGGCGATTCTGAGCTCGACAACCTGCACATTCTGCGGATCATGGCGGACCAAGAGCCCACCCGTGACCTGATGGAACGCGCCGGTGCTGCGCCCGCCACCGTCATCTCCGCCGTGGAGGAGAGACTGCCCAACCGCGGCACCATCACCGGTCCCGGCACCACCACACTGAGCCCGGCTGTACGAACCACCGTGTTCGAGGCCCATCAGCTCGCCCAGGCCTTCGGCTCGACGTACATCGATCCCGAGCACCTGTTCCTGGCACTCGCCGGGGATCAGGATCGTGCACCCGGAAGGCTCTTGGCATCTGCCGGGATCACCCCTCAGGGTTTGCAGGAGGCGCTGCAGGGCCGATCGGCAGCGACCACAAAGTCCGATAACGCCACCCCGAATCTCGACAAGTATGGCTTCGACCTGACCGACCGGGCACGTTCGGGCGGTGTTGATCCGGTGGTCGGCCGGGCCGACGAAATCCAGCAGACCATCGAGATCCTGTCTCGGCGCACCAAGAACAACCCGGTTCTGGTCGGCGAGGCCGGTGTCGGCAAGACCGCCATCGTGGAAGGTCTCGCCCAGCGGATCGTGGACGGTGACGTGCCCGACCGACTGGTCGGCAAACGGATCGTCCAACTCGATCTGTCGAGCATGGTCTCCGGTACGCGGTACCGCGGCGACTTCGAGGAACGACTCAACAGCGTGATCGACGAGATCGTCGCGCACTCCGACGAGCTGATCGTCTTCATCGACGAGGTCCACACCATCGCCGGCGCAGGTGCCGGGGCCGACGGTTCAATGGATGCCGGAAACATCCTCAAGCCCAAGCTGGCCCGCGGTGAACTGCACATCGTCGGTGCCACCACACTCGACGAGTACCGCAAGCACATCGAGAAGGATCCGGCACTCGAACGCCGGTTCCAGCCAGTCACGGTTCCCGAACCGAGCGTCGCCGACGCCATCGAGATCCTCACCGGTCTGCGTGGCCGGTACGAGGAACACCACGGTGTGCGCTACTCCGATGACGCGATCACCGCCGCGGTCGAGTTGTCCGCCCGCTACATCGGTGACCGCTTCCTACCGGACAAGGCGATCGACCTGATCGACCAGGCGGGAGCCCGGATGCAGCTGACCACGCCGAGCGCGGACAGCGAAGGGATTCGCAAGCAGCTCGCCGCCATCGAATCCGCCAAGGAAAAGGCGGTCGCCGACGAGGACTACGAGAAGGCATCCGCGCTGCGCGACCAGATCACTCGGCTGCAGGCACGGCTCGAGGGTCACGGCGACAAGCCGACAACCAGGCTCGACGTGACGGCCGAGGACATCGCCGATGTGGTGTCGCGGGCGACCGGCATTCCGGCCTCTCAGATGACCGAAAAAGAGAAGGAACGGCTGCGCCGACTCGAAGACGAACTGCACAAGCGGGTCGTCGGGCAGGACGACGCCGTCAGGGCGATCGCCCGAGCGGTACGTCGGAACCGGACCGGGATGAATGATCCCGATCGTCCGGTCGGCAGCTTCCTGTTCCTCGGACCCACCGGCGTCGGCAAGACCGAGCTGGCAAAGGCGTTGTCCGCCTCGCTGTTCGGCGACGAATCGAAGATGCTGCGCCTGGACATGAGCGAGTACGGCGAGCGTCACACCGTCAGCCGGCTCATCGGTGCCCCTCCGGGCTACGTCGGGTACGGCGAGGCCGGACAGCTCACCGAGCAGGTCCGTCGCAATCCGTATTCGGTGATCCTGTTCGACGAGATCGAGAAGGCCCACCCGGACATCTTCAACACGCTGTTGCAGGTCCTCGACGACGGCCGCCTGACCGATAGTCAGGGTCGCACCGTCGACTTCAAGAACACCGTGTTGATCATGACCAGCAACCTGGGGTCCGACATCATCTCGAGCAAGTCGGGCGGACTCGGGTTCACCTCCGGTGACGCCGAAGCCGCGGAGAAGCCGATCCGTGACCGGATCATGAGTCGGTTGCGGGAATCGATGCGGCCGGAGTTCCTCAACCGGATCGATGAGATCGTCATCTTCCGCAAGCTCGACGAGGCACAGCTGCACCAGATCACCGATCTGTTGTTGGAGGACAGCCGGAAACGGCTCGGCGCCAAGGGCATCGAGATCGATTTCACCGATGCCGCGATCGATTGGATCGCCGAGCACGGACATCAACCGGAGTTCGGAGCGCGCCCGTTGCGGCGCTCGATCCAGCGGGAGGTCGACGACCGCATCGCCGACCTGCTGCTCGACGAGGTCCTCACCGACGGCGGCAAGGTCTTCGTGGAGGTCCATGACGGCGAGCTGGAACTCAACGTCAGCTGACCTGATCGGGTCGACCCCCCAGCGGTCGGCTTTGCATCACACGATCCGCCCCACGTGCAGTTCGCTGCACGTGGGGCGGATCGTCTGCATCCGGGGCAGATCTGGGTCAGTCGGCGTGCAGCGTCAGATCCACTACCAGCGGATAGTGATCGCTCGCGCGGACCGAACCCTCTGGGGGCACGAGCTTTCGAGGATTCGAAGCGGTGAAGTGGGCCGACGCGTACACCCGGTCACTGTTGGGTGGTGCTCCGGCGGTGGATTCGGTCAGACCGGCTGCGGCGAACATCTCGTGTTCACTGGCGAACTCGGGCGATCCGTCCCGAATGTTGAAGTCGGCACCGAATATCGTCGGCCCCGGCCATCTCCGGATCGTGGCGACCACCGGATCGACTTGACGTTTCGGCTCGTCGATCCCGTGTTGGGGCGGACTGAAATGTCCTGACAGCACCCGAATGTTGTTGCCGCCCGCGGTGCGCACCAGGACATCGCCGGCAACCCGCGGCTGGTATTCCTTCATACCCCCGAAGGGTTGCCAGGTGTGTCCCAGCCTGGTGCTCACCATGGCGGCCCACGCATCGGCGGTGGCCCGGAAGCGCCGCCCACTGTTGTCTCCGAGTGCATCGCCGATCCGCAGGCCACGCGCGTCGGTGATGGTCGCGCCGTGGAACGTCATGACGCCGGTGCCTTCCCGTCGTCCATTGACCTTCTCGATCGCCGCCGTCATCACGGCCCCGGTGGGCCGCAGGCGCTTGACGAGCGCACCGAGTGTGTCGACGAAGTTCGAGCGCACTGCCCAATTGTCGAGCTCTTGGAGCAATAGGATGTCGGGCCGCTCCCGGTTGATCGTCTCGGCGAGGAGGTCGAGTTTTGCCGGGGTGGCGAAGAACTCCCCCGGACCGCCCATGCCGCCGTGCACGTTGAACTCCATGATCCGCAGCGTTTCGCTCGCGACGACCGTCGGCGACGCCTCTTCGACAGCCCCCACCACCGAATGCAACCGGACACCACCTACCCGCACCCCGAACAAGGCGCCGGTGGTCGCACCGAGTAACAGCCCCCGCCGCACCCCGAGGCCGGTCATCCCACCCACCGCGGCGCCGACACCCGAACCCCCGACGACATACGCGGTCTGATCACGCAATTGGGCTCCGACGCTGTCGATGGCGCTGCGGACATACGCAGGTTCGGCCAGCGCGGGAAGGGCGGCGCCGATGGTCATCGGACATTCCTTCACCGCATGCACGTGCTGATCCACCGAAAGCGTCACGCCACCGCCCTCCCCTGCTGCCACGGACCCGCTCGGCCACCGATTTCTTCCTCTGGGAGCAAGACTAGCGTCGGCCGATCGCACGTCGTCCACGAACACGGAGATCGTGCGCTGCGGACCCACTCGTGGTCAGGCAATTCACTTCATTGCGGCAATGCTCGCATCACGCCAGCCGGCGAGCACGGCATGGACGGCTTCGGCACCGTGCAAATGTCCGGAGGGCACGGGTAACACGTTGGGGCACAGCAGGAATGGCGCGCTCTGCGGACCGCCCATCCCCCCGTGTGAGCCGACCTGTTCCTCGAATGCGGCCACCTCATCGGTTTCGGGCCAATACGCGCCGCCGACCATGATGTCGGCGACATTGTCGAATGTGTCGGTCCGGCGGATCTTTTCCAGAGCATCCGGTCCGAAATCCACCAGGGGATCGACACCGTCGACGGTGCCCGTGGTGACATCCACCGTGCCGTCGGCCCCGAGAACCACAGATCCGCCCGCTATCCGGGCAACCAACAGAAACCCGATGCCCGGATGAGCGCGCAACGCGTCGAGTAGTCCGGGGTGCGCGGACTCGATGGCGTCCATGTCGGCGCGCCCGGGTATCGCCGGGAAGCTGATCAACCCGAGATTGCCCGAGCCGAGTACCACCGGTTTCCCCTCTTGGGGTGCCGGCGTCTGCAAGCTTTTCGGTGACCGCACGCTGGCGGCCGCGTACTCGGCGCCCTCGGCACCGGCATGCTGGTCCGCAGAGCTGCCGACCTCTGGTGATTCACCACAGAGTCGCAGGACGAGGTGTTCCAGACTCATCCCGTAGCGCTGCAAGAACGTTGCACCCTGACTTTGCCCGTGGTCGGACAGGATGGTGACGTGATAGGGGCGGTCCGCCTGTTCGAGCACGGCGACGAGCATCTGGATCTCCTCGTCGATCTTGGTCAGCACCTTCAGCGTTTCGGGTCGAGAGATCCCTGAGTGGTGTGACACCTCGTCGTACCCGATCAGGTCCGCGTAGATGATGCTTCGACCGTGGATCAGGTCCCGGACGACCGCTGCCACAGTGACATCCGTGGCCAGCACCGTGGCGAACGCGCGTACGAACGGATAGGTCCCACCGCGCGGCACACGTGGTCGAATGTCGGCGCGACGCTGATGCCACGCCTGCCGCAACTCGCGTTGCACCTCGGCGACCATCCTGATCAGGGTGCGCAGGGCACTCGAGGGATCGACGAAATACGACGAATAACCTGCACCACCGCCGAGGCGCGCCCCGTGCATCCGGCTCACGACGAGAACATTGTCTTCCGCACCTCCGGTGAACAGGTTGCCGCGACTCGCGCCGTCCACCGCCAAAAGCCCGGGGCGGTCGGCGCGTTCGAACTCGCGGTCCTCGTTGTCGCGCGGATTGCTGAAGACGTTGATCTTGCCGTTCGTCTTGTCATACCAACGAAAGGCGGGCACGTTGCGGTTCGAACCGTGCAAGATCCCGAGTTGGCTTGCCCCCGTCTGACTGCTCCAGTCGGTATGCCACGGGATCAGCGTGTGTGTCTGTCTGACCAGTGCCGCCAGACCCGGGGTGACGCCGTCCGCGATGGCTCGGCGCAGCACCTCGTGCCCGAGGCCGTCGATCTGAATACAGAGCAGCCCGGGTTCACCGGAAACGGTCGCGTGATTGCGACGCAGTCGCTGCCTGCGTACCTGCATCAGTCGATACGCGGTATTCGAGCGGGACGCGATGGCGCCGCCGACCACGGACGTGAACAACGACAGCAACGTCGCCATCAAGACTGCGTCCCAGGCTCTTTCGACCGAGGCCACCGGGACGATGTTCAGCGTCAACAGCATGATCGCACCGCTGGCAAAGAAGACCAGCAGGAAGAGCACCGCGGGCCCGACCCACGACATCAACCGAACGAACAGCGGCCACAGCACGGCGCTGAGCACACCGAACACCAAGGCAACCACCAAAGCCGACGGCAATTTGGACAACGCCGGGATCCCGATGTTCACCGAATCCAAGGAGATGCCGTCAAAGACCGCGTCGAGCACCAGGATCGCCACCGCCGACGACAACCACAGCACGACGAACTCGACGAGAAGGCCGACCAGCCGGGCTGTGGTGCGCATAGGGCACCCCTTTCGCGTGATCTCTGGGATCGTAATGCGTGTGGGGCCGACACCGGGCACAGACGACGAGGACCGTGTCGGCGTGGCGCTGCGCTGGTTGGGGCATGCGAGCGCGGTGATCAAAGACCGTGGCACCACCGTGATGACCGATCCGGTCCTCACCTCGCGGGTCGGTCATCTACGACGCCGTCGGGGGCCGGCCCCGTCCGGGTCCGAGGTTCACAGTCCTGACGTTGTCGTGCTGTCCCACCTGCACGCCGATCACACCCATCTGCCGTCGCTGCGGCTCCTGTCCGAGGATGTGCCGCTGATAGTGCCCGCCGGAGCGCCCGACGCGCTACCCGCCCTGCGTGACGTCGGCGACCGGCTGATCGAGGTGCGCCCCGGCGACGCGGTGTCGATCGGCGAATTGTCGATCCGGGCGGTACCCGCCGAGCATGACGGCCGCAGGTGGCGCCGCGGGCCGCAAACCACTCCGGCATTGGGCTATGTGATCACCGGCGACCGGCGCACCTATTTTGCCGGCGACACCGATCTCTATCCGGCTCTGGCCGATTGGGTGTCCGACATCGACCTGGCGCTGCTCCCGGTCGGCGGTTGGGGGCCGACGTTGGGTGCCGGGCACATGGATCCGTCCCGCGCGGTACGAGCCGCGGAGATCGTCTCGGCCCGTCACGTGGTGCCCATTCACTTCGGAACGCTGTGGCCGGTCGGCATGGGCCGGGTGCGCCCCGAACGGTTTTTCGGTCCCGGCGGCGAGTTCGTGCAACTCGCCACCGAGACCGGACTGCGTGCGACCGAGCTGGAGCCCGGCGGTTCGCTCCGCGAGTAGCCCTGCCGTAAGGCGGTTACTTGTTACCGAACCCCGCGTCGCGGAGGGCCTGGGCAAGCGAACCGTTTGCCGGAATCGGAGTGGACGACTTCCGACCGGAATTGTTGTCGCGCTTGGGATTACCTCGCTGATCGGGGCGAGGTCCGCGGCGCGGTCCACCCTGAGTGCCGCCACCCTGCTTGCCACCGCCCTGCTTGCCACCGCCCTGATTAGCCGCACCTTGATTGCCACCGCGCTCGGGCTTGGCCTTGCCGGCACCGGGCTCGTCGTTCAGGCGTAGCGACAACCCGATCCGCTGGCGCTCGACGTCGACCTCCATCACCTTGACCCGGACGACCTGTCCGGACTTGACCACTTCGTGGGGGTCGGAGATGAACTTGTCGGACATCGCGGAGACATGCACCAGTCCGTCCTGGTGGACACCCACGTCGACGAAGGCACCGAAGGCGGCCACGTTGGTGACAACACCTTCGAGCACCATGCCGGGCTTGAGGTCGGCGACCTTCTCGACGCCCGCGGCGAATGTGGCGGTGGTGAAGGCCGGACGTGGGTCACGGCCGGGCTTTTCGAGTTCGGCGAGGATGTCGGTCACCGTCGGGACACCGAACCGGTCGTCGGCGAACTCTGCCGGGCGCAGCGCGCGCAGTGCACGCTCATTGCCGATCAGTTCCGCGAGGGTGACACCGGACCGGTCGAGGATCTTGCGGACCACGGGGTATGCCTCGGGGTGCACGCCTGATGCGTCGAGCGGATCGTCGCCCTCCCGGATGCGCAGGAAGCCGGCGCACTGCTCGAACGCCTTGGGCCCCAGTCGCGGAACCTTCAGCAGCGCTTTGCGGCTCGGGAATGGTCCGGTCGCATCACGATGCGCGACAATGGATTCCGCGAGTGTGTTCGTCACACCGGACACCCGCGCGAGCAGCGGCACCGACGCGGTGTTGAGGTCGACGCCGACGGCGTTGACGGCGTCTTCCACCACAGCGTTGAGGCTTCGGGCGAGGATGCCCGGGGTGATGTCGTGTTGGTACTGCCCGACACCGATCGACTTCGGCTCGATCTTCACGAGCTCGGCCAGCGGATCCTGCAGACGGCGGGCGATCGAGACCGCACCACGCAACGAGACATCCATGTCCGGGAATTCATGCGAGGCGTATTCCGAGGCCGAGTAGACCGAGGCGCCTGCCTCGCTGACCATCGCCTTGGCCGGGGCTTTACCGGTGGCCTTGCCGATCTCGGCGATCAACTCGCCGGCCAGGGCGTCGGTTTCGCGGGAGGCGGTGCCGTTGCCGACCGCGATCAGCTCGACGCCGTGACGGGCCACCAACGCCGCCAGGGTCGCCTTGGACTTGTCCCACTGGTTCTGCGGCTGATGCGGGAAGATGGCGCAGGTGTCGAGGACCTTGCCGGTGCCGTCGACCACCGCGACCTTCACACCGGTCCGGAACCCGGGGTCCAGGCCCAGGGTCGTGCGCGCGCCGGCCGGGGCGGCCAGGAGCAGGTCACCGAGGTTGCGGGCGAACACCGCCACCGCGTCTTCTTCGGCAGCACAACGCAGCCGGACGCGGGCGTCCACCATCGCGGTGATCATCAGCTTGGTGCGCCAGGCCAGACGGGCCGTTGCGATCAGCCACGGGGTGGCCGGGCCGGAGTTTGCGACATCGACCCCCAGCGAGGCCGCTGCCATCGCCTGATAGCCCTCGTCCTCGCCACCGTCGAGGGTCAGCGACAGCATTTCTTCTTTCTCACCACGCATGACGGCGAGCACCCGATGTGACGGCATCTTGTCGAGGGGTTCACCGTACTCGAAGTAGTCGCGGAACTTCTGTGCCGCAGGGGTATTCGCCACCGCTTCCGACTTGGCAGCAGTGCGCAGCGTTCCCTCTTTCCAGAACTTCTCCCGAACCGCGCCGACCAGCTCGGCATCTTCCGAGACCTGTTCGATCAGGATGTGGCGGGCACCCTCGAGAGCGGCTGCGGCATCGGCGACATTCTCGGACACGAATCCGGCCGCAACGTCTTCAGGAACCAACGACGGATCGGCCAGCAACTGTTCGGCCAGCGGAGCCAAGCCGTTCTCGCGAGCGATCTGCGCCTTGGTGCGCCGCTTGGGCTTGTACGGCAGGTAGATGTCCTCGACGCGCGACTTGGTCTCGGCGGCGTTCAGCGCGGCCTTGAGTTCGTCGGTGAGCTTGCCCTGCTCCTCGATCGAGGCCAGCACCGCTGCCCGACGCTCATCGAGCTCCCGCAGGTACCGCAGGCGTTCGTCGAGAGTACGGAGCTGAGCGTCGTCGAGACTGCCGGTGGCCTCTTTGCGGTAGCGGGCGATGAACGGCACCGTCGAGCCCTCATCCAGCAGCTTTACCGCTGCCGCCACCTGTTCTTCCCGAACATCGAGTTCTTCGGCGATACGAGCATTCACGGACTTCACAGCTGGGGTCGATATCACCCGGTGAACCCTACCGAAACAGGCCGACAACGGCCGACAGCGGCCGGTTGGCCACGTCGCCACCATGGGGCGAGGCCGACGATTACGGCGACAACAAAGGCCCGAATAAGGGCAACGGGCCTGCCACAGAACAGGTTCGACGTCCATGGCAGGAAGCGCCCCACGTGGAGGCGGCACCCGTCACTGCTGCGGCTTCGAGAACACCGCCACCAAGAAGTCGGAGTTGTCGGTGAACGGCCGCAGGTCCCAGGTCGACATCAACAGGTCGACCACCAGACCGCTCGCCTCGGCGTCGGCAAAGAAGTCGGAGAACTCGTAGTCGCGCCCGGCACCGAACCCGATGACCACCCGGCCATTTGGGGCCAGATGCCGCACGAACGCACGGAGCACATCACGCCGGGTCGACGGCGCAACAAAGGTGACCACGTTGCCCGCACACAGGATGACGTCGAAGTCCGCCGGTATCCCCTGGCTCGGCAGATCGAGTTCGGCAAGATCGCCGACAATCCAGGTCGGACCCGGATAGTCCGCTTCGGCCTCGGCGATCAGCACCGGGTCGACATCGACCCCCACCACCTGATGTCCGGTCGCATACAGGTGCCCACCGAGACGGCCCGGTCCACATCCTGCATCGAGGATCCGCCCGCCGCGGACGAGCATCGCATCAATCAACCGCGCCTCGCCGACGATGTCCTGACCTTTCGCGGCCATCGCCCGGAACCGCTCGGCGTACCGAGTCGAATGTGTGGGATCAGCCGCGGTGATCTCTTCCCACTTGGTCGGCACACGATCACGTGGCACGTCGTCGCTCACTTTACGTAACTCCCTGGGATCAGACCGGTGCTCGAACAACGCCGGCCCGAGTAGGACGACGTTGCCACTCCCCTACAAGCCTAGTGCCATGAGGGCCCGATCAGCCGCTTCCGCACGTCCCCGGGGCAGGTCGTTCAACTCCCCACGTAGGCCGCGAGGTGTTCACCGGTCAGCGTCGACCGATCGGCGACGAGGTCGGCCGGTGACCCTTCGAAGACGATTTGTCCGCCGTCATGACCAGCCCCGGGACCGAGGTCGATGATCCAGTCGGCGTGCGCCATCACCGCTTGGTGGTGCTCGATGACGATGACGGACTTGCCGGAGTCGACGAGCCGGTCGAGCAGACCGAGCAGGTTCTCGACGTCGGCAAGATGCAGGCCGGTGGTCGGCTCGTCGAGCACGTAGACCCCGCCCTTGCCTGCCATCTGGGTCGCCAGCTTGAGTCGCTGCCGTTCACCGCCCGACAGGGTCGGCAGCGGTTGTCCGAGTTTGATGTACCCGAGTCCGACGTCGGCCAGCCGTTCCAGGATCTTGTGCGCGGCCGGTAGTTTCGCGTCTCCCTCGGCGAAGAACGTCTCTGCCTCGGCAACGGACATCTCCAGCACCTGGCTGATGTCGCGGCCCCCGAGGAGGTAGTCGAGTACCGCGGCCTGAAAACGCTTGCCCTCGCACTCTTCACAGGGTGTGGCCACACCGGCCATCATCGCGAGGTCCGAGTAGATGACGCCGGCGCCCTTGCACGTGGGACAGGCGCCCTCGGAGTTGGCGCTGAACAATGCCGGCTTCACATTGTTGGCCTTGGCGAATGCCTTGCGGATGGGCTCCAGCAGTCCGGTGTAGGTGGCCGGGTTGCTGCGCCGTGAGCCGCGGATCTCCGACTGGTCGACGGTGACCACGCCATCGCTGCCGGCCACCTCCGAACCGTGGATCAGTGAACTCTTGCCCGACCCGGCCACGCCGGTGACCACAACCAACACGCCGAGTGGGATGTCGACGTCCACATCACGCAGGTTGTGCGTGGACGCGCCCCGCACCGGCAAGACGCCGGAACCGGAGCGCACCTCCGTCTTGAGCGAGGCCCGGTCGTCGAGGTGATGGCCGGTGATCGTGTCACTGGCCCGCAGACCCTCCACGGTGCCCTCGTACATCACCTGGCCGCCCTCGCTACCTGCGCGCGGACCAAGATCGATCACGTGGTCACCGATCGCGATGGTCTCCGGCTTGTGCTCGACGACCAGGACCGTGTTCCCCTTGTCCCGCAGTCGCAGCAGCAGGGTGTTCATCCGCGCGATGTCGTGGGGATGTAGTCCGATGGACGGTTCGTCGAAGACATAGGTGGTGTCGGTCAGCGACGATCCGAGATGACGGATCATCTTGGTGCGCTGGGCTTCACCACCCGACAGCGTGCCGGACGGCCGGTCCAGCGAGAGATAGCCCAGGCCGATCTCGACGAACGAGTCGAGGGTCCGCTGCAGGTTGGCGAGCAGCGGTGCGACGGACGGTTCTTTGAGTCCGCGCACCCAGTCGGCAAGGTCGCTGATCTGCATCGCGCAGGCATCAGCAATGTTGACCTCGTTGATCTTCGACGAGCGCGCGCCGTCGTTGAGACGGGTGCCGTCGCAGTCGGGGCAGGTGGTGAACGTGACCGCGCGCTCCACAAACGCCCGGATGTGCGGCTGCATCGCGTCAACGTCCTTGGACAGGAACGACTTCTGGATCTGCGGAACCAGACCGGCGTAGGTCAGGTTTATCCCGTCGACCTTGATCTTGGTCGGCTCGCGGTAGAGCAGGTCGTTCAACTGCTTCTTGGTGAACTTGTTGATCGGCTTGTCGGGATCGAAATATCCACAGCCTCGATAGATGCGGCCGTACCAGCCGTCCATGCTGTAACCCGGGATGGTGATGGCACTTTCGTTGAGCGACTTGGTTTCGTCGTACAACGCGGTCAGGTCGATGTCGGACACGGATCCGCGACCCTCGCATCGTGGGCACATACCGCCGGTGATCGAAAAACTCCGCCGCTCCTTGGTCTCTCGTCCACCCTTTTCGATGGTGACCGCGCCGGCACCGGAGATCGAGGCGACGTTGAACGAAAACGCCTGGGGTGAGCCGATATGCGGCCGGCCGATCCGGCTGAAGAGGATGCGCAACATCGCGTTGGCGTCGGTGGCCGTGCCGACCGTGGACCGCGGATCGGCCCCCATCCGTTGCTGATCGACGATGATCGCGGTGGTCAGGCCGTCGAGAACTTCGACCTCGGGCCGCGCCAGGGTGGGCATGAACCCCTGCACGAACGCGCTGTAGGTCTCGTTGATCATCCGCTGCGACTCGGCGGCGATGGTGCCGAACACGAGTGAGCTCTTACCGGAACCGGACACGCCGGTGAAGACCGTCAACCGGCGCTTCGGGATCTCGACGCTGATGTCTTTCAGATTGTTGACGCGCGCGCCCTGCACCCGGATCATGTCGTGGCTGTCGGCCACGTGAACCTGCCGCAACTGGGACTGCTTACTGGTGGCCATGTTTGGTCAAGTCTCCATATCTGCGGACAAGCGTCGTTTCTCAGACTACGGCCATGTTGCCTGACCGCTGCTCGGTCGAACAGGCATAGCCATCTGAAAACCTCCTGGCAGAACAACCTCGATGCCCCGAGCAAATGAGTGCACGGATCACCGACGAGGACGGCGCTCAGCGCACTTCTTGGATGCGCACCATGTTGCCCGACGGATCCCGCAACGCGCAGTCACGAACGCCCCACGGTTGTTCAGTCGGTTCCTGGACGATCTCGGTGCCACTGGCTTGCACCTTGTCGAAGGTTGCATCAAGGTCGTTGGTCGCCAGCATCACGCTGGCGTAGGTGCCTTTGGCCATCATCTCTTCGATGGTGCGCCGCTCCTCGTCGGTGATTCCGGGGTCGGCTCCGGGCGGAGACAGAACGATGTTCACCCCGGGTTGGCCGACCGGGCCGATCGTGAGCCAACGCATGTCGTTGTAGCCAACATCGTTGCGAAGCTCGAAACCGAGGGTGTCGCGGTAGAACGCCAGCGCGGCGTCAGCGTCGTTATGCGGAAGGAAACTTGAATGAATGGTGATGTCCATGGGAATCACGTTAGGACGACGCAGCCACCGACGCTTCTCGATTCCTGATCGGTCGGGTCACCTGTTTTTCCACGCATGACGGCATCCCGGTGGGCGCCGCCGTCGACGCCTCCCGCCGGTAGACGCTCGGCGGCATTCCGACCAACTCGGTGAACCGCGTGCTGAACGTGCCCAGCGAGGAGCACCCCACCTCGAAACAGACCTCGGTGACGCTCAGGTCACCGCGCCGCAGCAACGCCATCGCACGCTCGATGCGCCTCGTCATCAGATAGGAATACGGGGACTCACCGTAGGCCCGCTTGAACTCGCGGCTCAGATGACCGGCCGACACGTTCACGCCCCGAGCGAGCGCTTCGACGTTCAGCGGCTGCGCGTGTTCGCGGTCGATGCGGTCACGCACACGGCGCAGCAGCGCGAGGTCGGTCAGCTTCTGCGAATGAGTGGGCGCGCTGGTCACGCAACCAATCGTGCCACGCGCTCACTTCCCGGTCGAGACCAAAACCCCCCTACTCGTGCGGGGGTTCGCCGGTGACGACGTGATCCGCATGGTTCATACCCTCGGCGACCAGACGCGCCAGATGGCCGTCGCGGATCCGGTAGATGACCCGCCGGCCTTCTTTCCGGGTGTCGACCAACCCGGTCAATCGCAGCTTTGCCAGATGCTGACTGACCGCCGTCCGCGATGCCGCCGAGGACTCGATGAGCGCTGAGACGTCGGCCTCGCCGTGGCTGAGTAGCCACAGGATATGCAGCCGGGTGGGATCCGAGAGCATCCGAAAGGTGTTTGTCGCGGCGTCCAGATGTGCTTGGTCAGGCGCGACCGGGTGCGCCAGGCTCGACGGCACGTCCTGCACCGTTGGTGACTTCCTTGCCATCGCAGTCATCGCTCTTTTCACTTCGCGCCGGTCCTGACGTGCTGCCTGTCCCCTACTGGGTGATGCCCCGGATGTACCGGACGCGCCGGCCAGATCCGCGCCGCCCCAATGGTGGCAAGTGTAGCCAGCAGGGCCAGCACGATCGCGGCGGTCGACTGGCTCACCTGCGATCCAACCCAGCCCGCGATCAGATAAGTCAGCAGAAAACACGCGTGGGACAACGAGAACTGGGCTGCGAACACCTGCGCCCAGTTCTGCTGCGTCGACCCATCCCGGACCAATCGCGCCGAGGGAGTGTTGACCAGGGAGGTCCCGGTACCCAACATCACCCACACCGTGCCGAGCACCGCCCATCCCACCGCGGGAGGCGGCGACGACAACAGCATCACCCCGATCACCGTCAGTCCGAACGGCAGAATCGCTGCCCCCCAGAGCATCACCCGGCGCACCGAAAACATGGTCAGCAGAGTAGGTACACAGATCGCCGCTGTCATGGACCCGGCGCCGAAGCAGGCCAACGCCACGGCCACACCCGCACCGGAGCCGTCAAGCACGTCGTGCACGTAGACGACCGTGTTCACCAGAACGATCGCCGATGCGCAGGCCACCACCATATTGAGCGCAAGCAGCGAACGTAAGGCCCTGTGTGCCAGCATGATCCGAGAACCCGCGGCCATCCGGCGCATCAACGGGCCTGACGGATCCGCCGAAAGCACAGCCGGGAGCACCGTGGCGGAAACCAATAGTCCAGACAGCACGAACCCGAGTGCAGTGCCGACAAACAGCGAGTTATAGGTGATCACCGTCAACAACCCCGCCGCGATCACCGGACTCGCCAACGACTCCAGGTCGTAGGCCAACCGCGACAACGACAACGCCCGCGTGTAGTCGTCTTCCTTGGGCAGCACCAACGGAATCATCGATTGGAACGCCGGGGTGAACGTCGCCGACGCCGCCTGCAACACGAAGATCAGCCCGTAGATCTGCCAGACCTGATCCACGAACGGCAGACTCACCGCGATCAACGCGCGCACACCATCTGCGGAAACCAGCAGCGCTTTGCGGGGAACGCTCACGGCCACCGCCGACATCACCGGCGCCACAATGACATACGCAACCATTTTGATCGCCAACGCGGTTCCCAACACCGCGCCCGCATCGCTACCGGCGATGTCATATGCAAGCAGACCGAGCGCGACCGTCAGCAGGCCGGTGCCCACCAAAGCGACGAGCTGTGCAGCAAAGAGTTTGCGGAAGGTCCGCACACCCAAGACTTCGAGCACGGTGTCCCACCTCAACCGGGTTCGTCGGACAATAGGTGCGTACTTGCGCAACTATACCGCCCATGGCGGGGGCGTCAACGCACTGATCTGGGCGCGGGCAATGTCTGCCCGATCGGGCAATGTGAGAGCGTCGAACTGGGGCATACTCATCAGCTGAAGCACGTCGCCCCCGATCGGCGAAACACCAACGAATACAGCCGGCAGATTGCCACACGACCCGGACAGCCGAAAACTGCAAGGGACATCTGATGTCGCGACTTCGGGTTGGCGTGATGGACAACATCACAGCCTCGAGATCACGAGCCGAATTGGCTGCGCGAGCAAGCTACCTCGGGGCAGCAGTAAGTCGTGCCGACTCATTCTGGGTCCCAGACCACCTGAACGGTTTGTTTCCTCGATCGCTATGGGACGCGGAGTACGTCGGCGCCACCAAGCTCGTCCCCCGGTCGGACGCTTGCCTCGAACCATGGACCATGCTCGGATACCTGGCAGCACGCAACCGGATTGGCCGCCTGGACTTGGGTGTTGGCGTGACCGACTCCGGACGTCGCAATCCCGCTGTCACCGCCCAAGCTGCCGCCACGTTGCATCTGTTGAGCCGGGGCCGCGCGATACTCGGCGTCGGGACAGGCGAACGCGTGGGTAATGAGCCATACGGCGTCGATTGGTCGACGCCGGTCGCAAGGTTCGAGGAGGCCCTCGCAACCATTCGGGCGCTCTGGGACTCCAAAGGCGAACTGGTCAACAGGGACTCACCCTTCTTCCCGCTGCGCGACGCGTTGTTCGATCTACCGCCCTATCGCGGGAGATGGCCGCAGCTGTGGATTGCCGCACACGGTCCGCGAATGCTGCGAACTGTCGGGCGCTTCGGCGACGCCTGGTTCCCGGGACTGCTGACTCGACCCCACGACTATGCCGAGCGCCTCGATGTCGTTCGCTCCGCGGCTTCCGATGCCGGTCGCGACCCGATGTCCATTACGCCCGCATTGTGGATCACCGTCGTCACCGGTCGAAGTCGAGAGTCCGTCGATGCCGCCTTGGACGCGCCGGCAATGAAAGCCCTCGCGCTGTGCGTGCCGAGTGACAGCTTCGCGCGCCACGGTGCGCAGCATCCTCTCGGCGCCGATTTCACCGGTATACAGGATTACCTACCGTTCAAACTGGACAAGCAGACAGCACTGTCCCACGCAGCAGAAGTCCCTTCATCGGTTATGCGGGAAGTATGTCTGAACGGCACACCGAATGAGGTTGTCGACCAAGTCGCACAGTTGCGTGACTCCGGATTGCGTTACATCGTCCTGCTCAACATCAGCTTCACGCAACCGAGTCTGGGGAGATCGATGGAGTCGAACGTGCCCTTCCTCAAGATCGTGCGCACCCTGAAGAAGCTCTGACAAACACAAAAGCAGGTCGGTTGCCCGGTCCCTGCCTCTTTCAACATATAGCGCAACCCGGGGCTTGCCGCAAGGCCCCGGTGGTGCTGCAGAATGTCCCGTCGTAGCCAGAACACGCCGTGCTTGAGAACTTCGCGAGACGTGAAAGATGGCTCTTCCGAAGGGAATTCCATGATTGATGTGATCGTTGCCGGTGCGGGTCCGACCGGACTGATGCTCGCGGCCGAACTCCGATTGAGCGGCGTACACACCGTCGTCCTCGAGAAGGACACCGCGCCGACGGACATCGTCCGCGCGCTCGGTCTACACGCCCGAAGCATCGAGATTCTGGATCAGCGCGGTGTGTTGGAACAGTTCCTCGAGGCCGGCCAGAAGTATCCGGTCGGCGGATTTTTCGCCGGTATCGCCAAGCCGCCACCAAAACACCTCGATACCGCACACGGCTACGTGCTCGGGATACCGCAGCCCGTGACCGATCGTCTGTTGGCCGAGCGGGCCGTCGGCCTCGGGGCCGAGCTCCGGCGCGGTCGTGAGCTGGTCGCCTTGGATCAAGACGACCACGGCGTGAGCGTCGAACTGGCCGACGGAACCACACTGCGAGCGCGTTACCTCGTCGGCTGCGACGGTGGTCGGAGCACTGTTCGCAAACTCCTCGGCGTGGCATTTCCGGGCGAGGACTCCCGTGTCGACACGCTGTTGGGTGAGGTAGAGCTGACTGCCGATCCGGAGACGCTCGGTGCGGTGATGACCGAAGTCCGCAAGACCCAGCTGCGGTTCGGTGTCGGACCGATGGGCGACGGTCTGTACCGGGTTGTCGTCCCTGCCGCTTCAGTAGCCGAAAATCGCACCACTGCACCGACTCTGGACGAACTCAGGCAGCAACTACGGGAAACCGCGGGCACCGACTTCGGTGTGCACTCGCCACGTTGGCTATCCAGATTCGGCGACGCCACCCGGCAGGCCGACCGCTACCGGGTCGGTCGTGTTCTGCTGGCGGGCGACGCGGCGCACATCCATCCGCCGGTCGGCGGTCAGGGACTCAACCTCGGAATCCAGGACGCCTTCAATCTCGGCTGGAAATTGTCCGCCGAGATCAACGGCTGGGCTCCAGGGTGCCTGCTGGACACCTACGAATCCGAGCGACATCCGGTGGGCGCCGCCGTGTTGAGGAACACTCGGGCCCAGATGGCGCTGATGGCAACCGATCCCGGCGCGATCGCGCTGAGGGAACTGTTCTCGTCGCTGATGGACTTCGACGACGTGAACACTTTCGTCACCGAGATCATCACCGCCACCGGGATCCGCTACGACTTCGGTGGGGGCCACGAACTCCGCGGTCGTCGTCTGCGCGACCTGGAGCTGACAAACGGTCGGCTGTACGGGCTGATGCACGACGGCCGCGGGCTGCTGCTCGACCAAACCGGTCGATTGTCGGCATCGGGTTGGGACGACCGGGTCCAGCATGTCGTCGACACAAGCAAAGAGTTTGACCTGCCCGCGGTGTTGTTGCGCCCCGACGGTCATGTCGTCTGGGTCGGAGACGCCCAGGAAGAACTCCTCGCCCACCTGCCCCGATGGTTTGGCGCCGCTGTCTGATTCGTCCTCGATGATTCGAAGCGTCGACCTACGATCTTCACGATCATCACCGCCATCGTGATCAGCACCCATCCGATACCGTCATCTGCTCCGAACGGTCAGTGCACCAAGTTTTTGCCGAACTGACGCCCGGACACGGAGAACGAGACATGCAGTCGCTGAAGCACCAGACCATCACGCCGACCATCGACGAGCTCGTCCGCGACCGGCACCGTGAGATCAACGCCCTGGCGAACGAGGCACTGAGCACTCACGTGTTCGACCACTCGACGTTCCTCCGGGGCCTCAGTGGAGAAGTCGCGCCGCTGACCACCGCGATCACCGATACGCTGGCCCGCGGAAAACGGATCCGCGCACAGTTCTGTATGTGGGGTGCGTACGGCGCCACCGGCGGAGACCAGGTCACCGGGATGCCGGAGATGGCCGCGGCGATCGAATTGTTCCATCTCGCAGCGTTGATCCACGACGACCTGATGGACAACAGCGACACCCGTCGTGGACTCCCGACCATGCACCGGCAGTTCACCGACGAACACGCCCGGCAGCATCGTCTCGGTGACAGCGACAATCACGGTTCTGCCGTCGCGATCCTCGTCGGTGACATGTGCTTGTCGTGGTCCGATGATCTGGCCGTGATGGCCGCCGATTCCCTCGACTTCCAGTCGCGTCGGACCGTCCGGGCCATGTGGTCGCAGATGCGTGATGAGGCCTACGCCGGCCAGTACCTGGACATGCTCAGTCAGACCGAGCCGACCATTTCGCGGTCCCGCACCGACCTCATCCTGCGGTTGAAGAGCGCGAAGTACACGATCAGCCATCCGCTCCGACTCGGCGGCTCCCTCGGCGGGGCAGACGAGATGCTCCTGCGTCTCTACGACCAGATCGGACTGACAGCCGGCAAAGCATTCCAGCTGCGGGACGACCTGCTGGGTGTCTTCGGCGATCCCCTGATCACCGGCAAACCGGCGATCGACGACATCCGCGAGGGCAAACGCACGCTTCTGATGGCCGTGGCCGAGTCGCGGGGCAACTGGTCACAAAAGGAACTGCTCCGGACCTGCCTGGGCAACCCGGACGTCGATGAAGACGATCTCGAAGCCATCCGGTCCGTGCTCGTCGCAACCGGCGCCGACAGCGAAATCGAGGCACGGATCAGCGAGCTGACCGACAAAGCCATGAACATCGTCGGGTCGCTGCCGGTCGATGACCTGACCCGGACAGCGTTGACCGGCTTGGTCGAGCGGTGTGTGTGGCGCCAGTCTTGATGATCGAGGCGATACGGTCGTCGGAACGACCTCACACTCGACCACAGCCCGGGGGAAGCTTGTTCCAGAAGACGTTCGATGCGACGCGGTGACATTGCGCAGCTAGTGGTGGCGATCGGCACCGGATCGGCAGTGGCATCGCTCGCGTTGACGGTCGACAACGCGATCCGCGTCCGCAGACCAGTACCCACCGACGTTCCGGATGCCGAGCCCCTGACCGTCCTCATCCCGATGAGAGACGAAGCGGCGGTGGCAGAGCGTTGCGTGCGCGGCGTCCTGGCCGCAGCCGACCGATGGCCCGGGACGGTGCGCGTCCTCGTGCTCGACGACGGATCCACCGATGGCACCGGCGCCGTACTCGCAGCGATTGCTCAGCGCGATGCCCGTCTCGAGATCATCGATGGGGCTCCGCTCCCGCCGGGTTGGCTGGGTAAACCATGGGCCTGCCACCAGCTCTCCGAATCGGCCTTCTCTGGTTTGGTCGGTTCCGACCCTGCCCAGTCCGGTGGCGTTCTTGTGTTCGTGGACGCCGACGTCGAGGTCGAACCGTGTGCGTTCACCTCGTCCGTGGCGATGCTGCGGCGAACCGGTCTCGACCTGCTGAGCCCCTATCCCCGGCAGATCGCCGTCGGGATCGGTGAGCGTCTGGTGCAACCGCTGCTGCAGTGGTCGTGGCTGAGCACACTGCCGCTCGGTATCGCCGAACGATCGCCGCGGCCCTCCCTGTCGGCTGCGAACGGCCAACTGATCGTCGTCGACGCGGAGACCTACCGTCGGGCGGGCGGGCACGCTGCCGTCTGCAACGAGATACTCGAAGACATCGCGCTCCTGCGTGCGGTCAAACGGGCCGGCGGTCACGGGGTCGCCGCGGACGGCAGTCGGATCGCTGCCTGCCGGATGTATGAGGGATGGCACGCCGTACGCGCAGGTTATGGCAAGTCGTTGTGGAACGCATTCGGCTCGGCGCCGGGGTCGCTTGCTGTCATGGCGTTGCTCACGCTCATGTACGTCGTCCCATTCCTGGGCGCACTGACCGGATCACGCACCGGCGCAGTCGGTTACGTCGCCGGAGTCGCCTCACGGGTGATCGCCGCCCGGTCCACCGGTGCACGAGCCTGGCCGGACGCACTGGCCCATCCGGCATCGATAGTCGCGTTTGCCGCCCTCACCGTCGATTCCGCCGTCGCCCGTCGGCGCGGGCGTTTGCAATGGAAAGGTAGATCGATCGAGGTGAACGTATGAGCCAGGTCATCGTGGTCGGCGCGGGAGTCGGCGGTTTGGCTGCGGCCCTGCGGCTGCAGGCCGGCGGACACGACGTCACGGTGCTCGAGCAATCCTCGGATATCGGGGGCAAGCTCGGGGTCATCGAACACGACGGTTTTCGTTTCGACACCGGCCCCTCACTCGTGACGATGCCGCAGGTGCTCGAAGAGTTGTTCACCTCCACCGGCGCATCGGTTCACGATGTGCTGTCCCTGCAACGACTTTCGACGGCCGCCCGCTACCGGTTCCCGGATGGCACCGAGCTCGACATGCCGGGCTCACTCGACGAGATCCCGGCCGCCATGGATGCGAAGCTGGGTCCCGGTCGCGGCGCGCAGTGGTCGGCGTTGCTCGCGCGGGCAGAATCGGTCTGGGACGTCACGCACGAGCCATTCCTGGAGTCTCCGTTGGAGATCCGCCGCTTGATGGGAGGGTTCCGGGCATGGTCGGACCTCGCGACCATCGCCCCGTGGCACTCGTTGCGCGGACTCGGTCGCCGCTATGTACGCGACCCCCGTCTTGTTCAACTGCTCGACCGGTACGCCACCTACACCGGATCGGATCCCCGGCGGGCGCCCGCTGCTCTCGTGTCGGTTCCGTGGTCGGAACAGGCGTGGGGGTCGTGGTATATCGCCGGCGGCCTGGGCGTGATCGCCACGGCGATCCGCGATCGGTTCCTCGCACTCGGCGGGACCATCGAATGCGATACCGAGGTCACCCGCCTCACCATGGATTCGCATGGACATATCGACGGAGCGCAGCTCGCGGACGGGACCTTCCGGGACGCGGACCTGGTGGTCGCGAATGCCGATGCCACGCAGGTGTACGAACGCCTCGTCTCGTCGCGGACCACCCGCCGGGTGGCCGCCCGACTGCGCAGCGCCACTCCGTCGTTGTCCGGGTTCGCAATCCTGCTCGCGCTGGACAATCCACCTCAGGTGCAGCACCACACTGTGCTGTTCGCCGAGGACTACGACGCGGAGTTCGACGCCGTCTTCGGATTCGACGGGCCACCGCGGCCGGTGGAACGTCCGACGGTGTACATCTCGGCACCCGACGACCCGGCCATCGTTCCCGGTCCCGGAACGGGAGCGTGGTTTGTGCTGGTGAACGCCGCGCGCCATGATCCACCGAACGGAATGGACTGGGACGCACCGGGGGTCGTCGAGGCACACGCCGACCACGTGATGCAGGTGATGGCCGACCGCGGCCTCGATGTGCGCTCGCACGTCCGCCACCGGATCGTGGTGTCGCCCGCCGAGCTCGAGCGGCGCACGCTGACTCCGGGCGGTTCGATCTACGGGTCGTCGTCGAACGGCGCACGCGCGGCGTTCCTTCGGCCGCCGAACACCTCACCGGTGCCCGGCCTCTATCTGGTCGGCGGCTCGGCTCATCCCGGAGGCGGACTTCCGCTGGTCATGATGTCGGCGCGAATCGTCTCAGACCTGATCGGCCCGGCGGATCAGCCATCCCGCCGGTGAATCCAGATGTCCTCGAAGCCTGATGTCGTCACCGAGGGTCGGGATTCACCGGGCGGCGTTCAGCTCGACGGCCCGACCGACCGATCGCCCCGCAGTCGCTTCCGGATGAGTTCGGCACTGATCAGGCACATCGGCAAACCGATACCCGGACGCGTACTCGAACCCGCGTAAAACAGACCCTCGACCTTGCGCGACCGGTTGGTGGCGCGTAGGAATGCACTCTGTCGCAACGTATGTGCCGGCCCGAGTGCCCCACCGGACCACGAGTTGACGTCATCGACGAAGTCGGCCGGGCCCACGGTGCGACGGACCACGATGCGCTCGGCGAGATCCGGGATCCCCGCCGATTGGGCAATCGCCGCGATCGCCCGGTCGACGACCTTTTCGATGTCCGGATCCCCGGCACCATCGATCCCCCCGTGACCCATGTCCGGATCAGGGGGCGACGGCACCAGGATGAAGACGTTCTCGTGGTCGGCCGGGGCCACCGAGTCGTCCGTGGCGGACGGCCGGCACACGTACAGGGACGCCGGGTCCGGCATGTGGGTCGGCTGCTCGAAAATGGCGTCGAAGTTCGTCGTCCAGTCCTCGGTGAAGAACAGCGAATGATGTTCCAGTTCAGGCAGATCGCCGCGCACACCCAGATAGGCCAGGACCGCCCCCGGTCCCGAGGTCGCCTTGTCCCACCATCGTTGTGGGAACGTCTGCAGATCGGCAGGCAAGAGCTTGGTCTCTACGTGGTGCAGGTCCGCGGCACCGACAACGATGTCGGCGGCGATGACGTGTTCGACATCTCCGCGGCCCTGCACCCGCACCCCGACAACCTCATTTCGGCGACGCCCCAGGCGCCCCCGACCCTTTCGCGGCCGCGTCAGAATTGCGGTCGCCGACGTGCCGGTGTGTACCCGCACCCCGTTCTCGGTCGCCAGCCTGGACAACGCCTCTACAAACGTCGTGAAACCGCCATTGGGATAGCGGACGCCGTCTGCGAGGTCGAGCCAGCTCATCAGGTGATAGATCGCGGGTGTGCGTTCGGGTGAAGATCCGAGGAACACCGCGGGATAGCCGAGCACCTGCTGTAACCGTCGATCGGAAAAACGTTGTGAGACAAACGACTCCAAAGACCTGGTGAGTAACACCGCCAGAGTCGGGAGATTTCGCAACACCTCACGGCTGAGGAAAGCGCGCGGCGAGTCGAAACTGGTGTAGAGGAAACGCTTCACGGCGATGTCGTATGCGTCGCGGGCGGAGTCGAGGTAACGGCTCAGAGCAGTACCGGCACCAGGCTCGATCGTCTCGAACAGCGCGCGGTTGCTCGATTCGTCACCACCGATGTCGATCTGCTCGTCGACACCCTCGAAGAACACTCGGTACCCGGGTTCCAGACGCACCAGTTCGACCTGCTCGGACGTCGAGGTGCCGAGCAGATCGAAGAAGTGGTCGAACACCTCCGGCATCAGCCACCAGGAGGGTCCGGTGTCGAAACGGAAACCCTCGTGCGCCCACGATCCGGCCCGGCCACCGAGGTCATCGTTCTTTTCGACCAGGTCGACGTCGTGACCGTCACGCGCGAGGAGGGCGGCGGTGGCCAAACCGGCAACACCACCTCCGATGATGACTACCTTTTGCGGTGTGCCCGTCACGAAACCTTGATCTCCTTGTCGAAAACGAGAGGTCGACCACGGCGGAGCGTGGCCGACGCAGCGATGCGCATCTTCTCGGGTGTCGGCACGCGCACCCGGTGGCATCGCACCTGGGCCGGTGACGTCGCCCGCAGACGGCGGGTCAGATCGGCGAACAAGTCGTGGGCCGTGCACACCGCCACGCGGCAGCCGCGTGGTAGCCAGGGAATGACCTCGGCGGCCGCAGCCAGGTCCAGTTCGACGTCGTCGATCCAGTTGTGCCAGATCTCGTCGTCGAGTTCATCAGGCTGGAGCCCGACCAGGTAGCGCCGTCCGAGGCCGTCGCTGTCATCGCCGAAGTCGCGCAAGAAGTTGATCTTCTGGAACGCCGAGCCCAGTCGCCTGGCCCCGGGTGCGAGCTCGTCATACAGCGGTGCCGGGTTCGGTTCGCCGGCAACGAAGGCGCGCAGGCACATCAGGCCGACCACCTCGGCGGAGCCGTAGATGTACGTCGCCAGGCTCGCGAAATCGTGGTCAACGTGCTGCAGGTCCGTGCGCATCGCCGAGAAGAAGGGGGTGATCAGCTCTTGTCCGATGCCGACCCGCCGAGCGCTGCGCGCGAACGCGTGGACAACCAGATTGGTACTCGACCCGGTTTCCATCGTCGCGTACGTTTCCTGCTCTAGCTTGTCGAGTTCGATCAGCCGGTCAACGCTGCCCTGACCGGGCCGCGGCGCGTCCACGACCTCGTCGGCCACCCGTACGAGTGCGTAGATGTTGCACACATCCTGTCGGACCTGCCCCCCGAGCAGCCGCGTCGCCAGTCCGAAAGACGACGAATACCGGCGGATCACCAACGCGGCACTGGCGTCAGCGGCAGCGTCATAGCGCAGATAGGGCTGCAAAGCCTCTGCTCGCCTCCGTGTTTGCACCATCAGACCTGTCCTTGCCCTCGTTGCTCTCGCGGTCACCTACTGCCCTCTATTCGGGCCGGTGGACGCTCCGGATGGGCTTGCGGCAACATCTCCGTACGGGTGCGGACCGGGCAATGCGCGAACCTGTTCGACGAACCACGGGCTCACCGCCCAGGGGGTGCGTTCGGCGAGGGTCCAGACGTCGGAAATCGCCGCCCAGGCGTACTCCGCGACCTCATCGGGATCCGGGCGCAGCTCCCCCACCGGGCTCGCGACGAACACCGGGCAGATCTCGTTCTCCACCACACCGCTGGCGTCGACCGCCCGGTAGCGGAAGTCGGGCAACACGCATCGCACGCCCTGCACGTCGATACCCAGCTCGCGCTGGGCGTATCGGTGGATCGCATCCTCGACCGATTCGCCGGGCCGTGGATGCCCACAGAACGAGTTCGTCCAGACGCCCGGCCAGGTGCGCTTGCTCAACGCTCGTCGGGTCATCAGAAGATGCCCTTCGTCGACCAGGTGGCAGGAAAACGCGAAGTGCACGGGTGTATCCGTGGTGTGCACGGTCGTCCGGTCCGCGGTTCCGCACGGTTGTCCGTCGGAGTCGGCCAGGACGACCAGGTCGTCGGTCATGCGTACCTCGTTCACTCGGGGTGCCTCAAGTTTGTCATCTGACATTCGGAGCCGATACCGGCCCGGATGATCCGGTGAACGAACGGGCAGCGAGCAGCGGAGGTCACGTCCTGCCGACCGCGCACCAGGCCGTTGCCGACAATTCGAATGGTGCGGTCGGCAGAGCTGCGAAGCATCGCTCACGCAACATGTTTCGCCGCTCGGGCGACAACCCCGCGACATAGACGCCCGCGGGCCCGATCCCGTATGTGTTGGGTTCCCACCATTCGTCGAAACCGCGGTACGTCACGTGGACCGTGAGTTCGCTGGACTCGACATCGCGGATGTCGGCGCGACTGAGCAACGACGTCAACTCGTCTTGCCGGACGCCGGCCAGAGCGGATTCATCCTGAGCATCCGGGTCCAATTCACGAACCATCCGCCACAACAGCGATATCGGGCCGCGTTCGTTCGGGCCGAGGTCCCAGACACAGGCGGCGACCGTGCCGCCCGGCCGTGTCACCCGAGCCATCTCAGTGAGTCCGAGCACGGGGTCGGTCATGAAATGAACCACCAGCTGAGCCAGCGTGACGTCGAACGAGTTCGCCTCGAACGGCAGGTCCTCGGCAGCCGCCCGGAGTACGTCGATCCCCGGGAATCGGGTTCGCACGGCATCGACGAAAGACGATGACGGGTCGATGGCGCTCACATGATCGACCCCGAGCCGGGACACCAGATGCGCGGTGAGGGCTCCCGGACCGCACCCGACATCGAGTGCCCGCTGGTCTCCCCCGACACCGGCGGCATCAGCGAATACGGCGCCCAGGGGTTCGGAATAACGACCCATGAACCGGGCGTAAGCGTCCGGCGGAACTTCGAACGACATGGCTCGAGCGTAGTCCGCGGGCCCGTCTCCGATACGGGAAAGGCCGAGGGCGGTGACGTCGTCGCATGTCGCGGCGGGGCACATGACCGCGGCCATGATCAGCGCGCTATGCGATCGGTGGGACTATCCTCGGCCCACGTGAGGCACGAAGATCAGCGGGTTGATGGAATCTCCTCCGGTTCGCTGTCAACACCCGTCGGCTCGATCACCGTTTCCAGTAGCGGTGAAGCGATCGTGCGGGTCGCCTGGCGAACTCCCCCGCCGACGAGCAGTCCGTCAGACGATCGGTTGCTGGCCGAAGGGCTCGAACAGCTCCGCGCCTACTTTGACGGGAACCTGACCGACTTCGACCTTCCGGTCGACCTGCACGGCTTGACGGACGCGGCCCGCATCGTGCTGACCACACTCGAGGAGACCGTGCATCGAGGTGACACGATCACGTACGGCGAACTCGCAACCCGCAGCGGCACCGGCGTCTCTGCCCGGAACATCGGCGCCATCATGGGCAGCAACCCTGTGCCACTGCTCATCCCATGCCATCGGGTGGTCGCCGCCGATGGCCTGGGAGGCTACTCGGGCGGTGACAGCGGACAAGGCCTGGAAACCAAGCGATGGCTACTCGATCTGGAGGGCGCCACCCCGCCCACGCTGTTCTGACCACGAGTGCATGAGTGCCTCGCGCCGGGTATACCGGACGAATGCCGGAACTACCCGAGGTCGAGAACGCCAGAGCGGTCGTCGAGAAGGCGCTGAACCGGGTCATCGTCGATATCGATGACACCGACACGTTCGAGTGCCGCCCGCACCGCCCGGGCGAGATCGCCCGAGCACTCAAGGGCGGCAAGCTCATCCAAGCCCGTCGCCGCGGCAAAGCCATGTGGTGTGAGACCGAAACCGCGGAAGGATCAGCAGGTCCCCGGCTCGGCATCCATCTCGGCATGGGTGGACGCATCATCGTCACAGCGCCCGACGGTGAGCAGACCTCGGTCTATGGCGGCGGCGATCCACACGTCGGTGAGCGGGACACCGACAAGCCCGAGTGGACGCGCTTCACCATGACGTTCGACGACGGGGGCCAACTCCGGCTCTTCGACAAACGCCGCCTCGGCCGCGTACGCCTGGAACCCGATATCGACGCCCTCGGCCCTGATGCCGCGGAGATCTCGCGAGAGGACTTCCGGCGTCGAATCGGTTCGAGTGGAGCGCCTCTCAAGGCCAGGCTGCTCGACCAGGCGGCCATCGCCGGGATCGGGAACCTGCTCGCCGACGAGGTCCTGTGGCAATGTGGGCTGTCCCCGGCACGCCGCGCCAAGACACTGACCACCGACGACCTCGACAACCTACGTGTGGCCCTGCGCCGTGCCATCCGATCCGCGATCAAGAAAAGCGGCGTGCACACCGGGGAGATCATCCCGTATCGCAAGACCGACGCCGTGTGCCCCCGGTGTGGGGCGCCGATGTCACGCGGCACCGTCGGCGGGCGCACGACGTGGTGGTGTTCGCGGGAGCAGTCGTGAACACTCATCGGAAAGACAGCCTCGAAAGCGGCGGCCGGTCTGGCATGCCCGCACCAATAGATCGGAACGCCGTTGACAGATTTCGACACGCTGATCGTCGGCGCCGGAATCGCCGGCCTGACCGTCGGGCGAATCCTTGCCGATGACGGCCGGCGGGTGGCGATCCTGGAGGCCAGAGACCGCGTCGGAGGGCGCGTGTGGACCTCACGCGCGGACGGCGAGGTCGTCGACTACGGAGCGTCCTGGGTCCACGGAATCGATGGAAATCCGGTAGCCGACGCCGTCAAGGCCTTCGGCATGCGCACGCTTGAGTTCACCGTGGGCAGCTATCAGCCCGATGGGCGACCCATCGCTTACTACTCTCCCACCGACACGCGATTGAGTGACGAAGCCGCCCAGCGTTTCACCGCGGACATCCATTCGTTCAGCGATCTACTGGCGATAAACATCGCCACCTCAGACCCGAGGACATCCTTCGGCGAGGCAGTGGAAAGCACTCTGGCGCAACTGAAGTGGGACGCCGATCGGTCGATGCGAGTCCGCGAGTTCCTGCAACACCGGGCCGAGGAACAGTTGGGTGTGTGGATCGACGACCTCGACGCGCACGGTCTCGACGACGATGCGATCGACGGTGACGAAGTGGTGTTCCCCGACGGCTACGACGAACTCGCCACACACCTGGCGAAGGGCCTCGATGTGCGCCTGGAACACGTGGTCACCTGCGTGCGGTGGTCGCCGACCGGTGTCACCATCGAGACCGGCCAGGGGCGTATGACGGCCGGCCGGGTTGTGATCACGGTTCCGATCGGAGTGCTGAAGTCGCCCGAGTTCATTCTCGATCCACCACTGCCCGAACCGCAATCAGGTGCATTGCGGCGGCTGGAGATGAACGCATTCGAGAAGGTGGTCCTGCGGTTTCCGCAGAAATTCTGGGACGACGACGTCTACGCGATTCGCCGGCAGGGCGAGGCCGGAAGGTGGTGGCATTCCTGGTACGACCTGACCGCCACGAACGGTTCACCGACGCTCCTGACGTTCGCGGCCGGCCCCTGCGCCAGAGCGACTCGCGAATGGTCTGACCCGCAGATCGCCGACTCCGTTCTCGACGCATTGCGAGCGCTGTACGGCGGCCGTGTTGTGCAACCGGATCGGGTACACGTCACTCGCTGGCAGGACGATCCCTACGCGCGCGGTTCGTACTCGTACATGACAGTCGGCTCGGACCGACTCGATCACGACGTCCTGTCCACACCGATCGACGACGTGATGCACCTGGCCGGCGAGGCCACCTGGACCGACGACCCCGCAACGGTGACCGGTGCGCTGAAGTCGGGACATCGGGCCGCAGAACAGATCCTGGGTCGCGCTGTGTCATTCACAGAGATCTGGAGTTGATCCCCAGAAAAAAGCGGCGGCTCCGGATTTCTCCGAAACCACCGCTGTGATCGACGCATTACAACCGGTCAAAGGTTGAGTTCCGTAGCGAGCCTGTCAATCTCGGGGTCGCCGTCTTCGAGTCCGGCGATCTTTTCTTTCGCCGCTTGGCGCAGGCGGACCCTCTCTTCGACGTCTTCCTCGCTCGTAGCAGAGGAACCCTCCGCGTACCCCATCGCTCCGCTCGCGAAAGTGTCCAACTGGCTGTCTATCTTGCGTAGAGCTTCGTCTTTCGTCATGGAACCGACTTACCCCGATGTGAACTAGTCAAACCTGTCACGCGGTTCCTCGGAGCGCCCGCGGCACGCGCTACGGGTTGGCCGCAACGAAAGCCTGATGCTGTGAACACCAGCTGCTGAAGCAGCTCGGCCCTTGCACATACGGTTCTGTGGTGCCCCCGCCGGCCTTGGGCACACCTGGGATCGTTTGGCTGCGGATCTTGTGCCCACACTCGGGGCAGATCGTCTCATCGCTCATGCATCAGAGACTCCGCCAGATCTCCGATTCGCGCAACCGCGACTGTACCGCCCCGCCAATCAGCTTCGGGCACAAAAAAGCCTGGCCAGAACTCTCTGACCAGGCTTTTCTCTGTCGGGCTGACAGGATTTGAACCTGTGTAGTTTTCATCCTCGAAAACACTCTCTGACCTGCCCCCAAGGACCCCTCCAGGCCCTCCACCTGGTACTTGCCGATCGGACATAAGTGCACGTCGGCGGCACCGATGTAAGCTCATCTGGCACGCAACTGGCACGCTCTGGAGGGCATCGGCATGGCTGGCAAGAGATCATTCGGGAGTATCCGCAAGCTCCAATCGGGACGGTTCCAGGCCCGGTACATCCACGGGGCCAACCTAGAGGAGCACAAGGCACCCACCACGTTTACGGCCAAGATCGACGCAGAGGGTTGGCTATCCGATGAGCGC
This sequence comes from Williamsia sp. z71, assembly GCF_059553375.1. Lineage (NCBI taxonomy): Bacteria > Bacillati > Actinomycetota > Actinomycetes > Mycobacteriales > Nocardiaceae > Williamsia > Williamsia sp. z71. The sequence continues at coordinate 413,702 of NZ_JCANWX010000006.1, forward strand.
CGTCTCATCGAACGTGGCGACTGGACCCCACCGGCCGAGCGGGACGCCGCCCAGGCCACCGGCGGCCTCACCCTCCGGGTCTACGCGGACAAGTGGCACGCCGAGACGGTCAACCGGCACAAGCCGAGGACCCGCGCGCTCAACAAGGGCTATCTAGAGAACGTGATCTATCCGGGCCTGGGAGACAAGCGACTCAAGGCCCTCACGGTGACCGAGATCCGGGAGTGGCACGCAGGCCTGGAGGACTTCCCCACCCGTAACGCCAACGCCTACAGCCTCTTGCGGACTATCCTCAACCAAGCGGTGGACGATGAGATTCTCACGGCTAACCCAGCGCGGGTGAAGCGTGCCGCGGTCAAACACCGCAAATCCGAGCCTATGGCTCTCACACCCGATGAAATCCGGGCATTGGCCGACGCCATCACGCCGCGGTACAAGGCATTGGTCCTCCTCGGTGGCTTCTCCGGGCTCCGGTTCGGGGAGTTGACCGCGCTCCGGCGGTCGGATCTCGACATGTCCAAGAACGCCCTCTCCGTCACGGTCCGCCGGGCCGTGGTCCGGACTACCGGGGAGTTCGTAATCGACCGGCCTAAGTCACGTGCCGCCCTCCGGACCGTGCCGCTCCCCGAGGGCCTCCGGCCCGCGCTGGAGGAGCACATCAATACCTACGCACTCCCAGGCCAGGATGGGCTGATGTTCCCCACTGGTGGAGGGGCGTTGGTGTTCTCCGCGACGTTCCGCAAGCCCTTCACCAAGGCCGCCGAGGCCATCGGCAAGCCAGGACTCACCCCGCACCACCTACGCCACAGTGCCGCAACACTTTTCGCGCAAGCCGGGGCCACCCTGGCCGACCACATGGTCCTCATGGGCCACACCTCCGCGGCCATGTCGGCGCGGTACACCCACTCCACCGACAGTCGGACCCGAGGCCTAGTACAAGGGCTCTGGACATAGTCGGTGATGGTTGACCTTGCTGGTTAACAACGACTTTCGCGCTTGTCCAGGTGTTTGACACATCGGACACGAGCGGCTTAGTGTCGTCCTCATCGCTTGACGGATAACCTCCGCAGACTCGCCATAAGTGCGCAGCACGAGGACCCAGAGCGGCTCCACGCCCGGACAGGATCCCGGATCACGTATCTGCGAGCCATCGACAGAAGCGACTCCCCCGCACATCTGTTGACTAGGAGTCCAGTCATGGCCGCATCGCGTGCCCGCACTCGTTATCTCTCTCTGCAAGACATTGCCGAGGAACTCGGTATCTCTGATCGGACCGTTCGCCGCTGGATCGCCACCGGCCGACTCAAGGCTGTTAGGCCGTCCCCCCGCGTGATCCGGGTGGAGGCCTCGGAGCTAGACCGCTTCATCGCCTCTGCCGCTTGAACGAATCACCCACCCGAACAACACAATTCGGTTCGTTCAAGGAGACAAAAGTGACTACAGCAACAGCATTTTTCAGCATGATCGGCCTGGCGGCATTGTCCTGGCCGTTCGGATACGGCATCGGCGCGGTCCTGGGCCGTCTCGGGGGTGGCCGATGACCACCGGTGCGGACCCGTACGCCGCCGAACTCATGGCCGCGGTCTTCGGCTACTCCAAGATCACCGAGCACATCCTGACCGAGGCCCGGATCCTCCTGATTCCCCCGTGGTCGCTCCTCGGAACGTGCCTCGGCCAGGCCGCCATCGCAACCCCGTACGACATGCTTCTCCCACCCATTGTCGGTAAACCGGCCAGCCTCAACCTGTTCATGGTGGGTGTCGGCGCGTCCGGCGCAGGCAAGGGGATCAGCACCGCACAGATTCTCGACTGGCCCGACACCGATCCGTTCCATCTGGAGGACGGTGAGCAACGTCTGGCCGATGCCTTCACGCCACTGACTCCAGGGTCCGGTGAGGCGATCTCCGCGGTGTTCAAAGAGAACCGTTCGGTCCCTGACATCGACGGCAAGGGCAAGATCACTGTCCCCGTGGTCATTCGACGCGCGGCATGGCTGGACTTCCCCGAGGTGGACCAACTGGCCGCGGTCAATAGCAGGCAGGGAGCCACCCTCTCGGCCGAGCTACGCAAGACCTGGAGCGGGGAACCCCTCGGCACCATCACCAAGGTCAAGGCCAACCAACTCATGGTGCCCGCCAACTCATATCGGGCCGTGGTCACCGTGTCGGCCCAACCGCTGCGGTGTGGCCCTCTACTGGCCGAGGAGGCCGGAGGGACGCTCCAGCGCATTCTCTGGCTCTCGGCCGACGATCCGGATCTGGAGGACCGTGACGAGGAGTCCAGCACGCTCGGAGTCGTGCTTCCAGACTTCGGCAGGGCCGAGGCCATCACCACGCCGGGGCCTCGGTACTTCTCCGTGGACCCGGCTGTCCGGCGGGAGATCCGTAGAGACCGGATTGCGGGCAGATGGAAGGGGACCGAGGACTCACACCGGAACCTGGTGAAACTCAAGGCCGCCGCCGCGTGTGCGGTGCTCCACGGATCAACCACGATCACGCCAGAGGTGTGGAAGTGGGCCGAGGCCTTGATGACTCACTCGGGACGGGTCCGGGCATCGGTACGTGCGGAAGTGGACAAGGCCGAGGGCGCCAAGACAACCAATCGTGCGGTATCCCAGGCCATCACTGGCATCACCGCCGACTCGGTACGAGAGACCGCGGTGGAGAACGTCGCCAAGGCCATGGCGCGGTGGATGAGGAAGAACCCCGACAAGGCCCCGACGGCCGACGGACTCCGCAAGGCCTCGGTAACCAATGCCGACAGGTCCCTGGTTCCCGAGGCGCTGGAGTTGCTGCTGAGCCGTGGGTCCATCACCGAGGCCGAGGCCTCCCGCGTCGGCACGCCCACCTACCGCCTGGCGAAAGGGGGAATCGGGTAACGGGGGAACGGTCTCACACAAGTTCCCTAAACGCGATTCATCATTTCTCTCTTTACCAGGGGTTTTACAACATGCGGGCTCGGGGGAAAACCTACGAACACGTTTCCCCCGCTCCCCGCTCCCCGGTTCGACCACAACCCAAGGAGTACCCAACGTGACCAATGTCCAAGAGTTCAGCATCGTCCTCCACCTCCTCGCACGGGAGGCCGTCCGACGTAACCCGGTGACCGTGCAACCAACTCCCAGCGGTGGCTATGACGTAGTGCTTCGGCTGGACGGGACCTATGGCGACCACGGCCAGGCCCAACAGGTGGCCAACATGCTCACCAAGGCATTGGTGGCCAATGCAGCACCGCCCGCCATCGTCCCGTTCTCCGAGGCCGCGGCGATAGTCGGACCAGGCTCCTCACTCCAAGGCCTCCTGGACGCCATCTCCGACCCGTCCGGTGAACCGCTCAACGCGGCCCAACTCCTGGCCGAGGAGGGCCACCGTGGCTGAACTCAACCCGCGTGAGGTCATGGCCCACCAAGGAGACTCGGCGGCCTTGGAAGTCCTCTCGATCAAGGCCTGGGCAGAGGAGCTGGCCTCCATCGCCAACACCTGGCTCACCCAACGTGAGGCCTACCGGGTTCACCAAACCGAACAGGCATCGGCCCGCCAGGCCTCGGCACACCGAGCCATCACCAACGAGATCAGGAGATCCCGATGACCACCATCAACCGTGACGCATACCGAGACGCGCTCGGGTACCTCTACGCCAAGCAACGAGGAGACAAGGCGGACATGGCCACACTGGCGACCTCGGGTGACCTCGCCGGGATGTTGGACGCCATGGCCGAGATGAGCATGGGACTTGCCGTGTTCGCCACCGACTACAAACCTCTCCTGTGGCTCGACAAGCTCCGGGAGGACCTGGAGCCACTCCTGGACGCTGCCGCGGGCATCGGAGGCGATTCCGATGCCTCTTAGGCCATGTACCGAGTGCGGGGAACCGCACGACGGCACCGGACGGTGCCAGGAGTGCCGACGTGCGGCCGACGTGGCTTACCCGCGGGCATCGGCTACCGCCCGCGGGTACAACGCGGCATGGGATCGCCTGTCCCGCCGTGCCCGCCGACTGCAACGGTTCTGTACCGACTGCGGGGCCACCACCGACCTCACCGCCGACCACTCCCCGGAGGCCTGGGACCGGGTGGCCCGTGGTTTGGCCGTGAGGCTCCAGGACATCGAGGTGGTGTGCCGGAGTTGCAACGCTCGGCGGGGTCGCGCACGGCCGACTGAGACCCAGGGGGGTGGCCCCCTGACCAGGCCGTCCCCGACTCGACGGGTAGCCGCACTATGCGTTACACACCCCCCGGGGGTATGCAAAGATGAAAACGGTAACCATTACCAGGAGGTGGAGCGGTGAAGGCTGGACCCAAGGCCGCGGTCGATGAGACACCACTCCCGTTCCGGCCCCGCAAGACCGGCGCGGCACGGTTCGCCGCGTTCTGTGCCAAGTTCATCAAGACCCCGAAGGGCACCGGGGCCTTGAAGCCAATGAGGTTGCGCCAGTGGCAGATTGAGTTAGTGGCCTCGGTTCTCGACGCCAAGATCCAGCCGCGTACCGCCGGGTGGATGCTCCCCCGAGGCCAGGGAAAGTCCACCCTCATGGCGGCATGGGGTGTGTACGAACTGTTCTGTGGACCGGAGGGTGCGGTGGTGTGCGTCGTCGCGGTCGATGAGCGCCAGGCCGGGATCGTGTTCAACATCGCTCGGCGCATGGTGGAGCTGGACCCGGAGCTGTCGGCCCGGTGCCAGGTGTTCAAGGAACGCCTGGTGATACCGGGACGCAACGCCGAGTTCTCTTGCCTGCCAGCAGAACCCAAACGGCTGGAGGGCTTGGACTACACCCTGGCCATCCTGGATGAGGGAGGCGTGGTCACCCGTGACACCTATGAGGTGTTGACCCTGGCCCAGGGCAAGCGGGAGAAATCGTCCCTGGTGGTCATCGGTACCCCCGGCCCGAACCCACACGACAACGTCCTGGCCGACCTACGCCAGTACGCGGCTGAACACCCGGAGGACTCCACCCTGGCCTGGAGAGAGTTCTCCGCCGATGAGTTCATCGACCACCCGGTGGATTGCCGGCATTGCTGGGCCTTGGCCAACCCGGCTCTGGGTGACTACCTCCATGAGGACGCGCTGGTGGCATTGCTGCCACCCAAGACCCGTGAAGCCACGTTCCGGCGCGCTCGGTTGTGTCAGTTCGCATCCGAGACCGATGGGGAGTTCCTACCCCGGAACGTCTGGGACGGTCTTAGTACCGGCCTGGGGATCCCGGACGGGACCGAGGTGGTCCTGGCCTTGGATGGTTCGTTCTCCGATGACACCACCGCGGTCCTGGTGGGCACCGTGAGCGCGGACCCTCACTTCGACGTTGTCGATGTGTGGGAACGGCCCACCGGGGATGAGAGCTACCGGATCCCAGTGGCCGAGGTGGAGGAGACCATCCGCCAGGCGTGCAAACGGTGGAAGGTCGTGGAGATCATCGCGGACCCGTTCCGCTGGACTCGCACGCTCCAGGCCTTGGAGGCCGAGGGGTTGCCGGTGGTGGAGTTCCCGCATTCACCGTCCAGGCTCACCGCGGCCACCGGTGACCTCTACTCCGCGGCCACCAACTCCCGGATGTCCCACTCCGGGGATCCACGCCTCTCAGCCCACATCTCTGCCGCGGTGATCGTGGAGGACGGCCGAGGGATGAGGTTGGCCAAGGCCTCCCGGCGTCGGAACGCACGAAAGATCGACCTGGCCGCGTGCCTGGTCATGGCCCATAGTCGCGCCACCTGGCGCGCAACCCGTAAACCAAAACGTCGCCGGGTGAGATCCTTTGCGGCATAAGGAGATTGAAGTGAACGAACCAAGCAATGCAGAGCTGGACCAGGCCCTCAATGTGCGGGCACCGAAATTGCACATCCTCGGCCAGTATTACGCCGGTGAGCAACCCCTGGCGTTCCTCTCACCCGAGGCCCGCAAGTCCATCGGCCAACGGTTCGACCGGATCGCGGTGAATCTTCCCCGGCTGTCGGTCCAGGCCATCGCGGAACGGCTCCGGGTCACCGGGTTCACCGACGCCGACGGCAAACGGGACGCGGCCCTTTGGGCGGCCTGGATCCGCTCGGACCTGGATCAAACGTCCCCCGCGGCCCATCGTGAGGCCCTGGGTATGGGTGAGACCGCGGTCATCGTGTGGGCCAACGCCGCCGGTAAGGCGGTGGCATCGGTGGAGTCCGGCCGACAAGTGGCCGTGTTCCGGGATGCCGGATCCGGTGAGACCTTGGCCGCCATCAAGCGGTGGACCGAACTCAAGCCGGACGGAACCGAGGGCCAGACCCGGTGGGTGGTGTACCGCCGGGACCGGATCGAACACCTCATTGGTGACGGTGCCCAGATCACCGCGGCCCGTGTCGTCCGAACGGTGGACAACCCGCTCCTGGCCGTCCCGGTGGTCCCGTTGACCAACTCCGACCGGCCGATGGACACGTTCGGGATCTCGGAGTTCATCGACCTCATCCCAGTGGTTGACGGTTTGAACAAGATCACCGCGGACATGCTCACGGCCTCGGAGTACGGCGCGCGGCCACGCCGATGGGCCACCGGGCTGGAGCTGGAGGAGCGGCCGGTCCTGGATGACGCGGGTAACGCGGTCTTGGATGAGGACGGGGAGCCAGTCGTGGAGGTGGTCAATCCGATCTCGGAGACCTCACGCCTCATGGTCAATGAGGCCGCCGAAGGCAAGTTTGGCCAGCTCCCCGGCGCGGATCTCGGGGGATATGACACTGCCGTATCGGTGTTGCTGCAACAGGCCTCGGCGGTATCAGGCCTCCCAGGTCACTACCTCGGTCTGAACACGTCCGTCCCGGCATCGGCCGATGCCATCCGGGCCGCGGAGGCCGCACTCACCGCACGGGCCGAGGCCCGCCAGGCCGTGTTTGGACGGTCCTGGGAACAGGTCGCACGGCTAATCCTGGCCGTGGAGAACGGCGGAGAGGTCACCGACTACTCCCCACGGGTCCAGTGGGCCGACCCGGCCACCCGGAGCGCGGCCCAGGAGGCCGACGCCATCACCAAGCTCCACGCCGCCGGAATCATCACGACAGAGGAGGCCCGGACCCGTCTGGGCATCGACAATCCCGACGCCGGTCCGACATCGGCACCGACAACCATCCCCGCCATCAAGGAGGCACCAGCAGCATGACCACCACCGACGAACAGATCATTGACAACGCCGAAATCGACACCCCGGAGGTCCCCGAGACCCCCGAAATCGAGGCCCAGGAGGAGTCCGATGTCACTGTGACGGACGCTCTGGAGGGTCCAGATACCCAGGGAAGTAACGGATCCGAGGCCTCGGAGACGCCAGAGGCCTCGGGGGAACCCGCCGGGGACCCGGACACGTTTGACCGGGCCTATGTGGAGGACCTCCGCAAGGAGTCAGCCGGGTACCGGACCCAACTCCGGGAGGTCCAGGAGCAACTCCACCGCGCATTGGTAGAGAAGTCCGGCGCGTTGGCCGACCCGGCAGATCTCCCGTTCGACGCGGCGCACCTGGCGGACCCCGAGGCCCTCCAGGCCGCCATCGAGACCCTGGTTGCCGACAAGCCACACCTCAAGGCCCGGAAGTTTGCTCCCGGCGCCGCCGGACAGGGACCCAAGGCCTCGGCAACCGCTGGCGTGGATCTCCTCGGGATGCTCCGAGCCAACGCGTGAGTCGGAGTGTCGGTCATCCCGGATAGATTCAGGAGTAGGGGAACCGCTCGGTGTTGCCCACTTCACGCTGGGAGTGCATGACGATGATGAATGGCTTCAACACCATTTCAATGACCATTACGCGGGACGGGGTGGAGGTGGGAACGGTGGAAGGTCTTGACCTCACAACCGAACTCACGCTTCCAGTTGACGCTGACGTGATCAAGGGGGACGTAATCAGCTACGTCTTGCCCAACGGTCGAACCCGTGCAATGAAAGCGAAGAAGGTGGACGTTCTACAGAGTCCATTCGGCAGCAATAACCTCGACCATACGAACATCAAGTACGACGTCCTCGACTGACTACGCCGCTTCGTTCGACCCCCGTTCTCATTGCCGAGAACGGGGGTCGTCCCATATAGTGAGAACTATCGGCCAGGTGCCGAGATGGTCCCCGCTAGGTGAGCCAGGTGCTCCAGACGCGAATCCCTTTGATTCCCTTTATGTCTGGAGACAATTCTCATGGTTGAAACAACCGCAACGAACGGCGCACTCCTCAAGGAACAGGTTGCCTCGCTCCTGGTCCAGCCTCTTGAAGCGGCCTCGGTCGTCCTGGCCGCTGGCCCCAAGATTTTCGACTCCTCGGAGCCGCTGCGGATCCCACGCATCAATGCCGGTACCGGCGTCGGCTGGGTTGGTGAGTCCGAACTTATCCCCGAGGCCGATGTCTCGTTCGGTGAGGTCTCGCTCATGCCGTCCACCCTCAAGTCGATCAAGACCCTCATCCGGTTCTCCAACGAACTGGCGCGCCAGTCGGTCGTGGGCCTCGACGCCGTCCTCCGCCAGCGCCTGGTGACCGATGTGGCCAACAAGCTGGACGATGCCCTCCTCAAGGGAACCGGCGCCACCAACACAGTCAAGGGCTTGATCAATCAGGCCGGGGTCTCCACCGCAGTCCTGGACACCGATGAGCCGGACAGTCTCCTGGACGCGCTGGCGGTGGCCGCCTCGCACGAGGTCATCCCGACCCACTGGTTCATCTCGGGCGCGGACTACTACACCTTGAGCAAGATCAAGGACGCCGATGGCCGTTACCTCATCCAGCCGGACCTCACCGCCGAGGGCAAAAAGACCCTGTTCGGTGTCCCGGTCATCGTCACGAACAAGCTGGCAACCGGCAAGGCGGCCTTGGTGGACATCACCAACGTGGCCGTGGTCCGAGACCTCCAGCCCTCGGTGACCGTCCTGTCCGAGCGGTACGCGGACTATGACGAACAGGCCATCCGCGTGGTCACCCGCTACGACCTCGGTCTTCTCCACCCCGAGGCCGTCACGGTCCTCACCGCGGCCTGATAGGTCCCCCAATCGTGGCCGAGGCCGTGAGTTCTAGTCACTCTCACGGCCTCGGCCACCCCACTTAGGAGACCGAAATGGCAGTAACACCCGCGGATCTGGTCAAGTGGCTTGGCCAACTCCCCGCCGACACCGAACTCCTGGCCCAGGCCGGACAGGCCGTCACGATGGCCTCGGCCATGATCGACGCCTACACCCGCGGAGCACACCTCAAGGCCGATGGGTCAACCCGTCCCGGCGTGGACGCGGTAATCCTCATGGCATCGGCCCGGATGCTGGCCAACCCCGAGGGCCTCCGGTACTCCACCGGGGTGGTGACGTTCAACCAGGCATTCGACGGGTTCACTCTGGCCGAGCGGGCCGTCCTGGACCGGTACCGCAAGAGGGCCGCCTAATGCCGCGCCTGTTGCTCCGGGACACCGTCACCCTCAAGATCGGCGGCGGACGAGACTCCAACGATGACCCGCTCCCGGTCCAGAATGTCCCGATCCGCGCCGAGGTCATCCCGATCTCCGGCAACGAACAGGCCGCACGGGGCCGGAACACCACGGTGACCACGTTCCGGCTCATCTGTCGTGACGACAGGATCGGGACCGTCACCTCGGTGGTGTGGCGGACGGTCCCGTACACCCTGGAGGGCAAGGCCATGCCGTACCGGATCGGTGGTCGGACACATCACTGGGAGGTCCTGATGTCGGTCGGCAGCGGGTAATAGGCTTGGGCCACAACTCAATATCTCGGAGACCACCTGGACAGTGGTTTGCGTCACTCGGCAAGGCCTCGGACCTCACGGACCGGGGCCTTTGTCGTAGGTCATCTGGCACATATCTGGCACAAACGACTGTGACCAGCACATAAGTGCTGGTCACGACGTCGGGCTGACAGGATTTGAACCTGCGACCACTTGACCCCCAGTCAAGTGCGCTACCAAGCTGCGCCACAGCCCGTGGCACTCCCCGTTAAGGGCGCTGAATGAGATTACCTCAGGCACCACCCACAGCGAAAATCGCCTGGTAGATGCCCTGCTGAAGCTCCGCCGCATCCGAGTCGGGAGGCTCGGCAGCTCTGACGTTTCCTCGGTTGACCTTCGGGAACAAAGTTACCTAAACTTCCCTATCTGCATGTATATTGTCCTACTGTGGCACCACCGAATTACCTGTCCGCCGACGAGGTGGCCGATGAGCTCGGATTACACGTGCGGACAGTCCGCACCTACATCCGCGATGGGCGGCTGCGGGCTGCACGTGTGGGCAAGCAGTATCGGATCACGCGAGCGGATCTGGCCGCGTTTGCTGCAGGTGCCGGCAACAGCAGCCCAGGACCGGTGGCTGCGCCGCTTCCGGAAGCAGACGCCACCGAACACAGCACCGTTGTTGTCGACCTCGACAACCTCAAGCCCGGCGACTGGGATCGCATCACCACCGTCCTCACGGCCGCAGTGGGAGGCCGGGACCGCGGGCATCGACTGCGCTTGACCACAGCCCCCGGCCCGGACGGCCGCTCACTGAAAGTGATTGCGCAAGGCAGCATCAGCGACACCGCAGACGTCCTGATCCTGCTCCGCGACCTCACCGAAGGAGGCAACTTCTCATGACCACCTTCCGGCCGACCTCGAACGGTACCGAGCTGATGGTCTACTCCGACACCGGCGAACCCGTGGCCGCTCTCGACGCAATCGGCGCAACATGGGGACACAATGTGGCAGCAGTCGCGATACCCGTCACCCGGTTGCCAGAAGGCTTCCTGGACCTCAGTACGGGCATCGCAGGTGAATACCTCCAGAAGATGGTGCAATACCACGTGGTGATCGCCATCGTCGGCGACATCTCCACAGAGGTCGCTCGCAGCGAGCCTCTGGCCGCATTTGTGCGCGAATCCAATCGCGGGCGTCATGTGTGGTTTGTCGGCACGATCGATGACGTACACACCAGACTTGCTTGACCGACACCATCTTTGACGAAATCCGCTGGTCAGCGACTTGTCGGTGGGTACTGATAGAACTATTCCATGACGTCGGGGGTGACAGATCTCATTAACCGCATCGAGGGCATGGCCCTTGATGCGGAAGAGGTCGTTGCTGTCCGTGAAGTATTGTCGCGCAGGCTTGTTGACATCTCACTGGCGCCGCTCTCGGACAAGGAAACTGTCGAACTCGCCCAAGCTGTCGAGACCCAGACCCGCCGTGATGAAGCGATCAAGGTGCGGATCGCGGTCGAGCTACGGGAACGGTCTGTCGCTGCCAAGCAAGGGCTCAAGCACACCAAGTTTCTGCGGCACCATTTACGTATTTCGGCGACCCAGGCCAGCGCCCGGTCGAAAAGGGCTGAGCGCGTGGGTCAATGGCACACTCCCTCTGGTGAGGTGCTTGCGCCGGTCTATCCGCATACCTGGTCGGCGTTGCGTGATGGCGCGATCGGAGTCGCGCACTACAGCGTCATTCACGAGACGTTGCATAATCTGCCGGGCACCATTCGCAGCAACCTCGCCTTGTGGTCCGATGGGGAACAGTTGATGGCCGAGGCCGCCCGGACGATGGATCCCGATGAACTCAAGCGGGTCGGGTTGTATCTGCGTGATCATTTGGATCCGGACGGCGAGTTCGACGACGCCGACCGAGCTCAGAAGCGCGGGTTGTCGGTGTCCAAGCAGGGTGCGGACAAGATGGCCACACTGACCGGCACCCTGGATCCGGTGACCAAGGCGCTGTGGGATGTTGTTGCCGCCAAGTGGGCTGCGGCCGGGATGAACAATCCTGACGACCCTGACTCACCGTCCGGGCCTGCTGATAAAGCCGATGCCGACACCCTGCAGGCCGCGGCAAAACGCGACCACCGCACCCCGGGGCAACGTAACCACGATGCATTGAAACGGTTGCTGGAGTTGGCGGTCGGGCAAGGCACCCTGGGCCGGCACCGGGGTTTACCCGCGCGGGTCATCGTCACCATGACCTTGGAGCAACTCGAAAAAGAAGCCGGTGTGGCGACCACCGCCTCCGGTGGTGTGGTGCCGGTGCGTGATGCCCTGCGGCTGGCGGGGGTGAACCGCAAGTTTTTGGCGTTGCTCGACGACAAGCACCGTCCCCTGTTTGTGGGCCGGGAACAACGTTTGGCGACCGAGGATCAGCGGATGGCGTTGATCGCCGCTGAGCGGGGCTGCTCACGGCCCGGATGCGACGCACCAGCTACCGAGGTCGCGGTCCATCACACCAGGGAATGGTCCAAAGGCGGGTGGACCGACATCACCGTGTTGACGTTGGTGTGTGGTCCCGATCATGGGCAGGTCCACGACGGGGAGACCGGGTGGATCACCGAGATCATCAACTCAGATACCGGACCACCGGGTTGGCAGGGCCGGATCGGGTGGCGCCAGCGTGGGTCGTTGGCTTTGCCGCAGCCGAACAACACTCATTTTCCGGACAAGTATTTTTCCAATCCGGAGATGTGGCATCCCGACAGTGATGCTGATGCCGCGTGGTTCCAGGAGCGCGCCCGCGCAGCCTTCGAGGCGAAAGCTGAAGCGGCACAGGTCTACAACGTCGACTTCGGCTGGAAGAAATCGATTCGATGGGCCGCCTGAAGGCAGTGCGGCCTGAACGAACCTTGCCCCGGTCGATTTGTGTCGACCGGGGCAGGTTGCGGATCCAATACTTGCGTTCGCTACTTCGTGCGCTCGCGCTTCTCGCGGACGCGGACGTTCACCCGAACCGGCGAGCCATCGAAGTTGAAGGCCTCACGCAGCTTTCGCTCCAGGAAGCGGCGGTAGCCGGCCTCCAGGAATCCCGTGGTGAAGAAGACGAACGTCGGCGGCCGGGTGGCAGCCTGCGTCGCAAACATCACCCGAGGCAGACGCCCACCACGCATCGGTGGCGGAGTCTCGGCGATGACATCCTTGAGCCAGTTGTTGAGCTGACCGGTCGAGATCCGCTTGTCCCATGACGCCAACGCCGTATCCAGTGCCGGCACGAGCTTGGCCACGGACCGACCGGTGTGGGCTGAGATGTTGACCGTCCGTGCCCACGGCACGCGGGACAGGTCGCGGTCGACCTCCTTGGCCAACTGCAGCCGGCGGTCCTCGTCGACCAGATCCCACTTGTTGAACGCGATCACCAATGCACGACCGGCCTCGATGATCATCGTCAGAACCCGCTGGTCCTGCTCGGTGATCGGCTCCGAGGCGTCGATCAGCAGCACCGCGACCTCGGCGGCCTCGATGGCCGACCGGGTGCGCAGCGACGCGTAGAACTCATGTCCGCTCGACTGTGTGACCTTCTTGCGCAACCCGGCGGTGTCGACGAAGTTCCAGACCCGTCCACCGAGTTCGACCAGCTCGTCGACGGGGTCGACCGTGGTTCCGGCGACGTTGTCGACCACGGCACGTTCTTCACCGGTGAGCTTGTTCATCAGCGAGCTCTTGCCCACGTTGGGCTTGCCCACCAACGCAACTCGGCGCGGGCCACCCATGGTGGTGGATTCGCGAGGCGTTTCGGGCAGTGCTTCGAGGATCTTGTCGAGCAGATCACCGGTACCGCGACCGTGGGCGGCGGACACCGTGTACGGCTCCCCCAGTCCCAGCGACCACAGGGCAGCCGCTTCGGCTTCCAGCCGTTCGTCGTCAACCTTATTCGCTGCCAGCAACACCGGGGTCTTCGAGCGCCGCAGCACCTTGGCCACCGCTTCGTCGGTGGCCGTGGCACCCACGGTGGTGTCGACAACCAGCACGATTGCGTCGGCCGTCTTCATCGCGATCTCGGCCTGGCGCGCAACGGACTGCTGCAGACCCTTGGCGTCGGGTTCCCAACCACCGGTGTCCTGCACCATGAATCGTCGTCCGGCCCACGATGCCTCGTAGGAGACACGGTCACGGGTCACGCCGGGGATGTCCTCGACCACCGCTTCACGGCGACCCAGGATTCGGTTCACCAGCGACGACTTGCCCACGTTCGGGCGACCGACGATCGCCACAACGGGCACCGCCACCGGCGCGCCATCAACGCCCAGATCGGAGAGCTCTACGAGCTCGAAGTCGGATTCATCCGACCACAATCCATCGGACGAGATTGCTGCCCCGTCAAAATTGTCACTCATGCTTCTACCCCAATCCGGTTGCGCGCCAACTCGACCAGCTTGGCGATCACCTCTTCGATGCCCATGTCGGTGGTGTCGACCTGTACGGCATCATCGGCCGGTCGCAATGGCGACGTCGACCGTGTCGAATCCAGATGGTCCCGGCGGATCACGTCCGCCAGCACAGTCTGGTAATCACTGTCAATTCCTGCAGCGACGTTCTGATCATGTCGCCGCTGCGCACGAACCTCGGGCGTTGCGGTCAGGTACACCTTGAGCGCGGCATCGGGGAACACAACGGTCCCGATGTCGCGGCCCTCGAGCACGCTGAGTCCGTTCTCTGCCAGATCGCGCTGCGCCTGCACCAGACGAGTACGTACGGCGGGTACGGCCGAGACGGCCGACACCGCGTGAGTCACCTCGTCGCGACGAATCTCGTCGGAGACATCCTCGTCGTCCATCAACACGACCTGCTTGGTCGGGTTGCTGGTGATGGAAATGCGCACGCCCTCGGTCGCTTTGTCGATCGCGTCCGGATCGTCCAATGCCACACCGGCACGCAGTGCGCGAAGGGTTGCGACCCGATACATGGCTCCGGTGTCGATGTAGTTGGCGCCCAACGCGGTTGCCACGCGGCGCGCCACACTCGATTTACCGGTTCCGGCCGGACCATCGATGGCGATCACGCCGGACGTGATCACCTCTGGGTTGGTCACATTCCCACCGCCTTGTAGAGCGCGCCGATCTCATCGTTGCCCATGACCCGCAAGGTGCCCGGACGTTGTTCGCCGATGTTGACCGCACCGATATCGGTGCGCACCAGTCGAATAACCGGGAAGCCGGCTGCGTCAAGGATTCGACGGACGATGTGCTTGCGGCCCTCGTGCAAAGTCAGACGGAGAAGCGAGATGCCCTGGTTCACGTCGAGCAATGCGAACTTGTCGATCTTGGCCGGGCCGTCATCGAGTTCGATGCCGTCGCGCAGGGTGCGACCCAGGTTGCGATGCACCTCTCCGCGCACGGTCACCATGTAGGTCTTCGGGACCTCGAACGATGGATGCATCAAACGGTGCGCCAGCTCACCATCGTTGGTGAGCAGGATGAGCCCTTCGGTGTCGGCGTCGAGGCGTCCGACGTGGAACAGCCGCTGCCCCGACATGACCCGCTCGGCAACCAGGTCACCGATGCAGGGACGGCCGAACTCGTCGGCCATCGTCGACTGCCAGCCCTTGGGCTTGTTCAACGCGAGGTACTGGTGCTCCTCGTTGACAACCACACGAGATCCGTCGACGCGGACCACAGCGGTTTCAGGATTGATACGCAGGCCCTGCTCCAGGACGATTTCGCCGTCGACCTCGACACGGCCGGCCGCGATCAACTCTTCGGCGCCGCGTCGCGAAGCCACTCCGGCCTGCGCGAGCACCTTCTGCAGTCGCAAGCCATCCTTGACGTAAGTCGCACCGTCTTCCGCTGCATCCAGCGGATTCTGGTCACGGGCGGGTTTTGCGTTGTTCAGCCGAACCTGACCGCTCTTCGCGTCAGGGGCCGAACGAGCACCGCGCTCCGGGTTGAAGCCCTTGCGATGAGTCTTCTTGAACCGTGCTTCGGCGGCATTCTTGGTCGCCTTACCCGCGGGCCTCCCGCCGGTCGCGCCACCCGCGCGCTCGGTGCCGGGGTTCGCGGTCCGGTCACCGGTCGGACGACCGAGATCTTCGCCGCCGCTCCGCACGCCACGCTCGTAAGCGGGCTTTTCGCTGCGCTCGTATGCCGGCTTTCCGCCACGATCGCCCGAAGGCCGTCCGCGATCACCAAAGCTGGGCCGTCCACCACGATCTCCGGTGGGACGTCCGCCACGCTCGCCGCCGCCGGACCGACCGTCACGATCGCCCGAAGGCCGACCACTGCGATCACCAAAGCTGGGCCGTCCACCGCGATCACCGGTAGGACGTCCGCCACGCTCGCCGCCGCCGGACCGACCATCACGATCGCCCGAAGGCCGACCACTGCGCTCGCCACCGCCGGACCGACCATCACGATCGCCCGAAGGCCGACCACTGCGATCACCAAAGCTGGGCCTGCCACCACGATCACCCGTGGGACGTCCGCCGCGCTCGCCGCCGCCGGTGGGCCTGCCACCACGATCACCCGTGGGCCGACCACCGCGCTCACCGCCGGTGGACCTGCCACCACGGTCTCCGGCGGGCCGACTGCCACGCTCGGAGTAAGGCTTGGCGTCGCGGTCGTCGAACGACCGTCCTCCCTCACGGGGAGCTCGCCCTTTGCCTTGGTTGTTGTTGCTTCTGTCCGGTTTGCCGTCTCGGCTAGCGGGTGCCATTCTCTATCCCTAATTCCCGTCGTATTGATCGATCTGCAATGCGCAGCTCAATCGTCGTCGACGGTGATGTTGTTGGTTTTGTTCTTCAAGTCTGACGGGTTACCTGCCAGTTTGGCGAATCGCGGGTCGCTGATGATCTCATCTCCGAGGGCGTCGATGACGTCCACGTCAGGGAGTAACGGCGCGAGATCCGGTAGCTCGTCCAAAGAAGCCAACCCCAGACGTTCCAAAAATAGTTCCGTCGTGCCGTACGTCACTGCGCCCGAATCCGGGTCTGTTCCGACTTCGGCGAGCAATCCGCGGGCGAGCAACGTGCGTACCACACCGTCGACGTTGACCCCGCGCACCGCACTGACCCTGGACCGGCTGACCGGTTGGCGGTAGGCCACCACGGCCAGGGTTTCGAGCGCCGCCCGCGTCAGTTTCGTCCGGGCACCGTCGAGGAGAAGCCGTTCGACGTAGGGCGCGTACTCGTTGCGGGTGTAATACCGCCAGCCGTCACCGGCGTAGCGGAGGTCCATGCCGCTGTTTCGGTCCGTCAATTCGTTCGACATCTGCCGCAGCATCGCCTGGACCCGCGAGGTCTTCTCTTCGAGCACCGACGCGAGCTGGTCGGTGGGTGCCGGTGTGTCTGTCACCAGCAACATCGCTTCAAGCGCCGACCGGAGTTCGTCGTCCGCGAGGACGTCTTCCACCGGCAGGTCGTCGTCCGCTGTGTTCTCGGCGCCGTCGTCCTCGGACAGGGCATCGGCCAGCGCATCCGACAGCATCTCGTCGGCCTCGGCGCCGGAAGTCTCCTGCGGCTCTTCGAGCGGTTGTTCCTCAGCCATAATCTTCACCCTTCTCGACGATCACCTGAGCGTCTTCGAGCTCACCGGTCCAACTCACCATCAACGCCCCGAGAGCCTCGGGCTGTTCGAAGGCCACGGCCCGCTCGCGATACAACTCCAACAGGGCCAGGAATCGCGCCACCACCTCGAGACCGCTTCCGCATTCGACGACCAGGTCCGAGAAACTCACCCACACGCCGGCACCGGCGTGCCGCAAGATCTCCCCGATCCGCAAAGCGTGCGCGGGCACCGACACCTTCTCGATGTGCAGATGCCCGAGCCCCACCTTGGGAACCGGTTTGGGTGTCATCGCCGACACCGCCACCTCGGCGAACACCGCCGGGCTGACACCGAGAGTCACCTCGGGCAGCAACGACTCGAAACGCGGTTCGAGTGACACCCCACGCGGATAGCGTTGCAGCGCGGCGGCTTCCAGCTCCGCAAACAACATCGCGACCTGTTTGTAGGCCCGGTACTGGAGCAGGCGCGCGAACAGCAGGTCGCGGGCCTCGAGCAATGCGAGGTCCTCGTCGTTCTCGACCTCACCAGAGGGCAGCAGACGCGCGGCCTTCAGGTCGAGCAGCGTGGCCGCCACCACGAGGAACTCGGTGGTCTGGTCGAGTTCCATCTCCGCACCCAGAAGCTTGGTGTAAGCGATGAAATCGTCGGTGACCTCGTGCAACGCGACCTCGGTGACGTCGAGGCGGTGTTGCCCGATGAGATTGAGCAGCAGGTCGAACGGACCCTCGAAGTTCGCCAGCTTGACCTGGAAGCGAGACTTGCCGACAACAACGGGTTCCGCCGCGACCTCGACTTCTGCAACCTCTGACGGCCCTGTCTCTGAAGGCTCGGTCTCTGAGGGCTCGGCCATCTCTAACGCGTGCGGTGAATGACTTCGCGGGCCAGTGCCCGATACGCCTTCGCGCCGCCTGATTTCGGTGCCCACGAGGTGATGGGTTCACCGGCGACACTGGTTTCGGGGAATCGGACGGTCCGGCTGATGACGGTGTCGTAGACCTTGTCACCGAACACCTCGACCACCCGCTGCATCACCTCACGGGAATGCAGGGTGCGGGCGTCGAACATCGTCACCAGGATGCCGCCGAGCGTCAGGCGCGGATTGAGCCGATCGCGAACCTTGTCGATGGTGTCGTTGAGCAGCGCCAGTCCACGCAGACTGAAGTACTCGCACTCCATCGGAATGACAACCGTGTCGGCGCAGGCGAGCGCATTGACGGTGAGCAGCCCCAGCGACGGCTGGCAGTCGATCAGCACGTAGTCGTAGCGGTCCAGCAGCGGATGCAGCGCACGGCCGAGGGTGTGCTCGCGGCCCACCTCGTTGACCAGCTGGATCTCGGCTGCCGACAGGTCGATGTTGGACGGCAACAGGTCCATGCCGTCGACCCGCGTCCGCATCAGGACATCTTCAGCAGAGATCTGCGGCGGAACCAGCATGTTGTGGACCGTCAGGTCGAGCTCGTGGTGCGGGACACCCAGACCGGCGGACAGCGCGCCCTGGGGGTCGAGATCGACCAGCAGCACACGACGACCACATTCGGCCAAGGCGGCGCCCAGGTTGATGGTGGACGTGGTCTTGCCCACGCCACCCTTCTGATTACAGACAGCGACCACCGTGGCAGGACCGTGCCGGTCTAGCGGCATCGGTTCGGGCACCGGACGCAGTTCGCGGCCGGTCGGCCCGAGCTCTCCGGGTGCGCTGGGCTTTTCGCGGTTGAGTTCCTCTACGCCGACTGGCGGCGGCGAGATCATCAACTGATTCGCTTCACGCCCGCGCCCGTATTCAGGTGGCTGCGGCGTTGTCACACCCAGAGCCTAGTGGGTCGGCGCGGCGGCGCTGTGGAGGCTCACCGCTACGCGGGTGTCTTATCGGGCCCGAGGGTGCGCCAGCGCGTACACCTCACGCATCGTTCCGACCGTCACAAGGGTGTAGACCTGCGTGGTCGTCACCGATGCATGTCCGAGAAGTTCCTGCACCACGCGGACGTCCGCACCACCGTCGAGCAGATGCGTGGCGAAGCTGTGACGCAACGTGTGCGGTGAGACGGCTTTGTCCAACCCGGCGCGCTCGGCTGCATCGACGAGCACCTGCCAGGCGCTCTGGCGACTGAGCCGGCCACCCCGTGAGTTCAGGAACAGTGCCGGGTTGAACTTGGAGACGAGCGCGGGTCTGCCACGCACGAGATACGCGTCCAGTGCGGCGATGGCCGGACGGCCGACGGGCACGATTCGTTCTTTTCCCCCTTTGCCACGCAACACCACGGACCGGGATTCGGTGTCTATGTCGTCGACGTCGAGGGTGACCGCCTCCGAGATGCGGGCACCACAGCTGTAGAGCAGTTCGAGCAATGCCCGGTTCCGCAGCGACCGCGGCGAGTCGGCGACGTCCTCACCACCGCTGGCGGTCAGGATCGCGAGCACCTCGTCGACCGGCAGGCTCTTGGGGAGCCGGCGCGGCGCCTTGGGCGGGGCCACACCGTGCGCGACGTCGTCCGGCACGATTCCCTCGGCGGCGGCGAACTTGTGAAAACCTCTCGTGGCCACCAGGGTTCGCGCGATCGAGCTGTCGGCCAACGGGGGTTTGTCGTTGTCGGCGTCACCGCGGCGAAGGGCGACGAGGAACTCCCGGATATCGGCCTCGGTGACGTCGGCGAGCACGTCGATCCCCCGCGACGCCAGATACTCCTGATACCGCCGCAGATCCCGGGCATAGGACTGCAGAGTGTTACGCGCCGAACCCCGTTCGACCTCGAGGTGGTCCAGGTAGACCTGCACCTGATCCGCGAGGCTCATGAGGTTCGGCGCGCGTTCATTCTCGACCGGTCCCGCTGTCCGACTTGCGGTTGGCGAACGCCACCGGACGGTCGGTCCAGGGTGCATCGACATCACGCAACGGAATCGACTGTGACCGAGCGGCGGACAGGGCCAGGATCCCGCTCGCGGCCGTCGCGTTGACGATGTCACCGGACAAGACCTGCCGTACCGCATCATCGAGCGACACCCAGTGCAATGTCATGTCGGCTTCTTCGTGCCCCGGATCCGGTTGCGGCACTTCGGTTATCCCGCTGGCGAGATAGACCCGCAGCGCCTCGTCGGTGAAGCCCGGCGAGACATCGATGTCGACCAGCACCTGCCACCGTTCGGCGGCAAGTCCGGTCTCCTCGATCAGCTCACGCCGGGCCGCCTCGACGGGACTCTCCTGCGGTCCCCCGTCGAGCAGACCCGCCGGGAGTTCGAGAAGACGCCGACCGATCGGATGCCGGTACTGCAGCACCATCGCGATCTCGTCCTGCTCGTTCACCGCGACCACCGCCACCGCGCCGTGGTGTTCGACCACCTCACGCCTGGCGGTGGTCCCGCCGGGCATCGCGACCTCGTCGACCCGGAGCGCAACAATCGCCCCGTCGTAGCGAACGTCGGTTCCGAGGGTCCGGAACTCGTGACGCTCGCTCAAATGCCGGCCTCTTTGGCGCCCGCCTCGGCGGCGGTCACGTCGAGGACGGAGTCGAGATCGACATCGACGTCTTCGTCACCGTGGACGTCGACCGGCAGACGCTCGGCCATCTTGTACCGCAATGAAGCCCGCACGAATGCGCTGAACAACGGATGCGGACGCGTCGGGCGGCTCTTGAGTTCCGGGTGGGCCTGGGTGCCGACCAGGAACGGGTGAACCTCACGCGGGTACTCGACGAACTCCACGAGATGGCCGTCCGGTGAGGTGCCCGAGAACACCAGACCGCTTTCGGCGATCTTGTCGCGGTAGCTGTTGTTGACCTCGAAACGATGCCGGTGACGTTCGGAAACGTCAACGGAGCCATAGGCGTTGGCCACAACCGAACCGCGGTCGAGCTTCGCCGGGTAGGCGCCGAGCCGCATCGTTCCACCGAGGTCGGCCTCACCGGCGACGGCGTCTTCCTGATCGGCCATCGTCGAGATCACCGGGTACGGGGTCTCGGGATCGAATTCGGTGGAGCTCGCATCGGCGAGACCGGCGGTACGTGCGGCCTCGATGACGATGCACTGCAGACCCAGGCACAGCCCCAGCAGCGGGATCTTGTGGGTACGCGCATATCGGACCGCGCCGACCTTGCCCTCGATGCCGCGGATCCCGAATCCACCCGGGATCAGGATGCCGTCGACATCGGCGAGCGCTGCGGCAGCCCCGGCGTCGTCGGCGCAGTCGTCGGACTGGACCCACACCAGGTTGACGCGAGCCCGATGGGCGAAACCGCCGGCCCGGATGGCCTCGGTCACCGACAGGTAGGCGTCCGGCAGCTCGACATACTTGCCGACCAGCGCGATGGTGACCTCTTCACGAGGCTCGTGGACCCGGTTGAGCAGCTCGCCCCAGACGGTCCAGTCGACGTCCCGGAACGGGAGCCCGAGCTTGCGGACGACGTAGGCGTCGAGCTGCTCGGCGTGCAGCACCTTGGGGATGTCGTAGATGGACGGGGCGTCCGGCGTCGAGATGACACCCTCGACGTCCACGTCGCACATGAGAGCGATCTTGTTCTTCAGCGCCTCGGGGACGTCGCGATCGCACCGCAGGATCAGCGCGTCGGGCTGGATACCGATGCTGCGCAGCGCGGCGACCGAGTGCTGGGTCGGTTTGGTCTTCAGTTCACCCGAGGGGGCCAGGTACGGGACCAGTGACACATGGAGGAAGAACACATTGTCCCGGCCGACGTCGTGACGGATCTGACGTGCCGCCTCGACGAACGGCTGCGATTCGATGTCGCCGATCGTGCCACCGATCTCGGTGATGACGACGTCGGGGACCTGGCCGTCGCTGTCGGCCTGGCCCATCGCGAGGATGCGGCGCTTGATCTCGTCGGTGATGTGCGGGATCACCTGGACGGTGTCACCGAGGTACTCACCGCGGCGCTCTTTGGCGATGACGGTCGAATAGACCTGTCCTGTGGTCACATTCGCGAACCCGGACAGATCCCGGTCGAGGAAGCGTTCATAGTGGCCGACATCGAGATCGGTTTCGGCACCGTCTTCGGTGACAAAAACCTCGCCGTGCTGAAACGGGTTCATCGTTCCCGGGTCGACGTTGAGATAAGGATCTAGCTTTTGCATCGTGACGCGCAGTCCGCGCGCCGTGAGCAACTGGCCGAGGCTCGAAGCCGTCAGACCTTTACCGAGCGACGATGCAACGCCCCCGGTCACGAAGATGTGCTTTGTGCCGGACCGCACATGACGTAATGGACGCAACGCTTCTCCCGTTAGTACTGCGGCAAGAAATCCTTGCCTACCTACGGGACTCCACGGTAACACCAATGGCCAGATTTCCTACTCTGACACGAACCGGTGATCGCCCTGGACAGGGCCGTACAGACACGAACGCCACGTGCCTGCGCCCGGGTGTGGCGCAGATGACACGTGGCGTCGTTTGATCCGGGTGGCCTACAGATCTACCCGCTTCTCGCGGCTTCAGATCTGCAGCGACCGATCAGCTCAGCTCTCCGGCGCGATCGCGGTGGCGCCGGGCCCGGTGCCGTAGGCGCCGTGCTTGTTGCCCAGCTCGTCCGTCAGCGCCAGGACGGCGGTGATCCGGCCGGTTGCCTGATTGGCGTTGTCGACGGTGGAGACCTCTGCGTTCAGCGCGGGGTCGGCCCGGATCACCGCGATCGGGGACGAACCCTCGGCCGAACCGGTCCGGCCCACCAGCACGGTTCCG
Source organism: Williamsia sp. z71 (assembly GCF_059553375.1). Taxonomy (NCBI): domain Bacteria; kingdom Bacillati; phylum Actinomycetota; class Actinomycetes; order Mycobacteriales; family Nocardiaceae; genus Williamsia; species Williamsia sp. z71. The sequence goes on from NZ_JCANWX010000006.1 coordinate 436,590, forward strand.
GCACCGCGCTCGGAGAAGGCGGCCGCGAAACGGGCGATCACCTGTCCCCGCGCACCGGAATCGTCGGCAAATTTGTTGCCGGTCACGATGATCGAGAGTTGGGCCGGCGCAACCGTACCCTCGGCGTAATCGATGAAGCCGCCTTGCTTGAGTGCTGCCAGCCCGGCATCGGTGGCACCGGAGTCGACCTGTGATCCCTCCTCGTCCGGCGACAGGTTGAGCAACAGCCCCAGCAGATCCCCGGCGCGACCACCGGAGTCGGTCAACTCCGTCTTCAAGGTGCTGCCTGCCGGAATCGACTGGTCGACGATCGAACGCATCTTCTCGGCGCTCTGATCACTGACGAAAGTGTCCGTCAGTGCCAGCTGTCCACTCAGGATCGCACCCGACTTGTTCAGGTTGTCCTTGACCGCCGCCACATCGCCCTCGTCCGCCCCCGGCGCGGTGATGATCAGCACCGGACGATCGGTCAGCGACCCGGCCAACAGTCGACCCGCGATCGCGGTGTCGAAGTTGTTGGCAGCGTTGAGGTTGTTGGTCAGCTGCTGGTTCTCGTCGCGCAGCTCCTGCTCCCGCTTGTCCTGGGTGTCACTGGCCGACCCGAACGTGTCAGCGACAAATCCGGATCCCAGCACCACCCCGACAGCGAGGGCGAGGAACACCGCGACCAGCGAAATGGCGTGCTGGCGAAGCGAAATCACAAAAATCTCATTCCAGGAGTATCAGGTCGATCCAGCCACGCCGGTCCCCTGCGGGTTCGGGGCGTGTCAGCGATCAGTGTGAGCGATCAGTGACCACGATCATTCGTTCCACACCCGCTGGACCCAGTCGGTGAGGCGGTCCCACTGATCGACGATCCAGTCGGTCACTTCCGAACCACTGCTCGACATCATCACCGCGACGATCATGGCCACCAGTGCGGCCAGGATCAGCAGCGCGATGGCCGCCCCGGAAACCCGGGAACGGTACAGAGTCGCGACAGCTTTTGCGTCGACGAGCTTTGCGCCGACCTTGAGCCGGGTGAGGAAGGTCGACGGGTTGGACTCACGCAGGCTGCGGTCGAAGAACTCGTCGATCGAGGCCGGGTGGCCGACGGTGACGATCAGCGCGGCCTCGTGGTGGTCGACGAGCAGCAGCGCCAGGTCGGCCGCGGACCCGGCGGCCGGGAACGTCATCGCACCGATTCCGAGATCCTGGATCCGCTCGAGACCCGGGGCATGACCATCGGGGTCGGCGGGCAGGACGACCTGCGCGCCGGACTTGAGCGTTGCCGCCCGCATCCCCTCGGGGTCACCGACGATCAGGTCGGGGCGGTAACCCATGTCCATCAACGTGTCGGCGCCACCATCAACACCGACCATGATCGGCTGGTACTCCTTGATGAACGGCTTGAGCTTCTTGAGGTCGGCCGCGTGATCGGGTCCGTCGGAGACGACCACCACGTGGCGGCCCTCGATGCGGACGTCGACGTCGGGAACACCGACACCGTCGATCAGCAGGGGCGACTCGCTGCGGATGAACTCGATGGTGTTGCCGGAGAAGGCCTCGAGGTGATCGACCAGACCCGTCTTGGCGTCGATCATCAGATCGGCGATCTCACGCTCGCCGAGTTCGATGCCCTTCGCGAGCCGGCGTTCACCGGAATACAGGCCACCGTCGTCGACGCGGATCTTGGCGCCGTCCTTGATGCGCTTGAAGACCTCGACACCGACATCGTCGATCAGGGTGATGCCCGAGGCCGCCAACAACTCGGGACCGAGGTTGGGGAAACGACCGGAGATGGACGTCGAAGCGTTCACGACGGCCAGCACGTCAGCGGCGACGAGCGCGTCGGCCGTGACGCGGTCCAGGTCGACCTCGTCGAGGATCACGATGTCCCCGGGGCCGACCCTGGACAGCAGTCGTTTGGTGTTCTTGTCGATCCTGGCGATACCGCTGATCCCAGGCAGAGTTTCGGTTGTGCGTGACAGCAGGGCAGGCATCCTCATGCGGGAAACACTGAACCACCACTCGATGGTTTTGGTGGAGGCGCGCCGTAACACACGCCACTTTTGTCACACGAGTAACAGGCGTATCGCGGTCAAAAAGCCGCTTTCTCTTGCTCCGCGGTCCCCAGGAGTTCCTCGGCGTGAGCCCGACCGGTATCCGAATCCCCCAGTCCGGCAAGCATTCTGGCCAATTCTGCCACACGCTCGTCCCGGTCGAGCACGGCCACCGAACTCGTCACCGAAGAAGACTTGGCCGATTTCGATCCCGGGGAGCTCTGTTTTCCGATCAGCAGGTGATTGTCGGCAAACGCCGCCACCTGGGGCAGATGCGTGACCACGATGACCTGGTGTGCCTGTGCCAAACGGGCCAGTCGGCGTCCGATCTCGACCGCCGCGCGACCACCGACACCGGCGTCGACCTCGTCGAACACCATCGTGGAACCGCCACCCGGACCGGCCAGGACCACCTCCAGCGCGAGCATCACGCGGGAGAGCTCACCACCGGATGCCGATTTCGCGATCGGCCGAACCGGCGCGCCGGCGTGCGCGACCAGCCCGAACTCGACCTTGTCGGTGCCATCGGGGCCGGCATGGACCGCTCGCCCGTCGATCTCGAGCGACCGGCGATCGTTGTCGGTCGCATCATCCGGCGAGACGACGACCTCGAGCTGCGCATCCCCCATCGCCAGACCCGTCAGTTCAGAACTGACCTTGGTGGCCAACGACTTGGCGGCCTTGACGCGCACCTTGGTCAACTTGCCCGCCGCCGCGGCCACGTCGTCGCGGGCCGCGGCCACCCGGGCCGAGAGGTCTTCGAGTGTTTCCGAGGAGTCACCGATCTCGGCGAGCCGCGAGCGGGCCGCGTCGGCCCATGCGATCACACCGTCGATGTCCGGGGCGTATTTGCGGACCAGCGACTTCAGTTCGGCCTGCCGCTGCAGCAACTGCTCGAGTTCGGCGGCGTCCGTCGGCAGACCGGACAGGAAGCTGCTGAGTTCTTCACCGATGTCCCCGACGACGCTGAGCGCTTCTTCGATCCGCGGCAACAGCCCCCGCAACGTGTCGTCGTTGATCGTCCCCACGGCGGTCCGGGCCACACCCAATCCGTCGAGGACCGACCCTCCGAGCTGGGCGTCGGAGTTCGGGTCGGCGCCGGTGACGGCCACCAGAGCGGCCGCGGCCGCGGCGCGCACGGTTTCCAGATCACCGAGGCGACGGACCGTGGCCGCGATCTCTTCGTCTTCGCGGGCCTGCGGCGCGACCTTGTCGATCTCGTCCACACCGAACCGGAGTCGGTCGGCTTCTTGCGCGATCTCCCGCGAGTTGGCCTGGCGCTCCCGGAGTTGATCGGCCAACGTCACCCACCGATCGCGCGCCTCCCGGTACGCCTTGAGTGGTTTGGTCACCGCGCCGGCGGCAAATCGGTCGAGCGCATCACGCTGATGTTCTGCGCGCAGCAACCGGAGCTGGTCATTCTGACCATGGATCGCCAGCTGGCCGCTGGTGAACTGTCCGAGCAATCCGACCGGAACCGACCGGCCACCGAGATGGGCCCGGGACCGGCCGTCGGCGTTGACCGTGCGGACAGCGATCACCGTGCCGTCGTCGTCGAGTTCGGCACCGGACGAATCAAGGACCTCGGTGGCGTCGGCACCGGTGGCCCGGAAACGACCTTCCACCACGGCCCGGCTCTGGCCGGTGCGGACGCGGCCGGCATCGGCCCGCGCGCCGGACAACAGGTGCAGGCTGGTGACCACCATGGTCTTGCCCGCACCGGTCTCGCCGGTCAACACGGTCAGGCCTTCATGAAACTCGGCGCTGGCCTTGTCGATGACGCCCAGGCCGCTGATCGAGATTTCTTCGAGCACTAGGTTTGCCTCCCCCTCCACCCGGTGACCGGCAGTTCGAACTTGCGCACCAACCGGTCGGCGAACGGATCCGAATCGATCCGGATCCAGCGCACCGGCTTGCGTCCACGGACGACCTCGATGCGGCCACCGGCCGGTACCTCGATGTTGCGGCGCCCATCGCAGGCGACGAGTGCGTCCTGCCCGCGGGCCATCACCTCGACCGCCACGAGCGAACGCGGGCTGGTCACCATCGGCCGGGCGAAGAGGGCGTGGGCATTCGACGGCACCAGGAGGATGGCCTCCAGGTCAGGCCACATGACCGGGCCGCCCGCGGAGAACGCGTAGGCGGTCGAACCGGTCGGCGTGGAGACCAGGATGCCGTCGGCACCGAATGCCGAAACCGGACGTCCGTCGACCTCCGTGATCAACTCCAGGACGCCCTGCCGCGACAGGTTCTGGATGCTGACCTCGTTCAGAGCCCAGGTCTGTGCGATCACCCGACCGTCGACCCGGATGCTGATGTCGAGCGTCATGCGATCTTCGATCGAGTAATCACGGGTGACGAGTTTGGTCATCACCTCGTCGATCCGGTTCGCCTCCGCCTCGGCGAGAAAGCCGATGTGCCCGAGGTTGATCCCGAGCACCGGCACGGACAGCGGATGCGCGATCTCGGCGGCACGCAGGAACGTACCGTCGCCACCGAGCACGATGACCACTTCGCAACCGACCGCAGACTGTTCGCCGGCGGACGTCACGGCGATGTCGGCACCGGTGTCGCGCAGTTCCTCGAGGTCGAGCGGGTACACGGCGCCCAGGTACGGCGGCCCCGGCGGCGTCGACATGATGTCGTGATCGATGACGCGCAACCCGATTCCGGCGTCCGCGCACCGTTTGGCGATGACCGCCATGGTCTCGCGCACGATGTCCCGGCCGGTGTGGGCGACGACAAGGAACTCGCGTTCCTGCGCCTCCACAACCGACTCCTGTGCGCCCGGCACGTTTTCCACAGGGGCACCCGCCAGATCACTCACTGGGGCCCTTTCTCGATCGCCTCGGCAATGGCCATGCGCACATTGTCATCTACGACACCCGGTTCGGTCTGCTTACGCAGCCAGAGGAAGTATTCAACATTGCCCGACGGGCCCGGCAACGGGCTGGCCACAACACCGAGCGTCTGCAGGCCGTGACCCGCAGCGGTCTGCGCGACGGCAGTGACCGCTTCGGCACGAAGTTCGGCACTGCGCACCACTCCCCCGGATCCCACCCGGTCCTTACCCACCTCGAACTGTGGTTTGACCATGGGCAGCAGGTCCGCTCCGACGTTCGCGCAATCGGCGAACGCCGCGAACACCAGGTTGAGGGAGATGAACGACAGGTCGGCCACCACCAGGTCCACCGGCCCGCCGATCTCGGCAGCGGTCAGACTCCGGACGTTGGTGCGATCGTGCACGTGCACGCGTTCGTCGTTCTGGATGCGCCAGATGAGCTGGCCGTACCCCACGTCGACCGCCACCACCTCGGCGGCACCGCGCCGCAGCAGGACGTCGGTGAACCCACCCGTCGACGCTCCCGCGTCGAGGCATCGTTTACCGGTCACCGAGACGCCGAGCGGTTCGAACGCGGCCAGTGCGCCGAGCAATTTGTGGGCACCACGCGAGGCCCAGCCCTCATCGTTGGTCTCCGCCACCACGATCGGCGCGCCGAGGTCGACATTGGTTGCCGGTTTCGTGGCAACGGTGCCGTTGACCTTGACCAGGCCCGCTTCGATCAGATCCCGTGCGTGGTCCCTGGACCGGGCCTCACCCCGACGCACCAGCTCTGCATCGAGGCGTGCCCTACGCGCCATTGCGCACACACTCAGACACGATCGACCTTTTCCAGGGCGTCGGTGATCACCGTGTGCGCTTGTTCGAGCAGGTGCGCCTGCTTTGCCAGCTGAACCAGGGCCTCGCCGCCGGTGCTCTCATCCGATGAGGCCACGCTGTCGGCCTGCTCGAGCAACGCGGCAACATCACGCCTGATGGCGTCCGGATCGACGGCAGCGGCGGGCGCGACCGGGGCCGGGCCCGGTGTCGGTCGGGGTCCGGGCGTCGGTCCGGGTCTGGGTCCGGGCGTGATTCCGGCAGTGGGTCTGGGTCCGGGCAGGGGTTGGTTCATCGCCTGCCAAGGTTAGTCGATCTGCGGGCGGTTGATTGTTAGCGTCCAATGATGACCTCCACCACCGGAACGCGCCCGGATCCGACAGCACCCGACGCTCGAGTCCTGCGCCGCGACACCCGGCTGTGTATCTCGCTCTCGGGACGGCCGAGCAACATCGGCACCAAGTTTCACAACTACCTCTACAACGCACTCGGTCTCGACTACGCCTACAAGGCATTCACCACCACCGACCTGCCGGCGGCGGTCGCGGGAATCCGGGCACTCGGCATCCGTGGCGCCGGAATCTCGATGCCGTTCAAGGAAGCGGTCATCGACCTGATCGATGTGATGCATGATTCGGCGGCCGCAATCGATTCGGTCAACACCATCGTCAACGAGAACGGCACACTGCATGCCTACAACACCGACTACCAGGCCGCAGCAAACCTGTTGCGCGACAGCGGAATCCCAACTGCCGCCTCGGTTGCGGTCGCGGGCAGCGGCGGCATGGCCAAGGCAGTGGTCGCGGCGTTGCGCGACGAGGGCTACCGCGAGACCGTGATTGTCGCGCGCAACAGGTCGGCGGGACAGGCGCTGGCGCAGCGCTACGGGTTCACCTGGCAACCCGATCTGGGTACGCAGACCGCCGACCTGCTCGTGAACACGACACCGATCGGGATGGCCGGTGGCCCGGATGCCAACGGGATGCCGTTCACCGCAACCACCGTCCAGGCGGCCCGGGCCGTGTTCGACGTGGTGGCGATACCCTCGCAGACACCACTGATCACCGCTGCCCGCGGAAAGACGGTGATCACCGGCGCCCAGGTGATCGCACTGCAGGCCGCAGAGCAGTTCGTGCTCTACACCGGGGTCCGACCGGACGACGACCAGATCACCGCGGCGTCCGAGTTCTCACGCGCCTGAGCCGACCGAGAAATCCCCCCACCCGACCCCAGCCGAGACCACGTGTTGTGCAACGTGTGAATGGACTGGAACCGGGTGGGGGGTTCAGGGTTCGGGCTTATTCAGATTTCTTCGGGTTCAAGCTGGATTCAAGCTGGATTCAAGCGACTCAGACGAGCAGTCCGGCGATTTTCAGCGCGTTCTGCGCGGTCTCCTCGGCGGCCTCGACCGTCCACGTGTCGGCGGTGCGCTCGTTCGACCAGCCGGCGTGCAGCACCGCGTAAAGGACTGCGGCCGGATCGGCGTCGCCGTCGGTGGCGACGACGGTCAGCGTGCTGTCGAGCGCACTGACATGCCATCCCGGACGGGGTCCGACGATGACATCATCGGCGGCGGCATTGAGCCCGCTCAGATCGGCAGAGACGAACGTCGGACGCTGCGCTTCGGGTGCGTTGAGCGCGTCGGCGGCGGTGCTGACACCGGTCAGCACCAACAGGCTGTCGGCCTCGATGGCGTTGGCACCTTCGATGTCGGTGTCGAGACGATCCCCGACGACCAACGGCGTCTTCGATCCACTGCGATCGACGGCGTCGATCATCAACGGAGCGGCCGGTTTACCGGCGACCAACGGCTGCCTGCCGGTGGCATGGGCCACCGCGGCGACCATCGAACCGTTGCCCACCTGCAGGCCGCGTTCGGTCGGAACGGTGGCGTCGACGTTGCAGGCCACCCAGAGCGCACCCGCGCGCAGGGCCAGCGCCGCCTCGGACAGGATCTCCCACCCGGTCTGTGTCGAATGTCCTTGCACCACAGCGGCCGGACGGTCATCGGCACTGCGGGTCACGCCGAGTCCGACCGAGCGGATCTCGTGGACCAGCGCCTCGGTGCCGACGACCAGCACCCGAGAACCCATCGGCAGCCGCTCGGCCAGCAACCGGGCCGCGGTCTGCGCGCTGGTGACGATCTCGTCCGGCTCTGCCGCAAATCCCAACTCGCGCAGGTGTTCTGCGACCGTTTCCGGCGAGCGACTGGCGTTGTTGGTGACGTAGTAGTTCTTCTGGTCTCCGGCGTCCAGGGCGGTCTTGGCCCCGGGGATCTCCAGCTTGCCCGCGTAGACCGTGCCATCGAGATCGAGTAGCAGGGCGTCGTAGGCATCGCGCAACCGGTCACCGGCTGCGGCGGGCGCGGCCGGGATGAGCTGGGGCCGGACCGCCTCGACAACGTCCACCCGTTCGGCGACAACGGCCGGGGCGTCGGCGACAGCTGCGGCGCCGGTGCGGACCTGCTGCGCGGGAGCGGACAGAACCTCATCCACCGACTCCGGCCCGGACTCGTCTTCCGGCTCGGACAGTTCCATCAACCGCTGCTCTGCGTCGGTGAGGTCGTCTTCGTCGGCAGCGGCCGCGTTCATGAACCAGGTGATCGCTTCCTCGCGACGTCCACCGGCGAGCAGTGCCGCGGCGTAGGCGTAGAAGTAACGGGCGGCATCGGTCCCGACCCGTGAGGGGTCCAGATCGCTGGTCTGAAGTGTGACGATGGCCTTCTCGAAATCGCCGAGGTCCAGGCGCGCACCGGATTCCACGATTCGCATCTCGGCGGCGACCTCACCGGTCAGGGTGCGACCCTCGTCGCTGCGGGCCACATCGATCGCCCGCTCGGGACGGCCCAGGCCACGCTCGCAGTCCGCGATCATCGGCAGCAGCGCATTGCCCGCCGACATCCGCTTTGCGGCACGCAGCTCGGAAAGAGCCTCGGCCCATTCCTGTGCGTTGTAGGCGGCGAGGCCGGCGGCTTCGCGCACCATGGCGATACGACCGGCCCGGCGGCGGGCAGCGCGTGCATGTTCCAGAGCCAGCACCGGATCTTCGTCCAGGAGGCGGAAGGTCATGATCAGGTGGCGTGAAACCGCGTCCGAGTTCGCCTTGTCGAGGCTGAGCAGGTCGCGCCGAACCTCGGTGTCGAGGTCTTGCGGGCGGACGTCTTCGGGGAGCGGGGGCTCCGGCGGGCGATTGGCCGAGCCGGTGCCGCGACGAGCGTTCGAATCGTTTCGGAAGTTGCGGTCGTTCCGGTCGGCACCGCTGCGGACGAAACCGCCCCGGTCGGATCCATCTCGGCGATCGGTGGGCCGTCCGGTGTTGGAGTTGCCTCGACTGCTGCCGTTGCCGTTACGTCTGTCGTTCACGCGTCTGCCTTTTCGTCACGATCACACCACCTGCGAAGACCGCAGAGTCGATGGATTCACGCTATGTAGTTCGGTTGGAATGGCCGAATGGCCGCAAGCCAGGATAGCGGCTCACTACCTCAAACAGTTAATTCGAGAAGAGCATTCCCTCGCGCCCCGCCCTCCATCACAGTCGGCTCAGCACCTCACCGGCGGCCCGCGCCCCGGAGCGGACGGCCCCGTCCATGTACCCGGTCCAGTAGTCGGCCGTCTCGGTGCCCGCCCAGTGGATCGGACCGACGGGCGCACGCAGAGCCCGGCCGTATCGGGTGAGCGTGCCCGGCCTGCTCACCGCCACCGGTCCCCCTTGTGACCAGGGCTCGAGGTCCCATTTGAATATGCCGTGGTCGAGGTGGTCCCGCGCCTCCGGGCCGAAGTAGTCGACGAGGTTCTCGGTGCATTCGGCGACGATCTGCTCCTCGGGTGCCTGGTCGAGTCTGCGCATGGCGTCGCCGGAGATGAACCCCATCAGGACGTGATTGCCTTCGGCGTAGTTCTCGAAGCAGACATCGATCGGTTCACCGTTCCCGATCACCTGACCCGACAGGCCCTTGGCCCGCCAGAACGGTTCGCGGTAGACGGCCGCGAACTTGCTCACCGCACCCATCCGGTAGCCGGCATGTAGGCCTTCACGCGCGGCAGGTAGGCCCGGCAGATAGTCGATCTGGCCACTGATCGCCGGCGACATGGCGACGATCACCTTGCGTGCCCTGATCATTCCGGCATCGGTGGACAGGGTGGCGACGTCGTCGGCCCATCCGATCGAGCGGACTGCTGCGTTGTAGACGATCCGCTCACCGAGTTCGGCCGCCATCCGCAGAGGTATCAGCGCCGCACCGCCGACGAACAGTCGCTCCTGTGCACCGCCCTCGGTGGTCAGCAGCCGGATGAGGCTGCCCGGATTCGCCTCGTCACCCGCGGCCGCCACGTAATTGAAGAAGTAGAGCGCAGAGAACTCATCGGCCTCGGCCGAGAGCGCTGCCGAACTGGCCAGGCCCAGCAACATCCGTGCGGTCGGTGACATCGCCCGGGCTTCGAGCCACTGTTGCCACGTCACCGAATCCAGATAGGCGGCGTCGGGATGCTCCCACGGCCGGCCCACCGGAAAGTTCAGGAGTCCCTGGAGTTCGACCTCGGCCAGGGCCAGACCTGCCTCCGGCGTGGCCGGATCGATGGGTAGGCCCAGTGCGCTGGGCATGGTGGACCGCTGCCCACTGTTCCAGAAGACGCTGTCCCCGGCGTTGTACGTGGGCAACGTGGCGACACCGTATTCGCGGGCCAATGCGGCGATCTGTGTCTGAGTCGGCCCGATGAACTCCGCACCGGCGTCCAGGGTCACACCCAGTTTCGGGGTCGAGATGTTGTGAACCCGCCCGCCGGCGCGTTCGCGTGCCTCGAGCACCAGCACCGACCGGCCGGATTCGGCGACCGCCTTGGCCGCCGCCAACCCGGACAAGCCGCCGCCGACCACCACCACGTCATAGGTCTGCGAACCGGGACTGCCCCCGGCGGACGCCGCCCCGGCACCGAACAGACTTCCGCCGACAGAGATGCCCACAGCCGACAAGGCGGCAGCTCCGAAGAGCTGCCGCCTTGTCATCGAGCCAGCCGCGAGTGGCCGTTGACCTGCACTGTTCACATCGTGGGTGAGCATGGCCGGAATCGTAACCCGACCACGCGGAAAAAGTGGGTCATGCGACCCAGTCCGGTGACACCACGACCGGCAGTACAGAACGTCAGGGCCGCAACGGCCTCGAGCTGCTTACGACCGTCGGTAACCGTCAGTAATAGTGGGCTCGGCCTCCGACCTTGCGCCCGGTGGCACCGAGAACCCATAGAACTGCGCCGACAACCACCAAGATCCCTCCGACCACCGACAGGATCTGGATACCAAAAATTAGACCGAGGATGAGGAGGATGGCTCCGATGATGATCAATTGAACTCCAGACGACTGAGCGGCAGGCCGCAGGACCAGGGCCCTACTTCCCACCGCGGGGGCATTGACTGTTTCAGCACTGGTGTGCCGTAACCCGCGGAGTCGGGTTACCCAGACATTTCGGACTGAAACATCAGGTAATCCACGACACTCGGAGCCAGACCCAAGCCCGCCTCGTACCGGCCCAACACTTGCTGCACCGGCGAGGTGCACGAACGGGTTGATGCCGTGGGTATCGGCAGCACCGTGGTGTGGCAAAATGGGAAAGCCGGTCGAGACAGCAGCCGCGAGTTTCGATCGCCAGAACTTGGCCACGATCGGGCTCTTTGTGATTGAGGTCGAAAGGACTGGCTGCCGTGCACCCCGAGAACCCGGAATTCGTCGATTCCGGCGCCACCACTTCTGGTAGTGCTGCTGTATCTGTGGTCACCGTCCATCACGGTGAGCTGGCCGTGCTGGCCGTCACCGGCAGCATGGACATCCTGACCGCACCCGAACTGGCAGAAGCGGTGGGCAAGATACTGACCGGTCAGCCCAGGGGGCTGATCATCGACCTGACCGCTGCGGAGTTCTTGTCCTCGGCCGGCATGTCTGTGCTGGTCAACGCCCACGAGGCGATCGCACCCTTCGGTTCGTTGGGGGTCGTCGCAGACGGCCCATCGACCGCGCGCCCACTGCGTTTGGTCGGCCTGGACCAGACGTTGACCATTTATCCCACGATCGAGGCCGCCGTCGCTGCGATGTCTGCCCCCAACCCCCTCTGATCTCCTCGAAGTACCACGTATCCGGAGTAAGAGGTATCTATAGTGTCCAAAGCACGAGAGGGAGCAGGGCAAATGGAGTGTTCACAGTTGGCGTTGACGAGTCGAATGGCCGAGGTGGCGCGTGAACTACGCTCGGAGAGCAACGATATCGAAACCATTCTGCGGGCGATATCGAAAGCCGCGGTCGACACGATCCCGGGGACCGAATACGCAAGTGTCACAGTGGTCACCGCGAACTCCCAGGTCGAGACGCCCGTGTACATCGGCGATCTGGCCGGGCACTCAGATGCACTGCAGCAGCAGCTCCGCGAAGGCCCCTGCATCAGGTCTGCCGTCGGCGAAGAAACCGTGTGGATCGATGACATGCGTACCGAGAGTCGGTGGCCGCAATTCGCCACCGCCGCGGACCAGCTCGGCATTGCCTCGATGGCTTGCTTCTGCCTGTACGTCGACGGCGACAACTTCGGCGCCCTCAACCTGCACAGCACTTCGGTGGCCACCTTTGACGAAGAAGCACGCTCGATCGGTCAGCTCTTCGCCGCGCACGCCGCGATCGCCTTCTCGACCGTGCGCGAAAAAGAACAACTACGCACGGCACTGAACAGCCGGGACCTGATCGGCCAGGCCAAGGGCATGATCATGGAGCGCTATCGTCTCGATTCGACCGCTGCCTTCCGGCTGCTGGCGAAACTGTCGCAGGATTCGAACGTCAAGCTCGTCGATGTGGCCACGAGTGTGGTCGAGGCGGGTCCTGAAGATCGCTGAACCGGGGCTCAAACAAGGCCCTCCAGCTCGGCGACCGACTGCCCCGGTGTCGTGCGATAGACATCGAGTAGAAAGTCGCGATCGCGGTAGCCCGCAACATGCGACAGGTCGGTCTGAGTCAGTCGATCGTGGACAACCTCGCCGCTGACCGGGTACTCCTCGACCTTCCGTCGCCAGTGCACGGCCACCAGGTCGCCGTCGTCGGTGAGCGCTTCCCGTGATCGGCGAAGGACCGCCTCGAACTGCCCCGGCTCCAGGTAATAGAGCACCTCGCTGAGGACGATCAGGTCGAACCTGCCATCCGGCCAGTCCTCGATGAAGTCGCGGGTCTGCACCTGCACCCGGTCGGCCACCGGGGCCAACCGCTCTGCGGCGATCGCGGTCGCCCGCTCGCTGAGGTCGACAGCCAGCAACTCGTCACACCGCTCGGCGAGGAGTTCGGTGAACACACCGATCGAGCAGCCCGCTTCGAAGGCATTGCGGTAACGCCGGCGCGGCAGCGACGCCAACGTCAGCCGGTACTTGCGTTCCTCGTACCAGCGGGTGTTGAAGCCCCAGGGGTCATCGCTGGCGCGATACATTGCGTCAAAGTACTTGGTGTCCAAAGCGGTACCCTCTCAGGCGAATACGTACTCATGTGTGCGCGTCAATCGCTCGAGGACGTGTGGCGGGAGAACCGGCTGGTCCGCCGGATCCGGTGACAGCGGGTTGATCTGGGTCTCGAATGCCGCGATCGCGGCACGCTTTGTGGCGCGCGCCGTCGTCGAGAGCCGATGGCTTCGGAGCCGGTCCCACGGGACCTGCGGATCGCCGGGAGTTGCCCAGTGCCACATCCAGATCGGATACTGCCACAGGGCCAGACCCCGGCGAACAGCGACTTCTCGAGCACACCGACCGACCGCCTGATGGTCGGGATGGCCATCGTCTTCCCACACCGCGAGAAGGCCCGTGGACTCATCAGGTGACTCGTCACAGACGCCGTCGAGGATCGCGGTCATCGCGGCGTGCTCGTGGCCGAGCTTCCCATCGGTCAGGCCGGACCACCGAGATGCATCGAGGCCCAACACTTTCGTCGCGACGTCCAGCTCATCGCGCCTGCGGGCACCGAGTTCTTCGGGCGACAGGGTCGGTGAGCCGGGATGAGACCCCGATCCGTCGGAGAAGCAGACGGGCACCACCTCGATGCCCGCAGCGGCCGCAGCGATCATCATGCCGCCGGCACCGAGGATCTCGTCGTCCGGGTGCGCGGCAAGCACGATCAATCGGTCGACCCGAGGTTCGAACGGAGGCCAATCATGCCCGGACAACCAGGGCTGCCATTGCGCCTCGGTGGTCCCCTGCGCACTGACCGGTACAGCGCTGAATCGCTCGGATGACGTCATGACGCGGTCCCCGCAGCCAGCTTGCCGAGTTCCACCAGATCCCGGTCTGCGTGCGACTGCCGGAGGTAGACGCTCAGATCGGCCACCGCCTGAGCATGGTCTTCATCTGCGACGAGCGGGCCCGGGCCGAGTGCGCGAGCCACACGGTCGAGCACCCCCGTCGCGATCTGCTCGATCGACCACCGCACTCCGAAGGCGCGACGGCGCGCGCCGGCCAGATCGTCGGGTTGGTCGTCGATCTCCGCTGCCGCCTGACTCAGCTGCGCCCAGCCGGTGGCCAGGAGTGCGTCGACCGCGCCCAGATGCATCAGGGTGATGTCGTCGCCGGCGGACTTCGCCTTCTCGTACAGGGGTTGCGCCACCTTCATCGCACCACCGAACCAGCAGGCGGCAACCCCCACGCCGCCGTGCCAGAAGCCGGCCCGGTCGAGGTAGTCGCCCGGTTCACCGATGGGCCGGGCCGGAACACGATCGAATTCCACTGAAGCAGTGCCGGTTTCGGCCATACCCGGATTGTGCCAATCACTCGCCGCCGGATGCACGCCGTCCGAACGCAGATCCACCGCGAACAACCGCCGATATCCATCGGCTCGGGCCGTCACCAGCGCATGGGTGCACCCCTCGGCACCCGAACACCAGACCTTGGTTCCGCACAGCGTCCAGGCTTCCGACTCGAGCACCGCAGTCATCACCGGCGCTGCGGGTTCGGCGGCCCACACACCCCACAGTTCACCCGGCCCCACGCCGGGGGCACCGAGCTCATGCAGGATGGCCACCGCATCACCATGTGCCTCGACCATGCGCCCGGTGGCGATATCGCCACGGGTGAAGGCCGCCAGCGCGCGGAACCGTTCGCGGGTGTCGCCTTTTCCCGGCAACGGGAGGTCGAACCCCGGCTCCGAGACGATCTCCGACGCTCGCTGGATCGCAGTGGTACTCACGAAGCCTCCCCGGCCCGGCCGAGGTCCACCAAATAGTCGGCGAAGCCACCGGACGCCCGACCCTCACGTCGCGTCGACGTCAGTACGGGCGCACGCCCACTCCAGCAAATCGGCACCTGAGCAAGTCGCAGCCGGGCAATCAGATCTACGTCCTCGTCGTGGGCGACCAGTGCAAAGCCGCCGACATCGAAATACACCGGCGCCCACATCCCCAGATTCGCCCCGTGCACATGGCGGTGGCCGTCAAAAGGCTGATACTCGGAATGGAATCTCTCGGCGACCTCCGGGGGCCAGCCATTCCAATCGCGGGCGGCAATGGTGCCGACGAAAGCCTCCCAGCCCTCGCCAGCTGCCGCCACCTGCTCGCTCAGCCAGTTTGGTGGAACCACAGAATCGGCGTCCGTGGTCGCGAACCAGGTGTTGTCGTTCCAGGAACCGTGGTCGAACCCGGCCTTACGTGCCTGGCCGACGGATCGTCCCGTCACCTCGATGGCTCCGACACCGGGCGGGATGCACCCGGCGGTCCCGTCCGAGCAATCGTCGAGTACGACGACCACTCGGACCGGAACATCAACCTGCTCGGCGGCTGCGGCAATCGAACTCAAACACTCGGGCAGAACTGCCATTTCGTTGTGCGCGGGCACAACGACGACAATGTCGTCCGGCCTGCCTGTTCGAACCTGGTCACCTGGCCTGTCCACTCCCTACGCCTTCTGCTGCGCGCCGGCACGCGCCGGATTACTCTGCTCCGCTGCCTTGGGGTCGAGTTCGGCGGCCTTGGCCCGAACCCCGGCCTCCACCGCGTTGCCCAGATCAGGATCGACCCGACTCCAGTACTCGAAGGCGCGCGCCAGCACCGGCTCGCTGACCCCGTTCAGGAGATGACCGACGATGTTGTCGGTCAACCGCCCGCGTTCGGCATCATTGAGCACCTCACGGACCATCGTGCCTGCCTGGCCGAAGTCGTCGTCCTCCGGATGGTCGACGTAGGCGGACCGGACGATCTCACCGTTCGCGGCCCACCCCGGA
This sequence comes from Williamsia sp. z71, assembly GCF_059553375.1. Taxonomy (NCBI): domain Bacteria; kingdom Bacillati; phylum Actinomycetota; class Actinomycetes; order Mycobacteriales; family Nocardiaceae; genus Williamsia; species Williamsia sp. z71. The sequence goes on from NZ_JCANWX010000006.1 coordinate 452,509, forward strand.
TCCACCTGGAAGCCTGTTGCCGCGGCCGGACCACCCTTCGAGTTCGGCGCGTATACGGGATCGCTGACTTTGCTCACGCGCATCGCACCATCTTTGGAGTACGAATGCACCGGATACTTCGACGCGTTCACCGGGATCTGCTTGTAGTTGGCACCGATGCGGTACCGATGCGCGTCGGCATAGGAGAATCCACGGGCCAGCAGCATCCGGTCCGGGCTCAGGCCGATGCCCGGAACCAGGTTGTTCGGCTCGAATGCCAACTGCTCGATCTCCGTGTGGTGATCGGTCGGATTCCGGTTCAGCGTCATCCGCCCGACTTCTTGCAAGGGATAGTCACCGTGCGGCCACACCTTGGTCAGGTCGAATGGGTTGAAACGGTAGGCCACCGCGTCGTCGAAAGGCATCAACTGAACCTTCAGGGTCCAGGACGGGAACTCCCCGGAGTCGATGTGCTCGAACAGGTCTCGCGTGTGATAGTCGGTGTCGATGGATGCCATCTGGTCGGCTTCATCCTGGGTGAAGAACTCATGGCCCTGGTCGGTGATGAAGTGATACTTCACCCAGTGCTTCACGCCCTCCGCATTGACCCACAGGTACGCATGAGAGCTGTAGCCGTTCATGTGGCGCCAGGTCCGAGGGATACCCCGATCACCCATCAGCCACGTCACCTGGTGCGCGGATTCCGGGGACAGTGTCCAAAAGTCCCACTGCATGTCGTGGTCGCGGAGGTTGTTGTCGGCCCGTCGCTTCTGAGAACGGATGAAGTGCTGGAACTTCATCGGATCCTTGACGAAGAACACCGGGGTGTTGTTTCCGACCATGTCGTAGACGCCCTCGTCGGTGTAGAACTTCAGGGCGAAGCCACGGGGATCCCGCCATGTGTCGGGGCTTCCGCGCTCCCCTGCGACGGTCGAGAATCGCGCAGCCATCTCGGTGGCGGCACCCGGCTGGAACACCGCGGCACACGTGTAGGCCGACACGTCGGCGGTGACCTCGAAGACGCCGAATGCACCACTGCCTTTGGCGTGTGGCTGCCGCTCCGGAATCCGCTCGCGGTTGAACTGGGCCATCTGCTCGATGAGGTAATGATCGTGCAGAACGATCGGGCCGCCGGCTCCGACGGTCAACGAGTGCTCGTCGCTTCCAACCGGGGCTCCGGCGTCCGTTGTGGTGTAGATCTTCTCGTCTGGCATACGCACCTCCGCGCTCTTCGCGAGCGGGCAAGGCTGCCGCCGCACTCTGACGTTACGAGTACCCGAAATCGTACGCCGCGATAGCAAAATACCCTGTATTCGAGTCCATTGCTGGAATCGGATACAGGGTATTCGCAAATTGTGTTCGGCGGTGTCCTACTCTCCCACACTGATTAGGGTGCAGTACCATCGGCGCTGGTAGGCTTAGCTTCCGGGTTCGGAATGGGACCGGGCGTTTCCCTACCGCT